>PAWD01000001.1 GCA_002713325.1 Nitrososphaerota archaeon
AAGGAACCCTATAGACGCTACAAGATGCAGAAAATGTAAAAGAGATCAATTGCGACTTAAGAACAGATCGCTTGGTGTTAAAAAATAATTAATTATTTTCTCCTTAATAGATAATTGAATATTGTATATTGTATATAGATCATATAATACTCAAAATTATTGAAATGAATCATATATTTCACGAATTTTTTGTATATAAAGGAATTATTATGAAACATTCACAGTATGCTAGAATCTCGGATATTTCCGCCTTATGGAGAAATTATCTATGATCTTATAGAAATATTACACTATGAACAGAACATATACGTGATCCTACAAGATTATATTATACTAATTTGAACAGATGAAATGATATAAAATGGATACAATTTCATTAATTCAAGGTAATATTCTAACTCCAGTAGTATTATTCTTTATTTTAGGGATAGTTGCAACACGCGTAAAATCTGATCTCAAAATTCCTGAGGCAATATCTTCTATACTACCAATCTATCTACTAGCAGCTATTGGTCTACATGGAGGAGTAGAGATGAGAAAGACTGGATTGGAAAATGTAGCTATTCCAATTCTGGTTGCAGTTGTTTTAGCTATTGCTCTTACTGTATATCATTACCAAATACTAAGACGTCTTGGTAAATTCAATTTCTTTGATTCTTATGCACTGGCCTCTACTTATGGATCCGTTGGTGCGATAACCTTCTCTGTGGGACTGATATTTTTAAGAAATCTGAACATAGAGTCTGAAGGCTTCTTAGCGGCCGTACTGGCAGTACTAGAACCAGTAAGTCTCACGTTTTGTATCTTTATGGTAAATAGGTCTATACTAAAGCAAAAAAAATCACAGATTTCCAAGACCGGCACAGTTAACGAAAAAGAAGTATCTAAACAAAGCAACGATCGTGACACTAATTCAATTGTAGACGCAGCAGAGGAGACTAGTCATTCAATGCGTAAAATTTTACATGATAGTATAACTGGGAAAGCGATAATTATTCTCCTTGGTTCCATTGTGATTGGATATTTGATTGGTGAACATGGTTTTGCCTCTATAGAACCTGTTTTTGAAGACATGTTTGCTGGTGCAGTAGCAATTTTTCTACTAGAAATGGGACTTGTAGCAGGACAAAGACTGGGTGAAGTAAAGAAGGTAGGAATATTTTTGTTAGGTTTTGCGATTGTAGTCCCTACAATAAACGGAATACTTGGAGTAGTAGTAGCTTATTTAATGGGTCTAAGTATGGGTGGTTCTATAATGTTTGGTTTGTTACTTGGAAGTGCTTCGTTTATTGCTGCTCCAGCTGTTTTAAGAACTGCTGTACCACAAGCAAATCCTAGTCTATATATCACTGCTGGACTTGGAATAACCTTCCCTTATAACATAATTGCACTGCTACCTATCATGTATATAGTAGCGTCAAAGCTTTATGCTTGAGGATAAGCTTATTAATTAAAATTACATTATGAAGGGATTAAACGAGATTATATAAAGAAAAATTATTAACGGTTACGTACAAAATAATGGTACAGAATAAAGTTAAAGAAATTTTGGAGAAATACAAAGTAACAGGTTATACTTTCTATAAAGCGAATGGTAAGGGTGAAGGTGGAATACGCGGTAAAGGGTTACCAGAAGAAAATAATGTGAAAATAGAGGTGATCCTAAAAGAAAAAACTCTCGAGAAGATAGTTAAAGAAATAACAAAAACATTATTTTTAGACTTTATTATTATTTATTACGTCAGTGACGTTAAAGTTGCAAGGATAGAAAAATATGTTTAATGAAAATATACTCCAATAAACATGTTATTTGAAAAAAGAACAAAATTGATTGAAAAATGATAAAGTAGATGGATTTTGAGTTAAGAAATCTGCAATATTAGCAGTCATTGCTAGTACTTACAAAGGCTTATTACATTCACTTAATTGTCCTACATGGGAATTAATTTAACATGATCAATCTTCTTGTTTGTTTGGAACTCTTTGTTCATATTCTTGATTTTATTGGCTTCACCTTTTAGTAGGAATATTTCCAAACATTTGTGGTTATCTAGTTTGCTATGAATATGAGTATTAACCAATTCATCAAAAGTATGTTTTGTACCAGTTACTTCTTGTTCCGATTCTTCATTGTGGATAACAAGAAGCAAGGCATGAAGTATCCCTAACAAATCTTGGTGTTCCTTTTTTTCCAAGATTAGCTTTCTTATCCCAGCTCGAATCATTTCTGATCTGCCAGAGAAACCCATATCTTTCATCAATTCGTTGATATCACTAAGCATTTCATCATTTATAGAAATGCTAACTATTGGCATAACATTTTTGTTAATAAGTATCTTATAAATCATTATATAAAAATTATTAAAAAACTATTATAACTTTATTAATTGCTAAAAATATAGAGTGATACTTTGATAATCCATGTCATTATCGCTTCTGTGATAATAGGAATAGAAACAATGGCGCACCTTATTGGTATTCATTTAGGTTTGGAATCGTTACTAGCATGTCAATGCCATTTTGTGAGTCAGCCCGTAAGCTTTAAAACAATCAAGCAGTTTTTTTATAGAAAAACATCCACACATACTCACAATGAATGAACAAATATCAATGATAGAAATTTAGATATTTATACTCCAATTTGATTCATAATATCTGTACCAACATCTTTCTGTATGATTATAGACTTATACTCAACACATTCATTCATAATTTATTCATGGATAGTTGAATGGTGAAGATTTCTATTAATAGAATATATACAAACTATAATCCTATACTGTTTTTAGATATTTTATGTATAATAATTATTATTAGACAATATTATCACTAATAATTATATTAACCATCAAGAAATTAATAAAGACTTTAATTATCTGTATGACCTATAATAACGCAAAAAATTGAATGTTATAAGGTAGAACTCTGTAAAAAGCAATAAGAAGTATATCTATTTTTGTTTAATTTCTAACTGTTTTTTCTAAACTAAACTTTAAATGATTTATTCCGTGTTGATTATGTATAGGGTGCGTAGTCTAGTTGGTTAGGATACCTGCCTTACACGCAGGTGATCGTTGGTTCGAATCCGACCGCACCCACTAGCATAAATATTACTTTTCCTGTTTCTGTTTAAAAAGAATAATCGTAGATATAAAATAAGGCAATTGCGTAGTAAATAGACCGAGAATAACACACTTGAAAATGTTGGATGAATTCATTCATTATTGTAAACCAATATAGACCGAGTCATAACAGATTCGGATTAAGATATTTTGAAACTAATGATATTATTATCCAAATAGGTTTCCTTAAGTGATTCTTCTATGGATAAAGTAATTTCATTTATTTCATCATGAATAATATTTATTTTCCTCATGATATCACCGTTTCTTGTTATTTCATTTACCCATCTATTATGCATCAGTGTTCAAAGTACTAACAGTTAAAAATTAGTTACCAATATGAGTTATTTCTACAGATCTGTCCACCAAATACATTAAACATTATGTTGATATAACCGACCAGAAATGGTGTAATATCTGGACTTATTTTACTTACTATATTACCGTTATACTCATCAATAAGTTATTAACATGTAGATATTATAAGGAATTTTGTAAAATAAAAGTTTCTCATATATGAACGTGTAGAAATGGTAGTTCCAACAACATATAGATAATATATTCATGGATAATTCGAGTTTAAAAAAATCATTAATGATGATTTACTCATATTTGATTTGCCAATGTTTTTTAAGCAAGTCAATTTATTATAACGGGTAAATTGACTGTTGAAACAGAGCTCATACGTACAATCATAGCGATATGCCTTTTTCTCTTCGCTGCAAAACTTCTAGCAGAAGGATTCCACCGTGCTAAATTACCAATAGTGTTGGGAGAATTGGTAGCGGGTATGATAATTGGCCCATTTGCACTTGGAGGCTTGCCATTATTCAATGGAGAGCCGTTGATAGTGCTTAATGAATCAATACGTGTAATCGGGGAAATAGGTGCCATAGTAATACTTTTCATCGGGGGGCTACATGTAACACCAAGAGAATTTTTTAAAGGAGGAATAGCTTCCTTCACAGTAGGATCAATAGGTGTAATCATACCATTCTTTGTTGGTTATTATGTTTTTACATTATTTGGATTTGAAGCGTTACAATCAATGCTTGTTGCCACTGCGCTTACTGCAACAAGTATAGCCATATCAATACAAGTATTATCGCACTTAGGAAAATTACAGGCACCTGAAGCAAAATTAATCCTTGGAGCTGCAATAGTTGATGATATACTAGCACTTGCTGTTCTGTCAGTTGTAACTTCAATGGTACAAACAGGTGCAACTGTAAACCCAATAGAAATAGCTTTCCTTATAATGAAGGTTTTAGGATTTTTTGCAGTATTGCTTATAGCATCAATAGTTATCTTACCAAAGGTAATTGCAAGAGCAGACTTGTGGAAAGCTAAGGGTAGTGTAGAAGCAGTATCAACTGCGGCATTTTTTGGAATAGCAGCACTTGCAGCACTGATAGGACTTTCCCCAATAGTAGGTGCATTTGCAGCTGGTATGGCACTGGCAAGTACGCCTGTTTTAAAAAGATTAGAAGAATATGTTGGTAAATTGGAATTTATTTTTGCACCGTTGTTCTTTGCCATTATCGGTGCACAAGTAAATTTAACAGGTCTTAATGTAGAAGTCTTGCTACTGGGAGGTATAATAATTGCAATAGCCATAGTGACTAAGATAGTTGGATGTGGTTTGCCCGCTATGTTGTTCCTTAAGAACAAAAATAAATCAATGAAAGTAGGAATAGGAATGGTTTCTAGAGGTGAGGTAGGCTTGATTGTTGCAGGTGTGGGTGTTACTTCAGGAGTATTAACAGGTAATGTCTATACTATAGTAATTTTAATGGTTGCAGTTACCACAATAATCACACCAATTTTGCTGAAGTGGAGCTACAATAAGGATGAAGTAAAGGTGAACAAGTAAATTCTGAGTTTAACAGTTAAAAAATTATTAGGTAGATTTCTACAATAATAAAGTTGTAACTTTATTCTGTTATATTTTTTGATTAGAGAGACACTATATTTCGTATAATAGATGTTAAAGTTTGGCTAAAGTTACTCCACTTTTACTCACTACAGTATTGATAACCTGTTTTGGATATTACGGTATCAACTTGTGAACGGAATAGTATAGAAGGCCTCTCAAAAAAAGACTATTAACAGATATGTGTTATTTTACTGTGAATGCCTAGAAGACGTGATAATACTCATTCCCATCAAAAATTGATAATTGTTATAGCTACAGGAATAGTCGTACTTATAATGGGTATAAATGGAATTCATCTGGCTCAGAAATCAAGCAATGACACTTACATATTGGAGTTGAATGAAATATCTAATCAATCAAGATTAACTACAAAAAATTATGAAAATTCTATTGGAGAATGGAAAAGTGATGTGATGGATGATATAGAAATGCTCCGAATAACAGATAATAATATTAAGCAATTGCAATCATTATTATCACAATTAAAATCTCTGGAACCTCCAGAAAAGTTCAAAGATGGACATGAAATGAATATTCTATCGTTGAAATATGAATTACAAAGCAATAAACACATGCGTGTATATGTTGAAACTCATGATCAGGCAGAGTATGAAAAATCTTCAGAGCTTTTTCAGCTAGCATTTGATTATGAAACAAAGGCATTTGCATTATTTATAAAGGCTAACGAAAATACATAAAAAAGGAAATAATTAGATTCCTCCAATTGTTTTAGTTGTGTATAAGTATCACTTTTATAATCTTGAAGATATTCATGATCACCTCTTTCTAATAATAAAAATTAGAAAAATGAATAAACTACTGTTTATTATTACTAATTGTGGATAATAGACTTGAGGACATAATCAACTCCAAAATAGATGATGTTATTAACAAAGTTGATGAAATTGTAACGATAACCATATCATTGAAGAAACTTATAAATGATGAAAAACAGATAGCTTTAGGTATAGCTTTAGGAATGGTGTATAACGCATTTCATTATCAAACTAGGCGTGTACTAAAACGAAATGCCGTAGAAAAAGAATTCGATGAATTTGTAGAGATCTTATCTAGAAGAACTGAAGAGATCAAGACGGCGTTAAACAAAAGTATTCATGAAACTAAAATTTAATACCGATAATTTTTCATATTTTTATACAGATATTCATATGGAAGTATAATAGTTCAAAATATTGAATTTCAAGTGGTTATAAGAAACAAAAAGAATAATAAATATTAAATGAATGTTGTTATAAAATTGAAATATAGAAATCTAATTAATAACTTTCAAATAAATAACTGGACTATTATCTTATTCTCTGATAGCACACCGACAAATTGCCAACCATTGTTGATTAGACGTTCAGCTTCTTCTGCACTAACTACCCTTTGCTTGGATTCTTGCTGTCAATAAGTGACTTTAGCAATCTTTGCTGGGCATCTGTACTCATATCACTAATCTCATTAACCAACTGTTGTTTTGTTTCAAGTCTAACATCTTCACTAGCACCAAATACAGAGAGCTTTGATATCACTTTCTTATAGTCTTCCATTCTCTCAAGTAATGTTTTTTTGTAGTACGTTTGTGCATTTTTGACATCTCCCTTCATAGCCTTAGCAGCTGATTCACCTAACACATCTGATACCGCAGTATAGGCAAATTTCTTGAAACTATATGGATGGATTTCATATCTAATATTTTTATGATGTCCATTAACTTTCTTGTTCATGTCTGCAAAGCATTTTTTTTCTAAAATGTTTCTGAAAGTCGTATTATAATTAACGCATTTTTGATGTAACTTATGCTGGAAGGCTCTTTCATCAATGAACTTGTAGCCAAGTAAGAATATGTAATCGTCTGGTTCTGTGATAGATTTTGCCATCAGATATGATTTCAATATCTCTTTGGTCTCTAAAGTAAAGAATACCTCTCTAGGTATATCATTCTTGGATAACTCACTTGGTATTTTCAGATATGGTAGTTCTAATTCATCCAAGTACACATGTTTTAGTTGTAGCCCAGTGATTTCACGAGGTCTAGCCATTGTGTCTTTTATGAACATCAATTGCAATCTCAAACCACTGCTACTACATTCAAACAGTATTCTCCTAATCTGCTCTGCATCTACTTTCTTATCTTCAAATGGTCTTATTTTTGGTAATATAACACCGTCTCTAAAATCCTCAAGTGTAATTTTTGTACCGTGTGCTTTCAGTAAGTCCTTAGCTGCAAATACATAATTGACTATGGTAGTTGACTCATATCCCTGTCTATCTAGCCATCCAGTAAAATCATCCAAGTTTTGGATTGGTGATTTTGCGATATCAGGAATACTAAGCTCTTTGTCTCTCATATACCTCGCAAAGCTCTTAACATTACTCTCAAATGCCTTTTCGGAATTCAGACTATGTGACCTTCTGTATTTTCTATCTTTCAATCGTTCCATTATATTGGGTGTCTGTATCGTTTCGCTTCTGTCTCCTAATGTCATCTTTTTCCCCTCTCAGATGTGTTCGACACATCCTCATCTACTAAAACATAAGGCATCAAACTATTAAAATCAATATTTCTCTTTTTCAACTTAACCCATAATTTTGAAAATGACCTAGCCACGGTGACGGGATTATGCCCAACCAAATGATGTTGTAAGTCAAGTTTTGAATATTTCCTATAATCAGAAAAACAATCTTCGACTGGACATGGATATGTTTCTAAAACAAGTGGTTCATAGGATACCCAATCACAATTCCAACAAACGCAAATTGTATCGCTGACACGTTCTTTTTCAATCTGTGTGTTAGAAAAATAACAGCGTGAACATTGTCCATAATCTATTTGCAAGGAACAAGCACTCCTTCATCATTATACTTCAGTGATAACTTATGAGCTGGTAGCCTGGTACTATTTTTTTCAGGTGCATACCGCATCATAATTGAAAAATAATTAACATATCCTTCAAACTTACAAGCTGACCAATCTGGAGGTTTATGAAACAACGTTTGATAGTCTAATACTACTAACTTCCTTAACGAAGTCATACATTCGGGACACATCATAGGATTTTCATCCTTCAAGGGCTTGCACTCTATTCGGTACTTTGCAACATTACCATTGGACAAATTACCGAACCAGGTAACGGAATGGAATTTCTCATTAATACCGCAATGAGACAACTGATACAAGAAAGTGCTATACACACTGTCACGTGTACCAAGATTCTTGATTACCCATTCCGTTTCGTCATACGTATCTTTAACAATATTATCATCTATCCAACCAAAGCCAATTATGTGAAAGTGTGGACTATAATACCACTCCTGAATATCATCGATAAAACTGCCATTGGGTTTCTCCATCAAACTATACGGATGAAATATCATGCAACCCGCTTCGATGTTATTTGTTTTTACAATATCCCTAGCACGCTTTTTTAATTTCTTATAATCTAAATCCCAATATTTTTTCGGTACAGAAACAACAATATGTTTTGCGGGATTCTTACGATACTTCGTAGTAGTTATTTTTTCATACGTTTGAATTTTGTGCGTTCCGTGATTAGCTTCTCTAGCACTCCACGTGTACCAACATTTTTTACATGAAGATTTGAAACATGATAAAGCGTAGGTTTTAACATATGCCTGATTGCTAGAATGACCCTCTACATGTAGACAACCATACGATACAAAAACACCGCAATACTCCGTAATGTTTTCACTTCCACAATAATCATAGACTCTCCCTGTCCATATTGAACCTGTACATGTAGTCAATGAACGAACAAGTTTTTTACCGCAATCATTGCACTGGTTGTAAGGTTCTTCAACACCTGGTAATTTCCAACCGTTGCTACTGACTGTGTAATAATTCCCGTTCCTATGAATCTCATCATATTTCTCAATTTGAGAAGCCTTAACCTTCCCTTTCTCTATCTGTGAGACATAGTCTAAACTAACAACTGACTTGATATTTTTTATTGTAATTCACGTTTTTCCTATCTAGGTTCTAATCGTCTAATTCCTCTAGGTCTTGGCTCCCACAGTGTGAACAATTTTCTCTATCGGCATCCAATTCCACATCGCAATCTTTACACTCAAGGGTTGGTTCTCTATAATTCGGATTTTTGTGTGGCTTATCACAATCATCACAGAAATCCGTATATTGAAACTCTCTTGGGTACTGTGTAATTTTTTTATCAGCTGGAGTTGGTTGTTTTTCCTGTGGTTTTGGCATAGCAGCTATGACATGCTGTGAAACATTTCTAGCAAAATCGTCACTGATATCTTCTGAGCAATTCTTACACTTCATAGGTTAACTCCCTCTGTTTTTCCTTGATTTCCTNCAGCATAGAATCCACGGTAGTATACATATTCACTTCAATGTCTTTCTTCATAAATTCATACAGACCATGCAATTTCTTCCTTCGTACTTCTTCTTTACTTGCCAGTCTTGCTATTCTAGGCTTACCCCTTGGCTTGCCATTATTCCAAGGATGTTTGCTACAACTGATTATATCAGACGGCATAGTCATCACTCCTACCTGATGATTTCTGTCTGACTGGATTATCCAATAACGGTTTTTGATTATCTGTATTAGACTTGTTAACAACAGGTTTTGTTTGTGCTGTGAACACCAACCGTTCCAAGCTAAACGAACAACTTCACCTATGGTGTACTTGTTACCAGCATAAGCTTCCACTTGCGTATACAGTGGCATTGGTATCCGTGAACCGATAAGATGCGTTGATAGTGGCATAATTATTGTGTGTACAGAATGTCTATATAATTGTCCATTTATGGTAAAACATTGTACGAAAAGGACTAAATGCCGAACAACAAAATCTCCTAGATGAAGCTAAAAAGGCAAACCCAGGCATGACTCTAGGTAAGCCTATAGATATAGGGGCAATTACCCATCCTGAGAAGTTTCCACATATCAAACAATCACGCGTGAAAAAAAAGCTTAGAGATAATGCATTGCGCGCGATAAATGACGCTGCTTTCATCCTTCGATGTTATACTATAGTTTATGGAACCATAAAGACTGGTACTACACAAGCAGAGGGTCAACCCAAGAAAGATGTTTTTACATATGGGCAAAAACAAAATCGTAGACCATCAAAATATACCAATGAAATTCGTTCAAGCCTAGAATTTCAAGGATTAATGGCACAAGTATATGGAAATGGAAAAATTGACATGCCTAGTAAAATAACACTTCCATTCGCTGAAAAACAATTCCGTGATTCCCTTGAAGCAATCTTTAGAGTAATACCCCGTGAATTTAATGTACCACTAAGGAAAACCCTAGAAACATTTACGGAGATGTTTAATGCATTGGTAGACAGTGAAAAGAGAAGACTTAAGACTCCAAAAATAATAAACGCACATTTTAGAAGTGAATCCAACAAAAAGAAAACTTAAAACCCATTATCTACATAGCAATGCTGAAGTACCAAACCGATGTTAGTGTGTGGGCAAGATAATATGGTATGGGGAGCATATCATTCGCAAAAATCTCGTCTACATGCTAACCCTAATTATAAAAAGGGATAATATTCATTTTATAATATTTCAGTAGACACTGTATCTAATTCACGGAGTCAGCGATAATTTTATCGCACCTTCCACAAGTGGGCGCGACAAAATTATCTAAAAAATCTAATAATTCCATGAGCATCTGACACCTTCATCCTATACAATTAGGCAGAGAACCAAAGAACGTTAGGTTTTTGATTTCTTTCTACCCTTTAGTGTTTTACTTATCTTTCTCTTAGTTTTTTCTGATATTATTCCACCCTTCTTCGCTTTACTTATCTTTCTCTTAGTTTCTTCTGAATGAGGTTTTTCTTTATTCCAAGCCTTTCTACCCTTTAGCGCTTCACTCATCCTTCTCCTAGTTTCTTCTGATACTACTCCTGTTTTTCCTTTATTCCAAGGCTTATGTCCTTTTTTGAAAACCAAACTAACCTACTCCTACATTATTCAGATGCACTTCTACTTAAAATCAGTTATGAACTTCACTTAGCGTAATTGGCAGGATACGAGAGTGCAATACCCAAGGGTCGTTCCAATAATTCTGGGATTCTACCCACGGGCATCACGAGAGAATAAACAGAAATGGGCAATATTAAACATTTATAGAAAAAATAGGCGTGCAATCTCAGACATAAATTATAGGCTTAAATACTATCAATACGTAATTATTTGTACCTACAGAAGTTTTTCATACCAAGTTAACCTTTCTTCGTTATTCGTTACCTTTGGAAAAATAATCATAAAAAAGATAGAGTATGGACTTTATAGCTGTCCAATCGCTTACCCAATCGCATTTCTCAAAACCACTTATCTATTGGTCTTCTATTAATTAGAGAGATATATTTCAAAAAAAGCTATCTAATTATGTAATGGATTTTCTTCTCGAAAAAATATCATATAATAGAATAATTAATACTCAAATGTATATCAATAAACATAGGCTAGGATTTGGATAACTTCAAATATATTTACAGCTAAAAAACATTCTAAAAAGATCTGAATTTCTTTCGTAATTACGTTAATACAAGAAATGGCTTACAGTTCTTGTAATTGATCTTATAGGATCTACAATGATAACTAGAATCATTACTATAGATAGAGATAATAAGTAGATTTCCTCTGCAATATATAAAATGAACAAATCACATGTTATTTTTTCTATACTTATAACTTCAATTCTCATCAGCGTACCATTCATGCAAGCCTATAGCCAATCTCCTTCACTCAAAATAAATGAGGTAGAATTTAATCCTCCAGGTAAAATTAGTGGTAATCAATGGATCGAGATCTACAATCCAAGTAATTTTTTATTAGATATCAGTAATTTTCTCATAAAGAGTGTAGAACTAGGTAGATCGATCCAAGTTTCATCAGGTTTTGTAGTAGAACCCAATGGATATGTTGTGATACCCTTCCAAACCAGAGCTTTGGATGAAAAACGTGATTCGATTGTTCTGTTAACTCCAGACTCTGTTGAAATTGATAAAACACCTTTCCTTTCTGATGAAGTAGATGATGATAAAACATGGCAACGGTTTCCTAATGCCATAGATAATGATAATATTACAGATTGGCATTTCAGAGACAATACATTTAGAATTACAAACGGCTTTACTTTTGCGAAGAAGTTCTTTTTATCAGATCCAATATTTATTGATCGACAGGGAAATAATGCTGAGGTATTTATTAAGGGTCAGACAGTTGGAGTAAAGTCTGAAATTGTAAATAATACAGAAGAAATGCGTTCTTTCGTATACATAATTCAAGTCAAGAATGAAGCGGGAATTCCGTTGTTCATAGGATGGATAGAAGATATAAAAATATCACCAAATATAACAATCAAACCTATAACGTTCTTTCCTGCAGAAAGTAAAGGGGAATACACTATTGATGTGTTTATTTGGAGAAGTATAACATTGCCCGATCCTCTAACCTCGTCAAAACAAGGTTTGATAAGAGTTGCAGGTTAAATATAGTATAAATTTATTTAACTGTATCTGGATTATGATTAGAGTTGGGTATAAATGAGCTTTGATATTTTTCTGGCTCCTAAATCCATTGCCGTTGTAGGTGCTTCAGAAAGGTCTAACACTGTTGGTAAGGCTATAATCTCAAATATCTTGAAAGGTTACAAGGGTATAGTTTATCCCATAACACCTTCGCACGAATATGTTTTTGGTAGAAAAGCCTACAAGAGCGTTATTGATGTTCCTACAAGTATAGATCTTGCAGTAATAATAACTCCAAGTAAGATCGTGCCTACTGTTATGGAAGAATGTGGAAAGAAAGGGATCAAGGGAGCGATCATAATCACTGCTGGCTTCAAAGAAGTGGGAGGTGAAGGTGAAGTGCTACAGAAACAAATATCAGAGATAAGCAAAAAATATGGAACGAGAATCATTGGACCTAATTGTTTAGGTATAATGAACCTCTCGCCACAAACCATGATGAACTCCACATTTCTAAAGATTACACCGAAAACAGGTAATATTGCATTGATATCACAGAGTGGTGCTATTTGTGCTGCACTTGTAGAAGATGCAATTGCCCAAGACATAGGATTTTCTACAGTGATAAGTATAGGTAATAAAGTGGACATGAACGAAACAGATCTGCTCACTATGTTAGAGAATGATGAACAGACTAAAGTAATTGTTATGTATTTAGAAGATATTAATGATGGTAGAAAATTCATCGATGCATGTAGGAGAATTACAAAGGAATCCAAGTACAAAAAACCTATCTTGGTATTAAAGTCTGGACGTACTCCAGAAGGTGCTAGGGCAGCAATGTCACATACCGGTGCGTTGATGGGGGCCGATGAAGTTTATGATGCAATATTCAAACAGGCTGGTGTTATTCGTGTTGAGGGAATGCAAGAACTCTTCGATTATGCTACTGCATTTGCTAAACAACCACTTCCTGGAGATGAGGTCGTAATCGTTACCAATGCTGGTGGACCTGGAATAATTTCTACAGATGCTCTTTCCAAATATGGTTTGAAGATGGCTAACATAGAAAATATAAGACCAAAGATCGACAAAATGATACCTTCATACGGCTCATCACGCAATCCTGTCGATATTGTTGGGGATGCAGATTACAATAGATTTGAGAATGTATTATCTGAAGTTCTTGATCATCCAGATTGTGGTGCTATAGTAGTAATGTGTACACCGTCTGCTACACTGAATTACGATGATTTGGCCCGTGTTACTGTAAAGATGTCAAAAACTAAAGGTAAAACTACACTTGCTAGTCTAATGGGTCTTGCAGAAGGAATAGAAAATAAACGAATACTATCTGAAGGTGGAGTTCCACATTACATGTATGCAGAGCTTGCTATTAGATCACTCAAATCTATGTATGATTACAAAATGTGGCTGACTGTGCCTAAAGGCAAGATGAAGACATTCAAGGTAAATAAGAAAAGTGTTAATGAAATCTTCAGTAACGTGAAGAAACAGAACAGAAGTCATTTAACTGAAGAAGAGGGATATGAAGTGTTGAAGGCATATGGATTTCCTTCGATAAAGAGTATTCTAGCAAAAGATGAAAATGAGTCTTTAAAAGCTGCGCAGGAGATAGGCTACCCACTTGTTATGAAGATAGTATCTCCAGATATAATACATAAATCAGATGCTGGAGGTGTTAAAGTCAATATAGAAAAAGAACAAGTCAGAAATGCATATAATAGTATTATATCAAATGTTAAGAAGTATAAACCTGATGCAAAGATTCTTGGTGTATTGGTTCAGGAACTTGTAAAAGGAGGTAAAGAGACTATAATTGGTGCAAAACAAGATCCAAAGTTTGGTTCACTGCTAATGTTTGGTATGGGAGGTATATATGTTGAAGTTCTCAAAGATGTTATATTCAGACTTGCGCCTATAAATGAACACGAAGCAAAGGATATGCTTGAGTCAATAAAGACTTCCAAATTATTGAAGGGAGTAAGAGGGGAAAAGTCTTCAGATGTAAACGCATTGACGGATTGCCTTCTTAGATTATCCCAGCTTGTTACTGACTTTCCAGAGATATCTGAATTTGATATGAATCCTCTGCTTGTCTTGGAGGATGGAAATGGGTGTAAGGCTGTTGACGTCAGAATAGGTCTTACCGATAAATCATCGTATAAGTAAATCCTATATTAATTTATTTGAAATCAAATATTAAATATCTAATCTGTCTAATGCCCAGATAAAATGAATAACATGTTTCAGTAAGAATTTGGTGGGAACTAAATAATCTATATAAAGAAATCTAAAATCTTGGATGAATTTCTAAATAGGAAAGATAATGTTAGAAAGTAACTAAGTTACTATATAAAATATATATATATTATCAATATGAAAAGCTTAGTGAGATGACGATACAAACAGGTGAAGAATATATTGAGAGCTTGCGTGGACGTGATTTGAAGGTCTATTTATTCGGAGAATTAGTCAAAGAACCAGTGGATCATCCTATGATCCGTCCTTCAATTAATGCCATTGCAGCTACATACGATCTTGCAGTTGAAAACCCAGAACTTGCAACAGCTTATTCTTCCCTTTCTGGCAAGAGTGTCAATAGATTTCTGCAGATAACAGAAAGCGTTGACGATGTTGTACTGCAAAACAAGATGCAACGAAAATTAGGACAGTTAACAGGTACATGCTTCCAACGCTGTGTTGGTATGGACGCAATCAATTCGCTATTTTCAGTAACATATGAAATAGATGAAAAATATACCACCAATTATCATCAACGTATGAAAGATTTTCTTAAATATATTCAAGAGGAGAATTTTGTTATCGGTGGTGCGATGACAGATCCAAAAGGTGATAGAAGTAAGGGACCGTCAGAACAAGAAGATCCTGATATGTTTGTACATATAACAGAAAAGAGAGAAGATGGTGTTGTAATCAGGGGAGCAAAGGCTCACCAAACTGGTTGTATAAATTCGCACTGGATAATAGTTATGCCAACTATTAGATTAACACCAAAAGACAAAGACTATGCTATAGTATGTGCAATACCTGTAGATCATCCAGGTCTTACATACATCTACGGTCGTCAGTCCTGTGATACCAGAAGTATGGAGGGAGGCCAAGGCATTGATCAGGGAAATGCGTTATACTCTGGACAGGAAGCGATGATAATAATTAATGATGTCTTCGTGCCATGGAAGTACATATTCATGCAAGGAGAGACAGAATTCGCAGCAATGTTAGTAGAAAGGTTCACCACTTACCATAGAAGAAGTTATGTCTGTAAAACTGGAGTAGGTGATGTCATAATAGGTGCATCTGCAACAATAGTTGATTATAACGGTATACCTGATGTTTCTCATATTAGAGACAAATTGGTTGAGATGACTCATCTGAACGAGACAATCTTTGGTGCAGGTATAGCATCTTCATATGAATCATATAAGACCAAAGCCGGTAACTATCAGAACGATGATATGCTGTCAAATGTTTGCAAGCATAATGTAACTCGGTTCCCGTATGAATTATCTCGTTTAGCACAAGATCTTGCTGGTGGTTTGGTAGTAACGCTTCCTTCTGAGAAAGAGTTCAATAGTCCAGAAACTGGCCCGCTGTTGAAGAAATTTCTAAAAGGACGAAAAGGAATTTCTACAGAAAACAGAATTCGTATACTACGACTTATCGAAAATATGACTTTGGGTCGTAATGCGGTTGGCTATCTAACGGAATCGATGCATGGAGCAGGCTCTCCACAGGCACAAAGAATACAGATAGCACGTCAGATGCAGTTAGAATATAAGAAAAAACTCGCAAAGCGCATAGCTGGTGTGAAGGAGGATGAAGATATAGAAGAACTTGCTGAAGACGAGCAGACATATTTCAACAGAATATTCAAACTTGATAGACACGAGACAGTCTCAAAGATTTTGGGAAAAGTAAGTAAGAATAAACCTATTCCAGGCTAGTACCACACTGTTCACAGAATTTTGAATCATTACTATTATAAAATCCACATTTTTTACATTCATCATTAGAACTAGCATTTAACATTTGTTCTTTTGTATTGATCAAAACAACATCACCTATACTAGTAATTACATCCCATGGTATTTCCTTTTCTGTATTCTCTGTTGTAGAAATCAACACAACAATCTTTGATTTTTTATCAATGAGGCCTATATCCTTTATGGTCCCCACTAGAACAGCTTTATTATCATAAACATCCATCCCTAACAGCTTTCGTATAGCTACAAAACCTTCTTGCTCATACGTTGCTTGATAGGGAACATAATCATGACTTTTTTCATCCTGTTCTGCAAATGTTTTATATTGAGCTATTATGGATTCGCATTGTTTGCATATATATGCACCCTGTTCCGATAAAGTGTGTCCTTTAGCAACTTCTTCGTTCAACTTCTCATATTTTATTTTGGGCGTACCATCAAATTCTTTATTGCATTTTTTACAGAAATATTGCAAGATCCTTTTCTCCTCGATTCTTCCAACAGCACCAAGAAATATATCAACCCCAGCAACACCACCATTCTTGATCTCTTGTGGTGTAATGTTGGCAACTACATGTCCTCCGGAACCCTTCAACGTTTTCTTTTCTAGTTGATCATTCATAACATTGTTTGAAGAAAGTTATTTAAAAATTGATCAGATCAGGGAGAAAAACATGTGAACATATATAACTCGTATTATCATAAAATACACTGATAAAAATGGGTAACTTAGAATCAACGTCTTCAAAGGAGTGGAACGAGAAAGTGACACAATCACAGATACCAGTACTAGTAGATTTTTGGGCTGAATGGTGTGGTCCATGTAGGACGGTCTCACCAGTAGTTGAAGATTTGTCAAAGGATTATGAAGGCAGAGTAAAATTTCTGAAAGTTAATGTAGATGAGAACCAAGATATAGCTGCCAAGTACGAGATATTCAGCATTCCAACTTTATTGGTATTCAAAGGTGATAAGAAAATTGGACAACATATAGGTGCAACTTCAAGAGATGTCTTGAAAAAGTTTCTTGAACAATCACTACAGAACGTTTAGATAAAATCAATCATAAATTTTTTATTAATAGCTTTTAAATAGTTTATACAATAAAATTACTTCATATGGGAGGATTAGGTTATGGTACTAGAGAGCCTCTTGTTAGTAAATTAAAGCAATTAGTAGATGATATACAAACAGTTTATGAAGAATTTTTAGATGCAGAAACACTATACCAGGAAGACAAGATCTCAGATAAAGAATTCTTCAAAAAGATGGGAGTTTTTGTAAAAGTATTTTCTTCACTAGGCTTTCTTTCTGTAAAAGTAATTATTGAAATTAATAATGCTATAGATAATGATGATAAATCAAGAAAACCCAAAGAAGGTACTACACCATCAGCAACATATGGACCAGATATGATGAGCGGAATTTCAACACCACAATATTCTTCTACATACTTTCCAACTAAAGAAAATATCTCGTTAAAATCATGCTCTAAATGTGATATACAGATTCCCACGAAAGCTAAATTTTGTACCAAATGTGGCTCTAAACAATAGTCTAATAAAAAGAAATATTACATCTTTATTGTAGGGTAATAATATGAAAGTCTTCAATGGAAAGATGGCTACAGAAGAGTACATGTCATCTCATACATTAGTTTATTCTACACCAGAAATGACATTGAAGAAGTTTGCTTACTGGTTAGGAGAACTGATTGATGTGAGATGTAATTTGGAGAAAGATAAGTGTCAAAATGATGATGGATTACATCCAAAGCATAGAGTACCAAGGCTAATGTCTTACATAGAAATCAAGGACATTCCTTTTACACTCACTCCTGAAGATATTGATGAAACTGCCTACAAACCTTCAGGAGCGGTTGCGGCGTTCTATGAAGTTAAGAATCTCCATCATAAAATGGAGAAAACAACACCAACATCTGATACAAAGTTCTGTATGGAATGCGGGTCACAGATCCAGTCATCGACAAAGTTCTGTCCTCAATGTGGAATAGAACAACAATAGTTCATGACAATTCATTTGTTAAATCAAGAATTTAACCGCTATCGTAATGAAAAATATAAAGATACTATGTTTATATTAGATAATTAGTAGTATAAAGATTAATTTTACATGGTTAGAAATTCATAGATATTTTACCTACTAGTAAGATAATCTTGCATAAATAAATAAGTGATTAACTATTGGTTTCTCGGGCTGGTAGTTCAGCGGTAGTAATACTCGCTTCGCAAGCGAGAGGTCGCGGGTTCAAATCCCGCCCAGTCCATAAATTCATTAGTATTATTATCTATTACTGTGATAGTACAAATTCGTGATGATTATCAACTTATACCATATGCTCTTGCAAGCAAATCAACTGTTAATCCTAACTCTTTACTTGTACCTTCCTCGATCTGTAACTTGCATGACTCTCCAGTTGTATAGATCTTCCTCTCCTGTTTTACAGTATGAAATAGTTCTCTCCCTATCTGCATTGATAGATCATAATTATCCTTGATAAAACTATATGAACCACCAACGCCACAACAACCATTCTCGACTATATGATAGCGAAGTGCTGGTATTAGATCAAGTAAATTCTTTACATATTTATCAGTACCTTGTACCATTGTGTGACAGTGAAAATGTATACCCACTTCTTCGTCTATTGTTCTAAAATTAATATCTAGTTCGTTTCTATTATGCAAATTACTGAAAAATTCATGTATATCATACGTATTGTTAGAGACTTTTCTCGTCTCCTCGTTATCTAATACATTAAGATAATCCATCTTCAATGCAATGGATGAACTAGGAGAGAAGCATATAACAGGTATACCCTTTGATGTATGTATATACAGGTTCTTTATATTATATTCAGCAATTTCTTTTCCGACATCCGGAGCACCTTCAAGCAAGGCTGGTAGTCCTGAAGACATTTGTGGTGGAAAAATAACACCATAACCATTCCTTTCTAACATCTTTACTATACGCATACCAAGCATTGGGTTTACATACCGTATGTAGGTGTCGCAAAAGAATACCACATATTTATCCATTTTCTGAGGTTTGTATTCCTTGAATAATGTATCAAAAGTTTTTTTTCTGAATTTCGGAAACTTCTTTCTTGCATCTATACCAGTATTAACTTCAAGTATTTTTCTGAATAATTTGTTATTCATGAGGAAATTTGATAATGGTGCTATTTTGCAACCAAGAGATGCATACTTATCTATGTTTACGAAATATTCATAGCCTTTTGGAAGACCCATATTCTTGGCATAATAAGCTCTTGCGTCTGCAATTGATTTACCTACATTAACGTTTGATGGACAATCAACTAAACACATCTTACACTGCACACAATACTTGTAAATTATATCCTTGTATTCTTTGGTTAGGGCAAAATCCTTTGCAAGACCATTAATATTAAAAAGCCATCTTAATACATTGTTCCTTCCTCTACAACTTGCAACTTCATCATTTATTCCCTTGTATACTGGACACATTCTCACATCGAAATTAAGTTCCCTGCAACCACCACATCCATGACATAGATCCACCTCATTATCATAACTAAGCTCTTTTCTGTAACCAGTAATTTCTCTTTGTACTCTACTATCATCTATCTGCCAATTCAATGTATTTTCAAGATCCTTGCGCTTATAGCCATACCTGAAATTTTTTACAAATGTTCCTTGCAATGTGATCTTCTTGTTCGGATTCATTATATTGTAAGGATCAAACATTTTCTTTATATTTACAAATAATTGATAGATTTCATCACCATAAATATCTCGTATAAATTCTGAACGTGCAAGACCATCACCATGCTCTGCAGATATACTACCGTTGATACTAATTATTACATTTAGAAGATCGTTTGTTACTCCTCTCATTATTTTTATTTCTTCACTCTTCTCAACATCAAGCAAAGGTCTGGTGTGTAGATTTCCATCACCTGCGTGGCCATAGATGACATAACTCAAACCATATTTTCCATATACTTGCTGTAAAGTATCAACCAGAAATCCTAGTTTGTCTACAGATACTACAAGATCTTCCATGAAAGCAATTGGCTTCTTGGTACCTTCTCTTATCTTCATAGTGTATGACAGAGCATTTTTTCTAATGGTCCATAATTTTTCAATTTCATTATAGTTAGATGAATACGCAATTACTTTAGCACCAATCTGATCAAGTAGTCTTGAAAGATCATTAATAGAACATTCTACCTCTTTCATATCATTACCATCGAACTCTACAAAAAGCAAACAATTAGTATCAGAAGATACCTTTGAAGAAAATACATCATTTGCAATTCTTGCTAGTTGGATAACAGTTTTATCTATAAGCTCAAGTGCACATGGTTTTAATTCTGTTATTTTTCTAATGGATTTGGATGCTTGCAATGTATCATCAAATCCCAGCAACATCAACGCTTTTTCTTTTGGAAGATCCATTATACGGAACTTGGCTTTTACTACTATGCCAAGAGTTCCTTCTGATGCGACGAATAATTTGCTCATGTCAAGTATATTATCTCTTAATACCCTATCAATTCTATATCCGCATGAATTCTTTCTAACATTGGGAAATTTATATTGGATCAAGTCTTTGTTTGATCTCAACAGGTTTGCTAGTGATTCCAGTAATTTACTTGTAGTAGAATTACCTTTATTATACCAAGCATTACTTCCAATTTCGACAGATTTAGTAAGTGAAAGTTCACCATTAGATAAGATCACATTAAGTGATAGAACATAGTCTATTACACTTCCATATTTGATAGTGTGTACACCACTTGCATTAGTAGCTATCATACCACCAAGCGTACAATAATTCGCGCTTGACGGATCTGGTGGTAAAAACTTTCCATGTTTTTCAAGTTCTTTATCTAGAATGCCTTTATATAATCCAGGTTCCACTATCACATAGTTTTCTTCTACATTGATCTCTACAATACTATTCATATATTTAGTAAAATCGATAATTATACCATCGCCTATTGCTTGACCAGCAAGTCCACTACCTCCACCCCTGGCAATTACAGGTATACCATTTATGGAAGCAAACTTTACGATCTTAACCACATCATCAGCGTTCTTCGGTAGAATAATACATTTGGGTACAATTTCATATGCACTTGCGTCGCTTGCATACATGTACCTCTGCCAAGTATCAGAAAGAATGTCACCACTTATTGATTTAAGTGAACTAGAAATAAATTCTGGATCCATTAAATTTAGACTTGGAATTATTTTTAATTTGTGTTATAAAGACTTACCAGTGACTTGATATATTAAAAACAAAGCTTTAATTTACTACGTTTAGGTGGATGATTAAGAAGTATGAATTTACTGGACGTTCTATTACAGCTTGATATGTTCCTTCCTGAGGGACTGGAGGGTCAATGGTGGATTTCTTTAATATGGATTCTACCCATGTTTTTATTCATATTTTATGGGCAGAAACTACAGATGTGGATGGTGCTTAATGATGTAACTAAATCTATGAAAAAGATAAAAAGTATGAAGGAAAATGCGAGGAAAGAGGCAATAGGATATGCAAAATCGATCAATACAAACATGGACCCAACGGAGAGGATCGATAAATTTGTAGAGTATTTTACCATACTGCCAGTAGATATGGATCCTAATGGAATAATTCCTAAAGTACAACACTTCATGCGTGTAAGAGATAATAGAGTCAAAAATGAAGTAAAAAAACTATCACCAACAATGGATGCATTAACTGTGAGTAAGATGGAGAATATACTTGAAGCGGCAACAATATTGAATATGATCTTTAAGGTGGTAAGACATTTCTATCTTATGGGTAAGAAGAGTTCAAGTGTGTTCTTCCTTGTGCAATTACAGATGATAATGCCTATACTTCTACAGGAAGCCGAAGCATTAAACAAAGCTGTAGATGCATTCAAAGCTGGATTACCCATTGGTGATGGTATAGGACCAATGATCGTGGGAAAAATGATGCTTAACAAAGAAAAGAAAATCATTGCAAAGGAAACTGTTGTATGCGAGGATCGTTACAAAGAACGAATATTGTATCTCATGAAGGCCGAGGGTCCCGCAGGAAATGTAGGTGAACCTGGAACAGCTGTTGAAAAACTGATAAACGAAATGGCTGTAAATATAAATTCAATAATAATGATTGATGCTGCATTGAAACTTGAAGGTGAAAAAACTGGTGATATTGCAGAGGGTATAGGTGCAGCTATAGGAGGTATAGGTGTAGATAGGTTCCAGATAGAGGATATTGCAACCAAGCATGGTATACCAGTTTATGCAATTATAATTAAACAATCGGTGTTAGATGCAATTACTGTGATGAGAAAAGAGATAGCTGAGTCTTTTGATAAGGTTAACAAGTCGATCTTTGACGTAATAGAAAATGAGACAAAAAAAGGTGACGTGGTGCTAATAATAGGTGTAGGAAATACTCTGGGTGTTTCACAATGAGAAAGGAAGAGAAGGAGAAACATGTTGTTTATACGATTGAAGAATGCCAGCAGTGTGGACTAAAGACTAAACGTACATTCAAACTTGGAGATTTTGTTTATAAAGTTGGAGAATTATGTTCGAAATGTAAAACTGCAGCATTGATAACAACGATCTATGCAGAGTACATGAAGATTTAACGTGTTACAATAATTACACCATTTTCAGTAGGTATAACTGTATGCTCTGCCTGTACTACAAACTTTCCACTACCTTCTACTAGTATGGGATATGAATGTATGAGTTTTTTCTTCATAAGAAATTCCAACATCATGCGAGATTCCTTTTCTTCATAATCTTGAAGTATCCAGCGGAGTGCAAAAGGTAATGTCTTGAACCTATTCCATAGATAATCCAGTAACGCATCTGCATTTTTGTCTCCAGTTATTTTCCTCGTTGCTATTGCATATATACTCTTCATCTTACCATTGTAAACTATTCCACTACCATCTTTAGTAGTAAAAAAAGGTTCTATGGCATATGCTTGATTAGGTGCAAAACAAAAAGTTCTTGTAGTCCTTATGTTAGGTATTGATTTACCAGCATGTATAGTATACTGTGCAAGTGAATGACCGCTCAGATTGTGTATTGGTTTGAAATTGGTTTTTTTTGCAGTATTCTCAACAATCTTACCTATATCACTAGCATTAACGTCCGCTTTAACGATCTTAACCGCTTCCTGTAGTGCAAATTCTGTTGCATTTACCAGTGAATCATATTTTGGATTGTAACATGCGGTGACTGCAGTATCAGCAATATGACCGTTTACATGAACGCCGATATCGATCTTCAACACATCGTTATCTTTAACCACATTCTGATCGTTTGGTTCAGCAGTATAATGGGCTGCAACTTCATTCAAACTAACATTGCATGGAAATGCTGGTTCAGCACCACGCTCCCTTATCATGTTTTCCACGCGTTCACATATTGAAAGTAACATTTCACCAACATGATAGCGTTTCCTTGCATCATCCCTTACTTCAGCAGCTATCTTACCAGCTTTCTGATAATCTTCTATACTCAATATAATATATCATTAGGAGGTTTAATATAAAATATATCTATTACATAATTCCAACAAGGTTTCATCTACTACAATAATTTATTATGAGTTAGTTAATATAGAATGTGAAAATTACACATGTATTTGTTGAAAGTGTTTAAAGCAAAACGATTTTAAAGAGTTACTAGTGTACTTCAATTATGTTCTAATTAAAGTAAAAAAGAATTCAAGATAATGATGATTACTAGAAGAAATATTTCTATTCAGATTAAGTATATCTATAGAGAAAATGAAGCAGAAAAGGCGTTGGAGATGATAGAAACTTTAGCTAAATTTGAATTTAGTAGAAAGAATATTATTGGTATCATACTTGACGGAGAGATCTAATTTCTTGTATGTTTCTTTCCATATTTCTTATCCGAATAAATATTATATAAATAAGCGAAAGTAACAAAGATGAATTCTACATAATGTAAAGTTAGACGTATTTTTAAAAAAAATATAGAGTATTTTACTTGATACCAATTGCAACGCCATCTCTTGCGGGTATAATTAGAGAGTGCATTCTTCTCATCAATAACTCATTAAACCTTGCAATAGAATCAGCATTTTCTGATTTACTTTCGAGTGCAACCTCACCTCTCCATAAGGCATTATCAGCTATTAGTAAACCATTTTTGTGGAGTAGTTTCATGCACAGATTGATATATTTGGGATAATTTTTCTTACTGTCGTCTATGAATATTATTTCGAACTTATCATTTATTTTAGGTAGTATTTTCAATGCATTACCATTGATAACCTCTACAATTTTTGCAAGTCCAGCACGTCTGATATTTTTAATGGCTTCATTTGCAATGTCTCGATCGATCTCTATTGTCTTAACTCTGCCTTTATTACGCTTTACAGCTAGACCTAACCATATTGCAGAATATCCTATTGCTGTTCCTATTTCCAGAATATGTTTAGCATTAGACACACTTGCAAATATGTACAAAAGCCTACCGATCATAGGACCTACTATCGGTACATTTCTAGATTTCGCAGTCTTCTCCAGCTCTTTCAATATAGAAGGACTATCAGGTAAAATATTATACACGTATTTCTCTATTTCATTATTTGTAATGTAACTCATATTTTCCCTACATATATACACAAGTTTAAGTTTTAGTGTTATTAATGTAATAAATACGCACAAGATAAATATAAACATGATAATAAATTAGATTATAATTATTCAATATTATATTCAATCTGTGATAACTTGTAAATAATTAATAATATGTTATGTGAAAACTTCCATACGCAACACCACAGTCATAGATTTCAAAATATCAAACCAAAAGTTTATGGTGCATACTCTGGGATCTTCATAGTAGCAAACATACAATCATCTTTATCAGTAACACGTTTGAATTTCTTATCATAAAATTCGAACTCGTCTACACCATACAAATGCTTATCCCACTGCTCATGTATTTCATCCTTGAATCTCTTATTGTTATAATGCTTCTGTCTACCAACTTCATGAAGTAAAACATGGGATACTCGAGCACAATTTTCCGGTACAAAGAATCTATAACTTTCTACCTTACCACTGTATTCTTTCCAATGAATCAAACCAATGTTATCGGTAAAGAAACCTACACTACAATCAGACCACACTGGTTTGAAATAAGAAAGATAGAGATGGTAATTGTCCTCACCTTTCTCTTTATGATATTTCATAAGATCGCTCATTCCAAACCTAAATCGCATTAACTTAGCTTTTTCTACTACGAGAACATTAGTACTAACTGTATAATACAGTGTAAATTTCTTGCGTAGCCACCAACGAAAAAATTTCGCCATCTGATAAACATAAAACCAATCATCTCTCAACCTTTCCTTATATTTGTCACTAGGCGACACATATACTAGCTGAAGATTCATAGTAGCCGTGAGAATATTCAACGGTAATAAATCATATGCTAAACAATGATTCAGATATTTTCTTCTGTTGCCATGTAAATATAATAAAATTTCGTACTGTGCTAGATTTACATAACTCTTTGAAAACAAAAAAAATTGTTTACAGAATAAGCGTAATTTATTTCTGTTTGGATACTTCGATTTTTATTGTAGAGACATTTCTTTCTTTACCGTCTTGGGACTTTAATAGTTCAGAGCCTATACCCACATTGCCAACCTGATATCCAAGTGTATCCATTCTCTTAACAATAATTTGTGCTACATCCACTGCTGATGTTATACTCATACCTCTGGCCATAATGTTAACGCTAGGTTGATTTGCTAATTGCACTAATGCAGCCGTAACATATGTCATAAGAGGTTTCTTTCCAATATAGATCTCATTTGATGTATTTTCCTTTGATGTATTTTCCTTTGATGTATTTTCCATGTCTTCTATCTAATCAGGCATTATATAATAGTTTGTTGTTTTTTTGTATAATCATCAAGAATGTTCTTTATTGAATCAGAATCTGGATTTGTCATAATGGCTTCTGCAATTTCATTATCTGCGACTTCGTAACAATTTAAGAGCTCATTTTCATCTTTGAAAAAAAGATATAATTTATTATGATAAACAGAATGATATATCTCATTATCATTCATCATTTTTGGTTTAACAGTCATACCATCATCCTTAACAACTATGGGATAATCTTCACTCATCACTAATACTTCACACAACTAGTATTTAGACAATGATAGATATTTTCATATTATATTATATATATTTAATAATATATGAATTCAGATATGAAAGAAAGGATAATCTTTCACATAGATTTTGATTATTTCTTTGCCCAGTGTGAAGAACTTAGAAGACCAGAATTAAGAGGTAAATCTGTTGTTGTATGTGTATACTCTGGAAGAACAGAGGATTCAGGAGCAGTTAGCACAGCAAATTATGAAGCGCGTGAATATAATGTAAAGTCTGGAATTCCTATAAAATTAGCTAAGACATTATTGAAAGATGTCCCACAAGCTGTATTTCTACCTATAGATCATGATTACTATCAAATGATATCTGCTAAAGCAATGTATATAATTCAAAATTATGCTGATAAGTTCGAGCTAGTTGGTGTTGATGAAGCTTTCATTGATGTTAGTGAAAGATTGAATTATAATTTTATCAAAGCAGAAGAACTTTCCACTAAAATAAAACAACAATTAAAAAATGAGTTAAAATTGTTATGTTCAATAGGTATAGCACCAAACAAGTTGATCGCAAAGATGGCATCAGATTTCAGAAAACCTGATGGTCTAACTATAGTAAGACCAGATGAGATTCAAAATTTTCTCATAGATTTGAAAGTGTGTAAGATTATTGGTATTGGGAAGAAAACGGAAGAAATACTGAATCAGATGAGTGTAAGAACAATAAGTGAACTTGCTAAATTAGATATTTACACATTAACAAAGGAATTCGGAAAAAAGAACGGTGTATACATTTTCAAGGCTTCTAGGGGTGTGGATAACGAACAAGTTATTGAAGATGGTTCAATAACACAGATAAGTAGGATGATAACATTGAAAAAAGACACCGATTCTGTTGATGAAATGCTTGTAGATCTGGAATATTTATGCAAAGACGTTCACAAATCTGCAACAGATCAGAGTTTCTCATTAAAATCTGTAGGTATAACATTGATACTAGACGATCTTAGTATAAGAACCAAGGTAAGGAGTCTAAAGTCATATTCAACAAGTTATGATGAAATATTTAAAACAGCAAAAATACTTCTTGAAGAAGGCTTACAGGAAAGTCAATTGATGGTAAGGAGACTAGGTGTTAAGGTTACAGAATTAGTCAATAATAAGGGTCAAGATACATTACTCAACTTCATGGATTAATTATTAACTTACCTTATTGGTAAAAATTAATCTCTCTTACGACAATACAGAGATATGTATGGTTATCAAGGTAGTATATAGCTATAATATTCTGTTTGTTGATATGACAATCGCATGATAGTTACGAATTAGCCTTTAACTTTAAGAATTTTTTAATTCTCTTACCTTCAATGTGCATTACAATGAATAAGAAAGCTGCTAACCATGGTAGAAACATTATCTCGCCAGCTATGGAATGGAATTCTTCGAACTTTGCTGCATTTGTACTGACTAATAATGCAAATAGAGAAAGTGAAAATATTCTTATCATGTTAACTATTACGGTTCCAGTAGCACCAATAACAAAATACATTATCTTCCTCTTTGGAGGTATATTCATTTTAAAGAGGAATGCCATCATCACAAGTGTATAGATGATCATGCTATGTACACCTGCAGATGGCCAGAAGACCTGCAGTGCCATAGAGCCATGCTGACCCTGAAGTATTATTACGTTTTCTCTTGTAAATGCTTGACCAAAATCAAACACGTTTATTATCCAAGTTTCTGCCTGCAACATGAAAGGAACAAAGAATTGTAATGGACCCAGTGTATCGTAGGGAAAGAATGCATCTAAAGATAGAATAATCGCATTACCAAAAAGATAGATAGGTCCCGCAGGTGCAATTTTTAACCAATTCTTTCCATAAAGCACTGTAAGAGCCACGACTATGTATATGGCCATTACTATGAAATCCCACATCCAAGCCCAACTATCGATTAATCTAACATTGTATGAAGAAGCTGCGTCCATTATACTGGAACGCAAACCAAAATCTAGAAGGGTGAAGTATACAATTACAACAGCAGTAATGGGTAAAACTGCATAGAAGCGTCTTTTACTGATCTTGAATTTTGTGCCTATGATTTCGGCACCTATGAACGCAAGTGCAAACAGAAATCCACCGCGACCTTCATTCCAGCTCATGTTAAAAGTATCTGGTGCAATTGCAAAAGTGAAGATTATTGGAGATACAAGCAGTATAGTTATGATAATACTGGTATACCTGCCAAATAGACTATCTTTTACAAGTATCTCTTCCATCTCTTCATAACCCTGCTAGAACCTTATTATTATATGTAGTATTTCCGTATTTCTTAATTAATATGGTACAAGTGTTTTGTAAACCAATATTTATTCCGGACATATATAATATATTATTTTAGGAATATTGAGGAATGGATGTATTGCATATCTAGTATAAATTCTATGAAAAAACTACATGTATTAGATAATAAAACAAATATAGATACCACGTAAGATAGTTCTCAAATGAAAGTTGTAGTCATCATAGGCCTTATAATTACAATTGCAACGGGTATGTATTACTATAATATAATGCAAGATACAAAAGAAATTAATGATACTGTGATCCAGCCTAAAGTACCTCTAATACAGACTAATGGTCATTCTATAACTACACAGGGTGAGACAGTGTTATTGAAGCCATCAGAAACCGATTTATCTTTACCAGCACTCTTCAAAAAGGTAGAAAATTCAGTGGTTCAGATAACAATAATATCTGAAACCTTACGTCAAGATAGAGACAAACTCGGCTCCGGCTTCGTATACGATCAAAACGGAAACATACTAACTAATAATCATGTGGTTGAAGATGCAAATAGAATAGATGCCACATTTTCTGACGGTACTATTTATCGAGCTTCCGTCATAGGTACTGATCCTTATTCCGATCTTGCAGTGATACATATCGATAGTCCAAAAGATAAATTGGTTCCCTTACCGTTAGGCGATTCATCTAAACTTCAGGTCGGTGATCCGGTAGCCGCTATTGGCAATCCATTCGGTCTAAGTGGTTCCATGACAACGGGTATTGTTAGTCAATTGGGTAGGTTATTGCCTCTCTCTGATACTAGAGGATTTTCAATACCAGATGTGATCCAGACTGATGCAGCAATAAACCCAGGAAACTCTGGTGGTCCTTTGTTGAATCTGCGAGGTGAGGTGATAGGAGTAAATTCTGCCATAAGATCTGCTACTGGAGAATTTTCTGGGATTGGTTTTGCCATACCGTCTAATATGGTAAAGAAAATCGCACTAGTGCTTATCAATGATGGTGCTTACAAACATCCATGGCTTGGAGTCTCCGGAAGAGATGTCACACCAGAAGTAGCAGATGCTTTAGGTCTCAAAGAGGCAAGGGGGTTTCTGGTAATAGATATAGTTGAAGACAGTCCTGCAGCAAAATATGATATTAGAGGGAGTGATAGAGATGTTATACTTGATGATAGAGAGGTCAAACTAGGTGGAGATGTGGTTGTGGGTATTGACGATATGGAAGTTAGAAAGATAGATGATATTCTAGTTTACTTAGAAAGAGAAAAATCAGTAGGTGACCAGTTGCGATTAACTATAATCAGGGACGGTGAGATTGTAGAGATTTCAATAATACTTGGAGAAAGACCGAATATATTGGAGTCACCGTGATCATAAAAGTTATTATAATTCAAATTCATCAAATTTTTATTGCTTATCATAAATGAGATACTTGATGATGCTTTATTAGGTAAAGAGATCAGTAGGGAAGAAGCATGTATTTTAATGCGTGCTAATATATCCCAATTATCAGAACTTGCAAACAATATTAGACAAGTTAAGAAGGGTAACATAATAACATATTCAAGGAAGGTCTTCATTCCGTTGACAAATCTGTGTAGGGATACGTGTTCCTACTGTACATATAAAAAAGAACCAGTTAATCCAGATACGATGATGATGAAACCTGAAAAGATACTTGATATTGCTGAAAAGGGTAAGAAGGCGAAATGTACGGAGGCCTTGTTTGTGACTGGAGAAAGGCCAGAACAAAAGTATAATGAAGTAAAGAAATGGTTAAGAGTGATGGGTTATTCCACTACTACTGAATATATAATTCACATGAATGAACTCGTGATCAAGAAAACTGGACTACTACCTCATACAAATCCAGGTAATATGACAAGGGAGGAGATGATCCTTCTGAAACAGGTGAATCCGAGTTTAGGGATGATGTTAGAAAATGTTAGTGAGAGGTTATGCTCTCCTGGTATGCCTCATGAATTTGCTCCCAGCAAAAATCCCAAAGTAAGATTAAAGACACTCGAAATTGCTGGACAGCTAAAGATACCGTTTACAACAGGTTTGCTCATTGGTATAGGTGAAACACCTGAAGAACTTGTTGATTCCTTGTTCGAAATCAAGAAGCTACATGAAAGATATGGGCATATACAAGAAGTAATAATTCAGAACTTCAGTCCAAAACCTGATACTTCTATGGCATTAGCCCTAACTCCTATAATGAATTATATGTTAAGGGTTATTGCAATAGCAAGGATAATAATGCCAGAGATGAATATTCAAGTACCGCCAAATCTTAATCTAACACATTACAGTAAATATCTTAACGCAGGTATAAACGACTGGGGTGGTATATCTCCAATTACAGTGGATCATGTAAACCCAGAATTTCCATGGCCAAAGATTGATGATATCAAGAATGCTACTGAAAGATTCCGATTTAGGTTTAAAGCTAGATTACCAATTTATCCAGAATATATAAGGAAAGAGGGATTCCTTTCCGAACATATAATAAAATACATTTATGCGCTAATCGATGAAGAAGGACTTGTGAGGGAGAATTATTTTCATGAATAATTTTAGTAAAATAGATCCTGTAATTGCAGACATTCTTAACAGAGCTCTTGATGATAAAGAATTATCTGTAAAAGATGCAGTTGAGCTTTTTGAATGCTCTGATTCAGAACTCAATTCACTGATAATTGTCGCAGATAAACTCAGGAAGAGGAATGTAGATGACCTTGTAACGTTTGTTGTCAATAGAAATGTAAATTTCACCAATGTATGTATAAAACACTGTGGCTTCTGTGCCTTCAGTAGGGATTTTCGTGAAGAAGAGGGATATTTCTTACCAGTAGAAGAGATAGTGAAGAGGACAAAAGAGGCATGGAAACTTGGTGCTACAGAAGTTTGTATACAAGCGGGGTTGCCTCCTAAAATGAATGGTTATATGTACATAGATATTTGCAAGGCTATAAAGAGAGAATTACCGAAAATACATATTCATGGTTTCTCTCCTGAAGAAATTCTTTATGGTGCAGTTAGATCGGAAACTAATGTAGAAGACTACCTGAAGATGTTGAAGGAAGCTGGTGTAGGTAGTTTACCAGGTACTGCCGCTGAAATACTAGATCAAGATATGCGAGATAAGATCTCTCCTGGAAGAATAACTGTACAAGATTGGATTCATGTGATCAAAACAGCACATAGATTAGGAATATCTTCAACATCAACTATAATGTATGGACATATTGAAAAACCAATTCATAGAGCAAATCATCTTGTATTGCTAAGAGAAATACAGAAAGAAACTCATGGATTTACGGAATTTGTACCTCTGAGTTTTATTTATACGGAAGCACCTATGTTCAAACATAAACTTTTTGATGATATAACAGCTGGTCCAACCAAGAATGAAGTTATTAAGATGCATGCTATAGCTCGGCTGATGTTAAACAATTACATCAATAACATACAGGTATCATGGGTGAAAGAAGGTATAGAGTTTTCACAGTTTCTTTTAAGTGCTGGCGTAAACGATTTTGGTGGTACTCTTATAAATGAAAGTATATCAACTGCTGCTGGTGCGCAAAATGGACAACTACTTAAGCCAAGACAGATAAGGGATATTATACGAAGAGCTGGAAAAATACCTGCACAGCGAACAAGTACGTACAAGATTATGAAAGTGTATGGGGATGAAGAATCTGATGAACCGTTGGATAAAGTGAACGATGTGACGATTTTTGGATCTTACCGTCAACTAACAAAACTTGATAAATACAGGTTCAAATCGTTAACACGTAATTAATGGGTAATGGGCTAAAGACATTTATCTTTATTTTATATCATATCTCATACCAATTGAATGCTTTCTGAAGCCCATTTTTTCATAAAATGGAATATTAGTCTCTGAGCAATCTAAAATAACTTTATAGCAATTCTTTTCTTTTGCAAATCTTAACGATTTCTGAATTAATGCGGAACCTACGTCAATGCCTTCATATCCGTTCCTTGTTACAACATCCTCTATATGTCCAACTTTTCCTCCATCATGAACAAATTTCTGTTCAATTAACAAAGTAATTAAGCCTATAATATCTACATCATCATTTACAGCAACAAAGATCTTATGAAAAGGATTTGTTTTAATTACTTGAAGAATTTTATTGGCTCTTTGCGGTTCATTGGAAATTTTTCCGATATGGGTCAAATTAGACAGAGTTTGGAAAAAACCTTTTTGTAGATCATATTCCTCTATTTCGCGTACAATGAAGTTGATTTTTGTCGGGATCGGCATCGATCATCCATATCCTTTTACAATAATATTAAACCTTATGTGAATGAAAGTAAAATTTATGAAGATCATAAACTGGCTTCATTATGAAATTCATAAAGTATAATACTATTGTATCCAACAAAGGTAATTATGCAAGATATTTGCAAGAAGGCTTTAGATATTGCTCTGAAATTTAATGTGGATGAGGCAGAATCTTTTCTTGTGGATAAGGAGATAATAACGATAAGGGTTGCAGACTCGCAAATAGCTGAATCCAAAGGAATAAGGGAACGTGGTCTAGCAATCCGCATTGTAAAGAACGGGAGTATAGGCGCATCATCAACTTCACTTCTTGATGAGAAAAATTTAGCTAATGCCGTAGAGGATGCGATATTAGCTACGACAATGGGATCAGAGATCAAGTGGAAATCATTCCCAAAACCATCAAAAATAACATCTGTAGATGGATGTTACGACGAACGTCTCAATAAATTAAGTATTGAAAAATGTATTGATATCTCACTTTCAATGCTAAATTCTACCTTGCAGTTCAGTAATGTAAATAGTGTATCTGGTAGTTTGCATGTTGTAAAGGAACATGTTTACATTACAAATAGCAATAATGTGAATCTACATGACAATGGTACATACATAATTGGAAACATTAACGCCGATGCAAAGAATAATGGTGAAACAGTAAGCGGTGTTGGATTCAATACGGCAAGAACGCTTAACGCATTCAATGCAGAATCAGTTGGAAAAGAAGCTGGTGACATGGCTACTAGATCTATTGGTGCGAGGAATTGTGATGAAGGAACTCTCAGTGTTATTTTTACACCATATGCACTTGGAGAACTTTTGTCATTTGTATTATCTTATAATTTCAATGCAAAGGCTTATCAGGATAAACGTAGCTGCTTATACGGAAAACTTGGTAAACAAGTAGCTGTAGAAACTTTTACACTTCAAGATAATCCAAGATCCAGAGATTGTATTGGTAGTAAGTCTTTTGATGATGAAGGGGTACCCACACAGACAAGAAATCTGATCGAAAAAGGTGTGTTTCAGAGTATAATATACGACACATTCTATGCTGCCAAGGATAACGTTGACTCTACAGGTAACGCAAGTAGATCTGGGTATCCTGTTGGAAGATCTGCTAATCCTATACCGTTTCCATCTATGCATAACATAGTGATAAAGAGTGGTGATTACAGTATAGATGAAATTATTAGAGAAACTAAAAACGGTCTGCTTGTAGGACGATTGTGGTATACATATGCTGTTAATCCAGAAAAAGGTGACTTTTCATGTACAGCTAGAAGTGGTATTTTTATCATCAAAAATGGTGAGATTGTAGGACCGTCTAGGATGGTAAGGATAATTGATAATCTACAAAGATTTCTCATGAATATAACAGCTATAGGAAAAGATTCCAAACATACAATGCAGTGGCATTCATTACCTTCAGTAACACCATCATTAAGGGTTGATGGAATAAAAGTAGTCCCAGTCTAATTATATCGTTCAACTATACTAAATATCTTCAAATATATTTTTTCTAATTGAAACTATATGATACATGAAAAAAAATATGATAAAATTGATTAGGATCATTTATACACTTGAGATGATTTACTGAATTTATGAAGATGACGTATAGAGATGTGGGTATTGATCGTGAGAAAATTAAAAATACCCATAAAATGGTTGAGAAGTTTATTTCTACCACACATAGATTCAAGGAGGGTATACTATCTGGCTATGGTCATTATGCGGGCCTGATTGAGATTGAGAATAACAAAGTTCTTGCGTTGCATACTGATGGTGTTGGCACAAAGGTGTTAGTTGCCCAAATGGCTAGACGTTTTGATACAATTGGAATTGACTGCGTGGCTATGAATGTGAACGATGTTATCTGTGTTGGTGCTGAACCATTAGCGTTTGTTGATTATATTGCTATAAAGAAACCAAATAAAAAACTTACAAATGAAATAATGAAAGGATTTGTAAAAGGTGCAAGAGAGGCGAATGTAGCAATAGTTGGTGGTGAAACGGCGGTTATACCAGAAATTATTACTGGTAATAATCATGCGTTCGATCTCGCTGGTACAGTAATAGGTATCGTTGAAAAAGGTAGACTTATTCTAGGTGATAAAATTAAGATCAGTGATGTGATAGTGGGAGTAGAAAGTAACGGTCTACATTCCAATGGTTTCAGTCTAGCTAGAAATGTACTATTAAAAAAATACAGTGTAGGACAGAAGATCTATGAAATTAACAACACGCTTGCGAAAGAGCTGTTGAAACCTACACGTATCTATGTAAAACCTATTATGGAGATCCTAAACAAAATGGAAATACATGGTTTAGCACATATAACTGGAGGTGCGTTTACAAAACTCACACGCCTACATAAAGATGTTAGTTTTAAACTTGATAATATGCCGGAACCGCAGTCAATCTTTAAACTTTTAAAGACACATACAAAGGTCAGCGATAAAGAAATGTATAGTACTTTCAATATGGGTATAGGTTTCTGTGTGATAGTTCCAGACAAAGTTGTAGATAATGTAATCAAAATATTCAAAAAATATGACATGAAAAGCTCTGTAATAGGTAAGATTAACAATGGTAAAGGGGTTTATATAGACAAGGTAAAACTTTGATAAAACCAAATATATTCTGATCAATCTCGCATTTTTACGTATAATCTCATACTATCATGAGATTACGAGATAAAATTTGACACGATGATAAACTCACATACACTTTAGTGGTCATATGTATATCTCGTTAGCATTCACTAATGTCATTCCCTATCGAAGAGCAAATGGAACAAACGGTACCGAAGATGGAACAAACGGTACCGAAGATGGAACAAACGGTACCGAAGA
>PAWD01000002.1 GCA_002713325.1 Nitrososphaerota archaeon
ATAGCACCACACCACGGGTTCGAATTCCCACCAGGGCTATATTCCCGGCACCATGATTACGTTCCAGGATTTCATGGGATATGCGGCTGACCGCACGGGAAATATCTTGTGAGTTTAGAAGTGTTGAACCCATAAATTGAAATAGGCAAAAAAAAACCTCCTCAAGGCAAAAACAAGCCTAAGCAGGAGGCAATAAAATATTTTTTAAACCAAACATCATTTTCCCCCTTGATAGCCTCACAGGACTATTTTAAAGAGTTATTGCTTTGACTATACTGAGTTCTAGTAGGCAAGTCAAGCTAGATGCTGAATATCGATTTGGGTTATTTGTGATTTAACAGATGGGTTTCAATTGTTAATGTTTTCAATTTTAAACTCTTTTGTATATTGCCTGCGGTTCTTTCCCATATAGAACACCTCCAAAAATGATTATATTCATCACTTTCTTTGTATCCACTTTTACTAAGCAAGATCACTATTTGAAAGAAGTTAAAACCCTGGCCCACCAAGGCAATCTTAAAACAAAGGAAATGGATATTTCAGTAAATTTATCCATGACCTAAATGCTAACAGGAAAACCTAAAAAAGCATTTGACTGTCTGGATGTATCCCTGGAAATAGCAAGGAAAGCGGGAGATAACAGGGAGCAGGGCATCATTCTTAAAAAAATGGGGGATTATCATAAAAACTTGAAGGATTATACCGCGGCTGTTGAAAAGTACGAACGCGGCCTACCAAAGATAAGAAAATTTACAGTCCTTCCCGTTGAGTACTCTTTATTGGAAAATCTTGGAAACGCCTACATGGAAATAGGTGGCTATGAAAAATCCCAAATCTGTTTTCGACATGCCCGCACCCTTGGAAAAAAGAATGCAGACCGATTTATGGAAGCAAAAGCCCTGTGGAACCTATCTATAACCTGTCAGAAATCAGGAGATTTCACCGATGACTTAAGTAATGCAGAATTGGCTAGCCAGATCTGCTCGGGAATTCAAGATAACGATGCTATTGATAAGCTGGCCGAGGAAATCAAGGAATGGATGATAAAAAGAGTTGAAGACGAAATCAAAGACAGTGGTTTGTAAGGCTCCTGTTATTTTGCCTTAACTTTTTTCCAACTTAAAATCACGTCGCCTTTTCGGATTTTAACCTGGCAACCCAGACGCATGCCTTCTTCTAAATCTTCGGGCAACAAATAATCCCTTTCCTCTTCTGTAATTCGGGATATGTTTTCCATTCCTTCCACTACTGTAACCTCGCAAACCCCACAGGTTCCTTCTGTGCAACCAAAGGACAAGGAGACCTCAATCTCGTCACAAAAATCTATAAGGGGAGTCCCATCCTCCACTTCATGGGTTACATCATCGGTTTTAAAGTAAACACGTGCCACAAACGACTCCATAAATCTACAATTTCTAAAGAGATGCTTAACATCCTTTATAGGATTCGACTTTCTTATAAGAAAAGCGATTTTTTGATGCAGTTCAAAGACCAGTATCCCGCAAAAACTGAATATGTGGAATTTGCTCTTCCGTTAAATCTTTGGGAATATTGATAATTATACGGACTAGTTGGTCGCCACGAGTTCCCGATGAAAATTTAATTCCCACCTCTTTCAATCTCAGTTTACTATAATTTTGGGTCCCAGGAGGAACCTTGACAGACTTGATACCGTTCAAAGTTTCAACCTCAATCGTTGTTCCCAATAGCGCTTGGGTCAATTTTATTTTCACCTCCACCACCACATTCCGGCCTTCCCGTCGGAAAAGTGGATGCGGAAGCACATTTATTAAAAGATGAAGATCGCCACGACGGCCCCCCGTAAGGGACATTTGGCCCTTACCCTTTAGGCGGAGAACTTTTCCATGGGTAATCCCGGAGGGTATTTTTATATTTATTTCCTCAAGAACTCCATTTCTGGAAATGGAAAGCGTGCGCTGACAACCCAATGCGGCTTCCTCAAAATTTATAGAGAGTTCCTTTTTCAAAGGAGGAATTCGGGATTCGCGTTGAGAATGTCTCCCCTGAGAAAATGGGTTGCCAAATCCACCCCCACCACCGAAAGGACTCCCCTGGCTATGAAAGGGATTTCCTCCACCGCCTCCAAAACCAAAGCCCCTAAGAATTTCGTTGATATCAAAGTCGCGAAAAATATCATCCTGGGAAAATTTTTGATGAAACCCTTCAGAGCCAAACTGATCGTACTGGCCCCGTTTCTTTTTGTCGCTAAGAACTGCGTATGCTTCGCTGACCTTTTTGAACTTTTCCTCCGCCTTACTATCATCAGCATTTCGGTCGGGATGGTATTGCATGGCTAATTTGCGATAAGCCTTTTTAATTTCTTCGTCAGAGGCTCCTTTATTGAGCCCTAAAACGGAATAATAGTTTTTCATTTCTCTAATAAGTTGAAATATATGGGGTAATTAGATAAACTGTAGCTGGATTAATTATAAATTATTATATAACGCTGAGCGATGAAAAGTGCAGAGAAAAATATATTCATTTATTTGGTAGTCGGCATTTTGGCAGCTTGCGGTGGGTATTTGCCCGCAGAAAAGACCCATTGGCCCGTAAATCCAGCGGAAATGCATTCCTGGCAACCGCCTGATGAAACAATTTTATCTGCAAGAAGGGCTAATCAATTGCGGCTTGACGGCCTGACCGAGGAAATCGGGATTCTTTTCGTAAACCACGCCACCTTGTCCCGTCAGGAACTTGCCATGATTGAATCCATGCCCCAAATTGATCCTAAAATTAACGAGATGAGTTCTACCTATAACCAGCGTATCGAATCGGAGCAAGAACGGAAAAAGAGAATGGAGAAGGATCTCGCAATGTCAAAAGCGGGTTTTTTAGATGCGGAAGCAAGGTTGAAAAAAATAATGGTAACTAAACCTCCCATAATTTTCTCAATCTCTGACTATAATTCAGCCATGAAAAGTTTTCGCAATGGCCAATTCAAGAAAAGCCTGCGATTATTTATCAAACTTACCAAACAAAAACCCCCTTTATTTTTGCAAGACAATATCCAATTTGGTATGGGGTCCGCATATTTCCGGTTAAAAAATTATCCCAAAGCCATGAAACATTTCCAAAAAATACTGGATGATTTTGCCCAAGGAGATAAAAGATTTATTTCTTATTTCATGCTGGGAGTCATTCACAATCTTCAGGGAGAAAAAAGCCGCGCTGTTTTTTTTCTTGATGAGGCCCTTAGAAAAAATCCCAAAAAAAAAATGCGAAGCATGATCAATCATTTAATTGACATTATTAACGATGAGCCCGCCCATGCCGCAGGTTGATTCTCCCGCCATTGATTTAGATGTTGAGGAATGGGTGTTGGGCCCTTCCACTAATATCAGCAATGAATTTGGAAGACCAATCCTTATTAAAGTATTTCAGGTCAATTGCCCCGGTTGTTTTACCCATGGGATACCTGAGGTTCTTGAAATCAGGACTAAATTTATTGATTCTCCTCTTTTAATCTGGGGGCTGGCCACCGCATTCGAAGATTTCCACCTCAATAATCTGGAAAATTTAAAGAAACTGATGGATTCAGGGGAAGTGATAGGAGAAACCCTGGAGGTTTTATGCGCCAAGAGATTGCTTAATAACAATCGCTTGAATTATTCTATACCTTTCCCGGTAGCCTTGGACAATGTGGTTCCTTATCATCCTTCTGATTATTTATTGGCGGCTCAAAATTTTATTAAAAAAGATTTTCCTCAATTTGATTCTTTTCCAGTAAAAAACCAAAAGCTTATTTCCAATCAGGTCATGACATATTTGAAACAGAAAAAGTTTGAGGCCAAAACGTTTGAGGCCTATCAGCTCAAGGGAACACCATCCACCCTGCTGATTGATCATAAGGGGATTTTACGGGGAAAATGGTTCGGTTCAGGCTATGGTTTGGAGAAGGAAGTGGAAAAGCTTTTATCTTTATGAACCTGCATCTGGATTGCTAAACCCAATACGGAAAATGCTGGTTTTGTATAGGAAAATTCATAGAATTCAGATTCTTAGATTAATATGGCCTTTTTAAGTTTTGAACAGCTTGTTAATAAAATTGATCAGTTGGAAGAAGCAAATATTCTTATTGCCGCTTTGGAGTTCCGGGTATTTACTCACTTAGGGAAAAGGAGTTTAACCAGCTGGGCTTTGGCTAAGAAAAGCAAAATTCATCCTGAAGGAGCAGAAGCCTTGCTGAATGCTCTGGTTTCCCTCGGTGCATTAAGGAAATCTGAAAATACTTTCGCTAATACTTCGGATAGTTTCAGGCATTTTTGTGAACACAGCCCACAATATAAATTGGGCACAGTATTTTTGCGTAAAGAGAATCGGGACGAATGGTCTCACTTAATTGATATTATAAAAAATGGCAGGAACATATCAGAAGATGATGATGACGACCCCGAATTTCGTGTGCCTTTCACCTATGCAATGCATGAAAGGAGCAAGAAATTTTCCAAGGCCCTAGCACAATTTATAACACGCAAACCAGTTGGTAAACTGGTGGACCTGGGAGGAGGACCGGGGTCCTATTCGGCTGAAATCTTAAAAAATGATAAATCAGCAAGAGCAGTCTTAATAGACCGGGCGGCGAGTCTTAAAGTCGCAAAAAAAATCCTGAAAAATTCAGCAGTCATTGAAAGATTCGATTTCGTACCCGGTGACCTGTTTAAGGTCAGCTTAGGCAATGAAACAAATACTGTTTTATATTCCAACATTCTCCATATTTATAATAAATCCGAAAATTTAAGATTATTTAAAAAAATCTATAAATCTCTCAAACCGGAAGGCCGATTCATCCTTGTCGATTTATTTTTAAAAAATAATCGAACAGAACCTCCGGATGCTGCCCTGTTTTCATTAACGATGTTGCTGTTTACAGCTACAGGAAGAACTTATACCTTCGAGGAAACCGAAAAACTCCTGAAGAAAAATGGATTTGGAAAATTCACACGCTTTGAATTGGGGCAGGGGAGTAGTGTAATCGAAGCGGTAAAAATCTAATTCCAACTAATGGGTTAGGGCTTTTTCAAAATTAACCATTAAATAATCTGCGGACCCCACCAATACATCAAAAAACTTGAGGTCCCGATCAAACTCTTCATCCAATAGGCTACAATCTTCGGATAATTCTTTTTTTCTCAAAATCCGGCAATTAGAACGATACCAATCTGAAAATCCCGCAAAATCATATCCCTGAAGCAATAAGGCCGTCTCTTTATTCTCCAAAATATATTCATAAAGGATTTCCATTCCTTTAACGAATAACTCCTTGCCTTTGCGACTAGGGGTCTTTGAATCCAAATAATTAAATTTGAGAGTATTTAGTTTTCCAGAAATATCTTTCAATAGTCGAATTTGCCTCAATATGGAATCCTGGAAAGATTTAGAGAATTTATTTTCATTTAGTTGCGGGGTTCTAAATGGATTCTTTTTATCCTTAACCAATTTCCTGCAATAAATATAAAGAGATTCTTTTAATGATATATTTATTACTCCCTCTATGGGGACACCTCCCTCGGTTGAATTGATAACATTTTGCAAACCCTTAAATTTTTTTGAGAATATATAATTGTAACTTTCCATAGCAATGGTGCTAACAACGCGTTTCCCAAAAAGGTCCATGCCGTGTGTTAAATTAGGACCAAATTTAGAAATTTTCATGTGCTCCCAATATGTACGCGGGTTCAATCGACTTACCTTATCCATATGCTCATCATAATAAAAAGAATGAAAACAGTGCAGACGTTGTTGGCAAAAAGATAGATCTTGACCAACCAAAATGATTGGAGAACATGCTAAAAATTGAGAAAATTTAACAGCGGAGTGAGCTACAGAAGATATTTTCCCCAGATTTCCTTTTTCTTCTGTGTGCTTTTTGAACCACTCGGCAAGATATACTTCCGAATCAAATGCTATTCGGCGGTGAGGAAATGCTTTAGGAATGGCATTCGGAACGGCCGGATTGTAAACCAGCAATAAATCACTTGTATCGTTTATGAAATCAAAGAAATTTATAGTTAACTCATCGGGATCTATGGAAATGACAATATCAGGCTGAATCCCGTTATAAAGTAATGGTTTCAGGGCTGTCGCTACAGCGATTAAAAAAAATCTTTCCCGCGCAGATTTAAGAAGCTGAATATTTTTATCCAGGGAAGGGCCTGCACAACAAATTATTGTCGGGATGTCTGGCAGACAATCTTTGAAAGAGGTGATACCTGAACTTTCAAGTAAACAGTTAAAGTTTGAAAAAATATTTTTATAATAAAGTTTTGAATGTATGGACTGCGTTTTTATATTTATTTGGCTTTCTTTAAAATATTTTTCAATTTCTCCCAACAAATTCCCATAATATTCCCAGTTCCCATTCACAAGGGGTTTTTGTTTAACAAGGCAGTATTTATTTAGGGTGAAATTAATTTGTTCAGGCTCCAACAGAACACTTAACCCAAGGGGATTGACCTCGACAAACAGTTTCACCCCGGGATGCTCAAAAATTAAGGAAAAATCAATCTCGCCCATAGCAAGTGCAAATAATTCAGGATCTTTTTCAAATATATAAATTTTAGCCCGGTTCGATGTTTGCCGAATTATCTCTATTACCTGATAACCCAAGCCTAACCCCAGAACGATAAAGTTTGTTGACTCGCAAAAATTTAATGTCTCCAGATAACGGGATGCCTCTCCAACTGGATCATAAATGCTATGGATCTGTTTTTTTACACCCTTACTGTCCATATAGATAAGTGAAGAATGCCCTGACTTGGACAGTGTCACTTCATACTCCTTTGAACCATTTAAGGGGGCAATTCTGGCGTATAAAGNAGGATCAAATTTCTTTAAAGAGGNAAGATTTTTACTTAGAGGGGGGTTGCTCATTTATCCAGTATTCCTTTTTGTTGGATATGAAATTCACCTTTTTCCGAAGCGGGAAAATAATATGGACGGAAAATCCGGATTAATTTCCATGGATCAAAGTAAANTAATACAACTCCCAGGTTGCATAAACACCTTGTGTGGTTGAGAATCTGGAATCATAGTCACGCATTAATTTTCGAAGCCCTCCAGTTTTTAGCATTCGGATTGGCGCAGCCCCAATCTGTTGAAGGTTTTTTAAAAGGGTCATGGTACTNGGGAAAAATATTTTTCTAATTTCAACATCACAATTCTTTACAGCAAAACCCGAATAATGGATCATTTTTATCCAAGTTTCATTTTTATAAAGGTCAATAGGACTCACCAAATTTGCGGCCTCCCTGAATTCTACAAGTGTCTTGGGACCAAAGGTACTGAAAATCAATATCCCCTTATCTTTTAAAGCCTGATTTAATTTTTTTAACGTTTCTTGTGGCTTCCGGAACCACTGAAATACGGCATTGGCACAAATCAAGTCCATTTTTTCAAAATTAATGCGTTCAGCATTTCCAGAGATAATTTTTGTGTTTTCCGGCAATGATAGAGAGTTGCTTAAAATTTCCAGCATTCCTGGAGCGATATCATTCAGAATAAGTTGCCTTATAGGTTGAGTTAGTAAATGTCGGGTAAATAGTCCCGTTCCACATCCTATCTCAAGAACATAATCGGGCAATGGAACGGGAAGAAGTGAGGCCATCCTTTCTGCCATGGATTTTTGTAGTTGAGCATAACGGTCATATGATTTTGCGTGTTTAGAAAAACTATTTATTAAATTTTCATCATTTATCAAATTCTTATTAATAGAATTCAAGGAGCACTTCCTGATATTTGAAAAACAAAATTTATGCGGGATATTAAAAAAAGCTTGACTAAAAGTGGCAAGAAATAAAGGTATGGAATTACCGATCGCCGGCCCGTCGCCGAANGGTAGCTTTGGNTACAACCTTCACGGGCATTTCTATGGTAAAAGTTGATCCTTCACCTTCAACGCTTTTAACGGTTATATCTCCGCCCATCATCAGGCAAAATCTTCTGCTAATGGCAAGTCCCAGCCCCGTTCCACCAAATTTCCGGGTGGAAGAATTGTCTACTTGAGAAAATTCAAGAAATAAATTCTTAAGGGAATCTTTAGGGATTCCCATTCCTGTGTCAATGATATCAAAAGTGATCCAGTCCACCCCTTCACGGGTTGCACGGGTGACCTTCAACGTAACAATACCATTTTCTGTGAACTTGCAGGCGTTGCTCAACAGGTTATGGAGCATTTGACGTACTCGCGTTTCATCAGCTTCCATGGATCCGGCATTATCGGGACAATCTATAATTAACTCATTGGATTTGTTTTCCGCCAACGGGTGTATAGTTGCCTCAACTTCCCTGATCAGCGCATTAATGTCGAAGCTTTCCAAAAAGACTTCCATTTTACCGGCTTCAATTTTAGAAAGATCGAGAATTTCATTGATCAATCCAAGCAGATGTTTTCCTGAAGAACGGATTTTATCCAAATCGGATTGAAATTCATCCAATCCTTCTTCTTCTGCATCTTCAAGAAGCATTTCGCTGTATCCAATAATGGCATTCATAGGGGTGCGGAGCTCATGACTCATATTTGCCAGAAAATTACTTTTGGCACGGCTGGCATCTTCGGCACGGTCTCTTGCCTCGATCAGAGTTTGGTGGGCTGTTTTCAATTCATTGATTAGTGAAGTATTGCTAACAACAACCGCCGCTTGGGAGGCCAGGGATTCTACCAGGCTCTCATAGTCAGGAGAAAAAGGATTCACTTTTTTCTTGTCATTCACATCTCTGGCATTCAAGAGTTGCAAAACACCTATTACCTCATCCTCATGATTTGTTAAAGGCACCACAAGCATTGATTTTGTCCTGTAACCGGTTTTTGCATCAAATTTTTTAGGTCCCGTAAAATCGAACGGCTTATAGTTATAAACATCGGGAATGTTTACAGAAATATTTTTTATAGCCACATAGGCAGATACATTGGATTCTTTGATCTCCACTGGCGGGAAGGTGATGTCAGCGCCCGTAACCCCGCCCATGTTTATGTTTAAGGATTCATTTTGGAAAATTTTAAAATGTAACAGATTATCTTTAAGAATGTATAGGGTTCCTCCATCGGCAAGGGTCAGCTTTCTTGCTTCGTTAACAATTGTCTCCAATACGGCATTCAGATTTCTTTCTCCGGATAACGCACGACCAATATTGGAAAGCCTTTGAATATGCCCCATCAAGTTGAAGGATCTTTTAGAATCCAGGCCGCCTTTTTGAATAAACTCGGCTAACCCACTACCAAAACGATTTTTGGTTTTTCCGAATCCATTTATCAGACTAGGGTCAATAATCCATCCCTCAGTTTGAATATTGGGATGATNAATATCGGGCATTCCATAATGGGGTTTTCCTACACTGTAAGCCCAAGCCACTTGGGTGGAAATTAATAAGGCATTTAAGATAGCACCGTTAGATTCTTCAACGCATTTCAGTTTCAGGGAATCATCCAAGAAAATTTTAAATTTGAAATCTCGTTCAAATTCAGGNGTTTCTAATCCTTTTAAGATTTCCTTGTGAAAGGATTCGATATCCACATTTTTCATNTTTGCCCCTAANTCATGCACCGNAAAACGTTGGGCCACAAGATCAGGAAAAGTTTCCAACACTACACGGGTATCTTTTTTGGGATTACAAGGGAGTATAGATACGCCTGATTTAATAAGGCAATTTGTCCCTTCATAAAATTGCTTGGCTAATTGTTTTTGAGTGAATTTTAATGGGCTTTCTGCCCCAGCCANTGTATCGGTTAGGCGTAAAGGTTCTTTGGCATTATTAGGTAATTTAGCTTTAAACTGTTTTACTTTTTTTTCAAACCCATCCAACTTCCAACGGTTTATATCTTTTATATAACTGTTCCATTTATCAGGCAGATTCATCTTTTTTAAAAAAAGATTTGGTTGGCCTAAGGGAAAGTTGACACCAGCAAACCAAGGGCCCTTTTGTTTCAAAAAAGTATCAAATTCCTTTAATCCGTATATAGGCTCTACTTTTAATACAGACAAGCCCTGACTTTTTTTAAAATCACAAATCGCGATAGTGATTGGTTTTTTTTGGNTAGGTGAATAATTAAAATTTATGCCAAATATTTTCATAAGTTATGGGTTTTCCAATTCAACCGCCCAGCCAGACGCTTTAACAGGTTTCCGGGAGCATGTCCAACTCCTTGAACAATATCCAAATTGGGAATATGCCTTTTGAGCAAANCCCCATCAATGAAAATATCATTTTCTCCGACGATGGACAAAAATGTTTTAGTGTCTCCTCCATTTGCCCTGCATGTTTTCAGAAAATCCAACCCTCTCAATAAGATTTCTTTGTCAGGCACATCTTCAATCATTTTTTCCTGGAAAGGGAGATCCGAGTAAGCAAAAAATTTCTTTACGCCGGCATATTTATCCGAATGCTGTTTTAAAATTCTGGACAGATACTTTAATTGTGTTTCTGAGGTGGTACCTCCCATTCCATCTTTAACCAAGAACGATAAAATAGGGGCAAGCAGGGCCTTTACAGAGGAATAGGGCAATAAATNTTTATATTTCAGTAACCAGAGGCTTCCTAACGAATAACCAATATATAGGTCGGCAGGATATTGCCGCAACAATTTTTCTGCTTCTTCAGGTTTTTCCGGGGTCTCCGGATAAATAACTTCTATCTGGGAACCTGGAAAAGCCGTGGCTACTTCTTCGGCAAACCATTGCCGTGGCAGTGCCCATCCAGAAACCGCTGTTATGGTTAGGANTTNATCCATGGGTTTATTATATTCCCCAATTCCTCGAGAGTTTCCGAGGTTACTCCCGTGTGCAGGGATATTCTCAGTCGCGATGTATGAGGGGGCACAGTAGGTGGCCGGATAGCCCCCACCATAATTCCCCTTTGCAAAAGATGATTCCTCAACTCCAGTGTCTTGGCAGGATCTCCAATCAAAACAGGGATAATAGGAGAGGGGGTGTTGGTCCCCTCTAATTCCTCAATATTAAGGATTTTTCTGAAGTTTCTTGAAATTTCCTGCAGATATTTGCGCTTTTCTTGCGCCGATTGCAATATTTGTAGTGCGATTTCAGCAGAACCCACCTGAGCCGGAGATAAAAATGTAGAATAGATGAATTCTCCTGCCCGGTTCACAAGGAAATCAATGATGGTTGACGAGTCTGAAAGTACATACGCACCCATACTTGCCAATGATTTCCCCAATGTNCCTATAAGAATATCCACNCNATCCTGTACCTGCATTTCCTCCGCAAGTCCGCCGCCAGTTTNCCCAAANACACCNGTACCGTGAGCTTCGTCCAATANNAGTATAAAAGGGTAGTCNTTCTTCAGTTCNACAAGNTTTTTNAAGTCTGGATANTCNCCATCCATGCTAAAAACACTTTCCGTAACAACAAAAACNGTCTCATAATCNTTAAAATTGGCNTCCAGCAGTTCTCGCAAATGTTCCAAATCAAGATGATGGTAACGCTTGAATCGGGCGGAACCTTGAACAAGGGCTTGGGCAATGGAATGATGAATCAACTTGTCTGCAAGCA
>PAWD01000003.1 GCA_002713325.1 Nitrososphaerota archaeon
GTGTTAATAATATTAAAAATCTGATAATCTATAATTCTGCCTTATTAGGGGTTCAGCATCATATCCCAACTTATTCAACTCTATAGATAGTTCTATGGAATAGCCGTGAAATGTATACACCTTAGAAGGATCGCATATCTTTACTATTGAAATTAGTTCTTCAAAGTCACAATGATCGCTTAACGGTAATACATAATCCAAACTAGAAGAATACCTATACCAGTTTGCAAGCGACCAACCAGTAAATCCAATAGTAACTGCATCATATCTATTCTTCATCTCCGTAACAAATTTTGATTTAGAATTCATTCTGGGCGCAACCATCAACCATGGTTTTTTACTCAATGAATTATATTCTTCCGCTTCCGAATATGATATAGAGTTACCTAGATCTATTCCTAATTCATTGTATACATGATTCATTTCGTAAACTGAATCATGTAAGTATATTGGACCCCAGTGTTTGAACATACTTGTCAATATCTGTGCCTTTCCCAATGGATAACCTATTAAAATAATAGGTATACCTTTTGAATATAGATCTGATATTATCTTGTTCACATTTTCTGTAATCTTTTTTATACTGGGAAATTTGAATTCTGATTTACCATATGTAGATTCTAAAATAAGTGTATCACATTTGGGTATTTTGGCACCTTGGAGAAATGCCCTATTCCTAGTACAAACATCACCAGTGTAGAATATTTCATTGTCTATGAGTAAACCTCTTGAACCCAATATATGACCAGAATCTATCATCTCAAAACCATCTAATGATTCTTTAACGTTTAACATATGGTATCCTCGTGTATTTGCAATCTTGACCGTCTCATGCGATGTGAGAATATTTTCACCATTACTTGGTATGTGAAGATGATCCATATGTGCATGTGAAACAAATACAACATCAGCATCAGTACTCTTAGTTGGATCAAGTGCAATATTCTTTCCATTATGTTTAATTATTATTCCATTTCCAGACATCATTGCAAGTGATTTGCTCAACTTTGAGTCTATGAAAAGTATTTTCATATAAACTTGTTTAATGTTAATAGTATTACCTTATTGGTTATTTTTCAACAAATAGTACGTTTAAGAGGCTACAGATTGGGTATAAACATTGGGTAAGTGATGGAGCAGCCACAAAAGTCCTTCTTTCTTTACATTTAGATCTACATGATCTAAGTATTTTGAATCTGTTAAAACTTTTTAATAATTTAATCTTAAATATTATTCTCATGTAAAATGAATGTCTAGAGGTTGTCTTTCCTTTGGAGAATTCGTCGATGAATATCTAGAGGTTATTTTTCCTCTAGGCTTCTTAGTTTTGTTACACTATCGCATCCTACCTATTGCGAAAAGTGAGAGGTTAAGAATTCCATTCATCTGACTACGTTATTTATTTCATCGTTCCCCACTTGTTGAGTAGTGATGAAATTATCGCATAGGTTTGATGTATAATCCTACCAGTTTATCTAGAGTTTTTTTTGGTTTGAAGGTTAAAGATTACTTACTCGAATATGCAAATAGTCATTGGTAATATTCAGAGTTGCCAGCAAGTCATAACGCTTGGGTTACCAACCTTCCCAATTTACAGGTAGCCTAAGTGTTATAGTAATTCTAGTTTCTTTTTCTATATCTTGATCATTCATCAGTTATTCTCTCCTGCATTTTTTCAGGTATTTTATATCATTTTACTTTCATATCTGTAACATTTCATAGATTTTGACAATTTCTCTTTCTCAGTATTACTAATACTATTGGTTTCACTTTCTAATTGTAGATTAATTTAGTTCTTTGAATGATGTATTTATAGAAGATTTTTGCTGAAAGTATGGCACTTATAACTAGAGTTGAAAGTACAAGTGCAGTAGTGGAAATCATTAGAAGATGTATACTGTTAGAAACTATTCCAAGTAAAACTGATGTTATGATAACTCCAAATATTATCAATATAGTACGGAGTGAGATTTTATACTGTCTTACCTGTTTTATGATCAGAGCCAACGGAAAGAAATAGACTGCTCCGATCATAGAACTTGCAGTTAATCCTGCTATAATAGCACCATACTCACCATTAAATAATCCATATGCTTTCTCTGAAATTCCAAGTATTCCAATTAATGGATACATTGATGTTTTAACAATCTGTTGTAACCATGGATTGTTTCTTTCATAATCAGCTATGTGGGGACTAAACGAATAGTACCAAGCATTAAACACGTTCATAAAACTAGTTCCAGATGTCGTAGAAAGAATTCCATCATCTCTGAAATTTCTTAAAAACTGTACTTGTGGGCTTAATTCAGAACCAAACGCTGCAGTGGCTATAAGACAACCAGAAGGTTGTTGTTCAGTTGGATCAGATGTACGGGATGGTATAGGAGTGGGTATAGCTTTTGGCGGATGATGTCCTATTGGTATTACCTGATCAATTGAGTATAACATATTCCTAGGATTGAAGACTTGGATAACCACTGGTACTCCATCTGCAGCTTTTGGTACAATTCCGCCTATTGAGACGGTTTCACCTATAGAATAACTTGATTTATCCACTTCTACAGTAGTTTCTACTAACTGTGAATACGAAATACTCGGTGCGATTGATATTAAAGATGCAAATAATACAGTTACTATAGCATACTTTACATAGCGCATATTGGCCATTTCAAATAATACCTCTGTATCCAGGTATAAATTCTTTATCAAATACCCTAATTGTTACGGTACATATATTTTCTTTAGTTAATCTAGTTATGTTTAATGTTTTTATTTATTTCATTGATAATCTATTCTTCCTTTAAGTAACTAGTGACTGAATATCGCATCCTATAATAGATCAGTTAGTTACCGGACACTATTACTTTAAAGACTAACAAAACTGGAAGAACTATACCAATTCTCATCATAACCAATCCATCAATATTGAAATAACTAATGGAAAAATGACTTGGACAACTTTATAACAAGAAAAAATAACGTTGTTGAGAATAAAATGAAAAATTGATAATTTAACATACTTCTTGTTGGTGTCTCCTTCGAGTATGATAAATTATATAGATATAATATCTATATGCATAGATGTTTCATCGTTAGAACAATCATTACTATGTGTTTCTTAAATTTTCAACAATATCTTTCCAAAATGTTCATTATTATCCATTCTTATATGTGCTTTAGCAGCTTCACATAACCTGAAATTGGAATCTATTATTGGTTTGATCTTCTTGACTTGCATGAATTTCATCATATCTATCAATTCNGCTTTTGTACCCAAATAAGCTCCAATAATCGATAACTGTTTGTTATACACTGTTCTGATTTCTATGTTAGCAATTTCACCTGTAGTAGCACCACATACTGCCATCCTACCTCCAAACTTCAAACATTGCAGACTGGTCATCCACGTATTGGTACCAACATGATCTATAACAGCATCAACACCGTTACCAGTTATAGACATAACTTCCGTAACAATATCATACTTAGTTCTATTAATAACATGATTTGCTCCAATCTTCTTTGCTAAAACAACTTTCCTTTCATCACTAACAGTTGTTATAACCTCAGCACCATTTGCTCTTGCAAGCTGTATTGTCGCTGAACCTACACCACCACCTCCCCCATATACAAGCAAGGTTTTTCCCTTTACCACATTTGTGCTCTTCAACATATTCCATGATGTAAGATAAGATACGCTTAAACATGCAGCTTCGTCAAAACTGAACGGTAATGGTATTTTCACAATATTTCTCAATGGAACTTTAACATATTCTGCATATCCACCATGAACGTTGCTGAAGCCACCTATTATAGAAAAACTACCACAAAGATTTTCTCTTCCTTTTTTGCAATAAGAACATTTACCACAACTTATTCCAGGATATATCATCACTCGGCTTTCAATAGGAAAGTTTCTGTTCTTGCTTGTGATTTCACCGGCAATATCACATCCAAGTATATGGGGGAACTTCAATGCCTTACCAGGTAGACCCTGCCTAATCCATATATCCAGATGATTAACAGCACAAGTCTTGACATTAACCAATACCTCGTCATTAGAAAATTTTGGGTTATCGATATCCTCATAAATTAGTTTATCAGTTCCACCATGTTCATGTATTACTGTTGCTTTCACATCTTACTATAACTAGAACGGATTTAAATCCTTACTCTATACCAGTGATATGTAATAGTTAAACTATCATATAATTTATTTTTCAATTTCTACAATTAATTTCTTCTATTGGAAGGATATATTATAATTAGAAAATCTTTCTCAATATTTAATGGGATGGCTATTTAGTTTGGAATATTGATAACAAGAAAACCATCATATTTCGTTATCATTGTATTTTTCCTGAACCGAATAATTCTCTAACTTTGATCTCTGCTCCAATCTAATCAAGTAATTCATGTGATAGGTATTCTATTCGCTTTACCCCTATTGAGAAAATACCTAGATGATGTTATGCATTGAAGTAAGATCTTTTCTAAATAATTCAAGCTCTGTTGGTATGTTTATATTTATAGGATCTTTTAGTGAAATTATTTTCTTCTTTTTGTTATTCCATACAAGAGAATTGAAATCTGTGATCTGTTTTGTATAGTTAGCGAATTCAGTACTCCATATTGGTTCTGGAAACTTCTGTTTGTGTATACTTTCGTTATAATATAACAATCTCCATAGATGATCTGTTATAAATGGAACTATAGGCGATAACAAGAGTAATATGATAGAGAAAGATTTATGCAAAGTGTACCATGCTGCTGTCTTTTCTTCTTCATTGAATCCTAACCCATAAGCTCTGGCCTTTGCCATTTCTATGTAATGTGCAGCAAAAACATTCCATGTGAATTCTCTTATCATAGTAGCAGGTATGAAGAAATTAAATTCTTCATATCCCTTTCTACATCTTTCTATTAATAATGATAATTCTCCTAAAATCCATTTATCGCTTGGATAAACGTTAATCACATCACATAATGGGTATGATGAAATGAATCTTGCTATATTCCATAATTTTGTGAGAAACTTGTGCGTACCAGCTATTTTCTGTTCGGAACAGCGAAAATCATGACCTTGATTAACTTCACATGCACTCCAGAACCTGAAGTTATCCGCACCGTATTTTTTGATTATAGGGAACGGATCTATTACATTGCCCTTGCTTTTGCTCATCCTTTCTCCTTTTTCGTCAACGCCATAACCCATTATCCACGCGTGTCCAAATGGTGCCTTATTAGTTAACTGATAACATCTTAACATTGAGTAGTGTAACCATGTTCTGACAATATCCTTTGCCTGAGGTCTTATTGTAGCAGGATATGTAATGTTAAAGAATTTCTCGTCACTTCTATATTTTGTAATGAACAGAGATGAAATACTGGAATCCATCCACGTATCGAATGTTCTATCATCACCTATGAATTCTGTTCCATCACAATACTTACAGTTCCTAAAAGGTGGATCCTCTTTCCACGGTTTATAATATTTATTAGGTTCAGGCAAGTTGGGTTTCTTACACTTTTTGCAGTACCATATCGGTATTTCTGTACCGTAGAATCTTCGTCTTGATATTGGCCAGTCTATTGTTATAGAACTGAGCCAATTCAATAGAATATGCTTGTGCATATCAGGATAAAATTTCATTTTCTTTGCAATTTCTTCTAATGTTGGGATGAAATTAATCTGCTTTAAGTAATATTCATCCATAGAAATGATCTCTATTGGAGTTTTATGCCTTTCACATATTGGTGTGCTATGCATTATCTTTTCTTCTTTTACAACTAAACCCTTGTTTTCCAGATCCTGTATTACTTGCTCCCTTGCCTTCTTGACCTTCATACTTGCATATTGCTTAGCATTATCAGTCATCATTCCGTTTTCATTCACGGCAACTATTTCCTGTAAACCAATTTCTCTGAATAATTGTACATCAGTATGATCACCATAACTACAAATCATAACTACGCCAGAACCGAATTCTGGTTTAGCCATAGGATGTGCCTTTATCTCTACTTCCCTATCGAATAATGGTACCACAACATGCATTCCATGAATATCTGTGTACCGTTCATCATCAGGATTTACAATCACTACTTGACATGAGCATAAAAGTTCTGGTCTAGTAGTAGCTATCACCAGATCACTGCTCTTCTCTTTTAATCTAAATTTTATATGTACAAGTCTTGAAGGTATTTCTTCGTGAGCAACCTCGGCATCTGCTATTGTCGAGCTACATAATATACAATAGTTATTTGGTCTATTTGATTCGTAAACCAAATCATCATTCCATAATTCTATGAAAGTTGATTGCGTTAGTGCTCTGTACTCGTCAGAATCAGTACGATAATACTTGGTGAAATCACTGCTAAGTCCCATATTTTTCATTATCTCTATCATTTCTATTTCAAGATCATCCAAAGCAGACTTGCATAGTTCTAGAAATTTTTCTCGCTCAGTGTGTCGCATGCTTATCTTATACTTCTTTTCTGTGTATATCTCAACAGGTAGACCGTTTCTATCTATTCCTATAGGAAACAACACGTTATGTCCAAGCATTCTCGAAATCCTTGCAATCATGTCTATCTGTGCGTAGTGTGCAGCAGCTCCTATATGCCACGGTCTTCCAGAAGGATATGGTGGAGGTGTATCGAGTACAAACGGTTTACCACTATTTACATCAAACTTATGTAAATTCTCATCTTCCCATATCTTTAGAATGATTTCCTCGATATTTGAGTTCCATGTCTTTTCCATTATTTTTGGTTCCATGTGATATAATTGCAAAGCATGATACTCCCACTATAAATATCTGCGTGAACTAGATTTGATTTATATCATATTTTGGTACTAATTTAGAGATATTATAATAAAGCAGCCAAAAGCGTGTACAGACGTATAAGAAAATGATGAAATGTGTACACTAGGATGCTATAACTAATTCATCAAACGTAAAGTAGAACAGTATGTTGTTGCAGATCTGGATATAAGGTCAAACTAACATAAAAAAAATTTTGATGTATAGAGAGAAAATAGATCGAGTTACACATTTAGAGTGTTGATGAGAAAGCTTGACATGTATCAGAAAAGCCTTCATATTCACTCTATAGACTGTGAATTAGGGTTTGTAGATAACTCTAACATTTAATTTGTAATTCAATTTATAAATACATTTCTTTATCTTGTAACAGAGAATTCATATTCTACAGGGTCTTTGGTTCCTAAAGCTTTGAATGCTTCCATCCTTGATTTGCAACCATGACATTTTCCACAATGTTTTTCCGTCTTGCGATGGCAGCTCCATGTCATCTCTAATGGCACATGTATATCCATTGCAAACTTGATAACTTGAAGTCTATCCAATTCTACTAGAGGTGTTTTGATCTCGTAATAAGAATTATCACATAGCATGCAACCATCTCTAAATAGCCTGTTTAAAGTGTATATGTAATCTTTGGTAGTATCAGTGTAAAACTCCATATCTTGTTTGTTGTGACCACCAACTATCCATTTTGCATTCATGTATTCTGCATAATGTGCTGCTATTGAATAGAACATTAGATTTTTTACAGGTATGTAGAATGGCCATCTCACATCTCCATCCTTTACATATTCGCCCTCATACCCAAGAACATTAAATGCCTCCTTCACAAAAGGAATTTCCACTTCAATCAATTTTACATTTACATTTTTACTAAGCTGCCTTGCAGATTCTATCTCTCTTATCCATCGATCATAATAGTTTAAGGTTAACGCATAGATATCATACTTCTGGTTCTTAGCCCAGTACAGACAGGTTGCTGAATCCAAACCACCAGAAAGTAATACTATTGCCTTATCGTTAATCATTAGAAATCTTTGAGATTATATGTGCGCCTTTGCTTACACCTTCATAAATGTAAACGCCCAACGCCTCTACATTTTTGGGCATATTTGGTACAAGTAACCTTATGATCTCCGTTGACAGATTTTCTACAGTAGCCTCTCCGTTGAGCATATATGTAGTACTCTTTGGAACCTTCAGATCAAAGAGACCCTTTGGTCCTTCAAAAGATACCCTGTAATGTTCATCATCCTCTCCAACCAAGTATCTCCTGTTTATGAAGAACTTGTGATCCAGTACACTTATTGTTGATCTTATTATCTTTTTAGCATCTCCAAAATCGATTACCATATTGTTCTCCATTGTACCAATTATCTCAACCATTATTGTTGATGTGTGTCCATGTAAGACAGAGCATTTTTCTACCAGAGGAAGTATATGTGCATAGTCAAATGACAATGACGGATCTTCCATAAAAATTGAACCGGTATGAAGGCTATCATTATCATAAGAGAATAATGAGTCTATCTCAGTAATCTTGCTTACATATTTGGACTTTCCAATAGCAATAACCCTTTCATTGTTATTTTTCTTGATCTGTGACATTTTATTTACGTCTTCTTGACTGTCGATAATCTCAATTAGTCCCATTTTTGTTCTGAAATCAAATCTTATATTCGAATTATCACTTAGTTTAGTATCATATTCATAATCAATATCAAGGTACTGCAATAACTTTGCTACTGATAATTCGGCTCTACTCCTTAGCAGATTGCCTTTACCATCAATGTATCGTAGATCACTATCACTTATTACATTACCTTTGTTCATAACTCGGTATATACAATGTTCTACTTATATAAGTTCAGATTCAATCTGTTTTCCATTTTATACACACCATTACTGAACTACGATTTTTTTCTACATATGAAAAAGTGTATCAAGCATACCATTGGGCCTTTTACCACACATAATATGAACTTCTATAGATCTAATTTATTTATATAATTTCATATTTAATGGAATTATTATGATATATTTGTCAAAATCTAATGTAGTGTATGACAACAACAATCTTATAAATAATGATGCGATAAATTCATCAACTAAAATTTCCAAAATTATTGTTGAAACGTATTATTAATAACTAATTATTGACATATGATTTATTAAACACTAGAAATTATTCTTATACGTGGTTAGGAAGAAAAATGGTGTGGAAAAGAAAAAAAATACCATTATTCTAAACCAACAAAAGAAAGCGAAACGTAACAAATCATCACGAAAAGTTAGTAATTATGAAGAACAAAAAACTAAAATTATTATGAAAAAAGCCACAATGGCAAAGGTTGTTTTAGTTTTTCCAACGAGGAACGAAGAAACTACTATCAAAGCATGTATAGAAAAGGTCAAGAAAAGTAAGTACAAACCCATAATAATTGTTAGTGATGGTCATTCAAGCGATAAAACCATAGAGATTGCGAAGAAATGCAATACAACTGTTGTTATGCCTCAGGAAAGACTTCATCCAGGAAAGGGTGCAGCTATGATAGCAGGAATAAAAGCTGCCCTACAAAAAAATCCAGATGTTATAATATTCCTTGATGCAGATATAATGAATCTTACATCAGAGTGGATAGATCTATTAGTTGATTCTATTATGGTAGAAGGTTATGACATGTCAAGAGGTTGGTATCTCAGAGCTCCAAGCGACGCCTCCGTAACTAAACTAGTAGCTAAACCAATGTTATGGACGTTCTTCCCTGAAATATGGCATTACGAACAACCATTAAGTGGAGAAATAGCCGCAAAGAAAGATGTGTGGAAAAAACTACTTCAGATGAATCCTCCTGATGGATGGGGTATTGATGTATGGCTTCTGATAGAAACAGCGATGGCAGGATTTAAGATCAGAGAAGTATTTTTAGGAACTAAAACTCATAGATCATATATTTCCTATTCCACTGATGTTTCTAAACTGGCTAAAATGGGACAGCAAGTAGGAATGGCTATAATTCAAGAAGCTTTAAAGTATCAGAGAATAGACAATGCTATGCAGACGAAGGTTTAATCGCTTCAATTTTTCAAAATCTCTATAATAAATCCAATACATCATCTATCTTACTCGTTGCTACTGTTATAATTTTATCAGATCCCATAGTAGACAAATAATTTGTCATCAAGTATCTCTGCTCCAGTAGAAAATATAACGTTAGGAATATCGTCAACATTCCCATGTGGTACTTTTGACTCCAGTATATATTCCGTTTTTACAATAACTTTCAATGGATCTTTTATATCNAGTAAAATAGCTTCAACCATATATGTAAAAATTGTATCAATATCATCCTATGTTAATAGCTAAGACCAAAATTTTTTAGAAAACAAGTGTAATACTTAATTATATATCAATTAACCAAGATAAAAAAAATCAAATGAAAATAGAAATTTAAAACAAACATTATTAAGCATACGAAGATGACTTAGAATTGGATCGGAAAGACGGGCCGGAGATCGGTAATTATTATCTATTGTCCAATCGTCTAGCTTGGTAGGATGCTCCCTTGGCATGGGAGAGGCCGTGGGTTCAAATCCCACCCGGTCCATTAAAATTCAATATTCTCAGGAGCTAGAATCATTTTAAACTTGCTCTAAAAACAAGTTTGTAACTATAGATTGAGTCATGAAATCTATAACGATACCAATTATAGTATTTCTAAATAACATGACTATGAGATCAATGCCTAACATTCAAAATATGAACAAAATAATCTATACATTTGAATTATATGAAAAAATGAAACATCTCTATAGTTTTGAGTGGTTAATTCATTTTTTTACTCTATTATCATCTTTTAACATACAGGCAATATTACTCTAATAATGAAGAGAATACTATTTGAAAAAAAACTAATGTTCACTTGAAGTATATCAGTAATAAATAAAATATTCTCTCCAACAATGTTTATAATAATAAGCTAATTCTTAGTAATTGATAACGTTGACTGAAGTCACTGAATTTGTAACTTTGTTAGCAATTCTTCTGGGTGGAGGAATGATTGGAGCAGGAATAATGAAGAGGATTAAATTTCCAACGATAATTGGTTTTGTAATAATTGGAATGCTCGCAGGACCTTATGGTTTAGGAATCGTAGAAGATGTTGAATTAATTAATCTCCTGGCAGAATTTGGTATTATAATTTTACTTTTCACAATTGGATTAGAGTTTAGCATAGAAAAACTTCGTAAGGCTGGTATGAAAGCAATCATCGTTGGAACGTCTGAAATTGCTATCATGTTCTTTCTAGGATATATTACGGCTTTTTCCTTTGGTTGGAATCACTTAGAATCTCTATATCTTGCCGGAATTCTAGCTATTAGTAGTACGGCAATTTCAATGAGACTTCTAAGAGATATGAAACTAATACAAACTAAGGAATTCAATACTGTTATAACTATTTTAATTGTTGAGGATCTAGTAGCAGTTCTCCTACTCGTCATCCTAGGTAACGCTTCAGCCGGCGCGGCTGTTGATATATTTGGAGTTGGACAAATGATTCTACAAAGTCTTGCTTTCTTTGTGATATCTCTTGCAGTGGGTATAAAATTGATTCCAAAACTTATGGAGAAGATTAATAATCTTGATATTCCTGAGGGCTCATTTATTACCGCTTTGGCTTTAGGATTCGGTATGGCTGCTCTTGCACATTTCTTAGGTCAGAGTACTGCTATTGGAGCATTCTTGATGGGAATGATGATCGCGTCTTCGAAGCATTCAAAACATATAACTGAGAAAGTTCTTCCTTTAAGAGATTTTTTTGTGACAATTTTCTTTGTCTCTGTCGGAATGTTAGTTAACATATTCGTCATTCCATCTGTTGTGTTAATATCCATACCCATAATCGTTCTAGCAGTAATGGGAAAATTTGTTGGAAATTTCTTTGGTGCAACAGTAGGTGGACATGATTTAGTCGGTGCTTCAACAGTAGGTGCAGTAATGGTTCCACGAGGTGAGTTCTCCTTCATCATCGCAAAGCAAGGAATTGATACTGGTACAATTAGAGATTCCTTGTATCCAGTAACTATGCTTGTTACTTTGGCTACAATGTTGTTAATGCCTTTATTACTAAGAGCTTTACCAACATTGATAGATAAAAGAACCTACGTACCGGAAAAAATTCTAAATCCTTTATTTACTGTGGGTATATTCTTCAGACAAATATTGTCATCACAACAAGGGATTAGTAAACTATCTCTTTTACTGAAAAAACAAGCCCCTAAGTTCTTCATTAACTTGATTGTAGTTGTTGCCATTCTAGCGATTATAGACTTTTTTAAGATAGATATTATCAATGCGATAAAAACCATGGGAATACCAACGTTACTAGAACCTGAATTATTTTTAACTGTAATTAGTATGTTTTTGATCACTTATCCAATAATATCACTTGTAGGAAAGATCGAATATATTGTTGGTGTGCTTTCTGAATTGATGACTGGTAGACTTGCATCATCGTTACATCGAAATATTGTAGATAAGCCTATTCATAGACTAATTCGAAACATTCTCTTCATAGGACTAGTATTGATTATGGTATCAATAATTCAACCGTATATTTCTGGCATTGCATCTATGTCATTCTTACCATTGTTGATTTCAGGAATAGGTCTAATTATTTCCATTACACTCATAGTAGACACGATTTTTGTGTTCCAAAGAATCTCTCGAACTCACATTATGGATACTTTACTTAAAGAAGATGAATATGCTACTAAAGACGAAAGAAGAGAAAATGAATATTGAATACACAATTATAGTTGTTGAATTCTCAAATACATTTGGAATCTATATTCTGAAGAACTAAACAATGTTTTTAATAGGATTTTCAAGAATAATGTCTTAATATTGTAAAATCAATTAATGTTCTGTTCCAGAAAGTGTGGATAGATGGGATAAACGTTAGATAATCTATGAGGTTAGATAGCAAACCATATTATAATTTTTTATCTAGGACATATAACTCCTTAATAAAAAGAGAACGCCACTTTTTCACGACTAGAAAATGTGTCTTCTCGTAATGCTTAAGATCATTATCTATGTAATGACTTTATGAGTCTGGGTAAAGTTCATGGAAATAAAAAAGTGTGGAGATCATTCGAGGAAGCTAGAAAGTTTACACGTTCATTAAAACTAAGAAATCAAACAGAGTGGAATCAATATTACATGTCTAATAAAGACGGTATACCAAAACCAGATGATATTCCATCAGCTCCTTGGAAGATTTATAAAAATGATTGGAATGGTTGGATTGATTGATTAGGAAATGAGTATAGAGTTCATGGATTAAAGTGTAGAAAGAAATCAGAAGAATGGAAAAGAAAGATAGGTGAAGCGCATAAGACTCAATATATTAAGATTCTGAAGGGTTACGGTGTTAGCATGACCCTGAAAGATAATCAGATTCTTCTTAAAGATGGAAAGAGTNATTTCAGTAGAGAGCAAGAAAAAGAGGCCTGATTTGTTACAAAAATTCCTTATGACAAGATAATCATTTCAGGCAAGGGTTACAATCAACAGAGGCTATCAAACTCTTGTCAGAGAAGAACATCAATGTTATTCTAACCGATACTTACGGTAACCTTATTTCAAA
>PAWD01000004.1 GCA_002713325.1 Nitrososphaerota archaeon
TGTAGTTTTGGTGTCTGAGCTTTTACCTTCCCTGCTTTGGTTAATGAGCCGTGCGTTGGCATATAATTTTATATTCAAATATAACATATATCCATTACTGCTTGTTTGCTAGTCAATTACAAGTACTTTGTCTTGATCTTCTCTATAGCATTTTCATGAGCAGGTCCTTGTCTTCTTGCATGGCTCTCCATTGCTTTTAATGGCATTGTGCCAAGCAATCTTGCTAGACCCGTAAAAAAGTACTTCTTAAAAGGATCATTACCTCCGACTTGTTTCATGAATTTCTTAATGCCGTACTTGAAATTATGTTGCCATGTTTTATACATGACCGCAAGCTTACCAGGATCCATTGTACTACCAATATCATAGAAATCTGATTTTTCCAGCAATCCAATTGGAACAAATGTTAAAGGTGTCACGGTGAACTTTGAATCAGGCTGTTCCCTCTCCAATTCGCTTATCAAACTTACTGTTTCCCAACTATCCTCTTCCGTCTCGTCATTATTTAAGCCTAGTATCAATGTAAATGCAGGCACCCAGTAATTCTCGTTTAATACTTTAACACCATTTTTAACAACCCAGTGCCACTCATCTGGCTTATAGGGTGCGAGTTTTCTGTCGGCATATTTTCCTATTAGCCTTGTACTACCAGTCTCAAAACCACACTGTATACCTATGTGATTATTAGGACCAGCTCTTATGATCTCCGATATTTTTGGGATAAGTTTTTCATCAGTTATTGCACCCGCAAGGGTTCCGTGGGTGGGGTTTGTATGCTCTACACCAGTTGCCATTATTCCTTTAAACAAATCTATTAACGCATCACTGTTGGGCTCCATGTTCTTTGTAGTTCTTGGATTAAGACCATAAACAAAAATATCATCACTATGAATCCATGCATTTTTAGTACCACCGTACTTCATATTTACAGCAATCTCTTGTTGTATCTTTTCAATAGGATAATATCTTAAAGGTCTTAATGTGACATCACAGAATTTACATCCACGACCACATCCACGCATCACCTCCACCATTCCATGCATACTAGGCGCAATTATGTTTGGAATTTCATCAATTGTAGGCTCATCCGAGTAATGTATGAACCTACCATAATGTTTCTTACCATCACCATTAAACTCTTTTATCTGTACTTTGAACTTATTCTTCTTGAACGGATTTGCCTGATCCAAATCCCCATTTCTTACTGCATCGAAGAACATACCAGCTACACCATCCAATTCGGGAGCAATACCACCCAAGTCACCTTCCACTAATCCCCAAAGTCCATATTCTTCAATCTTCTTTGCGTCGTAGTTGTATTGCCAAGTACCAGAAGCACCAACTACAACCTTTGCCTTACTTCCTGTTCTTACCTTGGCTTCATTGATCCTTTTATGTAATTCAGCACAATATAATTCGTCATAAGACATCTGTTTCCTTCCATAAGTAAAAGTCATAGTAACTGGACCCATTCCCAACGGATCCATTTCATGAGTTCCAATAACTTCCGTTTCTGGACCTATAAACTTGTCAACATGATCAGGATGAGCCACCACAACGTCTTCTTTTTTATAACCATCTCTGATCAAACCTGCCTGGATCTTTCTGAGACCGTATGGAGCAAACCGTGCAACCCCCATCTGATTTTCCATTGGATTACAGATAAAATCGAAAAGAATCCTAGGCGTAACCTGATTCTTTAAAATCCAATACCAGAAACCAGACTTTCGATTATTGTCAATTGCTGGAGCACAGCCAAAGAACGATGCCAAAGAAATACCTCTATATTGAGACATTAATGTTCTATCAGCAGTCAAAACAATCTTTGGATGACCCACTATACTTTCGCAACAGAATGAATATCACAGTGATATAAAACTTGTGTAAGCCTATATAACCACATTACCAAATATCAACTATTCTACCTGATTTTTCTCTAATATACGTGCCAAATTCTGGTAGTTTAAGTATAACATCTCCTTTCATCACAGGGCCGTCTTTGCATATAAGGTATTTTCCTAGGCAGCAACTACAGCATATACCTATACCGCATTTCATTATCCTTTCAAGGCTAGCCTGTGAAGGTATTCCGTACGAAGAAGCTAATTCTAGAATCTTTTGCATCATCCTTTCAGGACCACAAGTATAAACCATATTGAAATCATTCTTTTCTATAGATTTCGCAGCAGCTTCTGTTGCAAGACCCTTGAAGCCATGACTTCCGTCCTCTGTAGTAACAATAACCTCACTCTTCACATTCTTCAATATTTGTTTTATAATATTTTCGAAGATAACTTCATCCTTTGTTTTAGCACCGATGATCAATGTAATATTATTTTTCTTACTATTTTTTCTTCCCAATTCCTTTGATAATCGTAATATTGGAACCATGCCTGTACCTCCCCCAACTAGTAATACATTTCCCTTTACAATATCAAAAGAATTTCCATATGGACCTCGTATACCAAGCAGATTACCAACACCAGTGTTGTAAAGCGCTGTTGAGGAGATACCATGCTTCCTGATAGTTAATCCTACACGGTCATTCTTTTCAGATATCATGATGCTCATGGGAATCTCATCTCTTCCGGGCATCCATACCATGGTAAACTGTCCTGGTTTTGCAGATGTACATAGATCATCCTTGAAGATTAGCGTACGAACAGTTGGACTTTCATCAATAACTTCTTCCACTTTAACAATTCTTATTTTATCAATATTTGTGCGCAATACCTACTAACTCCATTGAATTCTTCATCCCTTTCTTTTCTAGATATGCACTAATACCACGTGTGATGTTTGTGAATACTTTCAGCCATTTATTGCCTATTGCACTGCCTATCTGCACTGCACTTGCACCAGCCAACATAAATTCAACAGCGTCCTCCCAGGTAGATATACCACCACAACCTATTACTGGTATATGAATCTCTTTTGATATTTCGTAGACACATCTGATAGCAATAGGTTTTATTGCTTTACCAGAAAGACCTCCTATCCTGTTACTCAAAAAAGGTATACCAGTTTCAGTATTAATAGCCATTGCTCGTATAGTGTTAATAGCTGTTATTCCATCTGCACCAGCTTCTTTGGATACTCTAGCAATATCTAATATGTCACTTGCACCTAATCCAACTTTTGTTATTACAGGTTTTTTTGTGTTAGATTTAGTACCTCTAATGATTTTATGAACAAGTTCAGGATCGTCTCCAACCTCTAATCCAACCTTTTCCACATGGGGACAGGATAAATTAAGTTCGTAAGCAATCACATTCAAATGATCAAATTTCTTTACCATAGATACAAATTCGTTTTCAGTAGATCCAACAAGATTCACTACTATAGGAATATCACTGTTATTAGCTATTTCCTTCGAAAAGGCATCCATACCAGGATTTGATAACCCAACAGCGTTAAGATAACCACATTCAACAGATAGCACAGTTGGATTCTTGTAACCTTCTCTAGGATCAATGCTTATAGATTTTGATACAATGGCACCTATACCAGCTTCATAGACACGTTTGAATACTTCATAGGATATACCAAGAATACCCGATGCAAGCATAGTAGGGTTCCTTATACGTAGCCCACCAACATCTACAGAGAGATCAATGGCATTTCTCAATATACATACGAAGATGATGATATAATATAATATAATATAATGTTTAGTGATTGATTTTCCTGGTGCTAGCTTTTTTAAGAGCCATATAGTAGTTTTATTACAATGGCAAAATGTATAATCATTTTACTTGAAGCCGGTATAGTCGCTCTTGACGATCAGTGTAACGTCATTCAATCCTATGGATTCGATAATGATATGGTTATGAAATACAAGACAATAAAAATTGGCACCGCACCTGATCTATTACTTGATGTATTTGAGTTCTTAAGATCTGAAGGCTATGACTCTGCAATTTCTAACGATGAAGGTCTTGTTAGCTTGCTCTCAAAGAACGGTATTAATGCTTCACTAATGGACATTGACAAACAAATGCAATTACAAGAACAGAAGGTGAAACTAATGGTAGACGCTAATTTTTCATCTAATGAATTTGAAGCCTTAGGTATTCTAAGAAAGTTCGCAATGGATATATCATCGATAAAAGTAGGTGAGGTCTCTGCGAAACGTGACTCTCATATAATCCAGTCTGTCAACTCAATGGATGAACTTGACAAGATAATTAATCTAATGGGTTCCAGACTACGTGAATGGTATGGTTTACATTTTCCCGAACTTGATGCTATGATACAGAATTTGTCTACGTATTGTGATATAGTTCTAATTGGTCCAAGGGATTCTGTAGACAAAGACATATTGAGGGAAACAGGTATACCTGAGGAAAAAGCAAAAGTGATAGCAGACACAGCAAAATCCAGTAATGGTGGAGCAATCACTCCGGAAAACCTTGTAGTTGTACAGAAGCTAGCAAGGGAGATCAAGAACCTTAACATCATGCGTGGTGATATAACTTCACATCTTGAAAATGAAATGGATATAGTTGCCCCTAATGTAAAGGAAATTCTTGGTGCAACTATAGGGGCTAGAATGATCGCCAGGACTGCTGGTTTAGAAAAACTCTCTTCGAAAGCATCAAGCACCATACAGGTGATAGGTGCTGAAAAGGCATTATTCAGGGCATTAAAGACTGGCAGTAGACCACCAAAACATGGTATAATATTTCAGCATCCCTTGATACATTCTGCACCGAATTGGCAGAGAGGCAAGATAGCCAGAGCTATAGCAGCTAAGGTTGCCATAGCAGCTCGTATAGATGTGTATAAAGGTATCAAGGACTCTAGAATAATAGGTAAACTTAATGAACGCATAGAGGAGATAAGGGAGAAGTATAGGGAACCTGTTGAACAGAAAGAATATGAAGAGAGACTCCAGCCTAGGTTTGAAAAAGGAAAGAAAGGAGGGAAAGAGAGAAAGAAAAGATTTGGCAACGAAAGGAGAAGGAAATTTGGTAAACGAAGAAGATAGTATAGTATGGGTGGATATAGACGGCGAGAAAAAGATTTGTACAGAAAATCTTTGTAATGGTGTTAACGTTTATGGTGAGCGTCTAATCAAGATAAAAAAAGTTGAATATAGAGTCTGGGACGCTTTTAGGAGTAAACTTGCTGCTGCAATAATCAAGGGTCTCAAATATCTCCCAATAAAATACGGAATAAAGGTACTCTATCTTGGAGCTTCTACAGGTACAACTGCAAGTCATGTATCTGATATTGTAGGTTCCAGCGGTTTAGTATTTTGTGTAGAATCAACATCTAGGGTTGCAAGGGAGTTTATGACAAGGGTTGCAACTTACAGATCAAACGTTATACCTATAATTGAAGATGCGCGGAAACCCAATGCATATTTTTCCGTTACTGGTAAAGTCGATGTGGTATACTGTGATATTGCCCAGCCTGACCAGACAGAGATAGCAATAACAAATTGCAACATGTATCTGAAGGAAAATGGTTATCTTATGCTAGTTATTAAGGCTAGAAGTATAGATGTTACAAAAGAACCTAAGGATGTAGTTAATAATGAAGTTACAAGGCTAGAGCGTAATAATTTTGACGTGAAGCAGGTTATTAATCTAAAACCATTCGACAAGGATCACGCCATGGTGTCTGCTCTACATGGTTAGAAATCGTCAAGTTTTTTTTGTGAATGTTTGTTTAATAATATTCTTACAGGCTTCCACGAGCTTCTGACATACCTTGGTGCCTTCTTATGTATATCTATCCATCTATTAACAAATTCCATGGTTTTCTTGTCAGATGGGTAGCCACTACCAATATCACCAATTATCCGTCGCAGTTTTGCTATCTCACGATCTCTTCTCACTTTAGCAAGGATCGACGCTGCTGATACAGCAACATTCTCAGAATCAGCATGATGTCTAGAATCTACTTCAGTCTTGCACTTTAGTGTCGATAGAATAGCTTTCCTGAACCGTGTGGGGTTTGTATCGCATGAATCCACATATGCTATTTGGGGTCTAAGCCTGTTAATGACCGTAGCCATAGCAGTAGCTTCTAGAGAATTAAGTGCTCTTGTAACAACAGAACGGTCTATATCCACTGGTTTTACTATATGTATATAATAATTATCGACAATTTTCAGAATTTCCCTATAAAGCCTTTCTCTATTTTTCGGTGTGAGTTTCTTAGAGTCCATTACACCTAGCGATTGTAGCTGTTTTAATTTAGATCTTTCAATCGTGACTCCAGCAACAACTATAGGACCTAAAACCGAACCTCTACCAGCTTCATCAATGCCAGCTATTATCATTCTAACCTATCTAGAAATAGATATGGTACTTTATTTCTATTTTGTATATCAAGATTAATCATAAAATCAGCTTTTTCTCTAAACCGATCTACTATTGGATGTTTTAGTTTTTTATGCACTACAGCAATAATCCGTTTATCTAAGTCAAGCATACTCCCTACACAATTAATGAATTCTTTAGATTTGAACTCCATAGGTCCAAGCTCATCACATATTATTATGTCTGCATTTAGTAGTGCTTCTTGCAATACTTGAACTGCAAACTTACACCCTTTAATATTTACATTATATTTACCAAATCTTGGGCCTACATTCATTATAGAAGCTAATATGACGGTTTCATTATTGTTTATATCTACAAATTCAAAACCTATTCTAACACCATTCTTCCTGATCTCTCTCGAAACAATACCACCAATACTTACCCCTCTATGTTTTAGCATTTCAACTAAACGTATTACAGTGGTGGTTTTTCCTATACCTGGACCTCCAGTTAGTATAAAGAGAGGCATTTTATCAACAAATTCAGATACAATCAGATAAAGCATTTAAGCTATTTTGGAGTTAATTAGGATATGGTTGATGATTTTATCCTATTTATAAACGAAAAACGGTTGCGCTCTAGGCTAAAAGCCATACGTAATTTCTATAAAGATATTCAGTTAGATGCAAAATCCAATATAGAGCGTGGAGAAGTGATAATGCATCTTGATTACTTTAACAGGATAGTTAACGAGCTTGGTAAGAGATATGGAACAGAGATGCTTACTAACGATGGTTTGACACATATAAGGAATTACAAGAATGAGTTAAGCAAAATGGAACCTGATCCTAATATTATGCATCAATCATACTTAGGATTACGAAACATTCTATTTGCTCTAATGCCCCACATATAACCACAAACCTTCTTATCTTATACTCTAGCTACATTATACTATGCCAAGTCTTCAGACTACAGTGGAAGGTAATACAAAACTGGTTGTTCCTATAGATTCTCTGACAAGTGAAATTCCACCAAGAAATCCGGCATTTTTCAATCCAAATGCAAGAGTTAGTAGAGATTTTTCTATCATTGCATACAAGTCCTATGTAAAGAACTTAAACGAAAAGAGCATGGCAGATGCATTTGCTGGGGTCGGTGCAAGAGCGATTAGAACTGCTGTAGAAATAAAGGAGCTTGATCAAGTATACATCAATGATGCTAACCCCATTGCCATTGACATGGCAAGGGAATCCAGTAAACTTAATAATATTGAGAAAAAATGCACATTCAGCGTAAACGATGTATGTAAATTTCTTATCGAACATTCATCTAAAGGATCAAGGTTAGGTATGATTGATCTGGATCCGTTTGGAACACCAGCGCCATACATTGATTGTGTACTTCGGGCTATAAAAGATGAAGGTCTGCTGAGCATAACAGCTACAGATACTCCTGTTCTCTGTGGTATATATCCAGATGTATGTACTAGAAGATATTATGGACGATCAATGAATGTTGAATATGGAAATGAAATTGGTTTGCGATTACTTTTGGGCTTAATTTCCATGGTAGCTTCTAGACTCGAGCTTGGGATCAAACCTTTATTTGTTCATAGTATAAGAAATTACTTACGTGTTTATGTAAGAGTAAATGTAGGAAGTCGATACGCAGAGTCAATGCCAAGCAAGCTTGGATACATCCATCACTGTTTTTCCTGCAGTAGCAGAACATATACAAATCAAACTGATCATCATAAAATTTGTGATATATGTAACAAACCAATGAGGTTTGCAGGGCCATTATGGATAGAGAAAATCTTTGATCCAGATTTCATAGATGAAATGTTATACTCTATTAATGATTGTAATGTTGATAAAAAATGTTATAAAATACTTTCATTAGCTAGGGAAGAGACCAATATGCCTCCCACATACTTTTCCATAGATAAAATTTCTGAACGGATGAAAGCAACACCACCTACTATGTCAACGATGATCGATAGATTACAATCATCTGGATTTTCAGCTACACGAACAAGCCTACGATTTACTGGTTTTAAAACAAATGCTAAATATAATGAGATTTTAGATTTGTTCAGAACCCTTGTAGCCTAAACACACGAGATAGATCTCACTGCTAGCCTTCCTACTCGCTCTTGGCTTGTAGAATCGCACGTTATTGAATTTCACTTTGAGACGATCTCTCAATTCGTTCAACATATTACCTTCAAACGCCTTGAATACAGCATTACCATTTCTTGTAAGTATCTTATAGGCTATAGTAGCTGCATTTTCTGTCATGGATAATTGCTTTATATGATCTAGTTGCCATACACCAGTAATGTTTGGTGCTATATCTGATAAGACCAGATTCACATTTCTTCCCATTAATTCACGGATCTTTTCTGCCAATGAAGTATCGTTAACATCTCCCTTGATAATTTGAACATTAAGCAGAGGTTCAACCGGGTATATATCAACACCAAGGACTTTTCCATATCCTCCTACAAATTTTTTTCCAACCTGTAACCATCCGCCTGGAGCACAACCAAGGTCCACAATGTACATCCCTCTTCGTATTATATGATATGAACGATTAATCTCCATTAATTTGAAAGCTGCTCTACTTCTATAACCACGTTCCTTCGCTAATCTTCTATACAGTTCATATTTAGCCTCTTGTAACCGCATGTTTTTTAATCGCTTGTACTTATATTAATTAATTGTTCTGAACTGTCAGTTTTATTCAAAACCCAGTTTTCAATGAGTATACATGTATTGGGACTTACAGTACCATCAATTGAACACATGTGCTCAACTGGACATGTAAGACATGGTGCAGCCTCCATACAACTGGTATCAACAGGCATCTTTATTGCTAATAGTTTGTATGTCCACCTACCATTTTCTAGGACTTTTTCACGCTTTATGAGCTCCCTTTTTTCCAACCTTAAAGATAGTCTAGAACCATCCCTGCTTGTAAGATCAAGTTTCTTCCATAATTCACTTTGAAGAATACCATCTTTACCATTCTCTATTACTACACGGTAGACCTTAGATATTAAGTCCTCAATAGAATTATCTTCACTCAAATAACAACCAGACTCTGTTATTAATGTTATAATTTGCTTGTAAATAATTGTTGTTATTGTAATTTTTTGTAGTGAAATACATGTAAATATCATTTCAAAGTCGCTTGTAATTTTTGTACAATAATTTGTTATATTTTCACTCTCGAAGTTTAATAATTTCTAGTTAGTGAATTATAGTATTAGAGATCTATTATATGAAAACTTTGTGAAATTCCATACTTTTACACTAAAGTATAGCATGTATAGGAATATAATCACATATTTACTTCGATTGTTGGTTAAAAGTAAATGTAATTATATGTAAAACGCTTATGAGATAGAACTAATTAGATCATATGTATTTGTAATATCTTACAATTACACAATACTCAAGAGACTGAGATTATTCATTTTTACTGATAAACGCTCTCAAACTTTGATATTTATCAATATAAACCCCAATTCCATATTATGGTTATAGTGAATCGTTCGTATATAATAAGAAATAAAAAGGATAAACATGCGTATTTTAGGAAGATGCATGCATTTAGTTCAAAGTATCGTATCATAGTAATGATAGTGTTAGTGGCAATGATGACTATACCTACGAGCTACGCACAGTTCGATATAATTGATAATGCACTTGTAAAGATCACTGCTAAGAGCTGGAAGACTATTACAGTTGTAAAGGTAGAAAATAGTGAGGATAACATTTACGACGTCAGACTAGTTCGACTCACATTACAAAATGGAGTAGTCAAATCATATAAGGCTGAAGATGGTTGGATTTCAGAAGCATTATCAAATCCAAATACTATACAATTCAGTGCTGATACTAATTTGATAAATCCTGGTGAATCCTCAAGGTTTGGTATCAAGTCAGATCAATCAAAACCTATCTTCCATTGGATTATAATCGATGAAGAAGGTGATGAGCTTGGAAGCGGTACATTAGACGTAATCAAAGCTTTGAAAGAAGAAGCCGCTAAGGCTTCCCTTACAGATGACGTAAATACGGAACAAGGTAATTCAATTCCACCAACAACAAATAGTAAAGATGAAACAAAGTTTCCTGATATAAACCCGGCAATTGCAGTGGAAGCTGACATAATAAGACCAGATAAATATGTTAGATTACTAGGTGAAGGTTTTATGCCAGATTCTAGGATAACTGTTCTGTTTGATGGAAAATTAATAGATACTTTGAATACAACATCTGATGGAATAATTAAGGATAGGATAAAGATACCAAAAGATGCAGTTGATGGTTCTCACCAGGTGTCTGTATCAGACAGTAGTGGAAGAGCTGCGAATATTTCTATAACTGTGGTAGTTGAAGAAGCAATGACTCCCTTTACAGTAACTACTGACAAGGAAATATACAAACTAGGCGATCTTGTAAAGATATCAGGTTATGCAATAGCAAATGCAGCAGTTTCACTTGAAACTATAGATCCTGCAGGAAATTCCATATACTCTTCAGCAGTTCCAGTTGACAATGACGGTGAATATGTTGCATTCATACAATTAGGCTTAACGGCTGTAACTGGTAATTATAATATATCTGCAATGCAGGAAGGAAGGGTTATCACGACTTCATACAACGTTTTTACTGAAACTGGATATCAAATATCAATAATTACAGACAAATTCGAATATAAACAAGGTGAAAGTGTGATAATTTCAGGGCAGGCGCCTCCAACTAAAAAAATTAATATTCAAGTTTTAAATCCAGACACTACTGAGATATTCATAACTGATGAAAATTCAGATAACAATGGAAAATTCATGACTATAATGATATTGCCTGATAATGCACAAGAAGGTAAATATTCTATAATTGCCAATACAGGCGATGATGAGATAGTTTTAACATTTTCTGTCGTAAAGGGTTCACTTTCCATTTCCGTTCAAACTGACAAAAATGAATACAGGGAAGGAGAGCTTGTACGGATCGGTGGTAAAGGAAAACCCAATGATAAGGTATCAATCACTATAATCACACCTAAGGAAGCCAATATACCAATGAATGTTAACACTGAAGAAGATGGAACTTATAATGCATTATGGTTGATCCAAACGACTACAGCACATGGTAATTACCAAATTATTGTTCAGCAAGGAGATTCAAGAGCAGAGATTTTCTTTACAGTACATGAATAATTTTTCATACTGAAGATTATAATTAATTCCTACCTGGCATCCTCTCATAATTATGAATATTAGAATAGTTATTTTTACTTAGATCTTCTAGTATATCCCTTCGTAATTCGTCTAGTAGAAAGTTTTACAATTCATATCAATATAATTCACAATTCCTATCATTCATTTAATCATGAAGGTTTTTCAATTTTTCAGTATAAAACATCTGTTATTTAACATGTAAAATAATAATATAAACATACTACGTTGAAATTATATAATGACAAGTCTTACGTTTTATGGAGGAGTTAATGAAATAGGCGGTAATAAGGTCCTTCTTCAAGACAAGGACACAAAAATCTTTCTAGATTTCGGAAAGAGTTTCAACAAATATTCAAAATACTTTGAAGATTATCTGAAACCCAGGACGTCTAATGGAATAGGTGATTTTATTGAAATGGGACTGATCCCAAGAATAAATGGTCTTTATCGATATGATCTTTTGGAGATGGGAAAAATGAAGGAATCTGAAGTTGATATAGATGCTGTAATACTTTCACATGCTCATGCGGATCATGCTAATCATGTATCATTTTTACATGAAGATATCCCGCTATATATGGGAGAAACTACCCATTTGATATTACAAGCATTAGAGGAACGTGGCTCTAGAGATATAGAAAACGAGATCTTGAACTTCAAACGGCGTCCTATAGGTAATGACGGTGAACTAATTCAAAGAAAGGCTCACACATTTAGAACAGGGGATAGATTGAATATTGGTTCGATGGAGATAGAACCTATACACGTAGATCATTCAATTCCTGGAGCATATGGATTCATAATTTACACTAGTGAGGGTACAATAGTATATAGCGGCGATGTAAGATTGCATGGAAGTAAACCTCAGACGACTCAGGAGTTCGTCGAGAAGATAAGAAAGATAAGACCTATAACATTGATAATGGAGGGAACCAGAATAACAGATGAAAAGATTTCAGAGAGTGAACAAAAGGTAAGAAATGAGTGTAATGAAATTGTGAAGAAAACTGACAAATTTATTATTGCTGATTTTAGTTTCAAGGATGCTGATAGATTAAGAACTTTTTACACTATAGCTAGGGAAAATAATAGAAAACTTGTTGTTTCGCTCAAAGATGCTTTTTTGAAGTGGTTAAACAAGGATCCAAAATTACGAATTCCAAACTATGATGACGATAATATAATTATATACATACCCAAACGTAAATCTGGGAAATATACAAATACTGACTACGGAACAAGGGAACGCTATTTTCTTAATCTTGAAAATACCTGGACTACAGAAGAGATAAAACAGAATCAGAATAAAGTTATCTGTGCAATGACTTTCTTCCAGTTTGATGAATTAATAGATATAAAACCAGAGCCTGATAGCATAATGTTGTATTCAACTAGCGAACCTCATAATGAAGAACAGCAACTAGATTTCCAAAGATTAAAGGCATGGGCTGAGCGTTTTGAACTACGTAGGTTTGAAAGTCATTGTTCTGGTCATGCTTATGCTGAGGATCTTATGACTATAGTGAGACATAAATCCAGTACATCTCTTTCCTATACATACGGAACATCCGGTAATGTTCAAGCGGGCTACGCAGAACGTTACATTAGTTGATGAGAATAAAAACTACGTATTTTAGGAAAGCTTTTTACAACTGCAAAATATGGTTATAATATGAACCTTGAAAATATAATACGTTCGTTTTCAGATTTTCCTAAGAAAGGTATACTTTTCAGGGATATAAGTCCCATTTTGCGAGATCCTAAAGCAATGCAATATGTAATTGATCAGTTTTACAAATATTATAAGAATAAAAAAATCGATCTAGTTGTTGGAATAGAGTCAAGAGGTTTCCTTTTTGCATGTGTACTTGCGATGAAGTTTAACAAGGGCTGTGTGATGATAAGGAAGCAGGGTAAGTTACCCGGAAAGACGCTAAGCTTATCTTATAATATTGAATATGGAGCCTCTACGATGGAGATACAGCAAGATGCAATAGACAAGGGACAGAATATACTAATTGTTGATGATCTTATTGCTACTGGAGGTACTGCAAAGGCATCTGTAGAACTGATCGAAAAAATTGGTGGAAACGTAGCTGGATTTGCATTCGTGATTGAACTTGCAGATCTAAAAGGCGTAGATCTACTCAAAGATTATGAAATTTACTCCTTAGTGAAATACCATGAGTGATCATGCAGATATTGCTATAATTGGAGGTACAGGTGTATACGATCCAGGGCTACTTAAGAACAAGAAAGAGATAAAAATTCACACACCTTACGGTGCTCCATCTGATTTCATAACTATAGGAAATTACGCTAGAAAAAGAATCGCATTCATACCTAGACATGGAAAGGGTCATCAAATACCACCACATAAGATCAATGCAAGGGCAAACATATGGGCACTAAGACATCTAGGTGTCACAAGAATACTTGCACCTTCAGCTGTTGGTAGCATGAAGATGCAGTTAAAACCAGGACATATGGCCATATCAGATCAGTTCGTCGATTTTACCAAGTCAAGGCAGTATTCATTTTATGATGGTAGTGAAGTATACCATGTTTCTACCGCTGATCCTTTCTGTAAAGAGCTTAGAAATTTCGCAATCAAGTCTGCAAAGTCTCTCAAACTAAAAGTTCATAACAAAGCTACATATGTTTGCATAGAAGGTCCACGATTTTCAACCAGAGCTGAATCTAGGTTTTTCAAGGATTATGTTAAAGCGGATATAATAGGTATGACAGTAGTTCCAGAATGCGTGCTAGCAAGGGAGGCTGAAATTTGTTACCTTTCAATTGCAACAATTACAGATTACGATGTATGGGCAGATAAACCTGTGAGTACAAAAGAAGTGTTAGAAACTATTCAGAAGAACGTTAAAAATACAAGAAAATTATTATCTGAACTTATATCTAAAATTCCTTTACAAAGAAAAAGATGTGAATGTGGTAAAGCACTAGAGAATGCCAAACTCTAGAACTTTAGGAATTATTCCATTTTATTTTTTATCTTAGGCATGATCATATCTCCCACAACCATCTTTCTCTGCACTTTTATTATGAGCTCTTCAGGGTCTATCCCCATCTTTCTTAATTTCCTTTCATTACTCTTTGCTATTTTCACATTCACATTATGTCCTCCTATTCTTCCGAAAGCAATTGCCTTATACTTTATCTTTTCACCTCTAACTATAAAGTATCCATTAACCTTACTAGCGATCGCACTTGGAGTAGCACTAGAAACGTATACTGTAACATCTTGTTCATTCAATCGATGTCGACCTCCTTATTGATTTTTTCGTTTACCATGAATAACCAATGTTTGTCATCCTGTATCTTGTAGTCTACTACAGATAATGAAACTTCTTTATCAATACAAGTATGCTTTACCTCATCATCACTTCTTATTCTTACCAGTTTCCATCTTTCTTCATCTTTCTTCAATTTGCAGATCATAACGGCCCAGCGTTGATCTGGATTAATCTTTGGCATGCCTATTTCTGAAGAAATATCTTCTATACCAAGTTGTTTTTCCTCACAGAAAGACTCCTTACATTTGACACATCTCCATGCATCAACGGCACCAATAGTTTTATTTTGATATCTTATATTTACAACACCAAAATACACAATTTGATGTTCACATTGCATGGTAATTTCCATAATAATACTCTATTTAGTCCTTGCATCTTCATAGGGTTTTTCCAGTAAAGTAGCTAACTGATCCACCGTTTTATTTCTCTTTACTTCCAGATTGTTGGTATAACACATCATTTTATACATGTTAGTAATAGCAAATCGTGGGTTCAACGCTTCATATTTACCATATATTTCTATACAGGTACCTTTCTCGATCAAACCTGTTACAGCCTTTTCTAAAACCTGTATATCCAAGCCAATTTCATAAACAATTTCAGTTTTTGACATCTTACCTTTGTTAAGCAATAGTATATAGATCTTCACTTCCTCTTTAGAAACATTCAGTTCAGATACCATGATATCTTCTACCTCATGTAGACTGACCATAGTACTAATCTATTTCATTAAATAATTAAAGATCGCGGAACGAGAAGCATGAACTAGATTGAATTAAATAATGATACGTCTATCCTCGTATTATGAAACTGCTGGTAGGTATAAGCGGGAGTTCTGGTGTAGCATATGGTGTACGACTACTGGAGGTTCTTAAAACATTAAAAATTGAAACACATCTTATAATTAGTAAATGGGCAGAAGAATGCATAAAGATAGAGACTGATAAGAAGCTACCACATGTTAAAAAATTAGCAAAGCATGTTTACAGTAACGACGATCTTGCAGCAAAACCTTCCAGTGGATCTTTCAAGATAAACGGTATGGTTGTTATTCCATGTAGTATGAAAACTCTTGCAAGTATAGCCAATGGCTACGAAGATACATTGATATCTCGTTCAGCATCTGTAACATTGAAGGAATCGAGAAAATTGATTATAGTCCCTAGAGAGACTCCTCTTACAGCGATTCATCTTTCAAATATGCTCACGCTTGCAAGGTTGGGAACTATAATTCTTCCAGCAATGCCAGGATTTTATCATAAACCTAAGAGTATTGACGAGTTGTTTAATCATATAACAGGGAAGATCTTAGATCAGTTCGGTATCGAGAATAAGGTTTTCAAGCGATGGGTAGGCGTAGACCCATAAATTATTATTTATATTTTCGATAATTTCTTTGCTATCTTTATCGAGAATCCCATAGCGATAAAGTATACTATAGCACTTATTGTTATTGAAATAAAAAAATTGTCTATTACACTATTAGCTATAATGAAAGCAATTATTCCAGGTATACTTATGATCAGAGCAAGTATAGTTCCGGCTCCATAGATTTTCTTTTTAGTTACATTCGAATCCTTTGACCAATCACTCATTAATCATGTAGTTTTCTAAAACAGTTGATATAAACATAACTAGAAATCGTAACGAATCAAACTAGATAGACTTCCAGCACAATAACACTTCAAAAACACGAGTAAAATGATGTAATTCAATATAGGTATTTTTTGTATATTTTTATAATTAATGAAATTGCATAAGGATTTATAAGTATGAGAGGTAAAAAAATGAAAAAGGTTGATTGGATTGACCAAATATCAGAAACGTTATGTTTATGACAAATCTCTGGAATTTATAATTCCACTACTAGTTGTGCTTTTTCTAGGCGTGATGTATTTTGTAGTCATACGTACTGAACATAGGTACGCAGGTTTCCTAATTTTGGCAGTGGCTTCTTTATTTATGATCTACTGGGCAAGAGAGTTGAAGAAAATGGCTAGAATGGAAGAGTCTAGAATAACACCGAAAGAAATTGAGGAGAAGACATGGGTCTTCGATCTCATAAAAGGAGATCAGGAACTTGTATTCGTTGCAGATGTACCAGGTCCAGAAGATCAAGTGACAGTCAGATTGATCAATGGAGTATTGTATATACGTGGAGGTCAGGGTTTTGCGAAGGATGTGCAACTAGACGTAACTGAAGATATGGGTATAGTTGAATTTAGATATAGAAACGGTGTTCTTACCTTAAAGATAAGGAGAATTTTGGATGAAACCTACGATAAATAATTCATATAATATCAACTTCACGACACGCTAACAAGTACACTTTTTACTTTTTTCAACAAATAAGTTGATTGCAGTATTATTAATATTCATCAAGACATGGATATTTATTACTATCTTACTCTTATATTGTTATTATCATTGATCAAGGTACTGATAATCTAATAGGGCTTACTTTTATTAACAAAGATTATTGAAGTGTTAGATTTTTGATTTCATTCATTATTACTCTCGTTTATCTTTCTCTTATGTTCTTTTGAAAATATTCTATCATTATCAGTCTTGATAACTTTTTTCCATCTTATTCTGAAAACTTTCTCCCCTTGTGTGCCTCACTCATCTTTCTCCTAGTTTCTTCTGAATGCAGTTTTCCATATAATGGATGTTTTTCTCCCTTTTTTACATTTGACATCTTTCTCCTAGTTTCTTCTGAAAACTTTCTCCCCTTGTGTGCCTCACTCATCTTTCTCCTAGTTTCTTCTGACAGATGTTTTCCGTATTGTGGATTATTTTTCCCTTTTCTCGCCTCACTCATCTTTCTCCTAGTTTCTTCTGACAGTATTTTACCCGTATTCCCTTTTGCTATCTTTCTCTTATGTTCTTCAGATAATTTTCTACCCTTATCAATCTCACTCATATTTTTCTTTCTCAATTAGGTAAAGAACTAGGATAAAATATTAGGTTTTTGATTTCTTTTCACTATTTAGTATCCACTCATCTTTCTCCTAGTTTCTTCTTTATATTTTCTTTAATTATTACAATGAACCTTATCAATCTCACTCATCTTTTTATTACGTATTTTCTTTTTTCTGCTTAACAATATAGAGATAAGACTAATCTTTCGTAACTATAGATAATGCTACAATCATTATTAGACAAAATATTGTAGAGAAGTTACAAGAAAGTGTAAATTATCTTTTGTTAATGAAGATATTGGGCTTTTTCTAAAACAAAATAGTTCAATCCATACTCTTTGCAATCTCCAACTTTTCTGGTAGATAATCATCAGTAATCTTGGTCAAACCGTATTTGGAAAATGCTTCTAATTCACTCTTTCTCTTCATCTTTAAGAAGATATCAAGTTCTCTTTGCCAAATATCTGATTGATATCTTGGATCACGTTTCAATTCATGACATCTCTTAATATCAGCTTCAGTCATTGGATCCGTTGGTAATTTATATTTTTGAATATCACTTGCCCATACTCCTATCCACTTAGCATCAGGTACAGTAAGTTCCCTCAAATGCGCCGCATTTGCAGATCCAGATTTTATAACCATTGCTATATGTTCACCATATACATCTCCATCAGCAAGGATGAAAACGTCAAGTTTCAATTCATCATGTAATCTCTTCAACAGATAGCGAGTAGATCGTGGAGGTTGACCAGCAGTATTTACTACAATTGCCTTAAATTTCTCATGAACCTTTTCTTCAACGAATCTTGTAAAGATACCACCTTTTTCTACTGCAATGACTCGTTCTGCTGTAGTTTTAACTAATTCTGCACTGCTCAAACTAGGTCCTATTAGGTAACCATCAGGATGATCAGATAAATTCAATCTCTTTCCTTCATATCCAGGTACAGTATATTCAATAGTAAGATCGCCAAACACACTACTTCTTTCTTCAGGATAAACATTAAAATCTTCTCTAGCCATGGTAAGCAGTGCTTCTAGATCGGTAATTGTATGATCAGATTCTGGCTGATCCTCAAAATCCATACTGAATGCCTGTGCCGAGTAATAGACATCTCTTAACGTTGATGTTTTTCCTTCGTTGAGTAATTTATTAATGAAGAAAGCTATCCAGACGAGCTGTGTAAAAGGTCTCAAATGACGCACATTTTTAGAAGATCTATTCACTACACCATTTCCGAGAATATATTGTCTAAGTTTTTTATTATAAACAATATTACTTACAGATCTACTAGGAATTGATACTTCAGGGAATGTATCATTATCTAGATCCTTGTAGATCTTCACTCCAAAGTCTTTTAGGAGTTCCTTAACTTTAGCTTTCTTGGCTTTGGCTACTTCCTTCAACCTCTTCACCCAATTTCAGTAACGCATTATATCTTGGCATCTTTTTAGCTTTAGCAAGTTCTGTAGCAAATTGTGCAAGCATAGGTATGTATTTTGAATATATACCAGCACGCTTCTTCTGCATTTCTATATGTCCTTTCTTGGAAAGGAATGCCGCTAATTTCCTTCCTAGGAATCTCATACCATTCCTAATCTCGTATTCTATTTCAGCTCTATCTGCTATGTACTCCTTTCCCACTGTTTTATAGGGTACTCTTGTGGAACAAATATGCGTTACTATTATTAATGGTGAATCCTGACTAATTTTATATCTTGGCCAGTCAACATCTTCTATGACTTTCATAGAAACATCATTACCTTCGTCGTAAAGTAAAGGTATTCTATTAGCAAATCTATTAAGCTTTATTGATTTTGTTTTTATATCACCACCATAGGCCATACCCATCTCTACTATGAATGGAAATCCAGAATATGCAGAGGGCGGTCTCTGTACCGTTGCAACAAATTCTGGATTGAAGATCTTCTTTATACTTGATTCAAGCAGTCTTTCACCTAGAGGTGAAAGACAACTAGCATCTGGAACAAGAAATCCCGGATATCGTTGCATCGCATCTGCAAGCGCAACAAGCTCGTCATTGGAAAACATGCCGACTTTCTTTTTTCTATCAATATTAGCAAAGTCCAAGAATTTCTTTGCTATACTAGGTCCAACTCTCTGGAAGTTCTTGGTCATAAAATCTGTAATAGTATCACCTTCTACCAATGATAACAAATGTTTGAAGAAAGGGTTGATTTTCTTGAGTTTGATCGTGTGGTAATTTTCATCAAGTAACGTTATATATGATATCTTAGAATTTGGAATATCAACATTATCAACGCGAATCTTTTCAAGGTCATCTAAGTTTATGTCTAGCAAAACTAATAGTGATGAAGCAGTTCTTACACTTTTAGATAATTTTGTCCAGCGTTTCTTTGCAAGATCTGCTACCGTTTCTGCGCTTTGATTTATTCTTTCAGCACTAAGTTCTCTCTTCACATGTTCTTTCATATCTTCGCCAAAAGATGGTGGTGTATTGTATTCACTGTTTATCGACCTACGTAATGTTTCAACGTCAACACCAGTTGGATGTGGTTTGATCTCTAATGGAGCGGGCGGGATTATTTTTGTGATTCTTTTAAAATTGATCTTATTATCTTTAGGATACTTCAGCAATATGTTTGCATATGGAGTAATAAGTGCTGTTTGTGATACATAGTCTCGTATCTTGTTTTGTGCCTTACCAAAATCTCCCTCAAGAGTTATACTTAACGATAAACCCTTGAAACCATTTGTATTCATTTTTGTTTTGCTAAGTATTAAGGGTCTATTACGTTGAATATCAAGCTGTAGTATGTATTCATACATTTTGTTATTTTGTGTTGTATTTACGACGACGGGTTTATTTGCAGTAATCTGTCCATACAGGATGGCCATCGTAGCACCAAGGCCAAACATTCCTCTTGCTTGTTTGAGCGTAAAATTTGTACCATATAGAACTTTACCAAATGCCATTGGTACGTAATCTGGAGCTATCCCTGGCCCATTATCGGTTACAGTAACAACGTACTGTTGCGGATCTGCAGTATCCTTTTCTATAGGCTTGATCGAGATTGTTACATGTGGTAATATTTTATTATAATCACAAGCATCTAACGAATTTTCCACGAGCTCCCTTACGGTCATATAAAGAGCCCTAGATGGATTACTGAAACCAGCAAGATCCCTATTCCTATAGAAAAATTCAGATGGACTTATTTCAGTAAAACGCGTTTCAGCAGTCATGTTCTCTCACTTCATTGATTTTCTTATAAAAGCACTTCAGTTTGTCAAGAATATCTTGTCTCGTTTGGCAATTAGCAAAATAATATCTGAACTCAATCGCCGATATCTCACTAAAAGTTTCTTGATTCATATCCATTGTCCTCCCATAGTTTTAAACGTTCCAATTTAGCACGTCTCCTTGCTGCCTGTAATATATTATAGACTGATTTATGCGTACTACCCTTAGCAAGCATAGTGACAGCCTCATTTACAAGCCTGATTTCTTCAGAATTACCAATCATCGCAACTGAGTGACCATACACGGATATGTATGCACCACTTAGTTCCTCCATAACTTTTCTTGCTTTACCATCTAATCCAATTATCCTACCTTTTATTCTTTCTAACGCATTATTTGATTTACTAGTAAATTCCTTAAGATCCTGGACATGTAACGTCACTTCTTCATGTAGTAGTCTATCTGCTCTATTCGGTGAAAATCCTTTAGCTATCGCAGTAACAATTTCTACGGCTTTAAATGGTGACATTTCTTCTATATTGGTAGCATTACTGATCATAACATCTCCACCCTCACTATCTATCTCTAGCTTTACTCCACAGGATTTCTCGATCTTATCCTTGACCTTTCCTTTCTTACCAATAAGCACACCTACACGATCCCTTGGAATCTTCACATTATGCATAAAACTCAATCTTTCTTCACCATCTCCATTGCCCTTTTCAATTCATATACATCAAATCCTTTTTTATTAAAGAACCTGTTTATGTTTGATATATCGCGTATAAGGAACTGTTCTGCATTTGGATGTGCTATGTGAACAGCAGAACCAAAATCGAACAACATTATCTTGTTGTTATGAAGGAATATGTTATACTCTGAAAGATCTGCGTGAACCAGTTTGGCTTTGTAGAGCTTTGATATTATCTCAAGAATCTCAGTGTAATATTTCTGTGAAACCTCACATACATTCAGTGTAGGTGCATGGACACCATCTTCTCCAATGAATTGTGTCACAAGTACGTTATCTTTTACGTATATGGGTTTTGGTACGGGAATTTCTGCATTATAGGCTGTCCTGAGATTCTTGAATTCCTTTCTAGCCCATAATTTAACTATGTTTCTCATACCTTTCTTAACACTATTGAACCGTGGATCATCTACAATATACTGTAATCTATTCTTGAATTCAACACAAGTAATAAGGTAAATCTTTACGGCGACATTTTTATTTTTATCAGTGACACCCCAATACACTCTAGATTCCTTACCACTTGCAACAACTCCATTAAGGATACTGAAAATACCTGTATTCATTATATGGTAAAGAATCATCAAAGTAGATTTGTCAAATACTTCTTCAAAGACTTCACGGTCAGATTCATGCCTTCTCAATATTCTCTGTTCCTTTTCAATTTTGGTTAGATTATGCGTAACCTTCATCATTACCCTCTTGGGTATATTATCTTCATCAATCACAATAGGTTCACCTTCATCAATCACAATAGGTTCACCTTCGAATAAACCACAAAATTAAATGAAACGTTCATCATGTTCTTCACATATGTTGGTTATTTAATATTTCATACTTCATATTTCATACTTCATATTTCATACAAGATCAAATTCATTAAAAATTCCTAAATTTATTAATAATCACTTAATACATTCAGCAATCATGCTAGAATTTAAATATCATTAGGAAGGGGGTATCTGAGATCATTCTCACGCTTAGATTGGAAGCAAGTTTCATTCTCACAGCTTTATTAACTATCTTTTTCCTACTAAGTTTGCAACAGAACAGGTACTAAGCAGATCTATAACTTCATCTTCGCTAACTGGATGTTTCCCAAAATAATCTTTAGTTATATTGACTGTAAGCTTTCCTCTCTAACCTTAGTTCCAACTAATTCTTGATCGCATATGTTAACCATCATAGAACCTTGATAGTTTATCTTGCGTGAAACAAACATGTTATTCATGCAAAAATTCCCTTTAAAGCTAATTTGGCACCGCATGCTTCACATATGATATAACTCAATCTATTCACACGTTCAATATTGGTATCAGTACTACTACATGCAGGGCATACAACATAATCCTTCATATATCTCTCGAACAACGCCATAAATTTAGACGGATCCTTCTTACCTACAAAGATACCTTTTTCATTTGCAATATAAGTAGCAGAACCGAATTCTTTAGCTAGGTATAATAGAATCTTTTCAGGATCCCTTCGCATAACTTTGGCAAAATCTGTAAAATTCCTGAAAATCGTTTTGTTACCTACCCATACTATGTCTGGAGTTGGCATTTCTATTCTAGACATACTCTTTTTGTCTTGGTTTATGGTTTTATTCTTTAGACGTTTAAGCAGGTTTTCATAGGCAGATTGTTCCATGTACAATTTCTTCTAGTGTATCACATATATTATTTTGCTATAAAAAGTAAGGATATAGAGATTACTTTTTACCTATCCTGAACACTTTAGTTCCACATTCAGGGTTTACCTATCCTGAACACTTTAGTTCCACATTCAGGGTTTACCTATCCTGAACA
>PAWD01000005.1 GCA_002713325.1 Nitrososphaerota archaeon
CATAATCCATCCCATTTTATGAAAATCTCACATATTTGGCACCGTTTCTGTCCATTTGCATATCTACCCACACCTACTGGCTTCTGTGCTCTATATCTACCACATAATCCTTTACAAGTCATGATTTCTAATCTCCAAGAATCTTTTTCCTTAATTGATGATATACAAGAAATATATTTAAGCATTATTAAATAATTTCTAGATTAAAACGTTATTTTTAATAAATATTATACATATATATTTGTAATGAATGATAGAAAATTTGATTATTAAGGGCATAAATATGTATGTCTATACAACACCATCTCGTAAACCTTATCCAAGGACATATACTTTTGGTAAAGGGTCCAGCATTAGTGCGGTGTGAAGGGAACTTATGCATTTTAGGTAAAGATAACAATAATGAAGTTACCGTAAGGGCTGGTAAGATCCTTCCCTTTGAAGTGAATGGTTTCTCGAAGGTGAAGATTAGAATCTATGGGAATGGTAACTATAAGATAGTTAAAGATGACACTCTAGGTATATCAATATGGAAAAAGGTTGTTGATAGGATCCAGGAAAGACCAAGGCGTATAATGATTGTTGGTGGTATAGATACGGGTAAATCTACACTTACAACTTACCTTTCTAACATCACTAATGCAAATAGTTTGAAGGTTGGAATAATTGATAGTGATGTTGGACAGGGTGATCTTGCTCCACCAGGATGTATAGGTGCAAGTTTGATTAGAAAACAGTTTTTAGATCTAAGAGACATTAATGCTGAATATTATGGTTTTATCGGTTCCATATCACCAATGGGTATAGAAAATATAGTCATAGATAATATCCGGCAGATTTTAGATAAAGTAGCTGTAAGAACTGATATATGCGTGATCAATACAGATGGTTATGTTGAGGAACGAGGTATAGATTACAAATTAAGGCTTGCAGAAATGATCAAACCAGATCTGATTATTACCATTGGTGACATTTCAGAAAAATTTGATAAATTTCAAATCATACGTGTTAGGGCTCCTAGCGGTATTACAAAAACACGAATAGAAAGGGAGAAACGGAGACTTGCACAGTATGCTAAATTTCTAGATGACAGAAAACGGATCTTTGAAGTGAAAGAAAAAAAATTTGTATTCATGAATAAGGTTTATGATCTTAGTATTTTAAATAATAATTTAATAGATATACAAAATACTTTATCATCATTAGATATTCTGAAGGATATGTTTGTGGGGCTTGGAATTGGCTCCGATGTTAAGGGATTCGGCATCATAACTAGAATAACTTCTGGAAAGATCACAGTCAAGACATCCTATGAAGATGAATTTGACACGATAATGTTAAGTACAATAGGAATTTCTCACAACATGAGAAGGGATTATCATATATCACTAGTTACGAAATAGATAAAATAGGTCTAAATGGCTTGCCTTTTCTTAACGATATTGCTCTTGCTGATATCTTATCACGTATACCTCTTCTATTAGTATCTGTGACACGTACACTTGATGTACCATATTCATTAACAAATTCAATCGTTATATTGTCCTTGAACTTACCATACAATCTGGTGGCAATCTGTCTGGCCATTGTTGGATCGCCATATCCTATTCTTATTATCTTCTTTCTGGATGTTATACCTTCGATCAGCATAGTAATCAATTCCACACTCTTCTGCATCGAAGTCAATACTCGACTCTCTATCTCCTTCTGTAAATAAAATACTGCTATGCCTATTCTCTTACCTGGATCAACGCCTATCACGAGCTGATCATCCTGATATAATCCCATCAGACTACGTAGGATCTTTACACGTACTAATGCAGGCTCGTCGTCAAATTCACTATCCAAGAGTATATTTTTCCTACCCACCAAACTACTTTCCTGTTTTGTAGTAATTACTAGTTGTGAATTGATTAGAGATGCTTCTTCTGGAGAAACTGAATCAAATTGCAAACCTAATGATTTCAATGAACTAATAATTTTGTAATAAGGTTTTCCTAGGACAGTAGCTATAAGTACCCTGGTTGGAAAATTGTCAGTCTTCAGGGGTGTTTCAAGTTGAATATCTTATAAATAACTATTAAACGTTATGAGAATTACCATATAAAATTTGACCAATAGAAAATTCGAGGTAGTTATGTATAGAATATAATAAATATAGGATTCTATTAGTCTATATTTGAATAAGCTAAATCTAATGTCATTCTATAAAAAATAACAAACTTAAATTTATGTAGAAGCAAGTTGTAAATCTGATAATGAGTAAGAAAGTTTCTCTTCCAAGTAGAAAGGTGGTGGAAGGACCTGAACGAGCTCCTCATAGAGCAATGTACAAAGCAATGGGTCTTACTGATGAAGATCTAAACAAACCAATAATCGGTGTATCAAACACATGTAATGAATCTACTCCATGTAATATTCATTTAGGAAGGCTTGCAGCAAGAACCAAGGAAGGTGTAATATCTGCCGAAGGCACACCAAGAGAATTTACCACAATTGCAGTTAGTGATGGTATTTCCATGGGGCATGAAGGAATGAAAGCATCTCTAGTAAGCAGAGAGGTCATAGCAGATTCTATAGAATTAATGGTGTATGCTCATCAATACGATGGACTTGTGGGTATTGCTGGCTGCGACAAGAGCTTGCCAGGTACAATGATGAGTATGGCACGGTTGAATATTCCATCAGTGTTCGTTTATGGAGGTACGATCATGCCGGGAGTTTATGAAGGTAAAAATCTAACTATACAGGATGCATTTGAAGCTGTAGGATCATATGCTAGTGAACAAATAACTTTAGAGCAATTGAAGAATATTGAAAATTATGCCTGTCCAGGTGCTGGTTCATGTGCTGGTATGTATACAGCGAATACAATGGCTTCAATAAGTGAAGCATTGGGTATAGCTATTCCAGGAAGCGCTTCACCTCCTGCAGAAGATAATAGGAGATTAGATGTCTGTTTTGATAGTGGTAAAACTGTAATGAACCTTCTAGAAAATAACATAAGACCTAGAGATATAATGACATACGAATCTTTTGAAAATGCAATAATTGTACTAAATGCAATCGGTGGATCAACCAATGCTGTTTTACATTTACTTGCAATAGCCAAAGAAGCCAGAGTAAAACTTACTCTTAATGACTTTGAGCGAATAAGAAAGAAAACACCACATATTGCTGATATGCGACCTGGAGGATCCTATGTTATGTTTGATCTGGATAAGATTGGAGGTGTGCCTTTGCTTATGAACAAACTTTTAACAAAGGGATTATTGAATGAGAATGTTGTTACAGTAACTGGTAAAACGTTGAAACAAAATCTTAATACTTTTTACTTTAATAACGATGAAAATCAGAATATAATAAAAGCGATTGAATCACCAATTCATAAAAATGGTACATTAAAAATTCTTAGAGGTTCATTAGCACCAGATGGTGCCGTAGTAAAGATGGCATCTGTTCAAAATCTAATATTCGAAGGAAGAGCTATAGTCTTCAACTGTGAAGAGAGTGCATTCGATGCTATATCAAAAGGCAAAATAGTTGAAGGTGATGTAGTGGTCATCAGATTTGAAGGACCGAAAGGTGGTCCAGGAATGCGAGAGATGCTTGCAGTAACAGCGGCAATTGTTGGTCATGGTCTTGGAGATAAGGTAGCATTAATTACTGATGGTAGATTTTCAGGAGCTACTAGAGGGCTTATGATAGGACACGTTGCTCCAGAAGCTGCTGTTGGAGGACCAATTGGATTGTTAAGGAATGGTGACGTAATTAGTATAGATGTGGATAAAGGCAGACTAGACCTAAGAATATCAAAGAAGGAAATGAAAACTAGATTAAAAAAGTGGAAACCTATAAGGTCTAGATATTCTCGTGGTGTTATGGCAAAATATGCTTCTCTAGTAGGATCAGCGTCAGAAGGTGCTATAACACATTCCATCTGATTATGAAATAACTTTCTTCAAGAAACTGAATAATATTATAATATATGTTCTATAAGTATAAATGTTAACGATATACTCGCAGCAATATGTATGTAATCACTTAGACTTTTACAAGTAGAATGATTTTTGGTACTTTATTACTAAGTGGAGTTGGGTTAGAGATACTCTCCCACAAAAACACTTCTGCAGTAAAATTTCCCACTTTTTCTGGAATCCATGATTGAGCCACATTGAGTGTTTCACTTATTGGTAGAGAACCAGTTATCCATGATAAGGAGTCAGTAATTCCATCTGTATCTTTTATTAACACTAGAAAGGCAAATTGCTGTTTCTCATCAAGATTGTTTTTCACCTCTGCTTGTATAAGCACTTGCTGACCAATAAAGATCTCATCCAAAGCTTTCCCTAACTGATTTATAAGCATAAGATTTCCAATTGCTACTTGGTTAGATATCTGTACATTGAATTCTAATGAAGATTTAGCTAGTCCATCTGCATAGGAAGCTTCTATCATATATTTTCCCCCTTTGATATTTTTACCCATTAATTCACCAGCTTCAACAGTAAATATTCCATCAAAAGTGATCCTTTGAGCACTTACTGGTACGAATTTCCAGATAATATTGTTAAAACCATAAATCTTGATTTCAATTTGCTCCTGAAGACGAGGAGTTACCTTACCTGTAATGGTTACAATATCACCAATATTATACGTCGATTTATCAACACTTATTGTAAGCGTTGGTTTCCCTTTAACCTCAAAGATCGTATTTACTTTGAAATTCTTGTATATAGCTTCAACCATATGAACTCCTAGCACAGATGCTTGTGCTCCTTCAAGTTTGAAGGTAAATGCGTACAAACCTCCTTCGTCTAGCTTTACTATGTTATTTTCATATATCTGTACGTTAGGGTTAGTTACCTTTATTGATACGTCATCACCTTCGGTAAAAGATGCATTAACATTACCGTCCAAGTTAACGATCATATCAACGCTGTACATTCCTTTGAACGATAAAAGAGTCAGAGGTTCTTCCTGGGCATAAATGTCCATCTTTAATGTAGGTAACGAGATTATCAAGGTTATTACTAGTGAAATAATTAAGAATCTCCTAAATAGATTCATATTAATAAATCATAAGTAATAGCTATTTAATCACTCATATTAATATGATTTTTTCAATATTTCCAAATTTTTTACAAAAAATTATCATGTAATAAATATACCAAATGAGGATAAACCCATTCATAAATATATTGTAGTTATTGATTTGAAATTATTCTGATATATTATAACCAAGGTTCAGTATAATATTATAATATAACATTTTTCTAGGATCAAATCTGGATTATATATGCATTAAAAACCATCTTACTTTTCTTAAAAAAAGTTATAAATACACAACAATCATCCCAGCAATATCAAGTGAAATGGGGTCGTGGGCTAGATTCATCAAAAGAACACTTATTGATGAAGGTCAGCATGGTATGCTTCGAGCCTTGGGCGCTCGAGGTCGCCGGTTCAAATCCGGCCGACCCCATTGATTTAATTAATATTAGACAATAGTCTGATTTTTGACTATTAATGATTGTATATACTACTGTTCATATCATCAAAATATACGCATTTCCCAATAGTTGTAGATTGTAAGATCATCGTCTTTACACCTGATTTAAGAATAACTAGCACTCAGTTAGCAAATAGAGCATACACATTAATTGTGAAAAGCTTCAACAATTAAAATTAGGTATAAGAAATTTTTGCCGTGATAGTATTCATCTTCATTGTGGGATTATTGCTTTCGTATTTTATTAAGAAAGTATACCGCGACAATGGAATGGTCCTCTGAAATGATTATGAACGAAAGTTATATTCTATATATCTACTCCAGAACCTGAACGTCCATTGTTCTTGTAGGTGATAATGATGTTNCATCTGTTAATTTATCCCACACAAAAATCTCTATAAAATAACTTCCAGCCGTTAATGGGAACCATGACCGTGCTACTAGGAGAGATTCTTCGGGAAGAAGTTCTGAAGTAATCCATGATAATGATATGATTATTCCTTCTGAATCCTTTACCTGTACTATATATGAAAAAGTCTGTTTCTTCATTTGCGAATTTGTTATTTCTGACTGTATAAACAACTGCTCATCCTTAAATGCTTGTGAAATTCTCTCTCCAAACGAGTTAACGAGTATTGGTTCTATTACAGATGTTCTCTCTGTTGATGATATATATCTATCAAATATAGTAGCGATAGCAACTATATTTTTTATCTCAAATGTATTTATGCCATTGGTAGAAAGATTTACTGGTGTTAGTAAGGTGTTATCAAGATAAGATATGCTTGCGGTATCACCGTCTGATAATTTCAATTTGTTACCAGAACTTATATCGATAATGGTAAATAGTAAATTTTCTTCAAAGATTCCATTATTTACATCGGTTTCCATCAAAGATAACGAGAGTCCATTTGTATCAGTATCGGACCACACATTTACTTTTACAACATCTGGTACTGTAGGGTTGATACTTGCGTCACGATCCGTGACCTATATCTTAGATGTATAAGTAAACTTGTACGAAGTACTATCGAAAGAAACCACAGCTTCATGATACTTTATTAATGCGGTCTCGGTGATCAGGTTTTCTGCATCTACATTATACGATACTATTATACTATCATCCCTGCGTACTTGTATATCTCCAACATATCTGGATGGATCAGGAGTTAACCGAATATCTTTCTGGAAGATTCCCGTATTTGTATCTGTTTCGTGAAGTGTAACTTTTTCTGATGTTACTGAATTAGAAACTATAACCTGAATAGACTCTATGATTTCGCTGTTGGTATTAAGTATGGAATCAGTTAAAGTTATAATCATATTGTCAAAAGTAGTGTATACTGAATCGTCAAGTCTAAGAATCGGTACCGCTATTATAAAATTAGGTAGATATAGTAATATAACGTGAAAAGAAAAAATCAAAAAATAAGTGATAGATGTGTAACATTCATCCATCAATTAAAACATTCATCAGTATTATAAAGATGCACTTGGTATATGTAGATCGTTGACAGTATGTAACCCTGGTTCTGCTCCCAGTATTATTGGGATATAATTCAATAACAATGCAACTGTAGCTTGGTCACCATTTATCCCATTAGTACTAACACATATCGTAGGTATACCCTCGATCTTCACAAGATCAAACTCTCTAGCTCCGGCAAACATATTGAGTTTCATTTCGAGAAACTTTGATTTTAATTTTTTCACTACTAATGTATGCTCCATACCGGCTACCTGTCCTGGTTCTAAAGTAATACTAGATGACTGGAACACGTGCTTTGTAATAACCGGTTTTATAGTTATAGCAAATGTTGTCATTCTTACATTCAATTTATCACAGATCATTCTTGCTGATTCTTGCAATCCCACATGTCCAACATTATTTTTTGTTTTTATTTTCTCGAATTGTTCCAAAGTGAAACCTAAACACATTTTTTTCTGTAGTGTCTCTCTTCTGTTCAAAATATCAACTACACGTTCTACCCTTATGCAATCTATTTTACTACATAGACTAGTTAGCATAAGAACTAGTGAGTCCATCATGAATCCTGGATTAATACCAACTCCAATAATGCTAACCTTGTGTTTTTTTGCAAGTATATCAAGCCTCTTGGCCATACTTGTATTGGATCCATAGGGATAAACGAGTTGTTCGCATGAAGATATAACATTTATGCGATGCTTTAGGAGTTCGGATATCTGATCGAAGGCATCATTAATAGAAGATATTGTTGTATGTATAGCGACATCCGGTTTTGATTTTACTGTGCTGATATGGCTTACAACTTTAATACCAGATCGCTTGTTAACAGCCAGAATACCAGCGTCCTTTCCTATCTTGTTTTTGTCAATATCGATAACACTAACAAGTTTAAAATTTTTTCTATTTTGTAACGCCACAAAGATCTCCTTTCCCAAACTACCAAAACCGACCTGAACTATTTTACATAACCGCATGGATTTCAATAAGTAATACTGTTTTAATATATTTCGAAACAATTACAATATCTTGAATTCATACTCTGGAATTCCATCTCTAGTGATTTTATACTGGTCGTATCAGAATTATTTCATTAATTATTTTATTATCTTCTCATGGTTCAACTATCAATCAGTTACCCTGTTTCTAGATGATCGTGTCCTTTCTCTCTGCTTAATATTTGATTTATTTCAATATATGAAAGTAATTTTCGGTCATACTTTTAAATGGGATGCTGATTTTCTTATGTATATGGTATTTGGAAAAGAGATTAGACTTAGTAGGATATTAAGAAACGGAAAGATGTTATGCATACCCATGGATCACGGTATTAGTAATGGTCCTATACAAGGTATTGAGAATGTACACAGTATGATCTATCAATGTGAAAATGCTGGTTTGACATCCGTTCTAGTGAATAAGGGTATTGTAAAGAGCATGACTAAACCAACTACTGTTGGAATAATTGTTCATGTTTCCGGTAGCACAAGTTTGGGACCTGCACCTAACAAAAAAGTTGTCACGGGAACTGTATCTGAAGCTATTAGATTGGGAGCTGATGGTGTTTCTGTACACATCAACATAGGTGCAAAGGAAGAACCGGAAATGTTGATCAAGTTAGGACAGGTAGCTGAACAGTGTGATGAATGGCATATGCCCTTCATAGCCATGATGTACCCTAGAGGAGAAAATATCAAGAATCCCCATGATCCAGAAATTGTTGCGCATACAGCGAGAGTAGGTGCAGAGATAGGTGCTGATATTGTTAAAACTGTTTATACTGGAGACCCCGATTCGTTCAAACGTGTGATAAAAGGATGTCCTGTTCCAATTGTTATTGCTGGTGGTCCTAAAGCAAAAACTGATGAGGAGGTTTTGGAAATGACATATGGAGCCATGGAAGTAGGCTCCATAGGAGTTACTTTTGGCAGAAACATCTTCCAACATAGAAATCCGCCAGATATGTGTAGGGCACTTGCAAAGGTGATTTTTGAAAAGGCGAGTGTGAAGGAGGCTCTGTGTGAAATTGATAAAAAGTAAAGAGTTGATAGTAAGTCCTAATGTTTCAAATAAATCTATAGATTCATTCCTTTCACAATTGAAGCAAGAGGGCATAAATACCATCTATGCAGATCCAAAAACCATAGGGAAGCTAAGAAATGGCTTCAATATTATACATACATCTATTGATGCAGATTCTATAGTGTGTAAAGATCTGAATGAGATCAAAAAGATAAAGAAGAGTGGAAAGTTTGTGGGATTTTATATTAATATTAGAGATAAAAAAGACGAAGATACTATACTGCAAGCAACTTACAATGGTGCTGATTTTGTTATTGTTGATGCCAAGACCTGGAAGATCATTCCCTTGGAAAATATAATTGCAAAGCTTCAGGGAACCAAAACCAAAGTGTATACCATGGCAAGCAGTACAGATGAGGTAAGAACCATGTTCAGTGTTTTACAACTAGGTGTTGATGGTGTGATTCTAAATACATCTAACATATCGGCAATAAAGAAATCAATTGTATATCTTGGTAGTAAAGAATTTCCGTTAAAACTTGCCAAAGTTGTAGAGATAAAGGATGTTGGTATTGGAGAGAGGGTATGTGTTGATACAGCTTCGATACTTAACAAGGGTGAAGGAATGTTGATCGGGAGTAGATCTAACTTTATTTTCCTTATACATAATGAATCAGTAGGTTCTGCATTCACATCTCCAAGACCGTTCAGAATAAATGCCGGTGCCGTTCATTGTTATACACCAACCCCCGATGGTAACACTAAATATCTATCTGAANTTGAGGCTGGTGATGAGGTTTTAGCTATAGATACAAAAGGTAAGGCTAGGAGAGTTACCGTTGGAAGGTCAAAGGTTGAAACTAGACCCATGCGTATGATCAAGGCCTCGGTTGATAATGAGATAGGAAGTATAATCGTGCAGAATGCAGAGACTATACGGTTTGTTGGAGGTAAAGGTAAACTTATTCCCGTTACTGATGTAAAGAAAGGTAATAGCATACTCGTACATGTAAAGAGTTCTACAGGAAGACATTTCGGCATAGAAGTAAAAGAGTATATAGTTGAGAAATAAACAAATTGTACCAGATAAGTAATAATAACTCTGTTTAGGTTATTCTTTTTTAACCAGAAAATCATTATAGAACATTATTTACAATATAGTTACGTATGAAGATAATAGAATTCAACAAAATCTACAATAGGAATTGTATTGAAGGTATGAAATTAATTCCTGTTAATACAATAGACCTTGTTATAACAGATCCTCCTTTTGCTATAGAATTCAAGGCAAAAAAGAGTAACTATAATAGAATGGCATCAAGGGTTTTAGAGGGTTATAATGAAATTCCTAAGGAAAGATACTATGAATTCACAGTGAACTGGATGAAAGAATGCTTTAGAAGTTTGAAAGAATCGGGAAGTATGTATGTATTTTCTGGATGGAATAACCTGAAAGATATCTTAAATGCTATTGATGAAGTTGGTTTCGTAACAGTTAATCATATAATATGGAAATATCAGTTTGGTGTTATAACAGAAAAAAAATATGTAACATCTCACTATCATTGTCTCTATGCTTGTAAGAACAATAATAAGAGAAAATTCTTACCTTATGCAAGATTTAGAAAGGACGAGAAAACCGATAAGGGAAGAAGTTTACATTATGAAGACAAAGAAGATGTATGGTATATAAAGAGAGAATATTGGACTGGTGACCAGAAAACTCCTACAAAATTACCTGCTGAGTTGATAAAAAAGATCTTGTTGTATTCAAGTGAAAAAGAAGATGTTATTTTAGATCCATTTTTAGGTTCTGGACAAGTCGCGGTGATTAGTAAAATGTTAGATAGAAGATACCTAGGATTTGAGATTGTAAAAGAATATTTCAGATTTGCCAAAGAAAGACTAGAAAAGGACGTATATAGAATTAAGGACAGGTCAAAATCAAAAAATCATACTTTAGATTTATCTTCTGCACTATAACTCATTGATTCACACAAAATCTGTTTTATTTTTATCTAGTTCCCAAATATTACTTACCAATTTGGCAAAAATGACAACATGTTATGTTTTGAGAAGCAACTATTGGGTAAGCGATTGGGTAGCTACAAAACCCCATTCTATATTTTTTCTATAAAGGTTTAAGATTGTTCATTTCCGTTTATTCTCTCGTAACGCTTGGGTTGGGTGCTTCTAGATTGGTTAACCAACCTAAGTGTTATACTATAGTATCCTAACAATTTATTGGTGTACTATCAGAGAACAAAATAATAGTCCAGATATGATGATATTTTTGAATGATTAATACTTATTATTTATCATTTTTCTCTAAATAATACTTAGTAAGTTGGAAAATTTATTTCTTATTATAGAAACGTTACGACAATCCATAATACCTTACTTTTACTATGAATTCTTAATTGTTATAGATAATGTTTAGAACATTTAACTATAGAATATATCAATACATCATTGTAAATTATTGTAAATTATTGTAAAATCTTTGCCAACGTTTCCTGATTTCTTAAGATCTCAAAATATTTACTTTCGAAACGATAACCAGGAGTATTTATAGTACCATGATCTGGATGTTCAAAAATTTCAGGTACTGGAGTTCTAGTGTTTTCATCAATGTTTTCTTCCATTACCTTAGCATTAACGAGTTCATCAAATAATCGTCTGATCTTACGATCATCTATAGAAGCTTCGTATATGACCCTTTCTAGTGATGCATATTGATTTTCTGACTTTACATACCAGTCTACAAACTTCTTCTTGGTTTCACCGCTTACTCCATACACATCAAAAGCTTTTTGCAAGTAATTTAGCAGATCCATATCATGGAATAAGAACAATGGAATAAAAATACATGTATTTATAGATGAAGTAATTATAATGTCATGGGCTTATAATTACCAATATTCAATTATAGACTATAGTAAAAATCAGAAATAATGTTATAATAATGATATTAGTTTCCTGTTTCACTGTAAGCTTTCATTACTTCGTGAGAATACACATTTTATGCTAAACTAATCTTTAATTTCCAATACTGAAAGCATGTTCAAAGCTTGATGTGTGTATTTTTTTCTACTACTGTTTGATATTGAGTTCTTTATAGATAACCTCTCTTAATTGTTGTCTCAGCCTATTTGCCTTCTCAGCATTATTACTTATTATCAAGGGTCCTATCGTATAATACTTTTCACTACTACTCTCTGACTGTATATCATTACTTAGATCCAATAAGACGTGATCATCACTCTGGTCATCCTTTAGCTGAATGTTTGCTAAGCCCTGAGCAAGCATCTCGATTATCTGGTTTGCGTCATCCTTTGGTATCATACATAAAGTAGTAAGCATAGGTTTTTAAGAATTACGGGAGAAAGTTCTTTTCAGTGAAAATTAGAGAATCATATGGACTTTGAGAAACTCTCTACACCAGTTTAGATCGAACTCTTCCGTCACATCTAGAATAGTTGGATCCTCTACTATCATGCTACAAGCCAGTAGAGCATCACCATTAGCCCAATTTTGAGAAATCATCACTTTGGGGATATGGCCATTAGAGTCCATGAATGTCACAGATTTTTCAGCCCAAGTATCAAAACTAACAGTTATCTTGATCTTATCAGAAGATTCATTTGTTTGTTTTGGAATTTGTGGTGTAACCTGTGGACTAGAAATTTCACTCTGATCTTGAGTCTGATCTTGAGTCTGATCTTGAGTCAACATAAAGAATGCTGTAACGCCAATAGTAATTATAACAATACCAATAATTACATACATATTTCCTTTCCTCATGTTCAGTAATTCCAACTAAAAATTATATAAATATTCAAGAAATGACAATGATTAGCAATAATAAACAAATTGGAGTTATTATACATATTAAGATTGTCAAATCAAGTGTAATAAATTAACATGAAAGCGCAGGAGAGGAGATTTGAACTCCTGAGAGCCTTGCGGCTCACGGGCTACCTTTTTGTGGACTCAAGGCGTGCGCTTCTCTTTTGGAGAATCCGCGCATTCGGCCACTCTGCCACTCCTGCGCACCTAATATAAGAAAAAGATGCAATATATTAGATGTGTATTATCGTGCTAATACATTTATAACTTCTACCCATGCAGTAGATATGTTATTTCTGTTGTAACCTCCGCCACCTAGAGCTACTATCCTACCACTACAATGCTTATGTGCTAACTTATGAAGGACATTTGTAGCGTATTTGTGTACATTCTCGCTAAACTGCAGATGTGCTATTGGGTCCCCTTTTATACCATCACCTCCGCACTGCAGAATGATTAGTTCAGGTTTAGCATCATTAAGGAACTCTTCTGCACGCTTGAATGTGTTTATGAAATCACTATCATTTGCTAATGGTTGCATAGGCAGATTCAGTTTCGTACCTTCTGCACCATCTTCTCCAGTTTCATACTCAAAACCAGTTCCAGGATATAGATATCTACCATCTTCATGCACATCAACTATGAATATATCTGGATCCTTATTGAATTCATAAAAAACTCCATCTCCGTGATGTGCGTCTATATCAATATAAGCTATTTTCTTTATATTATAATTATTTCTAGCTACTGTTATAGCAACGCCTATATCATTGAATACACAAAATCCTCCAGCAAATTCTCTCCTAGCATGATGAAGTCCACCTATTGGATTGAAAGCATGAACAACTTTCTTATTCATAACCATATCAAGCGCCTTCAGCGTAGAACCAACTACGAAACTACTAGCTTCAAAAACTCCCTTGAAGGCAGGTGTATCTCCATAATCAAGGAACCCCTTTCCAAATATCGATGCTTTTTTCACGAACTCTATATATGTTTTAGAATGAAAGTTTAGTAACGTATCCTCGTTGGTCATAACAGGTTCTTCTATCATAACGTTTTGTACTTTATCAAGTTCCTCCATACAAAACTTGGACCAAAATGCATAAAGTCTATCTGAACCCATTGGATGCGAATCTCCAAAACCATACCTTGCAAGGGCATCACCATACATAACAGCTGTAGAACACATAACTTTTTGTAAAAATAATGAAAGATAAACTTTGATGAGCATGTTGTATTAACTTACTTCATATAATGTATTACAACCAATTTTTATATTGGAACTGTGAATTAGTAGATGAAAATGAAGAAGCTTAATGTAAAGTCTATTGCAGTATGGATACCTAGTGATAGAGTTCACACCAGCCTCCTAGAGATGGGCTTTTCCATATTCGATACTACTACAACGGTAAGCGATGGAAAATTCTGGAGTAAGAAACTGTTTATACGTCACGAAGAACGCGTTAGTGTGTCTGAGGAGATCGGTGACGTTTATCCTAAAGACCCAGTCATCACTATCTGTGGTTCCACAAATACAATAAACAAGATCATTGGGGCGCTGGATTGATTGCCATTTTACGAATGTAACGAGAATCAGTTTGTTGAGAATGTAAGACGGCTTTTAGAATCAGAACAGCATTTTGTTATTAACAGGAGGATAAGCGTGTACGACAATCACAAGTATGGATTCTCAACTATTCCAGATCAGGAGTTCGACAAATATTCTATGATATGTGATAGAAAGTGTAGCAGACATACCGTTTATACGAAAATTCCTTTCGTAGATGAATTTCATAGTAGGTTTTATTCTGAAGGTGAAGTACTACATTATGCAAATAATCTTAACTATCCTAAGATATCTATACCATATTACAAGGTAGAATATTCTTTCAACTTGTGGGGAAGTACTTACTTTCACACGTTTGACGCTTTATTTAATCCAAATATAATGATTGAGAAAAAGGAACTATCCACAACTAGTAGAAAAACTATTAAAACAAAAAAATCTGGTACGTTAATACATGTTTTAAAATTCGATTTTCCCGATGAAAAAATGTTAGCCCTAAACCTACCGAACCAAATAATAATATTTGATATAAAAAATATGGTTCGGATTTTTGATGTATAATTAAAAAAAAAAAATATATATATATTTTATGTGGTCTAGAATGGTGATTGTTTGTGATCGCCGTGTGGAGGTGGTTGTGCACTCTTGCTTAATGCTTCGGAGAAAGTACCTGCTGCCTTTTCATGAAACTCCAAATTTGACTGATCTACAACTATAGCCTGTGGTGGACAAACTGATACACATGCCATACACCATATGCAATCATATTCACGAACAACCTGAGCCTTGTCAGTGTAATCCTTTTTATCATCCTTCGCAGTTTCTCCACTTCCTGTCCATGTTTCGTTAATAACATCTTTTGCTGGTATATCTTTCTCAGTTCTGTACCACTGGAACACTTGAACAGGGCATGATTCAAGGCATGCGCCATCTGCTACACACGAATCCCAGTCCACAGCAACCATTGTACCATGAACGCCCAAAGGTTCTAACTTTTCACCCCTTGCTTCATATGCGGCTTTAACATTTTCGTCCTCTGTTGCTTCTGCAGCCTTACCTGGACCCCAAGCAAAGTAAAAATGCTCACCGTCTGCATGTTGAACTTTACCAAGTACTTTATGATTTCTTGGAAAATCTGGATCTATTGGCATATCTTATTCCTTTGTATTATATTACAGGTATGATATATAAATTATATGGATATTAAAGCAAGATAAGTTCATATTCTTTTTCAGTAAAGATATATCAGTTCATGGGTATATACAGATATGACGTTTATAGAAGTCCAAATATAGGTATATTTTTAAAAGCTAATGATAATTTTCTTTTTATACCAAAGGGCTTTGCCGATTCAAAAGCAGAGAAACTTCAATCTTTTTTAAACGTTCAATGTATACGTACTTCTATAGCACAGACAAGGCTACTTGGTCCTTTGTCTGTAATGAACAATAATGGTATACTTGTGCCAAAGATAACTGAAGATTACGAGATACAGGAACTGAAGAAGGCTACGGATATGACTGTTGAAAGAACACAAATGAAACCTACTGCACTAGGAAATCTAATAGTTGCCAATGATAAGGCTGGACTAGCATCACCTATAGTGCCTAAAGAATCGTTAAAACAAATACAGGATGTACTCGGAGTACCTGTAGAACATATGAGTATTGATACATATCATCAGATGGGAGCACTTGTAGTAAGTACCAAATTAGGTGCTGCTGTGTATCCTAAGACAAGCGAACAGGAGATGAATATTATTAAGGAAAGTTTAGAAGTAGATGTGGAAGCTGTTACCGTTAATGGTGGTGTTCCATTCGTGGCATCTGGTGTTATTGCTAATTCAAAATCCGTAGTGGTTGGCACTTTAACTACTGGTCCTGAATTAATAATGTTAAGCAGAGTATTCAAAGTTTAAGATTCTAACGTTGCCTTTGGATCTTTATTGAAATCGTCAAGTTTCACTTTAAATTCAGAACCGTTTTCCATATTTCGTACTATCAACTCTTTCCTAAATAATTCTTCAGGGGCAAGTATAACTGTGAATATATATCCCCCCTTAGATGCCTCTTCAAGCTGCTTCTTCAGAGAACGATTACTCATATCAAACTCTGATATTATGCTACTCTTTCGTAAAAATGATACCATGTTAATTGCATTTTGTTTAAGATCCTCATGTGTATATGCTACATAGACAGATTTGTGGGATGGACTACAAACTATGGGTCCTTTTTTTAATAAAGTAGAAACTATCCTTTCAATTCCTCCAGCTGCGCCAGTTGCTCCTATATCGGATCTACCAAAAGTAGATGTAAGCATATCGTATCTTCCTCCGCCTACCAATGCGCCCATTTCACCAGACTTATCAAATACTTCAAACACTATGCTAGAATAATAATCTAAACCTCTTACCACGCTCATATTTATCCTAGTATTTTTCACTCCCCTTGCCTTGAGAGAATCTATGACATCGTTTAATTTATCAATTTTATTCAGGTTTTTAACACGATCATCAGAGAAAACTTTGTCAATATCTCCCTTTAACGTTGAAAGGTCTAATAGTTTCTCCAACTTATTTATGTCGAAGCCTTTATCTGAGTATTCTTTCAGAACGACTTTGATACCTTTTTTAGGAACTTTATCAACAGCTCTCAACATCTCAAACAAAATAGTATTATCGTTAACATCCAATTTAGTACGTATAAAATCTTCCAATAGCTCACGATCACAGATATCAATCAGAGTATCGATCCCAAGAGATTCTAGGTACATAACAGTAAATTCTATTACTTCCGCATCAGATTCTATATTAAAGGAATCGTAGATCTCCGTATCCCACTGATGAAACCATCTATATCGACCCATCTGAGGTTCATCATATCTGAACATGCTACCAAATGATGCAAGTTTGATGGGTAATCGCATATCACGTCTTGACATGGCATACCTTGTTAGACCTACTGTAAGATCGAAACGTAAAGCAATATCTCTATTTCCCTTGTCTTTGAAACCATAAATTTCTTGTCCTATTGCAAGACCGCCCTTTGCTTCCAGTGTTGAAAGTAATTCAATGGGTGACGGTTCCATTAAATTAAAACCAAAAAGTTCTGCAACATCGAAGAATTTTTGTTTTACTAGTCCAATCATCTGATATTCTTTGGATTCTAGATCTCGCATTCCCCTAGGAAGTTTGAACTTCAATATAGTATAACTTCATTCTATATACATTAAAAGATTTACATTAAATTTAGTTATATTTACTCGTGTTGCTTGAATCTAACCGTTAAATTGAAAAATTTCACAATCATCAGAAATTTAAAGATGATGAGATTGAACAAAGAATCAAGGCTTATCAATGTTATATCTAGGGATAACTTCACTCAGTACTGCTAATACGATAAAACAAAAAAGTTTTACAAGATCCCGAATATTTACTTTAAAATAGTTGGTCCTGGAGATAATAATCAATGAAAGCGATGGTATTGAATCAAATAACATCCATTGAGAACAAACCACTAAAACTTACTGATGTGAACATACCGTCACTAGACAAGAATGAAGTTCTTGTGAAGATAACTGCATGTGGAGTATGTAGATCCAATTTACATTTGATTGAGGGTGACTGGTTAAAATATGGTATACCTCCTAAACTTCCAATTATTCCTGGACATGAAGTAGTTGGTATCGTTGAATCAGTAGGGGGTGATGTTAGAACATTTGGTAAAGGTGAAAGAATAGGAATACAACCATTGTACAATGCATGTAAGTATTGTGATTATTGTCTAACTGGAAGGGAACATCTATGTGATACTAGACAAATAACTGGTGATACAGAAGATGGTGGCTATGCGGAATATCTAAAAATTCCATCAGATTTTGCATATAAAATTCCCGATGGTATAGATGATTTACATGCAGCGCCTCTTTTCTGTCCTGGTGTGACTGCATATAGAGCTGTAAAACGTGCAGAACTATCACCAGGGAAAACAGTTGCAGTGTTTGGAATTGGTGGTGTAGGTCATCTTGCGTTACAAATGGCAAAGCTATATGGTGCAAAAGTTATTGCTATTACAAGAAGTAAAATGCATCTTAATCTAGCAACCAAACTTGGTGCTGATGTAGTGATATCTCCAGTAGAAGAAGATGTTGCACAATCGATGAAAAATATAGGATCTGTGGATTCTGTTATAATCTTTGCACCTGCAAAGGATGCAATAAGTCAGGCTATAAAATCTGTTAAGAAGGGAGGCACAATTGTTATGGGTGTTTTTGGATCTATAGGTGATGAATTTATGTTTGTAGATGAAAAAGTGATCAAGGGCAGCGTTATTGGATCTAGGAAAGATATGAAAGAAGTTCTTACTCTGGCTGCTGATGGTCATATAGAAGTTGTTTGTGAAAAGTATCATTTAAACGATGCAAACGAAGTACTTACAAAGCTGAAAACAAGTAAGATAGAAGGTAGAGCTGTATTGGTACCCTAGAATAAGTAATGAATCCTTATGTGGACATCCATCTCTTCTTTATATGGTGTAACCAAGCCGCAATGGGGACATGCTAATAAACCAAAATCTGGTCTTATTACATTTATTTTACGTTCAGAAGTTGTATTAACTAGAATTTTGTCACCATCAACACTTAATATACAATCATTAATATTTTCACGTGTAAGGAATGTCTCTATATAGGTACATACATCATCTATACTTATTTCACTCTCTCTAGTTAATGGGTCTAAAACTATGTCATTTGTTCTTATAACAGGAACCGCAGGTAATTTTTCTGATAAATAGGCTGCAAGATCTGGTTTTAGATCGTTTATGTCCACACATTGTATAGTTATCACATTCTAATTTTATTAAATAACATATATCAAGTTTACAAATGCGTGGATTTAATATGGCATGAATACTGTAAGATGTTATGGGTTACCAATTCCTAGATCATATGACAGATGCTTACATAGAAGCATATGGTAATACAACAGAAGAAGCATTTGAATTTGCAGCAAGAGCGGTAGTTGATACAATGATAAGTGTAGATAATGTTAACTCAGTAAAAGAAGAACAAATAAGTATAGAAGGTCATGATCTGGAAAGTTTACTCTTCAATTGGTTAGATTCAGTGATGTTAAAGTTACTTGTTGATAAACAAGCATTATCGTACTTCAGGGTATCCATTTCAAGAGGTTTTGAATCCAGAGATGGCTTAGAGTTGAAAGCTATTGTAAGAGGTGAGCATTTGGATCTTGAGAAACACAACTATAAAGTTGAAATTAAAGGTGTGACCTATCATATGATGGAAATAGATATAGAGAGTGATAACAAAGTAAAGTTACGATTCTTGCTAGATCTTTGAAAATCTTTAATAGTTAATTCTATTATGAAATATTTTATGGACGATCCTGAATTGGAAAAGATAATAAAGAAAAAGATGGAACAAATGAGTAATCTCGCAGAGAAAATATTAGAACTGAGCGAGAAGAATTTTGACGGTATAATTACAGGAAGTAAACCTGTAGTTGTTGACTTTTGGGCTTCTTGGTGTGGTCCCTGTAAGTTCATGCTTCCTATATTTGACAAACTGGCAAAAATATATGGTAATAAGATAGCATTTGCGAGATTGAATGTTGATGAAAACCAGAGTGTTGCTACAAGATATGATGTCTATTCAATACCTACTTTCATAGTATTCAATAATGGTAAGGAAGTCGATAGAGCTATGGGTGCAGTAGGAGAACCTGGACTTGAAAACTTGATCAAAAAACATTACTAATTTTTAATACCCATACAATGGGTTAGTTTTTCGCTTTATTTCAAGTGTTTCGTCAAGTGTTTTCACTTCAGCTTCATTTAATCTATACTTGAATCTATTCACCAACAATTTAACATGTTCATTTGGTGGAAGTGTGTATAACATATCACCTTCATTGATATGTCTGCCAATAGAGGGTTCGTTCATCGACACAGCTACCTGCATATCTTTTTTCGCTTCATCAATACTCTTACCCTTATCTTGTATCTTATGCACTATACCGACAGTCTTACCAATCTTATTCATTATATTACTTTTCTGTTTTAGTCTACCAGATTTGATCTCCACACCAAAAATTGCTGGATCATTTCTCCTGAAAACAAAACCTTTTAGAAATACAAACTTACATGGTGTTATCAATTCATTGAATATTGTACTTTCCTCACGTTCCTTTTCATAAGATACCCAATCAGTATAACCCTTAACCAAATTGTAGATTATCTGTTCATTGAATATCTTTACCGATCGATCACGTGCCTCTGTTTCTGCGTTATCGAACATACGAACATTAAAGGATATGATCACACCAAGATATCGATCCTTCTCTTTAACTGCACTTGCTTCAACTATATCCCTCCTTGTTACTGGGCCTATATCAGCTATTCTTATTGATACTCCTTCCTTCTTTAACATCTCTGTTACAGCCTCAAGTGAACCTAATGTATCACACTTTATTACAACGCCTGTTTTATCTGTGTTAATAACTATACTCTTGATCTCAGACTCTATCAAGTCCTTCAGGTTTGCAATCTCACTTTCATTATGTGCTACATATACAGGACTGCCTGCAAGTACTCCATCAAGATCTCCAGATGCTATCTTTATACCTGCCGCTGCAGAAACTTCCTCTACTTGTACGAATTTGTCCCGTGGATCCCTCATCTCATCAAGAGGTTTTGGAAGAAGCAAAACCTTTGCCTTCGCTGTTACAATGTCATTACGCTTTGCTAACACTATGGTGTTTCCCTGCCTGATCGTACCATCTAAAAGTATGACATTTATTGTTGAACCCAGACCTACTTCTTCATTAACTTCCAACACAATGCCCCTCGCAGAGTTTTCTCGTACTTCTAGTTTAGTCTGCATGAATCTCTGTGTAATACCTACCAGCATTGTAAGTAATTCTGGAATGCCTTCTCCAGTTTTTGCACTTACTGGTACTATAACGATCTCTTTTGTAAAATCCTTAACACGATAAAATGCCTCAGAATTAAAACCAAGCATTGATAATGTACCTACTACTGTGTATAACCGTTGATCCAGATCATCAGCAATAACGGTTTGCTGTTGTTTTATGGATTGTGTTATAGACGTGGTATTATTATTTTTCCAGCCAGGTATCATATCTATTTTGTTTAAAGCAACTATAAACGGTACCTTCCTATTCTTCAGAATTTCTAGACTCTCATGTGTTTGTGCTTCAAAACCTTTCATAACATCAAGCACTAGAATAGCAATATCAGCAGCTGATCCTCCACGCATTCGCAGGTTTGCAAAGACTTCATGTCCGGGAGTGTCAATAACAAGCAAACCAGGAATCTTGATCTCTGTATTTGACTTCTCCAAAAGGGTACCGCATACCTGCTTTATTGTTTCAATGGGAAAGAAACTAGCACCTATATGCTGTGTAATACTTCCTACTTCCCTTACCTGAACAGCAGTACCACGTATCTTATCCAGTAAAGAAGTCTTTCCAGAATCTACATGACCTAATACTGCAACAACAGGTTGTCTAAGTTGCAACACGCATTCACTTCAATTAAAGATAACTTTTGACTCGTTTATGAAGCTTTCATGTATACCTGAACTATGTATAGCGATTTGTGTTATACTCATTCTAAAATCTTTTCTGATTGTTCAAAGTGTAACTTTATTGGGTCTAGTAACGACAATTATTGTTATTACCTTGTTTGCGCTACAATCCTCTATCATAACCACTATCATACCAAATGTAACCAAGGAAGTAAGTTAAGTGACGATCTTATTCCTGTGTAAAAAAAGTTTTAATTTTATTATATTCATAGCTAATTACTGATTTTCAAAATAGATTAGTTTTTAGAATCTTTGTAGTACTTCGGCCAAATTTTTTTCTGAATCTGGTTTGAAAATAATTAATGTTTATTCGACTATTAACGACTCTTCTTTATTCCGCCTTTAACATATTTTCTGGTCCATTTAAACTTCCTTGAATCCCTTCCAAGCTTCAACATGTTCTTTCTGCATTTATTGGAACAAAAGTAAAGTAAACTACCGTCATTCTTAATAAGCATAGTACCAGTTCCGAGCTTTAATTGCCCATCACAAAAACTGCAATTCTTAGCTGTTAAATTCATTAATATCACTTGATCTTCCTAGCTTCTCTCTCTGTTTCTCTGAGCATTAATATATCATCTTGTCGAACAGAACCTTTTACATTACGTGTTAAAATCCTACCCTTGTCTTTACCTTCCAATACTTTAACTCTGACCTGTATTACTTCACCAGCAATTCCAGTTCTACCAACGATCTGAATTACTTCTGCAGGTGTTACCTTCTCTTCAGTCTTGCTCATAGCAGACTACTCCTTCTTTACCTTCTTTAATTCTGCAATTGTATTTATGATCTGTTCAAGAATATGCTGTGCCTCCCCTGCATCTATTATACAAGCAGCAGCAGAAGGAACATCTATACCCAAAGCCTGACCCAATTGCTGTTTGCTTGGGATGTATATGTATGGACTATTGCGTTCTTCGCATAATATTGGTAAATGTGCTACAACTTCTGGAGGCTCCACATCTTCTGCGATAACAACGAGTTTACTTATGCCTCGCTCTATTGCTTTTGTACTTTCATTTGTACCTTTTCTGACCTTACCGTTCTCCTTGGCTACCCTAACAGCCTCATAGATTGCATTTACCAGATCCGTTGGAGTCTCGAATTTAACGTAATATGGCTTGCTCATTTTTCTATCACCCATAGTGAATTTGGGATCATTTCTATCGCATACAATAATTATTAGGTATTTTAAAAACGTTGTTAAATGCGCAATAGACGCAAGCCTTTCTTCTTTTCCTTCCATTAACTCAAATTTCTATACTACTTCGGCAGCATAGTCTATAAACAAGTTAATGTATTCTTTTCCATATAAATTCCCTGTACACTTCAACTATAAACGCCTGACGCAATAATTATCTTGTCAACATATCTATTATCTTCTCAATCACATAGAAAAAATAATGTTCAAAACCCTTCCTATTCACTTCTACTTAAAGTGTGACCCCTTTTTAATGATGACTCCTGTTGATAATATTTCAACAAAATACTTATTCACTGAATTTTACATCAGTCATACAGAATTCTACAATTTTGAATTGTAACATATAAAAAAACTAATTTTTTAGAACTATCATGAACTAATAGGTAGTTCTCTTGAGTTTCAGGATATGTGTGTGGAAAATATGAGGATGAATAGAAAATAAATGTTAATTAATTTAACTCTGTCTTGTCTATCATTTGTTTAATTTTTTGGTAAAAACCATATTAAACTACATTTTATATTTATGTTCAATCTTTATCTTTTCACACAAAATCAACATATGTATCATTATATTCCATTTAACATATAATTTCTTCAAAATATCTTCTACAGGATGATAATTACCTTTAATCATCATACACACAGCTAAATATCTAACTGTTATTTTTCTAACTCGCTCACCAATTCTTTTATCTGCCTACTATAATTTTCAACGATTTCACTTAGTAATTTGCTATCACTGGCTTCCGCATACAATCGCATCACTGGCTCTGTACCGCTTTGTCTTACCATAACCCATGAAGAATCTTTGATCCATATCTTAACACCGTCTAAAGTTTCAACTTTACCTCTTCTATGCTTTATCAAATGTTCAANCACTTTACCCGATTGCTCTTTAGTACACGTAAACTTTGTTTTATACTGATAGAATTTTGGTAACTCTGACATTATTTGTGATAACAGTTTTGCCTTGTTTGTAATTAATTCAAGCATTAATGCACTTGTAATCGCTCCATCTCTAACAGCAATATGCTTACCATACATGAAACCTCCATTCTCTTCCAGTCCAATCAAAGCATCGTTTTTTAACATCTCCCTCGATACTTCTACACTCCCAACCTTCGTTCTTGTTACTGTAGAATTGTACTTACTTGATACGATATCTATCAACATTGAAGAATTTATAGGTGTTACAACTTTAGCGTTTCCATTATTGGATAAAACATGTTCCGTAAGTATTGCACCAGATTTGTCTCCGCCATAAACATTACTCTTTTCATCACAAAAGATAGTTCTATCACCATCACCATCATATGCAATACCCAGATCAGCAGAATTTTCTTCAACAGTATGACGAAGTAGATCTAGATTATCTGGTGTTGGCTCAGACCCCCTGCCTGGAAATGAACCATCTATTTGTGAATTTATAATTATTACCTTACATCCAAGTTCCTCCATAAGTTTAGGGGCAGTTACTATTTGTGCGCCATTTCCAAGATCTAAAACGACTGCAAGTTTTTTTGATCTTATCAGATCAGTATTTACCAGTAATTTTATACCGTTGATGTATGATTCTACCGCTCTATTTTCATGAGTGACACTACCAATTTTATTAGTTAAATTTTTGAAATTTTTGTTGAAATAGATCTCTTCTACCTTTAGCTCTTCTTCCCTGCATAATTCTACACCATCATGTGCCATGACCTTTATCCCATTGTATTCTGGAGGATTGTGTGAAGCTGTTATCATCACACCGCCCTTGTAACCAAGTGTTTTCACACAAAACTGTAAACATGGTGTAGGAATAAGACCGGCATTGGCAACATCCACCCCTAAGGCATTCATACCAGCACATACAACTTTGGATATTATAGGACTTGAATGTCTACCGTCATAACCTAAAAGGATAGGTTTATCATGAAAATATGTTGCAAGTGCATAGGAAACATCTAGAGCTAGATCAAGTGTTAGTTCACTTCCAAAAACTCCGCGTATACCGTTTGTTCCAAATAATTTACCCATAGAAACTCTATTTACATGCTAAATAAAATTCTTGGTAAATAATCAAAATATGTTCATGATAGTATTCATGATCAAGTTACAATCTTATACTATATAAAACACTTTTAAAATTTAAATGCTTTGTAGAAAACAAGACCATTTAGATAGTACAATTTTATCCTAATTAATATTTGAAAGTGTATACAACATAATTTTCACAACCTAAAGGAGATTTACTCAATTAATTAGTTATTTATAATCTGAAAGTCATGTATGGATAGAGATATATGCATATATGAATTTATTTAGATTAAATGAATGGATCAAATTTGTTATTTGTCATAATACTATCCTCAGTTATTATTTATATGTCAATACTTGAATCCTATGCTGTAACAAATTCTATTAAGATAAATGAAATAGAATTTAATCCATCAGAATTGAATGAAGAAACTCAATGGATTGAGATATATAATAACGATAACAAATTAGTAGATCTTAGCGGCTGGTTAATAAAAAGTTCTGCATCTCAAAGAACCGAAACTATACCTGATGGGTTAGTTATAGAACCCAGAAATTACTTAGTTGTATCTATTCCAACTTTATCTCTAGATTATAAAAATGAATCAATAGTATTATTGAATCCTGATTCTGTGGAAGCTGATAGGACTCCAATACTGAGTGATACCGCTGATGATAATCATACATGGCAAAGATTTCCAAATGGAATAGATAATGATGCTGATTCAGACTGGTCATTTAGAAAGTCTACATTTTCTGTTACTAATGGATTTCCAGATATAATACCTAATTTCACTACTTCAGAACCAATATTCATTGATCAGAAAGGAAATAAAATATCAACATCAAATTCAGGACAGATGGTCGGAGTGAAATCAGAGATCGTTAATATGCTGTCCGATGAAATAACATTTGCATATATAATTCAGATAAAGGACGAAGAAAACTTTCCAATATTCATAAGCTGGTTTGAACACATACCACTGCAACAAAATCATACAATAAAACCTGTGATCTTCTGGTTAGGAGAAGAGAGTGGAGACTTTGTGGTTGAGATATTTATTTGGCGAAGTATGGACATACCAGAACCATTTACGTCTGTAAAGTCGGGATTGCTAAGAATTACCGGATAAAGTTTACGCTTTAATAGTATAGTCTATTTATCTGCTATTAGACAGGTTTTGATATTAAACATGAACAACTAGCGTATAGTTTCAATCTCACTGAAACAAAATCATACATAATTAAAGATTATACAATGATTATTCAGATAACCGAATATAAATTACCTCATGATATATGGGTGATTGAATAATGATTATATCATAATACAAACATCATCTAGCCTCTATCACAAACAAGAGCTCACCCATCTGTTTTGATAAATCTATATTATCACAAATTATCACAGCCCTGTCACCACGCTTGATAAGATTTTCCTCAGTTAATCTTTTAATTGAAGTTTCAAGAAGGTTGGTTAAATTATCTTCTTTATTTGTCTGAATTGGATATACTCCCCAACTAATCTTCAATTTCCTAATTGTTTTTTGATTATCTGTTAATGCTATTATGGGAGCCTTTGGTCTGAATCTAGAGATCTTTGGTGCCATTTCTTTAGAATTTGTCGGAGATATAAGTAGCTTCGCACCTATGTCAAGAGAGATTTGATTTGCAGCCTCACATACCACATCTCTGATATCTTTGTGTATCGAACCACTATTTGTAGTATACCTAGTATAACTTGCAATCTTTTCTTCTGCAGTCAATGATACTCTATGAAGCATTTGAACACATTCTACCGGATACTTTCCTACTGCAGTTGCATCAGAAAGCATTACAGAATCTGTACCATCTAATATTGCAGTTGCTATATCTGTAACTTCTGCCCTTGTGGGTGTAGAATTATTTATCATCGACTCTAGCATCTGGGTTGCTACGATTACAGGTATAGCTTTATTGTTACAATGTGATATTATTGACTTTTGTATCATCGGTACTTGTTCTAATGATTTTTCTACTCCCAAATCTCCTCGTGCAACCATTACTGCATCAGATACCTCAATGATACTTTCCATATTATCCACTGCCTCTTTCTTCTCTATTTTTGCTATAATTGAACAATCATTACTTTTATTCACTAATTTTCGTACATATTCAATATCACTGGCTTTTCTAACAAAAGATACTGCGATCAGATCCACGTCATTTTTTAGACCGAATTCTAGATGTTCCTTATCTAGGCTTGTAAATGTTTTAAAATCATGCTTAAGCTGTGGAATGTTCACACCCTTTCCTGGTAACAATTCGCCTCCAATTTCACACTTGCATTTTATTTCAATATTATTCTTATCTAAAACTATTAATCTTATTGAACCATCCGACAAAAATATTGTAGTTCCATTATCGACATATCTTGGCAGATCATCATACCCAACAGGAATTCTCTTTTCATTACCAACAATATCTTCTGTAGTTAATGATAAGAAGGAACTCCTCTTGAGATAGACTGAGCCTTTTTCTAACTTCCCTACTCTTAACTTAGAACCAGGTAGATCCTGCATTATAGCAATTTCTTTACCAATTTTGGTAGATACCTTTCTAATCAGATTAATAACACGTAAATGTTCAGCATGTGTTCCATGTGAAAAGTTCAACCTAGCACAATCCATTCCAGCTTTTGCCAGTTTTTCTATCATACTTGCTGATGCTGAAAAATGACCTATGGTGCATATTATCTTGGTTTTTCTCAGTTTTCCAGGGTTCTTTGGGTACGTCGTCTAGATTAATTTCATACCATTATTAAAAGATTAACTTCTTTCAAGATGATAATTACCAGTATTGTGTAATAAAGAAATGTCTCAGAATCAGTTACTAAGGCTATTGCGTTAATACCTTAATTATCTTTATTATATAATATTCTTCGTGGTTTTATTGATACAACGTGTAAAACCGGTAAAAAAATGAAAACTTTTGGCGCCTAATTTTTCCAATCTTGTTTTCGCCTCTTCGCCTGGATTACCATAAATTTCTAATCTAGTTATATCAGCTATCTCCAAAAGTTTAGGAAGTAATTTTATTACTCCCTCACCGTTCAAGTGAGCTAATGCTGCTTCTTGGTCTAAGTACCATTCAGTTATAATACATTTCGTTTCATCATCACTAAAGAACCACTGATAACTCTTGGCACCAGATTCATTTAGTTTTACGAGCTTTGTAATTTCTTGAGTGATACTCTTAAAATCATCTAGTTTACTCTCTTTAATAGTAAATTCAACAATCCATTGTACTCCATGCTCATTCATAATGTTGGTAAGTGGTATATGTAATCATATATAATTGTAAAATAATTAACAAGATTACATATTCGTTCTTTAATCTGAATAACAAAATACAATTCTTGCAAAGATATTATATTCATATGTTTTTGATTCTTACACAGAAATAAGCTATAATTCTTATTTATTATATGATCTCACAACACAAATAATTTTATTACATACCTTGAAACTAATAATATGAAACGAAAGATGATCTTTGTAATGTCAATTATAGCTGCAATCACAATTATAGTTGCAATTGTGCCGGTAATAACACAAACTGATCAGACACAACTAACACAAACTGATCAGACACAACTAACACAAACTGATCAGACACAATCAGAATATGAAACACGTGAAATTACAATTAGTGATATAAGAATAACTGTCGAGATTGCTGATGATAATAAAAAAATAACTAAAGGTTTGATGTTCAGAGAAGGTTTACCAGACAAACACGGGATGTTATTTGTATTTGAGGAAGAGCGTAAATATCAGTTCTGGATGATGAACATGAAGTTCAATATTGATATAATATGGTTAAATGAAGATGGTAAGGTAGTATATGTAGTAGAAGGTGCCGAACCATGTATTGATGAAGCACATATATCACTATGCACATACAAACCTGATGAAACAGCTAAATATGTATTGGAAGTTAATTCTGGTTTTGTGAAAAAATATGGAATAAGTGAAAATTCTATAATGATGTCTTCTTAACTTTTTACCTAACGAATTGTCTTCTTGAGATCATCGTATGCCTTCTTAACTTCATCAATAGCAGTACTATCTTCCATAGTTGTTATGTCACCAATCGGTGATTCGTTTACAACAGCTCTTAGTAATCTACGCATTATCTTCCCACTTCTAGTTTTCGGTAATTTATTTACAAAATAGATCTCTTCAGGAGTAGCTATTGGTCCAACTACATTTCGCATATGATCAACAATAACATTCTTCAACTCTTCATTTGAAGTATAACCTTCGCGCAAAACCAAAAATGCTATTATTGATTCTCCCTTTATGTCATGTGGCTTGCTTCCAACAGCAGCTTCTGCAACTGACTCGTGGGAAACGAGTGCACTTTCAAGCTCCGCAGTTCCAATCCTGTGACCGGCAACTTTCAAAACATCGTCTGCACGACCCAACAACCATAGATAACCATCATCATCTATCAACGCATAATCACCAGGGTAATACATATTTGGAAACCTTGACCAATATACTTGTCTGTATTTTTCATCATCATTCCATAACGTAAGCAACATACCTGGCCAAGGTTTTCTTATTGCTAAATAACCTTTAGTGTTTGGAGGAACTTCTTTACCTTCTTCATCAAAGATAACAGCATCTATACCCGGCATTGGGAAAGTTGCTGAACCAGGCTTCATTGGTACTAATTCAATACCAGGTACACCACTGATCATTGCTGCTCCAGTTTCTGTCTGCCACCAAGTATCTACAATTGGACATCTTTCATTTCCGATTATTTTGTAGTACCATTGCCATACTTTAGGATTGATAGGCTCACCAACAGTTCCAAGTAAACGGAGTGAGCTCAAATCATGAGATTCTGGATATTGATTACCAAAACGCATGAACATTCGTAGAGCTGTAGGAGTTGTGTATAGAATACTAACCTTATATTTCTCAATTATACTCCAAAATCTGTCTACTTTTGGATAATCAGGTGCACCCTCGTACATAATTGTAGTTGCGCCATGCAACATTGGTCCATATACAATATATGTATGCCCAGTAACCCATCCTATATCTGCTGTACACCAGTAAACATCGTTAGGTTTGATATCGAAGATCCATTTTGTAGTGGAATAAGCATATGTTAGATATCCACCAGTACCATGTACAACTCCTTTTGGTTTTCCTGTAGTACCTGATGTATAGAGTATAAATAAAGGATGGTTACTCTCTACATTCTCTGGTTCACAATAATCATCTGCGTTATTAACAATATCATCCCACTTTTTATCGATGGAATTTATAGGAGTATCAATATTGGTCCTGTTAAATGTGATAACGTTTTTTATACTATCACATGATCGTATAGCATCGTCAACAATTTCCTTAAGTTTAATTACTTTACCCCTTCTATAACCACCATCTGCAGTTATTACTACTTTTGATTGAGAATTATTAATCCTGTCAGCTATTGATTGCGCACTAAAACCTGAAAATATTATAGAATGTATCGCTCCAAGCCTTGCAGATGCTAGCATTGCAATTGGAAGTTCTGGAATCATAGGTAAATAGATGGTAATTCTATCACCCTTGCCGATTCCCAACTTTTTCAAACCATTAGCAAATTTGTTGACCTGTATATACAGATCATTATACGTTAACTTCCTACGTTCCTCGTTCTCTCCCTCCCATAGTATAGCTATTTTATTCTTAACATTGGTCTCCATATGCTTGTCTAAGATATTATATGATGCATTGATCAGACCGTCAACAAACCACCTTGCAAATGGAGGATTCCATTCAAGAATATTATTCCATCCTTTGAACCATGTTAACGAATTTGCCTGTTCTTCCCAAAACTTCATATCTTTTAATGCATTTTTTCTTAACTCCCTTAACTTCCTTCCATCCATACTTCCTTTTGTAATCTTCAACCGTAAATTTTCTTCATAAAGCTTTACTGGTTTGAAACCTTCAGACATAAGTTTACTTTATAATAATTAATAATAAATTTTTATGTGAAAATAATGAGAATCACAAAAGTCTTAAATTTAGTATTATATCTCTATAAATAGACTTTATTATGGAAGAATTTAATGAGGAAGAGAAAGAAATTCTTAGGGAACACTTTTCCAATGCTGATAAGTCAGTCTTTGCTATTATAACGCCAAGACAGGTTGATAGAGGTGCTCTCATGTCTAGGTACAGTAGAACCAATAAGAGCATGAGAAGGATATTTCTAGATGAATTCGTGAAAAATCCTAACCGCGGTGAAGAGTTCTATGTCAGAGTTTTATTAGAGTATGGAGATGATTCTGTTGCGGAGCTTGGCGAAGCACAAATAGCAATTGAAAATATATCCAATATTGCTACACAAACTATCGAGGATAGAAGAATTGGGCTATCATACCTGGAAAAGTCAACAAGGTATGTTGCATTCGACCAAAAAGTGAATGGTAAGTACAAATATTATAGAGAACCTATTATAATGAATTCAGAATCTGCTGATAAATACATAGAAGCATGTGAACTTGATTTTGATACATATCATAAACATCTAGATTCTATGATAAAGTACGTTCAGGAAAAGGAGTCTATAGATTCTATGAAGTTCATGGATAGTGAATCTAGAATCGAGATAATTTTTGGAAAACTTAGAAACCAGAATGATATTGATTCTGCAAAAAAGATCTACAATGCTACCACTAGGGCAAAGGCACTTGATATATTGCGATCATTATTACCAGCGTCCACACTTACAAACGTGGGAATAACCGGCAATGGGAGAGCATTTGAATATCTTTTATCAAATCTGTATGGTTCAAAAATGCAGGAAGAAAGGGATATTGCGAAGATGTTGTATGGTGAATTGAATTTAGTTATACCGTCGTTCGTAAGACGAGTAAATGATAAGTATGGAAAAGCGTTACAGGAATACTTCAACAAGACTGAAGATACAATAAGATCTCTTGCGAAGAAATATCTAAAAAATATATATTTACAACAAGTAGAATCAGTCTCTTTACTAGAGTATGAAGATAATGAGAGTGCTGAGATAAGAACTGTAATGGCAATTTTATATGAACGGGCAGAAGGTAATTCTCTTGCACAGATAAAAAAAATTACTAAATCAATGTCTAAAGAAGAAAGAAAAGAGATAATTGATGCTTATACAATGTATAGAACTAACAGGAGACATAGACCTGGCAGAGCATTTGAAGTTGTTGATTATACATTCGACTTAGTTACAAATTTTGGGATGTTCAGAGATTTTCATAGACATAGAGTACTTACACTTGAAAGACAATTGTTAATTACAAAGCATGGATATGATACGCCAAAAGAAATAGTAGATATTGGAATAAGAAAGGATTTTGATGATTGTATGTATAAGACTCGTGAAATACATGAACAGATCTACATAAAGCATCCACATGAAGCACAATATGTTGTAAACTTTGCATATCGCTACCCCTACTTCATGAAGATGAATTTGAGGGAAGCATGTCATTTGATAGAGTTGAGAACTGCTCCCCAGGGACATCCAGATTACAGAAAGGTTGCACAAGAGATGTATCATGCGATAGAAAGCGTGCATCCAAACCTTGCAAAAGCGATCAAGTTTGTAGACCTCAAAGATTATGTGCTAGAACGTTTCAACGCTGAAAAGAAGAGCGAGATGAAAAGGCAGAACGTTGGTGTTAACTGAACCACTGTTCCAGTGTCTGACTGCGCGAATTACTGACTTTTTTCATTTTCTGTAATGCAGAGCTTACCCTATCCACGGAAAAATTTCTTTCCTTGCATAGAAATTGTATGATCTCATTATTGTCAGGATCTCTGAACTCAGGATTCTCAATGTTCACAACGTTTGGTTGCAGAAATACATCACGTATCTTTTCATATTCTATTTCGTTCAATTTTTCCTTCACATCTGTTATCTCTTCCAATTTACCATGTTCCTTGATCATCTTAAGTGCTTTTTTTGGTCCTATACCAGTGAATCCATCTGGGTTGAAATCTGTCCCAATAAGGATTCCTATATCAACAAACTGTTCCTTACTTATTCTAAGAGTTTGTAAAGTTTGATCAAGAGTGATAATTTCTGGTTCAACGTTTATGTATATCTGTTTATTTGGAAGTTTTCGCCTTCCACTGACAGTTAGATTTCTGACCAAACGATTTGCTCCAAATAATAATGAGTCAAAGTCCTGGCTTGCAGAAGTGTATGCTGTACCATTAATTGTTAAGTTGGCTGCTGTAGCCTCGCCTTCAGACGGCGCATCTATATGCGGTATACCCAACGAATCGAGTAACATTTTTGCGTCATCGATCATGTAATCCTGTATAACGGAAGTGAATTGGGCATATTTTCTAGCATCTTCCAATCTTCCCTCTTGTAACGCTTGTTCATATTTTACTCTAGCTACACGTTTTACCTGTCTTCTTCTCTCTATCTCAGCATATTTCAGTGATGGTGCTTTACCATCAAAAACATAGATAGGTTTTATGCCCATTGATAAGAAATTAATACTGCGATAAAACAATCCACTCAAATGACTAGTAACCTTGCCTGAACTATCCATAAGATGTTCGCCTTGTTGACCTCTTATTATCGCAAGAAATTGATAGATGGCATTGTAAGCATCTATGGCTACTACCCTATTTGTTAACTCTTCAAATTTTATGCGTATAGGTTCTACAAGTGGCTTGAGATCTAAACCCATGATTATAATTCAGTAATGAAAGATTTACATCTTTCGTCATATTTACTAAAATTATTAGAGTCAAGTCATTATTTCTAAAACGTTATTTTATTTTTAATAATATCAAACTAAACCAGTTAGTTATCCTATTATATTTTTGAATATACTTCACCTGTTTTAGTCCAAGAATTTCAATTTACATTAGTATATTGAAAATAAAAAATTTATTCACCACGTATAGCCATTGCGCTCCAGGGTTTAGAAGGTGCTTTGGGCTGTTAGTAGTGGCAGGCTGAACTGCTCGCCGAAGCTTGCAGCTTACACCTCCACCCTATCAACGCCATCTTCTTTGGCAGCCCTTATCCATAAGGATGGTTGCCTTTTCTCGGGAGAGGCTTCCCACTTAGATGCGTTCAGCGGTTATACTCAATAGCTTAGCTGCTCGGCTTGCCCTATCGGACAACCGATACACCAGAGGCTACGCTGCCCTGTTCCTCTCGTACTAGGGGCAGCTTCCCCTCAAGCAACCACGCTTCCATCAGGCAGAGACCGACCTGTCTCACGACGGTCTAAACCCAGCTCANGTTCCCTTTTNATAGGCGAGCAGCCTCACCCTTGGCCCCTGCTGCAGGACCAGGATAGGAAGAGCCGACATCGAGGTACCAAACCGCGGGGTCGATGGGAGCTCTCGCCCGCGACGAGCCTGTTATCCCTAGGGTAACTTTTCTGACACCACCAGCCCCCAATAGTGGGGACATGATGGATCGCTAGGCCAGGCTTTCGCCCCTGAATCTCCTGCTTTTAAAGATCCAGTCAGGCCGGCTTTTGGCCTTACCCTCACCGGCGGAGTTCTAACCCGCCTGAGCCGACCTTTGGGCCCCCTCGATATGTTTTCAAGGGGGTGCCGCCCCAGCCGAACTGCCCACCTGCTGGTGTCCCTTTCGCAAGGTAAGCAATACAGCGACAGATGGCTGGTGTTACAATTTTGCCTCCACCATCCCCGGAGGGATGACTTCGATGGCTCCCAGCTACACTCTGCATCCATAACCGTATCACAACAACAGGCTGCAGTAAAGCTCCACAGGGTCTTCTCTCCCCGATGGAAGTTCCTGGACTGTTCGTCCACGTTATGTGGCTTCACCGGGCTGTAGGCGGGGACAGCGGGGCCCTCGTTGATCCATTCATGCACGTCGGAACTTACCCGACAAGGCATTTGGCTACCTTAAGAGAGTCAGAGTTACTCCCGGCGTTAAACGGCCCTTAGCTCGGTTGAACCCAAGTTTTAGGTACCGCCACTGGCCAGGATTCAGAGACCATACTAATCCTTTCGGACTTGCGGTCACCTGTGTTTTTATTAAACAGTCGGGACCCCCGAGTCACTGCGACCTGCAGCTCCTACTCCTCGTAAAAACTGCAGGCACCCTTTATACCAAAGGTACAGGGCTAATTTGCCGAGTTCCCTCGCCTACGGTATTCCCGATACACCTTAGTCTTCTAAACCAGGGCACCAGTGTCGGATCTGGGTACGAACTTGATAATCTCTCTCCAGATCTGCTTTCAATGTCTCCAAGAATCGAGAAGACCCTACTAACGCAAGGCTATTCCTTTCTCGACAAGGTTCTCGCCATTACGGCACTCCCCAAGTCTCGATAAGTTAAGCAAAACGATGGTTCTACCTACCCTATCTTGAAGCGACAGAAATGGATGATAACGACACTATCAAGGTACTGGAATGTTAACCAGTTTCCCATTCGGGCAACTCTGTTGAGGATGCTCTTAGGATCGACTAACTCCCGGCTGACAACGCATTGCCGGGAAATCCTTACCCTTTCGGTGGCCGAGTTTCCCACTCGGCTATGCTGTTACTACCGCCAGTATCTACAATGGAGAACGGTCCACTGGATCTCACGACCCAGCTTCGTTCCAACCTCCACGCCCACCTACCACGCTTTCCTATCGGAAAGGTCTGGAGTATCGGCAGTTGGCTTTAGCCCCGTCCATTTTCGGGGCTTTCGACCTCGGCAGATGAGCTGTTACGCACTCTTTGAAGGGTGGCTGCTTCTGAGCCTACCTTCCTGCTGTCTTTGGTCGAAAACGCCCTTCGGCTTGACACTTAGCCAACATTTGGGGGCCTTAACTCCAGTCTGGGTTAACCCCCTCGCGGTTATGAGCCTTACGCCACATAAACCCGCCTCCAGGCTTCTTAGGCGCTAGTACCTTCGGAGTTCGAAGAGATGGTGAATCCTTTCGGATCCTTGCCATCCTATCGGTGCTCTACAGCGCTAGCAACCTCTGCCCAGGTAGGACTGCGATCCAATTCGGTGGGAACTAGCGATCACCGAGCTAGATTGGTTTTTGACCCCTAACCCCAAGTCACACCAACGATTTGCACGTCAGAACGGCTTCAGGCCTCCACCGGACTTTCGTCCAGCTTCGCCTTGCTCAGGGCTAGATCGCTCGGATTCTAGCCTTAACACCATGACTAAGGCCCTTTCAGACCCATCCCCTCACATATTGCTATGCTGCGGGAACTTGGTTTCCCTTCGCCTTCATACCACGGGTATTTAGGCTCGCCATGATGATAATCTCACTGGCCCGTGTTTCTAGACGGAACGCACCACCCTAGAGCTTTGGATGTCAGACTGCTAAGTCATTGAAAGTACATCAACATCCTTGCGGATGCCTAGCACAATCGTTGAACTGAACAGTATCTGACGAAAGCTCCTTGCGGGCAGTGCACGTCTGTAACCATTTGGTTTCAGGCACTTTTCACCCCCCTTCCGGGGTACTTTTTAGCTTTCCTTCACAGTACTAGTACGCTATCGGTCTTGAGAAATATTTAGCCTTGGAGGCTATTTTCCCCCACATTCACCAGCCACTGTCAAGGCCAGTTACTCTAGCTAGTAGCACTATCCCCAACACTTCCGCTTACGGGGGTATCACCCTCTACGCCTACACTTTTCAGAATGATTCAGCTAATTGTCAAGGATCGTTACTATTGAAAGTAGCTACCAGCATACACCACATCTACCTTGCATTACTACAAGGAATTCGGTTTGGGCTCTTCCCTTTTCGCTCGCCGCTAATAGGGGAATCTCGGTTGATTTCTTTTCCTCACCCTACTCAGATGCTTCACTTCGGGTGGTTCGCCCTCCTCTACTAATGTAAAGGAGTGTCCTTGCGGACAAGATTCTCATTCGGGTATCGCTGGATCAAAGGTTGCATGCTCCTACCCAGCGCTTATCGTAGCTTGCCACGCCCTTCATCACTCCTCAAGCCAAGCCATCCACCAAATGGCGTCTTTGCACCAGTAACCCTGGAACTTACGCGGCTATACATGGCGATAATCGTGAATAGCAGACACTATCCACTTCGTCCTTCACTTTGTACTTTCATACAAAGTTGCATCCTAATGATTACATGTTCTTTACACGCCCGGTTGTACAAAACAAAGGAGGTGATCCGGCCGCAGGTTCCCCTACGGCCACCTTGTTACGACTTCTCCCTCCTTGCTGAGCTCGCGTTCGATAATACCAAAAAGGCACCACCTCGCGTAAACCCAACTCGGATGAAGCGACGGGCGGTGTGTGCAAGGAGCAGGGACGTATTCACCGCGCGATAGTGACACGCGGTTACTAGGGATTCCATATTCGTGAGGGCGAGTTGCAGCCCTCAGTCATAACTGGGATAGGTTTTGAGGATTACCTCCACCTTTCGATGTCGGATCCCATTGTACCTATCATTGCAGCCCGCGTGTAGCCCGGGGGTTTCGGGGCATACTGACCTGCCGTAGCCCCCTCCTTCCTCCGTTTTAACAACAGCAGTCCTTCTAATTAGCCCTACTACTCCTGAGAATAATAGTAGCAACTAGAAGTAGGGGTCTCGCTCGTTACCTGACTTAACAGGACACCTCACGGCACGAGCTGGCGACGGCCATGCACCTCCTCTCAGCTCGTCTGGTAAAGTCTTCGACTTGACCTTCACACTGCTGTCACCCCCGGTAAGATTTCCGGCGTTGACTCCAATTGAACCGCAGGCTTCACCCCTTGTGGTGCTCCCCCGCCAATTCCTTTAAGTTTCATACTTGCGTAC
>PAWD01000006.1 GCA_002713325.1 Nitrososphaerota archaeon
TGTTTACCGGGCAGTAAGTAACCTGCATATACTTCTGGAAGAGAAGGAACTAATGATATATGAGAATTAAATCTTCTATTTGATCTGTTTTTTCGAGTAATGATCAGATTGAATAGAACTAGTTAGAAGTTGGAACTTAAGAATTCGATCTAATTTCGTTCTACAGAGACAATAAAACTAACTTTTTTAATATGATCTTTTAGACTGACGATAACATTGTAACATTTCAGTAATTTGGCATTAGTAAGTTAATACATTAAGAGTGTGTTATTATAGTTTGGATGTTGAAGGCAAAATCTTAAAACTTCTTATTTTATTTTTCTCAATAAATGCATTTATTTCATCAACAATGCAAGAGAGAGGTTTAAATGGTTCTTTCATGAAATCGTCATGCACAAAAGCAGTAAATTCTTTGTAGAGATCAGGTAACTCGTAGTAATTACCAAAAATGAGCCATATGTTGTTCTTATTGGGTTGTATCTTTAACAGTCTATTAATATGCATATTGATAATATTACTGTCAAGGTTTTTTTCGAAGGATATTACAAGCGCTCGTGTAGAATCAATTCGCAATTGCTTAAGTGTAGGTATTACTAGATCAATTTCTAAATCATTGTGATATTTAATCTTACGTTCGCTAGGTATCATAGCCATACTTAGGAAATAGTGTATCAGTATTTCATTAAGTTCTCCGTATATACTAAACTTTACTGAATCTGTATGGAAATCTATCACCTTAATACATCTTCTATATATCTCCTTTATTATTGAGGGAATCTGTGAAGGTTTTGAAATGATGGTTGATTCTATCTTATCCTTGTCCATATCTATCAGTATGTTGTAAAAAATTTCTCTAGCGTCCACTTTCATACAACACGTTTCTTTTTATCCTTACTTTTAAATCTAAATCAAGTAGTAAAGTCTTATCTTGTCAATAAATGCATAAAACTTAGATAGAATTATTGTTGTTATATTTTCAATGGTGATGATATGTAAAACAGTAAGTGTGGCATGTCTTACTATTCTATTGGCTTCGAATGTATTGTATTCCTTGTCAATTTCTCAGCAGACATATGGCTATCCAAGCTCCATAGATCAATCTTGGCCTGTTAAGTGGGAATATCTTAATTTCACTATTTGTATAGATAATGGAGCTGATACAAAGTATGAACAATTATTTATCAAGGCTATAGAAGATTGGAAGAATGCATGGCCTCATTTCAGATATACACTCATCGATTTGGAAGGTATAAAAGCTTGCGAAATAAATGTGATTATTTTAAAGCAATCCGTAGATATGCAGAATGCTGGACATGCAGGTGTTACATGGCTCAAAAGTTATGGGGATCTTTACATAAGAAGCATTGAAATTACTATTCCTACTCAGACAAGGGCAGAAGTGAATGAGGGAATTCATTGTTGTAGAGAAATAGTGTTTGAATCTTCAGAAAAATTTTTCTATGAAACAGCATTACATGAATTTGGTCATGCGTTAAATCTTGGTCATGCTGTAGATAATAATAAAGAACCAGTAGATATAATGTATTCTGAATCAAATGAAAGAGCTAAACATGTGATATCAGCCCTTTCCATTAAGACCTTGGATAAAATCTATACAACCTCAACGCAGGCCAAGGATTATCCAATTATCATACAACCATCTGTAACTATTGATGCAATTACAGATAAATCCATTTATGTATTTGATGAAATATTGGAACTATCTGGTAAAGTTTCATGGAAAGGTGGTACTGGAACTATTCTATTGTTTGATCCAGAAATTTCTTTATATACTTTTATTAGTTTTACACCAAAACGAGACGGTAGTTTTAGTCTCGATATCAATTTAAAAACAGAACACGTTGGTACATGGATTTTGGTGGTTCAGTATTCAGGAGCATCTGAGTTCATCGCATTTGAAGTCAAGGAGATACCATACAAGGCCTATGGACAAACCGATAAAACTACTTATGTCATTGGTGATGTGATACAAGTTAACGGGAACATAACTAGATATGTCAATAAACTTTCTCTAGTTGTGATTAATCCCGACGGTATAGTTTTTACTAATTCAATAGCATCACTAACGAAAGATAAACAATTCAATGCTGAATTTACTTTGAGGGACACAAGGTTTACTATTGATGGGGTGTGGACTATTAGATTTGAACTTGAACTTGTGGATTATACAATTTATTTTGATACAGCTACTGACGTATATTTTGATGTTAGAAAAGCTATTATTTCTACAACACCTGATCAGGTTGAACATGAACAAAACGAGCCTAAGTTAAAAGTGAGAGTTCAAGCTAAGCAAATTAGAGATATAATTATCATACGTGTAAGAAACCTGGATAGTAGTTCTGCAGATGTTTATACCTTTGAGATATCGTCTAATTTCCAATTTATAGCATCAAAAGGGTCTAAGGGTTGGATAAAGGAAGTATCTGGTAACAAAGTGACTTTTGTAACTTTTGAGAAGCCTATTTACACGGGTGATAAACAATACTTCCTTATCAAAGTAGATAGAGAAAGACCATTAATTAATTGGAAGGTAAATGAATCTGTAGAAGGCTCAGTTATACCATTCCTTAGATGATATTAAATAGGTGAGAAATTATCAAAAATAGGAGTTAATTATATAGTAAAACTATTGCAGATTTTCTATATTAATACATGTAAAGAGAAACAAGTATGCTGGACTATATTGTAATGAGAACATCTGCATGCTTAAAGTATATTGAATCTAATATATTATTAAATGTGTGAAACAGATAAAACATTAGGTTTTTGATTTCTTTCTACACTTTTAGTCTATGATAATTTTCTTCTATACTCTTCTGAAAATTTCATATCATTTCATATCGTTTACATCTTTCTCCTAGATTCTTCCCGTATCAGAATCCTTTTTCATTTTTTTAGCGTTTGACATTTATTTTGCTCAACCAATAAGTAATTGATTTTCTTTTATGCTCTTCTGAACGTTTTCTATCATTTTTTACTTGATTCATCTTCCTTTTAGTTTATTCTGAATGATACTTTTCCTTACTCCAAGGCTTTTTACCATTATTTCCATAAACCTTATCAACCATGCTCATATCTTTCCTATTTTTCTTCTTCATTATTCTAGATTATTCACATCATAATACATGTTACGATTATTCTGGTTCTCTACTTTTCTAAAATAATTCATGCTAGTGGTACGGAATCATTATAAATCTTAGAATCTATTGATTCTAATCTGCTTAACCAAAGCATTTTATGATCTATATTCAACTTTTTCTCTTATTATAGGCTTGAGTTTATCAATCTCTGAAATTTACTCATATTTATTTCCTGATATTAAGCATGTATTTCTCAATGATTTGAGTTTAATGATGTCTAAATTATTTTTTATATCTATATTATATATGATTTTATAATTTTTAACTAGACCGGTAAAACTAATAGTTTAAAAGTGATTATTTTGCAAAATTTAGGACTATGAGTAGGGAAGAGAAAAATATATCCCAGGTTTATAGAATGTGTTATAGTGTAGAATATTCACTTGCTCATTGGAAGCGGTCTGTTCCGCTGTTTATTGTGTTCTTCTTTGGTCTTCTGGGAGTTTTTATGGCAGCGTCTTGGATATCGGTATCAACATCAACTACAGATGAATTTGACGCATTTCTTGATTTAAAAAGTCTTAATTATTTGACTTTTGAAACTGGAGCTTTGATGAGTATGGGACCTTATTGGGAAAATCCAGATTATGCTTTAACTGATAAGATTGAGAAAACATACATGATGCCCATATTATTAGCTGGAACATATGATTACGAGTATACAGTGCTTACAGGTTCGTTTGCGATTGTATTGGGTCCATTTATAAGTATTATATCTATGTCAATAATACTATCTACGTATACAAACCTCTGGTTACTTGGTAAGAAAATGGGTTGTAGAATAGGTTCTACTAGTAAAGGTGTTGGAGCTCTGGCTGGAAGTGGAGGAACCGCCGGTGGTATTTTCTCAATGTTACTTATGGCTGGTTGTTGTGGTATAACTGGAATAAGCTTTCTGCTCTTTTCCTTACCGGTAGTAGGTATTGGATTTAGCTCTTTCTATTCAGGTCTGGACACATGGGCAACTACAGTGATCACAATACCTTCCACTATAACGTTACTTGTTTTGATAGTTTTCATGTCTAGTAAACTTCCACTAGGCAAAGATGATTACATGACGAATAAAAGATCAGGAGCTGGCAAAGCGTTTAAGATTGCTATCTATCTAATCGTGCCGGGTTTCTTCCTTACCGTATTTGGAGTGATGGTTTACTGGTGGATCTTACAAGCCGCTTCAGCTTCAGCAGCAGGACTAACTGGAGGTAATCAGGATTTGACCATATCCGTTTTTGCCACATTACCTTTAGCCGCTGGAATATTATTAGTGGGGGCGTATATTACACTTGGTAAATTTACGCATGGAAAACCTTCATCTCAGAAGGAAGAAATAGAAGTCAAAACTGCATAATGAGATACTTTAATTATCTAAGAAAAAATTTTTATTATTTTATTTGAAACCTAAGTAAATAACTTAACCTTTTCCACCTAACTTATCTTTCTATTAGTTTCTTTTGAAAGATGTTTTCCATACATTGGATTCTTTCTATTAGTTTCTTTTGAAAGATGTTTTCCATACATTGGATTCTTTCTACCCTTTTTAACCTCTGATAGTTTTCTCCTAGTTTCTTCTGTTATCTTTTTTCCCTTATTTCCCTCACCTATCTTTCTCTTCCATTCTTCTGAAAATATTCTACCCTTCATCGCCTCACTCATCTTTCTCTTAGCTTCTTCTGAATGATGTTTTCCATACATTGGACTTTTTTTACCCTTTTTTGACTCACTCATCTTTTTCTTAGTTGCTTTCGAAAGAGTTATTCCCTTATTCCAAGGCTCATACCCCTTTGATGACTCACTCATCTTTTTCTTAGCTTCTTCTGAATGATATCTACCTTTGAACCCCATACTCATTTTCTCCTAGTTTCTTCTGATATCTATACAAAATACTCCAACTCAATTCATCTTATCTTGATAAACTTATTCCTTTATCTGTATGGACTATCTTCAAAGGTAAAAGTATACAAGATTAATCTTCTCTTAATACATAGATCCTTTTTTCAAATAAGATATTAGTTATTTTTATTATATCATAGCATATCTATTCGTTTGTAAAAAATGCAATTAATTATTAAAAAATCACAAAATTGTAGTATAATCATATCATAACTTATTTATGATTATGATAAAATAAATGATTGAGAAATTAAAATGTTTAGATCGTATAAAGAAGCTAGAAAGTTTGTACATTCATTAAAATTAAAAGGTTTGAAAGAGTGGTATCAATATTGCAAGTCTGGTAAAAAACCAGATGATATTCCAACTCATCCTAGAGATGCCTATCTAAATGATGGTTGGATTGATTGGATTAATTGGCTAGGGACTGGTTATAGTGATCAAGGATAGAAAGTATATAGAAGAACATAGGAGATGATGAATATGTCTGATAAAGTTCATGGATTAAAGGATAGAAAGAAATCAGAAGAAACTAGGAGAAAGACAAGGAAGACGAATAAGAATAAAGCATATTCTGACTTATCCAAAAAAGAGTTAACACCTTGGATGAAAAGAAAGAGAAATACAGAAGAAGTTAAGAGAAAGTTGACTAAGTACTTTAACAGACCAGAAGAAAGAGAAAAACTCTCAATAAATCGGTTGAAACAGAAATTTTCTATAAAAGATACAAAACCTGAGAAAATACTACAGAAGATTTGCAAAGATGCTAAAATACAGTTCGTAAAACAAAAGTCATTCAAATTAGATAATTATGAATGGCATCATACCATAAGGAGTGAAGTTGATGTATTTGTAGAACCAAACATCTGTTTATTTGTTGATGGTGATTGGTGGCATACAAATCCAAAAGAATACATGAAAAATGGAAGACGTCGTACTGGAATCAAACCCGATACAACCATAGTTTCTTCAGCGAGGAGAGGAATAAAAAAAGTTGCTAAGGATATCATAGAGAAAGATGATGGAATTACTCGTGATTTAGAATCACAAGGTTATATAGTACTTCGATTCTGGGAAAGTGATTTAATATATGATACAGAAACATGTTGTCAGAGAATTATTGATGCTGTAAATAAATCACAAAGCTAACATTTTCTCTAATTGTTATAAAAGTTTCTTTGGGTTTTGTATACAACCGAAATTTTTCTAAAATTTTATCTTATACGTGATCAGGTGTGTATATGTAGCAAGTATGTTAGGGAGATAAAAAATTAACGTTCTTATCATCCATAATATTCTCTATCTATAATTTTACTTCGTTGAAGAGGATCAATTAATGGATCTAGATTAAGGCTGAATCGATTCTGTACCATTTCTGTAGAGAACCATTGGGATTTAGTTTTTACCGATTCTTTACTATTAATATCATAATTTACTATTGCGTTAAATAACTTCATGAATGGTTGCAAGGAATCTGCTAATAATTGTGTGAATTCATTATGTACTGTTCTTATCAATGCAGCTAAAGATTTACCAAATTGTTGAGCTGCAAAGCCAACTGCCCGATCACTAGCAGGTATAGTCTTAGACCCTATGTACATCTTTTCTATAAGATCATTAAATTCTCTACTTGTTAGAATTTCATCAACATAGCGTGATGGTTCATTAAATACCATCATCCCATCCTTTTCGTAATTTGAAAGACGATGCAGTATGATGTTAATCTCTAATAGTCCACGCTTGGCATCATCNCTAAGCTGTCGTTTTACTCGTCCAAAATTAGCCTTAGGAAATGCGTCGGGATAGCTGATTGTCACTATATCAGAAATCTTGTATAGTTTAGTCTCTGAAAATGTCCGTTTTTCAAGCTCTAACAAATGTTTTTGCTGTAGATTATGTCTATCTGGTATAAAATTTAGTTTTGTTAGACAGTATACATGAACGTTAGTACTATAGTCATAAATAAAACTTCGTCGATAATCGATTTGTAGGATTGAAACTGATTCATATTATTGTTATTATTTTGGTGGTAGTAGGTATTACATCAGGGATAACATTTGTTATGACAGACTTTCAATCCAGTCTTGAAGAAAAACAGAAAGAAGTGGAAGAAGAAAAACAACAACAAAAACAACAACTGCGACCAGAAGCTCAGGAAAAGGCAGAAATCATAGAAATGTCCAAAACAAATCCTAGGATTAAAGGAATAATTAATGGTGAATTAAGATTTTACATCGAACCATTACCCTCTTACGCCGCATCTGAAGTTAAGGAAAGTATGCGGATGATTGTCAATGTACTTGAACATTCAACGACCACTATCCCAAATGTTGAAATGTACAGAGTTTACGATGAAAATAGTGCTGATATTCATATTTCATGGATAAAAAATTACAGATCCCACACTTTGAGTGGAGCAATTACCAATTCTTACATCAAAATTGGTTTGGGAGCAGATAATTGTCTTGGAGATTGGAGACCTTTTGATGCTCTTACTATTTACTTAAATTTATTACATGAATTTGGTCATTCTTTAGGATATGGTCACAGTGACGATCCTGATAATATAATGTATCATCAAATATATTCTCGATTTGAAACAGATGTAGTAATTTCAGATATTTTCCCTAGCGGATCGATGAAAATCATTCCTTTCTGTGGATCTGGATATTATTTCTATACTTTTTCTACTGACAATGTACAGGATGATTTTGATATCTATGTACTCCCATCTGAGACTGATCCACAAACATTTCTAGGAAGTGAAAGTGGTTCGGAATATGTTGATTGTGGAGAGAAAGATACAATGAACTTTACCCATAGCTGTAATGTTAGCGCTGATTCAAAGATTGTTATCCATAATTACGAATCATATCCAATCAAAATAAACGGACAAATTGTTGATAAAGACGTTCCCAAAAAACCAGATATGGATTATGATGAAGAAGCCTTTGAATATGATACTGAATTCTTGGCGAATATTCGACTTTTGTTTAATGAGTCAAATTAGTTCTATAATTAATATTCCTAATAAAAATTCTATTTAACTACAAGAAGATAACAGAAACTTGTTAATTAATTGGTTTTGAGAGATATAATTGGGTAAGCCATAAGGGCTGGCTATGAAAACCCTCTCTTTACCTTTTTTCTTATATTTACACAACGAAATAGCCAAACCACAGGATTATACTGACGATTACGATAATACCAACAATCACTCTTACTTTTTTCATGGATTGTAAGTAAGTAGAGTAGGTTTTTAATACATTGTCGTATTAATATCTACATATCTGTATAATCTCCAGTATTGGTGCGCTGAGAGAGAGGTTACAGATTTGACGTCTATTTTTTCTTATTCTATCGTATCCTGCCTATTGCGAAAAGTGAAAAATTTTACCTTAACATACTGGAAGACTAACAACAAATATAGGACATCATTATTTTTCGATAATTTTGTCGCCCGCCACTTGTTGTCAGGCGACAAAATTATCGTGACTTCGTGAATTAGATACAGTGTCTGCTAAAATATCATATAGTGCATATGGTTTTAAGTTTTCTTTTTCTTCTTCTTTTGTGTCTCTTTTTCCTTCTTTAGCATCTCTTTTTCCAACATTCTTGCTTCTTTAACACTGTTTAAAGCCTCCACTCCTTTAGGTTTATTTTTACTCTTCTTTGGTCTACCTCTTGTAGGTTCAAAATCGCTAGGCTAAGAAAATCTAGAGAAGATCTGATAGTTTTGGTGAGATTGATCATAAAATATTATTCTATGTCCAAGCTTTTTTATCTTTTTTCCAAATAATCTTATCATCAATGTATGTGTAATCTTCTTCTTCAAATATCGTATGCCATTTTCCATTATGCGGAAAAATTTTATGTAATTCCTTAATTTTAGCGCTTGTTGGTGCTCGATTCATTAAGGCACCCCACTTCATAGATGGAATTTTTGGCATGATATCATTGATATCAGTCATAACATATCTATGAAAAATCCTATTTAAAAATCATCCTCTATTCTTATATCCGGTATACTTTCTACCCCTATGAATCTCACTAGATTCTCCTCTTTGTTTTGCTGAAAAATATTTTCCTAACCAAAGTTCTCTACCCCTTTTCGCCTCGTTTCCTAACCAATCAAGATAACCATTCCAACCCTTATTTCGGTAGATCTTATCTGGTAAAGATGGAATATCATTAGGTTTTTCGTTAGATTTACAATATTGTTTCCATTCGTTCTTATTTTTTAATTTTAATGAATGTACAAACTTTCTAGCTTCTTTATACGATCTAAACATTTTAATTTCTCAATCATTTATTTTATCATAATCATAAATAAGTTATGATATGATTATACTACAATTTTGTGATTTTTTAATAATTAATTGCATTTTTTACAAACGAATAGATATGCTATGATATAATAAAAATAACTAATATCTTATTTGAAAAAAGGATCTATGTATTAAGAGAAGATTAATCTTGTATACTTTTACCTTTGAAGATAGTCCATACAGATAAAGGAATAAGTTTATCAAGATAAGATGAATTGAGTTGGAGTATTTTGTATAGATATCAGAAGAAACTAGGAGAAAATGAGTATGGGGTTCAAAGGTAGATATCATTCAGAAGAAGCTAAGAAAAAGATGAGTGAGTCATCAAAGGGGTATGAGCCTTGGAATAAGGGAATAACTCTTTCGAAAGCAACTAAGAAAAAGATGAGTGAGTCAAAAAAGGGTAAAAAAAGTCCAATGTATGGAAAACATCATTCAGAAGAAGCTAAGAGAAAGATGAGTGAGGCGATGAAGGGTAGAATATTTTCAGAAGAATGGAAGAGAAAGATAGGTGAGGGAAATAAGGGAAAAAAGATAACAGAAGAAACTAGGAGAAAACTATCAGAGGTTAAAAAGGGTAGAAAGAATCCAATGTATGGAAAACATCTTTCAAAAGAAACTAATAGAAAGAATCCAATGTATGGAAAACATCTTTCAAAAGAAACTAATAGAAAGATAAGTTAGGTGGAAAAGGTTAAGTTATTTACTTAGGTTTCAAATAAAATAATAAAAATTTTTTCTTAGATAATTAAAGTATCTCATTATGCAGTTTTGACTTCTATTTCTTCCTTCTGAGATGAAGGTTTTCCATGCGTAAATTTACCAAGTGTAATATACGCCCCCACTAATAATATTCCAGCGGCTAAAGGTAATGTGGCAAAAACGGATATGGTCAAATCCTGATTACCTCCAGTTAGTCCTGCTGCTGAAGCTGAAGCGGCTTGTAAGATCCACCAGTAAACCATCACTCCAAATACGGTAAGGAAGAAACCCGGCACGATTAGATAGATAGCAATCTTAAACGCTTTGCCAGCTCCTGATCTTTTATTCGTCATGTAATCATCTTTGCCTAGTGGAAGTTTACTAGACATGAAAACTATCAAAACAAGTAACGTTATAGTGGAAGGTATTGTGATCACTGTAGTTGCCCATGTGTCCAGACCTGAATAGAAAGAGCTAAATCCAATACCTACTACCGGTAAGGAAAAGAGCAGAAAGCTTATTCCAGTTATACCACAACAACCAGCCATAAGTAACATTGAGAAAATACCACCGGCGGTTCCTCCACTTCCAGCCAGAGCTCCAACACCTTTACTAGTAGAACCTATTCTACAACCCATTTTCTTACCAAGTAACCAGAGGTTTGTATACGTAGATAGTATTATTGACATAGATATAATACTTATAAATGGACCCAATACAATCGCAAACGAACCTGTAAGCACTGTATACTCGTAATCATATGTTCCAGCTAATAATATGGGCATCATGTATGTTTTCTCAATCTTATCAGTTAAAGCATAATCTGGATTTTCCCAATAAGGTCCCATACTCATCAAAGCTCCAGTTTCAAAAGTCAAATAATTAAGACTTTTTAAATCAAGAAATGCGTCAAATTCATCTGTAGTTGATGTTGATACCGATATCCAAGACGCTGCCATAAAAACTCCCAGAAGACCAAAGAAGAACACAATAAACAGCGGAACAGACCGCTTCCAATGAGCAAGTGAATATTCTACACTATAACACATTCTATAAACCTGGGATATATTTTTCTCTTCCCTACTCATAGTCCTAAATTTTGCAAAATAATCACTTTTAAACTATTAGTTTTACCGGTCTAGTTAAAAATTATAAAATCATATATAATATAGATATAAAAAATAATTTAGACATCATTAAACTCAAATCATTGAGAAATACATGCTTAATATCAGGAAATAAATATGAGTAAATTTCAGAGATTGATAAACTCAAGCCTATAATAAGAGAAAAAGTTGAATATAGATCATAAAATGCTTTGGTTAAGCAGATTAGAATCAATAGATTCTAAGATTTATAATGATTCCGTACCACTAGCATGAATTATTTTAGAAAAGTAGAGAACCAGAATAATCGTAACATGTATTATGATGTGAATAATCTAGAATAATGAAGAAGAAAAATAGGAAAGATATGAGCATGGTTGATAAGGTTTATGGAAATAATGGTAAAAAGCCTTGGAGTAAGGAAAAGTATCATTCAGAATAAACTAAAAGGAAGATGAATCAAGTAAAAAATGATAGAAAACGTTCAGAAGAGCATAAAAGAAAATCAATTACTTATTGGTTGAGCAAAATAAATGTCAAACGCTAAAAAAATGAAAAAGGATTCTGATACGGGAAGAATCTAGGAGAAAGATGTAAACGATATGAAATGATATGAAATTTTCAGAAGAGTATAGAAGAAAATTATCATAGACTAAAAGTGTAGAAAGAAATCAAAAACCTAATGTTTTATCTGTTTCACACATTTAATAATATATTAGATTCAATATACTTTAAGCATGCAGATGTTCTCATTACAATATAGTCCAGCATACTTGTTTCTCTTTACATGTATTAATATAGAAAATCTGCAATAGTTTTACTATATAATTAACTCCTATTTTTGATAATTTCTCACCTATTTAATATCATCTAAGGAATGGTATAACTGAGCCTTCTACAGATTCATTTACCTTCCAATTAATTAATGGTCTTTCTCTATCTACTTTGATAAGGAAGTATTGTTTATCACCCGTGTAAATAGGCTTCTCAAAAGTTACAAAAGTCACTTTGTTACCAGATACTTCCTTTATCCAACCCTTAGACCCTTTTGATGCTATAAATTGGAAATTAGACGATATCTCAAAGGTATAAACATCTGCAGAACTACTATCCAGGTTTCTTACACGTATGATAATTATATCTCTAATTTGCTTAGCTTGAACTCTCACTTTTAACTTAGGCTCGTTTTGTTCATGTTCAACCTGATCAGGTGTTGTAGAAATAATAGCTTTTCTAACATCAAAATATACGTCAGTAGCTGTATCAAAATAAATTGTATAATCCACAAGTTCAAGTTCAAATCTAATAGTCCACACCCCATCAATAGTAAACCTTGTGTCCCTCAAAGTAAATTCAGCATTGAATTGTTTATCTTTCGTTAGTGATGCTATTGAATTAGTAAAAACTATACCGTCGGGATTAATCACAACTAGAGAAAGTTTATTGACATATCTAGTTATGTTCCCGTTAACTTGTATCACATCACCAATGACATAAGTAGTTTTATCGGTTTGTCCATAGGCCTTGTATGGTATCTCCTTGACTTCAAATGCGATGAACTCAGATGCTCCTGAATACTGAACCACCAAAATCCATGTACCAACGTGTTCTGTTTTTAAATTGATATCGAGACTAAAACTACCGTCTCGTTTTGGTGTAAAACTAATAAAAGTATATAAAGAAATTTCTGGATCAAACAATAGAATAGTTCCAGTACCACCTTTCCATGAAACTTTACCAGATAGTTCCAATATTTCATCAAATACATAAATGGATTTATCTGTAATTGCATCAATAGTTACAGATGGTTGTATGATAATTGGATAATCCTTGGCCTGCGTTGAGGTTGTATAGATTTTATCCAAGGTCTTAATGGAAAGGGCTGATATCACATGTTTAGCTCTTTCATTTGATTCAGAATACATTATATCTACTGGTTCTTTATTATTATCTACAGCATGACCAAGATTTAACGCATGACCAAATTCATGTAATGCTGTTTCATAGAAAAATTTTTCTGAAGATTCAAACACTATTTCTCTACAACAATGAATTCCCTCATTCACTTCTGCCCTTGTCTGAGTAGGAATAGTAATTTCAATGCTTCTTATGTAAAGATCCCCATAACTTTTGAGCCATGTAACACCTGCATGTCCAGCATTCTGCATATCTACGGATTGCTTTAAAATAATCACATTTATTTCGCAAGCTTTTATACCTTCCAAATCGATGAGTGTATATCTGAAATGAGGCCATGCATTCTTCCAATCTTCTATAGCCTTGATAAATAATTGTTCATACTTTGTATCAGCTCCATTATCTATACAAATAGTGAAATTAAGATATTCCCACTTAACAGGCCAAGATTGATCTATGGAGCTTGGATAGCCATATGTCTGCTGAGAAATTGACAAGGAATACAATACATTCGAAGCCAATAGAATAGTAAGACATGCCACACTTACTGTTTTACATATCATCACCATTGAAAATATAACAACAATAATTCTATCTAAGTTTTATGCATTTATTGACAAGATAAGACTTTACTACTTGATTTAGATTTAAAAGTAAGGATAAAAAGAAACGTGTTGTATGAAAGTGGACGCTAGAGAAATTTTTTACAACATACTGATAGATATGGACAAGGATAAGATAGAATCAACCATCATTTCAAAACCTTCACAGATTCCCTCAATAATAAAGGAGATATATAGAAGATGTATTAAGGTGATAGATTTCCATACAGATTCAGTAAAGTTTAGTATATACGGAGATCTTAATGAAATACTGATACACTATTTCCTAAGTATGGCTATGATACCTAGCGAACGTAAGATTAAATATCACAATGATTTAGAAATTGATCTAGTAATACCTACACTTAAGCAATTGCGAATTGATTCTACACGAGCGCTTGTAATATCCTTCGAAAAAAACCTTGACAGTAATATTATCAATATGCATATTAATAGACTGTTAAAGATACAACCCAATAAGAACAACATATGGCTCATTTTTGGTAATTACTACGAGTTACCTGATCTCTACAAAGAATTTACTGCTTTTGTGCATGACGATTTCATGAAAGAACCATTTAAACCTCTCTCTTGCATTGTTGATGAAATAA
>PAWD01000007.1 GCA_002713325.1 Nitrososphaerota archaeon
GAATTTGAAACTGTTGAAGAGGTTCTTACTTATATGGTGACTATTTCACCTATGATGAAACAAGTTTTAGCGGTAAATGTGTATAAAGGATACACGTTTGTAATGATACCGATCGCTCCACTTTCTGGAGATCCTATTTTAATGGTATATACAAAAAAAACCATAGAACCAAGTCTACTGGAGTTTGATTTTTCAACACAAAAATACAAAAAAGTAATTTCATTGGAAAGGGCTGATAAAAGTTACTTTATAGTAACAACACCAAAACAAAATACATTAGCAGATCAGGCTATAGCAGATTTAGAAAACAAAGAAAAACATTAACAGATTATTTTCACTAGGTATTTGACAACTAAGTGATATTATATCCTTTTATCTCTTTCTTGTATCCTCTTGCGTATCTTGAGCCCCTAATGGAGAATACCACTACTATTAACATTAAAAATACAACAGCCATTGATAGTATTGCTTCTATTGATGCTTCAGCCAAATTCAATCATTTAGAGCGTCCACTCTTATTTAATGTTTATATGGTGATACTATATTTATAAAAAAATATAATATTATATCTATTTTTACATTGATTATTTTATTATAATGATAAAAAATCATAAAATATTTCTTACATATTTCCTCAGTTATAATTTAAGAATGGTTATTTCTTTACCTCTTCAGAATATATTAACAATAAGGATAATTCATTCTTGTAGTTTTAATGAAGATAGACTCTATAGAATATGATATGGTGATTTATGGTATTTTTGTTGTGTAGAAAATTCTACAGTAATAACAAATTTTATTTTATTAGATATCAAAATAGAGCTGAAACTCATGAGGGTGCGGTCTTACCGTAAGTTCCATCTGTTCCTTATTTTCTATTTCAATTAAAGTTTCTATCGTATCTTCAGTAAATAACGGCTTGAGATAGTTGTGATCACTCTTTAGGCACTGAGTTGCTTCATTCAAACTACCAGGCATCTGTTTTATTCCTAATTGTCTTCTTTTATCAGGTGACATCTTGTAAATATCTTCATCAATAGAATCTCCCATATCACGCTTATTTTTTATACCATCTAGACCTGCAGCAAGCATAGCTGCAAAACAAAGGTAAGGATTACATGATGGATCTGGTGCTCTGAATTCAATTCTCTTAGTTTTAGCAGCTTTTTCACCTTTGAAGTACATAGGCACTCTTATTATCGCAGACCTATTCCTCTTACTCCAAGCAACATAAACTGGTGCTTCATATCCCGGAACCAATCTCCTGTATGAATTTGTAGTTGGAGCTATAATTGCACACAACGAGTTTGCATGTTCCATTATTCCGCCACCAAAATACCTACCTAATTGACTAAGTTCGGCATGTCCATCATCAGGATCGAAGAATTCATTTTTCTCATTCCATAAACTTACATTAACATGCATGCCAGAGCCATTGTCCATCGCAATAGGTTTGGGCATCATCGTTGCTATCATATCATGTTTCCTTGCAACATTTTTGACAACATACTTGTATGTCATAGCTCCATCACCCATGTTCGTTAGGGTATCAAAGTAAATATCTATCTCACATTGGCCTGCTGTAGCAACTTCATGATGATGTGCGTCGCATAGAATACCAAAATTATCATTCAGAAAATCAACACATTCGTTTCTGTATTCTGTAAGTGTGTCATGAGGCGTAGAAGGTAAGTATCCCTCCTTCAATCGTATCGGATAACCAGAGCCGTCTGTACTCCAAGGTGCTTCCTTAGAATAAATAGAGTAACTACTACCCCTGCTGGGTATCGTAGTATCCCACGTAACTCTGTCAAAAACAAAGAACTCAACTTCTGGACCCCAGTATGCAAAGTTGAATCCTTTCTCTTTCAGGAATTTCTCTGCTTTTTGTGCTATAAATCTAGGGTCTCTTGCTAGTCTACCTCCTCCATGTCCCCAGTGAACATCACATATCATACGTGCAGTTTTATTTTTCCCAATCCAAGGAATTATTGTGAATGTATTAGGATCTGGTTTAAGAACCATATCCGATTCATGAATTTCAGTAAAACCGCGTATAGACGATCCATCAAGTTTTGGTAAGCCATCCTGTATAGAACTATCATCAAACATAGAACTATTAACTGTAATATTTTGAAATCTGCCGGGTAAACTAGTAAACTGAAGATCGAGAAACTTTATACCTTCTTCTCTAATTATTTTTAAAACATCACTAGAACTATAATTGATTTGTTTAGGCGCACCGTTGATCCACTTGTATGGCATAGACCTATGCTCAAATACTCACTATTTAAATTATAACATGATTTTTGGAATATGTAAAACAGATAGACTTTAAATAATATATTAGTCAATTTACACTATGTCCAATTTACTCGATCTGAAATCTCTATATGCTATAGTTGTGAAGGAAATAGAAAACGATTCAATACAATACATACAACCTACAATATATCGAGATATTGCGGGTATATTGAGTAATCTGAAGGATCAAGGCTATGACGGTATAGAAGCTAAGGTAATGGATACTCTGGCACAGTTGATAGGTGAGATAGCAAGGTTACTACTTTATACACGATTTGACAAAATCAAGAATATGAAAACGGATTATTCAAATCTTACAGACGAAGAGCAGTACTTTACAGCATCAGAAAATGATTTTAGTATTCGTTTTGAACAAGTATTATTTGCAACTCTGGAAGGAAGGATGAAGACACTTGATAGTATGACGTTAAAAGCAACATCATTATGGATCCTACTTAGGTTTTTAGGACCTATAGAAACCTTCTCAGGTAAAGATAATCATATCTATGGACCGTTTGAGGAAGAGGATGTTGCTATTCTACCCTTCGAAAATGCTAAACAGTTGGTAAAGAGTGGTGTTGCAGTTGAACTTCCATGGTTAGACTAGTAACAAAAATATTCTTGGCTGTTATATATACTGCATGTCTCACTTGCCTATAGATATAACGACACATCTCTTACTCGCACTCTATCCTATAGCTGTGATATTTTTCATAGAGATAGTAGGAAGGCATATTATAGCGATGTCATACAAACGATATATTATACAGGGAATAACATCGTTTGCATTCGCAATAACATACATTGTTATAATAGAAGGAACGGGAATAGCGATAATATTATTCATACTCGCACCGGTACTCTTTATACATGCAAAACGTGTAAAACAAAATCCGACTATACGCTAGTTAACTCCCCTATTTTCTATTTGCACTTTTATTCATTTCTATCATGTTGTACATACAAAAACCATCACTCAGCTCTAAAAATTCTCTCTTCACATCTTCTACAGTTTTGTCAGGATTTGTCTTGAGATATTCCTGAGTATATTTCAACTTCATTCATATGTAATGCGACTCATCGTCATCTGATGATCTTCTTTCTACTTTTTATGAATGTATATTTTTATATTAAGGAACAAATTTTCTCTCAAATTTTTTATAATAATCCTTGCATAAGAAGCAAGAATTACCGTTGGCATTACACCATTGATCTTGTAAAAATTGGTATTTACATTTAAACTATAATTATTTGATCATGTTTTAGCAAATTTTCAATCTATACTTTACCTCTTTAGCTTTCTTATAATTTTTTTAAAAATATTATCTTGTCGACCAGTTCCACTTCCTCTAATAACTTTTTTTTCTCCAAACCTTTTCGCCCTAATTAAGTGTAATTTTACACATCTATGGTTTTCTGGCAATCTATGCTCTGAACAAAACTTATCCTTGCAATAGTTGCACTCAAAAGGCATCTCTATCTCTAATCCACAATAGTAGCAGGTATCCATTGTTAAAAAAAATTAATAATTATCGAATATAAATGATTATCGAACCTAAATGAATTTATTTTGATTATTGTATTGATATACAACCTCTGCCTACTATCTTACCGTTCCTTAACAATTCTAAAGCATTATTTATATCATCAAGCGCAAATTCTTTCGTAACTATAGATTTTAACTTTCCACTTTTAGCTAATTTTACAAGATCTATTAATTCGTTCTTGTTTCCCACCAATGATCCAGTAAGTGAGAATTCTTTCAGTACGAATACCTGTGGATTTATAGATATAGGTTTATTTGATACACCTACAAGAATCATTTTACCACCATTAGTTAAACTACTTGAAGAGTGTTTGATCGATTCATCGCTTACCACAAAGTCGATCATGACATCTACACCCCTACCATTTGTGATCTTTTTTATCTCATCCTTTATCTTGTTTGTAGACGCATTTATCACGTAATCGGCTCCTAGACTCTCAGCCATCTTCAACTTTTCTTCATTGCGTCCTATAGCTATGACTCTTGCACCTCTGAGTTTTGCTAATTGTAAAGCATACATACCAACACCACCAACACCATAGATAGCAACGTCATCCATAAGATCAAGCTTGTTTTTGTTGTTAATTGCATGATATGCAGTTATACCCGCACAACCAAGTGTTGCCGCGAAATCCAAAGGAATATCGGGCAGATGAACAAGCCTTTCTGCGTCAACCTTACAGTACTCAGCATAGCCACCATCTGCAGAAAATCCATACCCAGGTCTAACAAAGAGATTCTCGCAGATCATTCCATTTCCTGCTAGACAACAATTACAAGTTCCACATGGACTAAGGAAATGAACAACTGCCTTTTCTCCTCTTGTGAAATTCTTTACATTAGTACCTATTTCAGCAACTTCTCCCGCAATTTCATGACCAAGTGTTACAGGGGGCATTGACGCTATCACACCATCAATTATATGAATATCGCTGTGGCACATACCAGCAGCTTTGATTTTCAATAGAACATCGTTATCGCCTACCTCAGGTATATCGACATCTTCCAGTTTTAGTGATTTTCCAATTTCGTAAAATCTAGCTGCTCTTACCACGTGTATACATTACATTCAAGGAATTATAATGTGTTACTAAACTATTCCAGTGAAAATTGTTCTAATATGTTCATAGCAAAGAAATGGATGTCTATAATGATGAAATTCTAAAGTATTTCAGAATCATCAAATATATTTATGAAATAATCCCTATAGCATTCATTCATATATTATTTATAGTCGAGTAATAAAATCAATAACGTGAAAGCCGTATTTGTAAAAGAGCGGAATCAGGTTAGTGTGGATAATGTCCCTTCTCCAGGTATTGGAGATGGAGATGTTCTTGTTAAAATGAAAGCCTGTGGTTTATGTGGCTCTGATCTAGAAAAAATATATGGACATTATGGCATGGTGTCACAGAGGCTTGGTCATGAACCTGCTGGAGAGATAAAAGCCGTTGGTAAAAACGTTAAAGATTTCAAGGTTGGAGATAGAGTTTTTGTACATCATCATGTTCCATGTTATTCATGTCACTATTGTGAGCATGAGGATTATACTATGTGTCAATACTACCAGAAGAGTAATCTTGATCCTTGTGGGTTAGCAGAGATCTTTCTTGTACCAGAATGGAATGTAAGTAGAGGAGGAATAATAAAACTTCCAGACAGTATTTCTTTCGATGAAGCTGCAATGATTGAACCTTTGGCGTGTTGTATACGGGCAATCAACAAAGTCAACATTACCAATAATGATGATATTGCAGTAATTGGTGTAGGACCTGCAGGAATAATGCATATTCTATTAGCAAAAGCATTTGGTGCTAACAGAGTTTTTGCCTTAGATATCAATGATTTTAGGTTAAATTTTGCTAAAAAGATGGGAGCTGAATTGGCAGTAAATATAAACAAGGAAGAATCATCCATAATAAATGACCTAACAGACGGAAGAGGTGTTGATATAACCATTGTTTCTACTGGAAACACGAAAGCACTACTACATTCGTTAACTCTTACCAGAAAAGGAGGGGAAGTAGTACTATTTGGCGTTCCTCCAAAAGATTCAAAAATACAATTAGATGTTAATCATATGTTTTTGAATGAAATAAAACTCATACCAAGTTTGGCTGCTTCAGAAAAAGAGACCAACTATGCATTGGAATTAATCACATCTAAACAAGTAGATATCAAATCTATAATAACACATAGGTTCAGTTTGGAAAGAACAAGTGATGCAATTAAGTGTGCATATGATGCAAAGGATGCTATGAAGGTTATTATAACCTCTTCGTAAAATTTAACTATGACAATTCTTTCATGATAATAATAGGTAATTAAAAATGGATTGGGGAATGAAGAATCGTATGGCAAGGATATTTAAACCAAATGATAATCGCACAGTTATGCTAGCTGTAGATCATGGTTATTTTTTAGGACCTACAGAAAGGCTTGAGATTCCCAGTAAGACAATTGAACCACTAATTCCTTATGCTGATTCTTTAATGCTTACAAGAGGTGTATTACGCACATCAGTTAAATCCACTAGTGATCTTCCCATAGTTCTAAGAGTGTCTGGAGGTGTAAGTATCATTAGTAAGGATCTGTCAAATGAAGCGATCACGACTTCAATAGAAGATGCTATTAGAGTTAATGCCTCAGCTGTAACCCTATCAATATTTGTAGGTGCAGAACATGAACATCAATCACTTATCAATTTGGCAAGACTTGTGAATGAGGGTGAAAGATATGGAATCCCAGTTTTAGCTGTTACTGCTGTTGGTAAAGAGATGGCTAGGGATGCTAGATACTTGAGTCTAGCATGTAGAATTGCAGCAGAGTTAGGCGCTCATATGGTGAAGACTTACTATTGTGAAAATTTTGAAAAGGTTGTGGAAGCATGTCCAGTACCAGTGATCATTGCTGGTGGAAAGAAAACGAGTGAACTTGATGCATTACAATTAACATATAATGCAATACAACATGGTGCCTCGGGTGTTGATATGGGAAGGAATATTTGGCAGTCGGATTATCCAATTGCAATGTTAAAGGCTGTTCGCGCAATTGTACATGAAAATTTTAACTTTAAAGAATCATGTGATCTCTTTAACAGAGAATTAAAAGTAAAAGAAACAGAACGGTGATCAGTAAATTATTCCTTTACTTCCGTTGGAATTTTTGAAAAATGTTCATGAACGATTAACCATCTAGAATCTTTCTTCATGAATACGTTAGTTCCCCGTGATCGTAAACTCATTGTTCTACCAGAAAAACTATAGTCATCAACAAGCATGCCAGTATGCTCTACAATAAAAGTCGCTATTGCTATATCATCAAAAAAATCTACCTTCAGATCTTCAATCTTGAAATCATAATCAGATACACTGGCAAAGTATAGCTCCTCATACATACACATCTCACTAAAGTCCATTCTCTTGTACGGGGGTGTCTCGCCAAACTTTGAGAATCTTTTATCATTGTAATGTAATGATTGTATTGCTTGCAGATCCTTACTCTTTCCAATCTCAAACGATCTATAAACTGATTTTTTAATAATATCTTCTTCGCTTTCGACCAAACCAATCTTTCTATACAAGTAAAATATTTATAAATACGAAATGTAAGCATAATAGACCAGCATGCAAAATACACATAGCGAAGCAACTAGTATTTATATTGATTTTCTATTGTTTGGAGTCTTACTAGGTTAAAACTTGTAGGTTTATCTACAAGTTTAGTTGGAGGTAATTTGAAATGGTTGAGTTATCTGGTTCTAAGGCTCTAATGCATACTCTAGAGAAGGAAGGAGTGGATATTGTGTTCGGCATGCCTGGTGGAGCAAATCTTCCGATGTATGATGAACTGATACAGACTAATATAAGACATATACTTGTTAGACATGAGCAGTCAGCTGCACATATGGCTGATGGTTATGGTAGAATAAAGAGAAAACCTGGTGTATGTTTTGCGACATCTGGTCCAGGAGCAACTAATCTAGTAACTGGTATATGTAATGCTCATATGGATTCTTCCGCTATGGTAGCAATAACCGGTCAGGTACCAACATCAATGATCGGGAAGGACGCATTTCAGGAATGTGACATTATGGGTATGTGTACTTCTATAACAAAATATTGTTTTCAACCAAGATCTGCTGTAGAAATACCAGAAATGGTCAAGAAGGGTTTCTATATTGCCCAGAGCGGAAGACCAGGCCCTGTTTTGATTGATATTCCTAAGGATGTACAGCAAGAAATAGCAGAAATTAAATTTCCAGAAATAATTAAGGTAAGAGGATATTCACCACATATTGATCCCAATATAGAACAAGTTGGAAAAGCTGTAGAATTACTACTGAATGCGGAAAGACCAATGATAATGGCTGGCGGTGGTGTACATATATCAGGTGCTTTTCATGAATTGCAAGCTCTGGCAGAGTTTCTGATGATACCCGTTGTTACTACTTTCAAGGGTAAGGGCGCATTCCCAGAGAATCATCCGCTAGCACTTGGACCTATTGGAATGCACGGTCATGTTGAAGCCAACAAACTGATAGTGGATGCTGATGTCTTACTTGCAATAGGAGCCAGATTCTCTGATAGGTCTGTTGGAAAGTTTGATGAGTTTGGTCAGAGGATGAAGATAATACATATAGACGTAGATCCTGCAGAGATTGGAAAGAATAAATCTGTTGATGNTCCAGTTGTTGGTGATGTTAAGGCTTCTCTGCGGGTTCTTTTGAAGATGATAACAAAACGTATAGCCAAGAAAGAAGATAAAAGCACATGGATAAAACATATTAATGAAGTCAGGGACGATGTATACAGTAATTTTAAGGATCATCCAAGGGAGATGACTGCTAGAAAATCACTGAAGAAATTAAGAGAATTATTACCGCCAGAATCAATAGTTACTACAGAAGTTGGTCAGTGTCAAATGTGGACTTCTCTTTTCTTTGATATCTTACAACCAGGCACGTTTTTCAGTTCAACAGGTTTAGGTACCATGGGTTTTGGATTTCCTGCTTCAATAGGAGCTAAAGCAGCAAAACCTGAAGTTCATGTTGTTGATATAGCCGGTGATGGTAGTTTCAATATGACAGAAAATTCCCTTGCTGTGTCAGTAAACGATAATTTACCTGTAATAGTATTTTTAATGAATAATTATTCGTTAGGCATGGTAGCACAATGGCAGAGATTTTTCTACGATAGACGTTATATCGGAGTTGATCTGAAAGGTGGACCAGATTTTGTTAAAATTGCCGAAGCATATGGGGCTCAGGGAATAAGAGCTCAATCAATTGATGAACTTGATAAAGCGATTAAGGTGGGACTGAAGAGTGATATTGCTACTGTAATCGATATATTAATAGATCCAGAAGAAGATGTATTTCCATTTGTGGTACCAGGAACTGGACTGAAGGATATGATCACTGCGGCTTAGGTGAAAAAATTGGTGTGGAATATAATTTCTGCTTTGGTTGAGAACAAACCAGGTGTTCTATTCAGAGTTTCGAATATGTTTAGAAGTAGAAATTTCAACATTGAAAGCTTATCAGTAGGACCTACAGAACAATCAGATCTTTCAAGAATTACTGTAACGATAGACACTGAGGAACATGTAATAGAACAGATAGTTAAACAGCTACGCAAGTTAATTGATATTGTCGATGTAACACAGTTAACTATAGACAATACTGTTTACAGAGAGTTAGCATTATTGAAATTGAAAGTAGATGATTCTGATTCTAGGATGGAGATAATTAATCTCACAAATATATTTAGGGGGAAGGTAGTTGATAATAGCAAAGGTTCGATTATGATCGAATTAACAGGTAAACCAGACAAGATAGATGCTTTCTGGAGTTTAGTAGAACATTATGGAGTGATACAACTTGCAAGAACAGGTGTTTCGGCTCTACCAAGAGGTGCTATCTATGAGTGAAGAATATGTTAAAATCTATGATACCACACTAAGGGACGGAGAACAGACACCTGGAGTTACACTGACTCCTTCGAATAAAACGAAGATTGCTATCAAACTCGATAAATTAGGCGTTGATGTGATCGAAGTAGGATTTCCTATTATATCACAAGGTGAGATGGAGGCTACTAAGCAAATTGTAAAGCAGAATCTTTCTTGTGAGATCTCTGGTCTTGCTAGAACAGAGAAAAAAGATATCGATGCTGTGATAAATTGTGACCTCAAATACGTTCATACTTTCATTGCAACATCAGATATACATCTAAAATACAAATTAAAGAAGACAAGGGATGAAGTATTACAAAAAGCAATAGAGGCTGTAGAATATGCAAAATCGCACGGTCTTATGTGTGAATTTTCAGCTGAAGATTCTACCAGAACGGATAGGGAATTTCTTAAGCAAGTGTATAAACAAGTAGTCGATGCTGGAACAGATAGAATAGACGTTCCTGATACTGTAGGATACTCTAACCCAAAGTATATTGACACACTCATAAGGGATCTTAGAACTGTAGTTAATGTTCCAATAAGTATACATTGTCACGATGATTTTGGTTTAGCAGTTGCAAATTCTTTAACTGCAATTGAAGCTGGCGCTTCATGTGCACATGTAACTATAAACGGTCTTGGCGAGAGAGCTGGTAACACTTCACTCGAAGAGTTTGTAATGGCCTCACATTGTCTATATGGAAAGAAAACACAGATAAAGACTAAATTACTGTATGAGATCTCCAAAATAGTATCTAATCTAACTGGTGTAGTTGTACAACCCAATAAAGCAATTATTGGGGAAAATGCATTCGGTCATGAATCTGGAATCCATACACATGGTGTAATTTCTAATCCATTAACATACGAACCCATAAATCCTGAGATGGTGGGAAGGAAAAGATGGCTTGAAGCTGGGAAACATGCAGGACTACATGGAATCTCTGCCATGTTGGAAGAATATGGTCTAATACCGTCACAAGAACAATTGAAAGAAATCGTTGCAAAGGTTAAAGATTTAGGAGATAAAGGTAAACATATTACAGACGCCGATTTGCTTGCAATAGCATCACAGATAATGCGACAAGAAGGACTGGAACAAAGAATAAAACTAAATGATTTTGTTGTAACAACAGGTATGAATGTTGTTCCAACAGCATCAGTGCGTTTGATAATTGAAGGTAAAGAATTTACCACTGCGGATACAGGTCTGGGTCCAGTTGATGCTGCGCTCAAAGCAATACAGAAAATTACTGATAAACTTGCTAATATCACGTTAAGAGAGTTCAAATTAGAATCGATAACTGGTGGTTCTAATGCTCTTGCAGAAGTTAGTATAAAGGTTGAGGATAAGGATGGTCATATAGCATCTACAAGTGCTGCTGGTGAAGATATTGTAGTCACAAGTTTGCAAGCAATGATCAATGGGCTTAATAGAATAATGCATAAACAAGCTATGAATAGAAATAAAAATAAAGATAAAGAACTAAGGAAATTCACAGTTTAACATGTATAAATTAGCATTAATTTCTGGAGATGGTATAGGACCAGAAATATCAAAAGCAGCAAAATCCGTGATACAGTTAATTCATAATATGTATGATGTGAAGTTTGAGATAATTGATGTTGAAGCAGGAGATTCTGTTTTAAAGAATAATGAAAAGGCATTACCTGATCTTAGTTTTAAGGTAATAAAGAACTCTGATGTATGCATGAAAGCACCTATAGGAGAAAGTGCCGCTGATGTTATAGTGTATTTGCGTAGGATGCTTGATCTTTATGCAAATATCAGACCTTCAAAGAATTATCCAAATATACGAGCATTAAAAGACGATATAGATCTAGTCATAGTTAGAGAAAATACCGAAGATGTTTATGCTGGATTAGAATATGATTTCGAAAATGCGAGTATAGCTATACGCTTGACTACAAAGAAAGCATCAACTAGAATTGCAGAATATGCATTCAAGCTTGCAAAGTTTAGAAATAAAAAGAAAAGTGTAGTATCAGTCCACAAGGCAAATTTACTTAGAAAGACAGACGGTCTATTTTCAACTACATGTAGAGAAATATCTAAAAAATATACAGATATACAATTTAGTGATATGTATGTAGACGCATGTGCCATGAATCTTATCAGAAATCCTGAGAATTTTGATGTAATAGTGACCACAAATCTTTTCGGGGATATTTTATCAGATGAGGCTGCACAGGTGGTTGGGAGTTTGGGTATTGCACCTGCAGCAAATATTGGTGATAATTTTGCAATATTTGAACCTGTACATGGATCGGCTCCAGATATAGCAGGTAAAGGGATCGCAAATCCATTATCTATGATTTTATCGGTAAGAATGATGCTTGACTGGTTAGCTATGAAGAATAATGATAACAAATGTGTTGATGCAGCTCAAAAGATAGAAGATGCAGTAACCAAAGTGTTAGCAAAGGGGATAAAGACACCAGACATTGGGGGAAACAACAAAACTGAAGATGTAACAAATACCATACTAACAGAACTTAGATCTACACAGTGATTGTTTCTACCAAATTCTTCATATGTTTATAATTGGTATTACATGATCTATTGTTGCTATCAGAATATGTTCATACTGGATCTGAAAGAAATTAGAAAATAATGTGTTAATATTGTAGATCCATATAATATCTAATAATAAAAAGAGAAAGCGTCCGCTCTAGGCACGAAAATTCCCGCTGTCACGTAAAGATCTTAAACTTTACTAACGTAATGGAATCTATGAG
>PAWD01000008.1 GCA_002713325.1 Nitrososphaerota archaeon
TGATCAGAGCAAGCAGGATGCTGATCAGAGCAAGCAGGATGCTGATCAGAGCAAGCAGGATGCTGATCAGAGCAAGCAGGATGCTGATCAGAGCAAGCAGGATCAGCAATGAGCAGTAAAAGAGACTATTATGAAGTTCTGGGAATAGTAAAGAATGCGAATACTGATGAAATCAAGAAAGTATACAGAAAATTAGCACTGCAATATCACCCTGATAGAAACAAATCTCAAGATGCGGAAGAAAAATTCAAGGAGATTTCAGAAGCATATGCGATTCTATCTGATCAAGAAAAAAGGAAATTATATGATATGTATGGACTGGATGGTGTTTCTGGTAAATATTCGACTCAAGAAGATATATTCAAGGGATCAGAAGCCAATTTTGAAGAAATATTCAAGGATATTGGTTCAGGGTTTGGAGGATTCGGTGTCAGAGATATTTTTGAAACGTTCTTTGGTAGAAGGGAATCTTCTGGATTTGGTAGAGGTAGAAGAGGTCAAGATGTTGTCTATGAAACTGAGATAACATTGGAAGATGTTCTTCGTGGAGTAGAACGAGAAATTGAATTATATAAAAATACAAGATGTGATGAATGTAAAGGTTCTCGCTGTGCAAATGGAACAAAGCCCAGAACGTGCTCTATATGTAATGGTCAAGGCCAAGTAAAACATGTAATGAGCCAATCAAAATTCTCTACTTTTGTTACCGTGCAACCGTGTAGAACTTGTAATAGTCAAGGTGTAATAATTGACAAACCATGCAAGACATGTAATGGTAATGGATATGTAAGAAAACCACAAAAGATTAGATTCAAAATACCTGCAGGTATAGAAGATGGTAACATGTTAAAGGTCGAAGGTGCGAGTGAATCATTAAATGGTGAACCTAATGGAAATCTATATATAAAAATAATAATAAAACCACATAGAATTTTCGAACGATCTAATAGCGATATACTATACGAATTAAATATACCATTTTCCAAACTTGCTCTAGGTGATGAGGTGAAAGTACCAACACTTGATGGTAATACGTCATTAAAAATTCCTCAAGGAACACAGACAAATACCATTCTGAAGCTAAAGGGAAAAGGGTTACCAAGATATGGCTCTCATGGTAAGGGTGACGAATTTGTTAGAATTAATGTGGGTATTCCTACAAAGCTTAATGACAGACAGAGATCGTTATTAAAAGAATTTGATAAGGAATTTAGCAAAGGATAAGAATTAAAATTTTATTTATGTTTTTTTATTTTATTCTATATGATATGTGATATTTGTTTAGTGATTGATAAGAACGTTTCTAGATCTATGAACTAGATGGAAATGATTCTCCAGGAGAACATAGAATATTTTGAGGGGAATTTTCCTTGGAAATTTAGTAGAGAAAGCAAATAACTCGATGATATGGTGTACAGGAAATGTTGACCATTTGCGTATTGATACTCATTAATAATATATTCTGATTACAAATCTATTATAATAGAATTCAGTAATACGAAACCATCAATTGGTAAAGATGATAAGATAACATTGAAGAAAGGAAGCAACTTGTAATTTATATCATTACTTTAAATAAAAAAAATCAAAAATAATTATAGACATTCCTTGGATCAATAATGAAGATATTCAGATCAGTGCTAATCAAACAAGAAAATATAATAATAGATAGAGTTGAATGAACTGATGACCTAAACAATACTAAATCGACTTGCAGAAATAGCATACTGATGATAACTTTCAAAATAACAGAAAAAACAATCTGGTGTATCCAAAAAGATCAAATAAAATGCTAAATACTTTCAACGTAGTATGAAATCAATGAAGATCGCACTCGATGTTGATGGAGTTTTAGCAGACATTATACTCGTATGGATAAATGAATATAATAAAAAATATAACACAGTGATAGAAAAACAAATCATAGAGCATTGGGATTTTTGGAAGAAACTTGGAATAGACGAGAATGAATTTTATTGTCAATTATCAAACTGTTGGTCTCAATGGAAAGAAGTGCCTCTAATGGAATATGATATTGCAAATGCTGTCAATAAATTATATTCAGTGGGTATAGTTGACATTGTTACTGCCAGAGACCGGGAAAGTACAGAATATGTAATCAATTGGCTAAAGCATAATAATATAAAATACAACAAATATGTGGCAGTTCCAGATGGAAGGGACAAAGCTAATCTGGATTACGATGTATTTATAGATGATTCACCGCACAATGCAGTAAGCATAATTTCAAAGGGAAAGAATGTATTACTTTACGATCAACCTTGGAATAAATCAGTTACAGATAAGAAGATAGTTAGGATAAAAAAAATTATTGAAGCAGTTGACATAATTTCAAATTCACATGTCAAATTTGGCGATCAGTACAAGACGCAAAACTTTCTAAAATAGTTTATAACAAATATACTGATAATCATAAGAGTACTTTGATATCTTCATGCCCTACATGTATAACTTACAGATACAGATAATAGAATAGTCTACACATAAGGATAACACTTCTGTATAGGAAGTGTTACATTTATCATAGAAAATTACCTGCATTGTAACAATATGAATATTTTTTGATATTTGAAGATAAGGCTCGAATATTTTAATCTAAATCCAAGAAGAACATCTACAATAGTTATCTAGGAAGGTTAATTCTGAATATTGTATTCTTCCTATAAACCATTTCTAATATTAATATCTTAACATAGATTTCTTTGAAATCTCTAGAGTGGAAAGAAATCATGAACTTAGCTGTAACATTTAATTGGATGAGACCGATATTAATATTTTGCTGGAACTTATGAATAAAAATTCTAGTACAACTGCTAGAAGAGTAGGAAAAAAAGTTGAATCTTGTAAAGTTGTTATACTAGCTGGTGGTGAAGGAACTAGGCTTCATCCTTTAACTCTTGTTCATCCTAAAGCTATGATACCATTGGGTTCAAGTCCCGTGATGGAGAACCTAATAAAACATATGAAGAAATCTGGGTTTACTGATTTCATAATAACTGTAAATTATCTTAAGGATCAGTTCATGCATTACATAGGTGAAGGTTCCTCTTTAGGTGTAAAAGTGGAATATGCTATTGAACCAGAAGGAGTATTCTTAGGGACTGCAGGTAGTGTAAAACTTGCGAATGATTTACTAAACCAAACTTTTATCGTACTTCAAGGGGATACATTCACTACTATAGATGTAAGAAAGGCACTAGATTTCCACAGACAAGTTAAAGCAGATGCAACCATAATTCTAAAGGAAGTGACTAATCCATGGAACTATGGAACTGCTGTTTGCAACTCCGATGGAAGGATAACTGCATTTCAAGAGAAACCACAAAAGGGAGAAGAATTAAGTAACCTTGTAAGTACAGGTATGTATTGTCTGGAACCAGATGTACTTGACTTCGTATCATCTGGAGAAGTTGACTTTGCAAAAAATGTGTTTCCCAGAATTCTTGGTGAGGGAAAGAGACTATTTGGGTTTATAGGTGAAGGTTTCTGGACGGATATTGGAAGTCTGAAGGGATATCTTGAAGGAACTAAATATGTATTGGAAACACATGTTGTTCCAAGTGAACTCAGACGCAAGAACACTTTGATAGGTAATAATTTATTCATAGATGAAAGTATTAAGATCAAACAACCTGTACTTATAGAGAATAATGTTACAATATCTAAAGAATGTCAGATTGGTCCGTATGTAGTTCTTCAGAAAGGTGTGAATGTTGATGAGAACTCAGTAATAGAAAATACTACTGTTCTAAAAGGAAGTAATGTAGGGGCTTTCTGTCAAATAAGGAAAAGTATTATCGGAGAACAGGCATATCTGAAAGACAGAGTTGTTGTAGAGAGTTCCATAATAGGTCCAGGAAGTATAATAGAAGAATCAGCACAGGTCAAAAATGGTGGTAGAGTTTGGCCGGGTATAAAAATAACCCCTAATACGATAGTAGATGGAACGTTAGTTCTGCCAAGTGATAAGCCTTTCCTCTTTCATGTAGATATAGGCAAATATATAGGAACGACAGCTAATAATATAGAAGATTTACTCAGTATCCTACAGAACGTTGATATTAAATCGATAGAGTTCCATCTTTATCGCGGAGATCTAGAGCGTTGGATAAGAGACGTATTCAAGACCAATTTACTCGCAGATAGGATATATAATCTACGAAAAGAAGAGCTCATAGGAGAACAAATTAGAAAGAAAATGATTGATCTAATTAGAGACTGGCTGAATCCAACATAGTTGTAAAATTTATTCTTAATATTAATTAATAAATTAAATCATTTTTTAATTTGATGTAAAATATGTAGTTATATAGATGTATGAACAACTAATCTAAGAGTATAGTTAGGCAATGAACAAATTAACTGACCTATAGTTTGACAAAATTGATAGTAAGAGTGTAGTAAAATATCCACACGTATAAGCATAAAAACACGCAACGATTCATATCTACTCACTATATCAGAAATACACGTGTTTATACGATATAGATTCGTTCATGTAAGAATACTTTTAGAATACATCAGAATCGTCAGAACTGCTTTCAGTAGCTTCTTTATAATTTCTTATTGTGCTAACATCACCTTTCGTTTTCTTGGTAGTCGTAATTGCAGTTTTCATTTCATTTTCCGTCTGTACCTCCTTGACCGCAATTGAAAGTGTATCTTTTGTTCCCTCTTTCGATTCTCCGAACCATATAGTCTGATGTGGAAATGGTATCTCTATTCCAGAATTATCTAGTAATTCCTTAAGCTGTTGCATTATCTCAAGTCGTACTGGAAACCATTCTTGCGATGCAACCCAGATCCGGATATTGATATTCACACTGGAATCAGCCAGTTCCCATACTATAATGCTTGGAGCCGGTTCCACAAATACTTTAGGATCTTTATCAACCATCTCCTTAATCAATTGTATCGTTGTGGTGGCATCTTCCTTGTACGCTATACCAACGGTAACTTCAACACGTCTTGCCACATGGGTAGAAAAGTTTCTTAGCTGTGAAGTGAAGAACTTTTCGTTTGGTATTCTTATAAAGACACCGTCGAATCTCCTCAGTCTAGTTGAAAACGCCGTAGTTTCTACAACCACACCTGCAACATTCATGTCAACCACTTCAATAGGGTCACCAACCTTTACAGGTCTGTCTATATGCAAGAATAAGCCTGAGATCAAATTTGCAACTATTGATTGTGTTGCGAAACCTATAACGATACCAAATATACCACCTGCTAATAATACCCCTGTAAAGTCAATACCCATGTTGCTGACGGCCGAAAGAGTAGCAACACCAATTATACCCCAATAAACAATTCTCTTAACTACGATCTCAGTTTGCGTTGGAAGATGTTTACCTACTAATCGTAACACAGTCATCCGTATTATCCTAGCTATTACCACACCAACTGTGAATATTCCTATTGAAATCAAGAGCTGCAGGAGATCGATTTCTGTTCCCAGAACACTTATCATTAAAGGAATGAATTCTACCAACTTAGAATCCCCATTCCATCACATACTTACCATCAAATTTTTGTTTGAGGTTAGTTCTTTTACCTACCCATTCAGCATTTACAACATCAATTTCAGTAACGGTTTGCATTAATTTGTGGTTTATGATTAACTCAATATCATTGTAATAGGCTTCATTCTTCCTATAGTAAAAATCTGCGCCTTCTATTGGAAATACTATACGATTTACTGTATTGATTTTATCAGTATAATTATGATAATGTACACGCAAAATGGCTTCAATATGCGGAACGATTTTAGGTATTTCCGCATGTATACTAGTTTCATAATACCTACATATAATCCCAAGTTCGGGAGTGCCATATAATGCATATTTTGGTTGACCAACGGAGAATGCATCAATGATTTGAACATCAGTTTCGCTAGAACGTACTACTCCTATCTCTATAGGCATAGTAAGATAAGCATCAATATGAGATTTTGGATCAAGTACCAACGGAGTTAATAGCTTCAGCATACTATGACTTCCATATTTGGATGGAGTGTTTATTGGTGCGATGGGAAATATACCCAGCGCGAGTGATCTGTCTGAAGCAAGGATCTTTTCTACTACCAGATTTCCATTCTGAAAACGTTGATACTCATACTTGTTATGATCTACCCTAAACATTACGAGTTTATTGGGGCCAAAATGCTTCTCTACTTTTTGTTCTATAGTATATTCTCCATAGTGATCTGATTCTTCAATAACTTTCTCTGTCATATCATCGCTTGACATTAAACAAATATGGCATGGATTTATAGTTTATAATTGTTCTCGTATTTTACAATCTTTATGGATAATTCGTATAATTTTAGATTAATACTCTGTAGATCTGTGAATTTCAAGTAAAACTCTGTCAGCATTGTTTTTCATCTATGTCATAGATCTTTAATGATTTTTGCTATATACTACCATGAATAATACTTTTCATGCCATCTGCATATGTGTTGATAAATTGTGATCTTGGTTCGGAGGAAAATATAATCAAGGAAATTAATCTGTTGGATGGTGTCAAGGAAGTCAAGGGAACGTATGGTGTCTATGATATTATTACGAGAATAGAATCTGATGACATGAATGTGTTGAAGGATACCATAACATGGAAGATTAGAAGGATGTCAAAAGTGCGAAGTACAGTTACATTGATCGTTATAGAAGGACAGGGCTAGCTAGTAATCAAGGTGTTATTTAGAAACTCTCTTCTTTTATTTTATGGAGATATTACTGCTCTACCTATTATCTTTCCTTCCTTCAACTGATTCAAGGCATCATTGGCTTCATCAAGTTTAAACTTCCTAGACACTATAGATCTTAGTACGTTCTTTTTAGCCAGTTCAACCAATTCCACCAGATCAGTGTATTTACCAGTGTATGATCCAAGTATCTTGAATGCTCGCAAGGGCATCAAAGCTAGATTAAGTTCTATAGAACCTCCAAACAATCCTACAAGAACAAGTCTACCACGCTTCCTCAGCATATTGATATCAGTTGTAACTGTTTTTGATGCGTTTACGAAATCAATAATCACATCAGCACCCATGCCGTTTGTGAGTTCCTTTATCTCCTTCACAGGATCTAATGTCTTGGAATTAATTACATGATCGGCTCCAAGTTTCTTTGTTTCATCCAGTCTTTTATCATCGATGTCAAGTACAGTTATAGTTGTATTAGTTAATGCTTTTGCAAGCTGTATACCCATTAATCCAAGTCCTCCTGCACCAACAATTACAAGGGATTCTGCAGGTTTAGCATTAGCAATCTTTACGGCACTATATGCTGTAAGGCCAGAACATGCTAGTGATGCAACGCTAGCCGGGTCCTGACCATCAATATTAATGAGATATTTGTAATGTGGTACAAGAACGTATTCAGCATAACCTCCATCTTGATATATACCAATAGATCTTGGTTTATCACAAAGATTTTCTTCTCCAACTCTGCATGCAGGACATATACCTTCACCTATCCAGGGATAAACTAGAACTTTGTCGCCTACATTGAAACCCTCAGCATACTCACCCAAACTTTCAACCGTGCCTGCAACTTCATGACCTGGTGTTAAGGGAAATTTTACTCCACGATCTTCAACTTTCATGAATACACCTGCTGGACCAGCATAACCTCCGTCCCATAAATGCAAGTCACTATGACAGACACCAGTAGACTGCACTTTTACGAGAACCTGAACATTCCTTGGTTTGGGAATATTAAGATCTTCAATAGCGAGTGGTTCTTTTGGCTTAAGTATCCTAGCTGCTTTCATATACTATACAGGATTTTACGATTTATTATATCTTGTCAAAATATTATTTATTTTTTGCAACATATATGATTTATAAAACTTTTAATTGTTATTCTGATAGTAAACAGTATTATTGATATGTTTGTATTCCATTTGGAGATTCAGAATTCTTGCTAATAACGGATCACTTAAGAATAATTATCAAAGATAAAGTTGACTATATAGATTGAGATAATAGAGCTGTTTGTTGATATAAATGAGAATTTAACTATTGTTGAATGAGTGAAGAGGAGAATGTGCAACACCTACCTGCACAAGTAACCATATCAAAACCTCCATTGAATATACTGTTCAATCCCAACATAGTAGGTAAGAAGAATGTTTGGGATATCGATATAACGTCATTATTAGAAAAACTTCTTGTAATACTTAATGCTGCTGGAAATAAGGATCTGAGGCTTTGTGGAGTTGCTGCTTTATCCTCTGCCATGATCCTGCGATTAAAGGTAGAAAGTATCTTTGCGCTTGAAAAGATAGCTATGCAACACAAGTCCACACCCGACAGAAGTATACTCGAAAATCTCGAAGTACTCGACATGCCATATAGATATGAAGCAACATATCCTGTTTCATTAGAAGACTTACTAGGCGTTCTTGAAAATATGCTGGGACGGATAACCAATCCAAAGAAAAAGGAGTTAGAAATAGAACCTATAGAAAGCAGTGAACTTGACAAATATCTTGTAACATTCGACCAGTTATTAGAAAAATACAAGGATATGCTCCTTACAAATATACAGACAACAAAAACATTGGTATTCAGTGAATTCATTAAAGGTATGGAATCTATAGAAGTAGCACGTTACTTTGTGGGAATGCTATACCTTGCTATGTATAACAAAATAGATGTAGAACAAATTGATGATGACATAAAGTTGATTCTCAAAGAATAGATTGTAAAAAAAATTTACAATTGGATCAATTAGCCATGAAAAGATCTTTTAAATGCTCTCTAGGGTAGGAACAAATGTATGCGTGATAGAAATATAGAAATGCTAGCAAGGATAGAAGCTGCATTATATGCTTCTGGTAGGCCCTTGAGTTTAGAAGAACTACAGAAAGCTGCAGGCACAGATTCTAGTAATAAAGCAATAAAGATGGCTAGAGAACTTGCTCAGACGATTAATTCATATTTACATGCTCTAGAACTCATAGAGTTGCAGGATGGTTCGTTTGCACTGCAATTAAAATTACAATATAATAACGTGGTAAGGAAATTTGCCACAAAACCATTTCTTTCGCATGCAACGCTCAAAACCCTCTCATGTGTTGCTTATATGCAGCCAGCTACCTCAAAACAATTGGTTGAAATACGTGGAAGTCAGGTGTATGGACATCTTAAACTGCTAGTCCAATCAGGTTTTCTTACATATCAGAGACTGGGCCGCCTGAAAATATATCAAACCACAAAGAAGTTCCAAGACTACTTTGGAATAGATGGGAATCTGGACAAACTTAAGAAGAAATTGGTAAAGGAGATAAAAGGCAAGAATACTACTGTTACACAACCAAAACTAGAAAAAACCATTGAAAATCCTATATAAAACCAATCATGGTACCGATGTTATGAACAAGGGATTTAATCCATTTGTCATTCATCTGAAAAAAATGGTATTATGATACACTAACTATATATATCAAAATTTTTGCATTATATAATATGCCAGAAAGAACCATGCCTATATGCTTCACTAAGGAACAACTTGAAGAGATCGAGAAATATGCAAAGGTAAAAAGAATGATTAATCTCAGTCAGGCTGTAGAGGATATAATTAATAACAATAAAGAGTAATAATATTATTTTCTCTGTTTTCTATGAATTTCATTTATATTCGTAAATAGAAATGCAAATAAAGCCCTTCCACAGATGTATAGATGTATGATCAGTAAAAAGCCGCATTTGAATATTATAATGACCGGTCATGCCGATCACGGAAAGTCGACATTGGTAGGACATTTATTGTTTACAACAGGTGCTATCGATCAAAGAACAATAGACGAATTTGCAAAAGAATCAGAAAAATTAGGTAGGGGAGATACCTTCAAGTTTGCTTGGGTTCTTGACAAATTGAAGGATGAGCGTGAGAGGGGTATAACCATCGATTTGGCATTCCAGAAGTTTGAAACGCAAAAATATTTCTTCACCTTGATTGATGCTCCTGGTCATAGAGACTTTATAAAGAACATGATCACTGGTGCATCAGAAGCTGATTGTGCTGTATTACTTATATCTGCGAAGAAAGGTGAGATGGAAACTGCTGTAGACCCTGGTGGACAAGGAAGAGAACATGCATTTCTGTTAAGAACACTGGGTGTAAAGCAACTTATATGTTGCATAAACAAAATGGATGACCAGATAGTGAATTATTCCAAGGATAGATTTGATGAAGTCAAGGCAATTGTAGAAAACTTACTAAAAGGTGTAGGATATAACACTTCAAAGATGAGATTCATTCCTACTTCGGGGTGGAAAGGGGACAATCTAGGTGCAAAATCAGAGAATATGCCTTGGTATGATGGTCCAACACTAGTACAAGCGTTAGACGAATTTGATGAACCAGAAAAACCTATAGAAAAACCACTTAGATTACCTGTACAAGATGTCTATACAATTACTGGTATAGGTACAGTTCCAGTTGGAAGAATAGAAACAGGGCAGATGAAACCTAATGACAAGATAGTTGTAATGCCAGAAGGTACTACTGGCGAAATAAAGACAATTGAAACACATCATACACAATTACCACAGGCACTAGCGGGTGATAACGTTGGATTTAATGTTAAAGGTATAGATAAGAAGGGAATTAAACGTGGTGATGTTATAGGACCTGCGAGCGATCCTCCAACAGCTGCAAAAGAGTTCAAAGCACAAATAATTGTGATATTTCACCCAACAGCATTAGCGCCAGGATATACACCAGTGTTACATGCACATACGGCGCAAGTAGCCGCTACTTTATCAGAGTTTCTGGCGAAAATAGATCCAAGAAATGGACAAACTATCGAGGAAAATCCAAAGTTTCTAAAGAACGGTGACTCAGCAATAGTAAAGATCAGACCCGTTAGACCGTTATGTATTGAGACATTCAAGGAGTATCCAGAGCTAGGAAGGTTTGCATTAAGAGATATGGGTACTACAATAGCTGCTGGTGTTGTGCAGGAAGTAACAGAAAAGTTCACGAAAGAGAAAAGTAATCCTAAATCCTGATGTGAATCTAAATGACACAACATGCTAGAATAAAATTAACTAGTACTAATTTACGTAGACTTGAAACTGTTTGTACAGAGATAAAAACCATAGGTGATAAGGCAGGTGTCAAGGTTAAAGGACCTTTACCTTTACCTACAAAGAAATTGAAAGTAGTTACAAGAAAGGCGCCAGCTGGACAAGGTACCAACACTTATGATAAGTGGGAAATGCGTGTACATAGAAGAGTTATTGATCTAGGATCTGACGATCGAGCTATTAGGCAACTAATGAGGTTAAGGATACCTGATGATGTTTACATCGAAGTTTCTTTAACACAATAAATTATTTTTAATTGACTTACGCTTAAATGTGGGCTCTGAAAGAAATTCTTTATGGAAGACCAGAATAACCCATTAGGAAATGTTTTTTATGCATGTATGAGATGTAGTACAGAAGTAAGTGTTGAAGAGCTGAATAGATTACCAGAATTAAAATGTATTTGTGGTTTCCGGGTTTTCAAAAAAACTAGACCGCCAATAGTAAAACAGATTAAAGCTATCTAGTATATTTTTCGTACAAAACATTTATTATATCACTGAGATCACTGAGCTTTAATGCTTAACATGTTTAGAAAAAAAGATAATACTCAACAAATCGTGAGATGTGAACACTGCGCTATGGAATTCACAGAAAAAAATAGACTCACGAAACATAAGGAAAAAGCACATCCAAAAGGACGATAAACTATCAAATGTTATCTGATGTTTGTTATACTGACGAGATTTAAACACACGTTAATAATTTAATACATTCAAAATTACTATCTAACCTTAATGTTGTATATGATTATGAAAGTCTGTGTTAAAAAAAATTGAAAATTTTATACACTTATCATTTTAGTTTTTTCATTATGAGTTTATATTCCAGAATTCAATATCAATTAATCTGTCTTTATTGTCATAAAATATAGTAATGTGAATAAGATGATAACGATAATTATTAATCCTACGGGAATAAGAATAATTAATTAAAAAAATATTCACCAGTAATGTCGAAGTTATAAATATTGGAAATAAAAAGAATAGTGACTCCGCTGTAATTTTCTATTTCTGAATACATCAAATAGCAAGACATTTAACCCACAATTTAGAAAATGCAATTATGAAAATTACGTTATCAACTATAAAGGCAGATATTGGCGGAATAGGAGGACATACGCGACCAAGTGATGAAGTTATTAATGCTGTTAATGATGTTGTAAACAATACTGAATACAACCTATTACTTGACTATTACATAGGGTATACTGGTGATGATATACACATAATTATGTGTCATCAACATGGCCTTGAAAATAATAAAATACACAGACTTGCTTGGGATGCATTCAAGGAAGGGACTGAAATTGCAAAGGAACAAGGATTGTATGGTGCAGGTCAGGATCTTTTAAAAAACTCATTTTCTGGCAATGTTAAGGGAATGGGTCCTGGTGTTGCAGAGTTGGAATTCGAAGAAAGAGATAATGAAGCATTTGTGGTTTTAGCTGCAGATAAGACAGAACCTGGTGCTTTCAATTTTCCATTTTATAGAACGTTTATTGATAGTAGAAGTAATACTGGACTCATAATAAATCCTGATCTTGCAGAAGGTGTTGTCATTAATATTATGGATGTAATGACAGGAAAAATAGCTGAATTACATTTATGGGGAGACAAACCAGAGGTAGAAGCAGCTCTGATGTATCCTGGAAGATATGTAGTAGAATCTGTTATGAGTAAAAAAGGAGAACCTATTCTTTCTGCATCTACTGATCGCCTGCATAATATCGCTGGAACGTACGTTGGGAAAGACGATCCTATAGCTATCGTTAGATGCCAAAAATCATTTCCAGCAACAGAGGAAATATGTAGTGCATTCAACAGTCCTCACTTTGTGGCTGGTGATACAAGGGGGAGTCATCACCTACCTTTAATGCCAGTCAAGATAAACACTCCAGCAAGTGTTAATTACTCTCTCCCAATGGTTATGGCACTTGTGTTCAGTGTACACAATGGAAAATTTACAGGTCCACATGATGGATTCGCCACACCAGATTGGAACCATATTAGAAATATTGCAACGCAAAGAGCGTTAGATATGCGCAGCCAAGGATTCATACACCCTGCAACTCTAGTTCCTGAAGAACTTGAATACAACAAGGGATATGAAGTAAGAATGAAGAAACTAGAGGGATTGTTTAGTCACAAAAACAAGAAACGTTCAATCATACAGAAACAAAGCTCTCGAATAAATACAGGTAACTTTAAAAATAAAAAAAATAAACATGTCAAGTCTAAGCGATGACAAAAAAATTATTCATTATTAACTTCAAGAATTATCTTGAAGTTGCTGGTAAAAATAGTATAAAACTAGCGCGAGTAGCAGAATACGTAGCACGTCAATCAAATGTAAAGATTGTAATTGCACCTTCATTTGGTTCACTGGCATATATAACAAATAATGTACGTATTCCGGTCTTTGCACAGCACCTTGATCATTCTGAACCTGGAAATACCACCGGTTTCATTGTACCTGAAATAGTTAAATCATATGGTGTTAGTGGATCTCTGATAAATCATAGTGAACATAGAATCCCTACTCAAATAATAAGACATCTTGTAGAAAGATTACGTAATTTGAAGATGATTTCTGTTGTTTGTGCAAGAACACCTGCAGAAGTAAAGAAATTTGCAGTATTTTCTCCTGACTATATCGCCATTGAGCCTCCAAAGTTTATTGGTAGTGGTGTTGCAATTTCAAAGGCCAAACCAACTGTAATTAAGTATTCAATAGATGCAGTAAACGATGTTAATCCTAATGTAAATGTCATTTGTGGCGCTGGTATAGTTAGTGCAGAGGATGTTTCTGCTGCAATCAAACTTGGATCTAATGGCATCTTAGTTGCAAGTGGTATAGTTAAGGCAAAGAATTGGCGAGCCAAGATAGAGGAACTTACGCGTTTTATGTAATATTGGTTCTATATTCCTAAACATAATCCTATTTACGAGATCCTTTAGAAGGAAGATGAATGGCTTCACTATTAATATCTCTTATAGCATCTACAAATGACTCTGGAAGTGTGGGGTGAGTGTGTATTGTGTCAAATACGTCTTCAAGCCTTAATTGCATTCTAATTGCTAGTGCCGCTTCGCTTATCATTTCTCCTGCATGTGGTGCAATTATAAAAGTTCCAGTAAGTATTCCATTCTTTTCAAATACCTTAATGAAACCTCGTGTGTCTCCCAAACAATTGGCTTTTGCACTTGCTGCTAGTGGAAATTCTCCAGATTTTCCTTTCAATTCTCCTACAAATGCAACTTCTGGATATGTGAATATACATGTAGGTACAGATCTGTAATCCATCACGCTTTCTATACCCATTATGTTTTGAGCAGCTATCTCACCTTGCTTCGAAGCAACATGTGCAAGTTCATAAATACCAGTAATATCACCAATAGCAAATATATTATGAACACTAGTTCGCATTTCTTCATCAACAATAATACCTTGCTGATTAAATTTTACACCAATATTATTTAATTCATCTTCACTTATATTCTGTCTTCTCCCTACACAAAAAAGTACCTTATCCGTCTGTAGCTCTTCTCCGTTAACATGAACCACATTATTCACGATTTTTTCTATCCTTGAATTTGTTATTATATTGATACCATCAAGCCTCATGTATTTCTCGATTGTATTTCCAATATCTTCTATCTGTAAAGGTATTAGACGGTCTTCAGCTTCAACTAAAGTGACACTGCAACCTAATATGTTCAAAATTGAGGCAAACTCACAACCACTATAACCACCTCCAACTATAATAATCGACTTTGGTAGTTCCTCTAATTCCAGAACTGCATCAGTTGATAATATATTTTTCCCAAATTCATATCCTTGCAAACAAATAGGATGACTTCCAGTACTGATAACAATATGTTTTGTTTCTACAATTCTTTCATTAACAACCACTTTATTATGTGAAATTATATGTGCCTCACCCTCCATGAGATCTATGCCATTACTTTGGATGAGAAGTTTTATTCCAGAAGCAAGTTTGGCAACTGTAGCCTCGGTTCTCAACTTTAATGTTTTATAATTCAGTTCAATTTGTGCATTTATTCCATTCTTTTTTGCAGCAGTAACTCTCCTCACTATGTCACCCAAAGAATGAAGAAATTTGGTTGGAATGCAACCTCTTTGTGTACAGGTTCCTCCTAGTCCATTCTTTTCAATTAGACAAATATTACCACCTAGTTGAGCAGCTCTAATAGCACAAGCATAGCCTCCTGGACCTGCTCCTATTACTACCACATCATACATATTGAGAGATCCGAGATGCTTAGCAATAAATCTTAACAAATCACCTTTTCCAATTCCATTCATCCGTAGCATATTTCTCTTTAACTAAATTTTTGGTATTTTCTTCTTCCTCTATAGTTATCTCATCTACAATAAGTCTAGCATCAAATTTCTCACTGAAACTCTCTTTTAGAGCAAATGCCACTTCTTCAAATGTCTTATTCAAACCCATTACCCTTTCCTTTACATCAGAGATCATCTTATCCCTGATCTTTTCTGAAGGAATTCTCAATACAGAGAACATCTTCTCAACATTAACATCCAACAATATTGTTCCATGTTGTAATAGAATACCTTTCTTCCTAGTTTGAGCGTTTCCAGAGAGTTTCTTACCATTAACGACTATATCGTTCAATGGAACAAACCTCGCATCAAATCCAAGCTTGTTTATGCATGCTACTATAGGATCGCATATCAATTTATAAGATTCCAAAATATTCTCTGTGTATTTTCTCGTTATGAATGAGTAAGTTAATTCAGAATCATGTAAGACGGCTCCTCCTCCTGTTATTCTTCTAACAACATCAATACCTTTATGATTACACTTTTGTATATCAACCTCTTCCTCTATGCTCTGGAAGTATCCTATTGATACGGCTATGGGTTTCCATCCATAGAGTCGTAGAACTGGTATATCGGTTACACAATTCATTAATACTTCATCAAGTGCCATATTCCATGCTGCTGTACCGTATCTTGTCTCTAAAACTCTTATTTCACTAAAATTAAAATTCATCAAACTTCCCTCGAACATCCAAGAATTGCTTCAGTTATAGAATCTGAATCAAAACCGAATATTTCAGAATCACTCAAACAATTTTCAATATTTTGTTTGATAGAATCTTTTTCTAATTTAGTACCAATTAGACTTACTTCAAGTCTGTCTAAACTTTCCTCAGGATAAAGAAAAAAATCTCCAGTGATCTTTATTGAATGAATTATGTTATTGAATTCATCATATTCAAGGGAAATTTTAATTAATTTTTTTGACTTGTAAATATTATGTGCTTTTTTCATTGTTTATCAGGTTTTTGGAATTTGAGATCTCTATTATTTTCATCACCTGGTCGAGAAGGTATAACCCATCTTAGATTTGGTCTTCTTGCTGCTGCAACCTCATCCAACCTACCAATAGATGTTGTATGTGGTGCATCTTTTACAACAATAGGATTTTCTTTTATCTCATCAGCTATACTTCGTAAAGCCATCACAAATCTATCCAAGGTTTCTTTACTCTCTGTTTCTGTAGGTTCGATCATTAAAGCTTCACGAACAATGAGAGGAAAATAAACTGTTGGTGGATGAAAACCATAATCCAAAAGTCTCTTTGCAATGTTCATTGCACTCCTATTACCGAATTTGTTGGAAGATAAGACAAATTCATGAGCACATGTTCGATCAAAACTAAGTTCATAAACATCCTTTAGTAATGTAAGAAGATAATTAGCATTCAATACAGCATGCTCTGACACCTTTCTTATATCAGTCCCCCAGGACTTGATATAAGAATAAGCTCTAACAAGCACACTAAAGTTTCCATTAAAGGATCTAATCCTTCCTACAGATTTCCTTTTGTTATAATCTAAAATATACTTATTATTTTGCTTGATTATCCTTGGTGTTGGTAAATAATCTGATAAAAATGACTGTACTCCTAGCGGTCCTGCCCCAGGACCACCACCTCCATGTGGAGTAGAAAAAGTCTTATGTAGATTCAAATGAATCATATCGAAACCCTGATCTCGTGGTCTAGTTATTCCTAGTAATGCATTCATGTTTGCACCATCACAATACATCAACGTTCCGTTATTACGAGCAAGATTACTTATCTCTAGAATATTTTCTTCAAAGAGTCCAAGAGTATTAGGATTTGTCAGCATAACAAGTCCAACATCAGGAGTAAGTGATTGTTTAAATTTGTCTATATCCATGTTACCACGTGAATCGGAAGGAATGGTTATGGTTTCACATCTACACATAGCCGCACTAGCAGGGTTTGTTCCATGTGCAGAATCAGGAATTAGTATTTTTGTTCTTTTTTCATTGTTTTGTTTAAAGTAAGCTTTTGTTATCATAATTCCCAAAAGTTCTCCCTGTGCTCCAGCTGCTGGTTGTAAAGAAAAGCTATCCATACCTGTAATCTCCATCAAGTCCTGCTCAAGTTCCCACATCAATTGTAACGCTCCTTGAACACAATCGTCTGGAGAAAGAGGATGAAGATCTCTAAGCCCTTCTAATCTTGCCAAATCCTCATTTATCTTTGGGTTATACTTCATTGTACATGAACCGAGAGGGTAAAATCCAACATCAACAGCAAAATTCTTTTTTGATAAATTTATGTAATGTCTAACAGTACTAATCTCACTCACATTAGGAAGAGGAAGTTCTTTTCTAATGATTTCTTTTGGTAGATCTATCTGAATATCTTCATCAGGTAAATACCCAGTAGTCTGTTCTTCATATTCAAATATCAGCTTCATGTTATTCCCCTTACTATTGATATATAATTTTCTATATCTTGAATTGTATTCATCTCAGTGCAACAAATTAACATCGTGTCTTTTCCCAGATCGAGACCTCCAAATATTCCATTATTGATCAAAGTTGAAATAATCTTTTCAGGAGATTTTGGTGCCTTCATAAGGAATTCATTATAAAATGGCTTTCCGTTTAAAGCCTCGAAACCAATACCCTTCAATTTTTTAAATAATAAATGTGCCCTACTGTAAGACAATTTTGCAACATCCCTCAGCCCAGTCCTACCCATAAGTGCCAAGTAGATAGTTGAAGCTAAGGCCATCAATCCTTCGTTAGTAGTTATATTACTTGTAGCTCGTTCTCTCCTTATATGTTGCTCCCGCGCTTGGAAGGTTAATACAAAGCCTTTATCTCCCTTAGAATCTGTTGTCATTCCAGAAATTCTTCCAGGAATTTTTTTTAATAAGAAATCCTTTACTGCAAAGAAACCAAGATATGGACCACCGAAGTTTAATGGAATACCAAACGACTGTCCTTCACCTACAACAATATCTGCTCCATAATTTCCTGGAGGTTCTAATATTGCAAGAGATGTTGGTTCAACAACACAAGTAATGAAGAGTGCTCCAGCTTTATGAGCACGTTCTGATAGTTGTAGTAAATTTTCAACATTCCCGTAGAAATCAGGATTCTGAGCAATTACACATGCTGTCTTATCATCAATTTTATCTGTAAATTCAAAATCTGTTCCTTTGCAATATGTTTGCAATACTTCTAAATATTGAGGATGAAGTCCATTCTTGACAAAAACATGATTCCTTCCGGTATATGATGAGGACATTAAGATCGCTTCTGCCAATGCAGATGCACCCTCATACAAAGAAGCATTAGCAACATCCATGCCTGTAAGAAGACATATGAAAGATTGGAATTCATACATGGTCTGTAGAATACCTTGATTTATCTCAGCTTGATATGGAGTGTATCCTGTATAAAACTCTCCCCTCATCAGTAAGTGGTTTAACGCTGAAGGAATATAATGATTATAAGATCCTGCTCCCACAAAACATTTCAAAATTCTATTTCTCAGTGCTAGACTTTTCATATGTTTAGTTAGATCAAACTCACTCATGGATTTAGAAAGAGATAGTTTTCGTGGGAAAGGTGGCTTGAATTCCTTAACTAAATCATCAATAGAGCTTATTCCAATCTGCTTTAACATTTCTTTTTGATCTTTTTCAGAGGTAGGTATGTAATTCATAATGAATCTCCTACTCTATTTCACCAACATACTTATCATATTGTTCTTTTGACATCAAATCAGTAAATTCCTTGATGTTTTCCTTGAAATTCAATGGTTTTATCTTCACAATCCAACCCAAATCATAAGGAGATTGATTTATTTGTTCAGGATGCTCAAGTAAATCTTCATTGAGCTCTACTATCTCTCCACTTATAGGACAATATATATCAGAAGAAGCTTTTATGGAATCAATTATAGCCATCGCCTCCATATACTTGAATTTACTACCAATCTTTGGTAATTCTATCGAAACTATATCGCCAAGTTGATTCTGAGCAAAATCTGAAATTCCTACTAAGGCTAATCCTTCTTTTATTATGACCCATTCATGCTCTTTTGTAAATCCTATCTCTTCTTCCATAATTTCTTTCTCATACTCCACAATAAAATCTTATTTCCGCTTATAAAAAGCGTGTGCTAGTAACTTTTGCCCTGTACAGTTTACCACCAATATCAATTTCAATTAATTCTTCTGTTGGAAATTGTAATGGGATAAAGCAAAAACCAATGGACTTTTTAAGAGTTGGTGAAAAACTTCCACTTGTTACAAAACCTGATCTCGATCCATTTATTAGAACTTCGTTGCCTTGCCTAGCTATTCTTTTTTCTAGAACCTCAAATCCTACCAACTTTCGAGTTACTTGTTCAGTCATGAGTGTGTTCTTTCCGATGAAGTCTTTTTCAAAGTGCACTGTCCATTTGAGTGGAACTTCTAACGGTGTGGTATTTTTATCTATATCATTACCATAAAGCATAAGACCTGCCTCAAGTCTAAGTGTATCTCTTGCACCCAAACCAACTGGTTTAATATTAGATTGATAACCCTGCTGTATAAGCTTATTCCAGATCTCTACTTGTGAAGAGTCAAAGAATATCTCAAAACCATCCTCTCCAGTGTAACCTGTTCTTGATATCATACATTCTGTTCCAAAGATATTTGTGGTTATAAGATCAAAGCGTCTGAGTTGATCTAAATCCAGATCAATTATTTTCTGCAATGTGTATTGAGCTAATGGACCCTGAAGTGCAAGTAACACTAATCTATCGCTAACGTCTTCTACATCAGCTGACTGTGAGTGTTCAACAATCCATTTAAGATCCTTCTGTCTATTTGAAGCATTAACTACTAAAAGGAAATTTTCCATATCTATTCTGTATATTATGATATCATCAACTATTCCGCCGTTCTCATAACACATAGGAGAATACATTGCTTTACGATCCTTTATTTTCGAGAGATCATTAGTCACCAAATTTTGTAGACAGTTATAAGCTTGCGGTCCTTTAATTTCGAACCGTCCCATATGTGAAACGTCAAACAAACCAACATTTTTTCTAACGTTAATATGTTCATCAACTATTCCAGAATATTTGATAGGCATCTCCCATCCATGAAAGTCCAACATCGTTGCGCCTAGTGATTTGTGAATCGCATAAAATGGTGTTCTCAAGACTAATCTTAGGTAATACATTAACCCTTATTATTGTGTATAGTATTTGATTGAGGGATGAGACATTAGAAAACCTGAATGGCTTAGAGTGAAAACACCTTCTGGTGAGAATTATGTACAGGTTAAACAAACACTTAGGGTGTTAAACCTTCATACTGTTTGCGAAGAAGCAAGATGTCCTAACATAGCTGAGTGTTGGGGAACCGGAACTGCTACAATTATGATCATGGGAGATATATGTACTAGAGGTTGTAGATTTTGTACCGTTATTAGTGGTAAACCGGTATTACTTGATACAGAAGAACCTGAAAGAGTAGCCAAGGCAATCAAAGAATGGGGACTGAAGTATGTGGTAATTACTTCTGTTTGTAGAGACGACTTAGAGGATGGAGGAGCAGAACATATAGCAAAAACGATCAAAGCTGTAAAAATGCTAAGCCCTGAAATAATAGTAGAGCCACTAATTCCCGACTTTCGTGATAACGAGGATTCTATAAAAAAGATAGTCAAAACTCAACCAGAAGTTATAAGTCATAATATAGAAACTGTGATGAGACTTACGCCAAAAGTTAGAGATGCTAGAGCATCGTATGAACAATCATTGTTGGTTCTGAAAAAGATTAAGAGTATAGATTCAAGGATCTACACAAAATCTTCAATAATGCTGGGCTTAGGAGAAACGGAAGCAGAGGTTATTCAGACAGCGAAAGATCTGAGAACAGTTGGAGTGGATATATTGACGATGGGTCAGTACCTTCAACCAACTCTGAAACATTTACCTGTAGTGGAATACCTTACACCACAAAAATTCAACTCGTATAAAGAATATATGGAGAAAATGGGATTCATTTATGTAGCATCCGGCCCTCTTATTCGAAGTTCCTATAGAGCTGGAGAATTCTTTTTGGAAAAGGTAATCAATGGTAAGTCAACCTAGATACTATATAAGAACGCGTCAGCTTTAGGACCCCAGCCGAAATCTAGTACACCAGCGAATTCGCCATTATTTAGCGCATTACTTTCAAGTGTCTTCATCATTAAGATTGATGAACTTGAAGCACCGGTGTTTCCAAACTCATTCATAATGTCATATGTTAATTTACACTTGTTATAGCTAATATTACACTCTTTCCTAATCTCATCAACATAGACCTTACCACCTGTATGAATATTCCATAACTTAACATCATATTCATTAATACCTGATTTTTTTAATGATTCTATTTTTGCCTCTTTACTTAACTGTTTAACTCTCTCCCTAAGATGCTTAGTCTTCACATCCATATCGAAGATGACTCTATATCTCTCATCTGGAATAATATTAAGACTTGCTATCTGGTGATCAGCGGGCTCTACTCCAGTTCTAGTTGTGATACTATCGGTAACCATATTTAATATGCCGTCTTCAGAATGCGAGATCAACAACGCTGTAGCATTATCGCTAAACTGAAGAAAATAACTACAAGTATTAAAGTCCTTTCGTCTCTTCTTTATGGAGTTTATTTCATTTGGACCATATACATTTTCTATCTGTTTGGTCATATCAAAGAACCACGGTGAATAGTAATTCCCGATCAAAATTAAAGTATAATCTTCATCTGATTGCGAATTTGCGATATGTACTGCTCTACTCAAGGATGAGCAAGCATGTCCCTGTAGATTAAAATCTAACGTAATAGAAGGTAGTGATAATCTACGTATAAGTTCATTAGTTACTGAAGGAACGAATATTGACAGATTATCATTTACAACTATTACTTTACTTACCTGTTTTGCATTTACTTTAGATTTGTCTAAACATTCTTTCGCAGCATCTATGTAGAGATCGCTTAAATTAACATGAGGTATGACATATTGTTCATCTGATATAATTATTCGATTGTAGTCTATTGAATGATAAACTGTATCTATACCCAATGAATTTATAAAAAAATCCTTTGCTTCTTCGGTCATTCTATTGCTTAAAAATTCGACTAGTTCTTTTATTGAATATCGAAAAGCTGGAAATTTTGTAGCAATTGCTAGTATTGATAGTGGTTTGGTCATTAGTTATCACTACAATTTATCAACGAACTTCCGTAAATTGTTTAGTAATTCTTCGTTGTAAAGATGTCTTCGTAGGTCAAACGTAGCAACTACGTTACAAATACCAACACTTGCATGATCCTTAAGAGTATTAATGCATTCATCTACGTTACCTACAGCTGCAATCGAGTAAACCATTTCATCTGGTACACTTTTAATGGCTAAAGTACGGTCACCTGATACCCAAAAATTTCTTATTTTATTAAGACTTTCAGCAAAACCTGCTTCCATAATTGGCTGACCGTAGAATGGACTACCACCAACATATGTTGCAATTGTTATTCTTGCCATATCCTTAGCCTTCTCTTTATCATTTGAAATGTAAGTAGGTACAAATGATACGATCTTAGTTCTATAATTAGAGGATTGACTTGTTCCTTCATTGAAGTACTTAATATACTGTTTAACAACATTTATGGGTTTAAGAAAAAAAATAACACCGTCGGCAAATTTACCTGCAAGTTCAGTCATCATCTTATTAATCGCGGCCCAGTAGATTGGACCGTTATATCCTTCCCGTAGAATTTTTGTTGCTTGAATCATTGTATGAATAGGTTTATCAAAATTGATTCCATGCCACTGTTCAATTATTGGGGGAGCACTTGATCCAATACCGAGTATAAATCTACCATTGGATAGTTCAAACAAACTTCTTGCTTCCATTCTGATTGTCTTTGGGTATCGACTATACACATTAACAACACCTGAACCTAGTGTGATTATTTTTGTATGACTTGAAAGGTATCCTAGCATAGAAAATCCTCCATATTCTGTTGTTTCTGGTACCCAGAAAGAGTTCATTCCAGAATCATCGCAAATCCTAGCTGATTCCTTCACAATGTAAGGCGAAGCTTTTGAACCAAGTGCTACTCCAAACTCTATTCTCTTCGTCAATCAAAATTTATACGATCTCTATATGTTTAATGTTATCGTTCCAACAGGGAAAATATGAAAGAAAAACTTCTATTATTTTATATTGAAAAGGGAATGATATCAAGAAATCCATCTCAAAGTTTGGAACATAATGTGTAAACAAGATCATGAAAATTGTCACAGATTCAAGTAAAAATATTATAAGAGATCTTGTGCTCGGTGTATGTGATAAACATGAAGGAGTTCCTAGCTCAATGGAATTTTTGTGACGTTGAAAATTTTAAATATGTCAGTACGTCAGCGTGAAGAATACCGATTGTAATTATTACAGTTAAAATAATAATAAAGTATAAAACTCAATAAATTTTTGTAAATGAATTCTCCGGAACCTTCAATGTTCCAAATAGATCAGGGTGAATGATCTTAGCAAGTATTTCAAGACCAATAACAGTTCTTGGTCCAGGCCTACTGAAGTACCATCCTGCATCTGTAGTATACACTTCTCTATTTTTTACTGCTCCTAATCCCTTCCATTTCTCTACATTCTCTATTCGCCATAGTTCAGTCATAGTTCGTTTAACATCAAAACCACAGGGTATCAGAAATATTATATCAGGATCGAATTCTATGATTTCCTTCCACTCCATCTTTCTTGATGGTTCTGCTTTCTTACTAACACCATTTACTGCTCCCACAAGCTCTACCATTTGGGGTATCCAGTGACCAGATGTAAATAGAGGATCCAGCCATTCTATACAGAGTACTCTAGGCTTATTATTTATCGTCTTGACTCTAGAACTAATGTATTCTATACGTCTCTTCAGTGTAGCAATTACCTCTTCTCCCTTCTGTTCTCTTCCTACTGTTCTAGCAATTTGGGCTATACTATCAAATATTTCATCGAAGTCATGAGGATCCAAAACAATTACTTGGGGTTTATTGTTTAGGATACTCATTGCTCTGTCTAGTTCCTTCATATGTGGAGAACATACTTCACACAGACCCTGTGCAACTATAAGATCAGGATTTGCATTTTTTAACTTATCGTCATCGATCACATAGATGTCCTTCCCTTCTTTCACCAATTGGACAATCTTGTTATCGATCTCCTTACTGTTGAGTTTGGAAGCATCAAAAACACTTCTAACTACAACTGTTTTTTCGGTTGCGATATGAGGAAAGTCACATTCATGTGTTACACCAACCAAATTATCACCCAGACCCAATTCATATAATATCTCTGTGGCACTGGGAAGGAAAGAACATATACGCATATATCTAATCCAACATGGGATTTTTTAAGTATTCTCTAAAATATGATGTCTCCTAATAATCAATATAGTAAACTTTATGTTTGTATATTAGAAAATATTACATAAAATCTGTAAGAAGTAAATTACAACTGGTATACGATAAATAAATCTAATTATTAACATTTTGATAATTTGCGCTAGGATCATGTTAGTACTTATTGCCATGATAAAACTATGTTTGAAGGAATTAAACCAGATCTAGTTATCATTTTTACCGGTAGAATTCTCTACTTTTGTTTTAATGTTGAAATGGAATAGAATTTCATAGTCAAACGCTTTTATAATATATGTTATGCCCTCATTATATAATGAATTCTTATGTAAGGATGTTTGTCTGGATGGGTATTACGGGCGCTATGAGCTTCTTACTAATTCATTTCTTTGGTATAGTAATAGGTCTAGCATTTTCATTCGGTATATTTATTCTCTTTAATGTGATGATGAGGAGGAGAGCACTTGGAGCGAACCCTGGACAAATGAATTTTAGTGTAACATACAGATGTATTGCATGTGGTCATAAATTCAAGGGAGGAATGTGTCCAAGATGTGGTTCTAAGATGAGAAAACCGGAATTTTGACCTGATATATACTAAACGAAGAAATTAAATAATTTAATCTAGATATAGAAGCATGAAATCATTGTTAAGACAACTTAATGACAAGCGTAAGATAATAATAATGCCAGGAGTTTATGATGCACTTAGTGCAAAAATTGCTGAACATTTGAGTTTTAATGCTGTGTTTCAGTCTGGCTACAGTGTATCTGCAGGTATATTAGGTATGCCCGACTATGGTTTTCTAAATGCTGGTGAAGTGGTTGAACAAGCAAGAAAGATAGCCAGGACCATTTCTATACCGCTTATAGTGGATGTTGATACTGGTTACGGTAATCCGTTAACGGTATGGCGACTAATACGTGACCTTGAAGCTGCAGGCGCTGGAGGTGTTTTCCTTGAAGATCAGATATGGCCCAAGAGATGTGGACATATGTCTGGCAAACAGGTTATTTCAACTAATGAATATATTGCAAAATTAAAGGCTGCAATAGAGGCTAGGAGAAGTAAAGAATTCGTCATAGTTGCAAGAACAGATGCGATAGAACCTCTTGGTATAGCTGAGGCGATCAGGAGGGGAAGGGAATATAGAAAGGTAGGTGCAGATGCTATATTCATAGAAGCGCCCCGTACATTAAACGAATTAAAGATAATTGGAAAATCTGTTGATGCACCATTAGTTGCAAATATGATGGAGGGAGGTAAAACACCATTGCTTTCAGCAGAGGAGTTAAGAAAGATAGGTTTCAGGCTTGTAGTCTTCCCTCTCTCGGCACTTTTTGCAACTACATATGCTGTACGAGAAGTACTACAAGCGTTAAAAAGAAATGGTATAACAAAATCTGTCATGAATAGAATGGTAAGATTTGAAGAATTCAACAAATTCGTAGATCTACAGAAATACAAACAATTGGAGCAAAAACATAAAAAAAATTAGAGAGAACTATAACTGTCCTGTAGGAATATCGACTAGATTTAAGATATTGAACTGTGATTCTATCTGTTCTTCCGTTTCATTTCCATAAGTGATCAAGATCTTATCTCCATCATTCAAAACATAGTTGTCATAGATATCATTACTTACCTTATTTACAAAGAACTTCAGTGTTTTATCTGCATTATTACAATAACTAGTTCCATTGTCTAATGTGATACACTGATCATCAAACTTCATGTCAATAGATTCGAAGAGGAATCCTAGATCCACACCTGTAGCATGTCTGTGTACTATAAGACCATTATCATCCTCAAAATGTATCAACTTGCTCTTCGTCTGATATGATGGTAATGAGAAATCAATAGGTTCTTCATTGTTTATGAAGAACTTGAGGGCTGCATGTTCATGTGCAGACCCTAGAGCTCCAAAGCCAAGACTACGAGGAGGATTCTGTATATAGTTGTAAACAAGTAAACTTATCACAACTGCAATTGCTACAATTATACCTATTGCAATGAATAACCCTTTTCGTTTCTTCTTTACAAGCTTAGAAGCCCTATCTTTGCGCATGAAACAGAAAGATAGATTTACAATTTAAAAATGTTTCATATTCGAAATCTTACTTCAATAGATAATTCATCATAATTTTTTAACTATAGTTAATACATCTTCATCAAGTAATACATGATTCATACCAACCTTCTGACCTCCAAACTTTACACTCTTACCCCACACCATAGCGTATCTAAATTCGTTCTTCATATTTCTATGAATCTTATTACATACTGCAAGAACAGTAGAATCATTTCTAGTGATCAAAGGTTGATCATAATCAGGTTTCCCGTTCTTTGGTCTCATGTAAATTCGTATGAAATTCAATGTATTGAAGATCGCTTCCTTGAGTGCTTCAATGTTTATGTTAGAATCTGCTGATATGGGTATGAAATCAATCTTTATTTTATCTTGTAATTCATTGATGAAGTCCTGATTCACCAGATCTATCTTATTCATAACAATAAGCGATCTAACGTAGGTTCGGTCTTCAAGTACATCAATAAATTGTTCATCTGTAACGTCTTCTCGTACAATCACTCTAGCATTATTGATGTCATAAACACGTAAAATATCCTTGATTAGATTTTCAGAGATCTTCATTAACTTAACTTGAGTATTAACACCAATTCCTCCAGATGATGTTTTTTCTACAATCACATTTGGAGGCTGTTCATCAATACGTATTCCTATATTTCTTAACTCTTTCCTTAACACTATGTGATTAGGATGAAATACATCTAGAACAAGTAAAACTAGATCGGCATTCCTTGCAACTGATAATACACGCTTTCCCAATCCCTTGCCTGATGATGCTCCTTCAATGATTCCTGGTAAATCAAGGATCTGGATCTTTGCGCTCCTATGTTCCATCATTCCAGGTACTACTGTCAATGTAGTGAATTGGTATTTCGCTGTCTTGGATTTTGCATTTGTAAGACTGTTTAGCAGTGTAGATTTCCCAACACTGGGAAAGCCTATAAAAACTACTGTGGCATCGCCAGATCTTCGTACATCAAAAGATTCTCCTTTTACCTTACCTACTTTTCTTTGCTTGCTCTCATCTTGCTCTCTGGTAAGCTTTGCAAGTTTTGCCTTGAGCAATCCAATATGACGTTCTGTAGCTTTGTTTATCTGAGTCTTGTGCATTTCATCCTTGATAGCTTTGATCTTTTCAGGAATTCCCATACGAATTCACGTGACGATCTCTCATGAATACCTTACGCTGTTATACAAATAAAATAATTAGATAACATAAGTTATCATTTTGAAGGATCAAACTTACTGTTGTGTTGTATTCCACATGACAGAACTTTATTACATTAATAATGTCAACACTGCACTGAACGCAAGATTCATCTCTTATCACTTTTATATACTCGATATCGTTAAGAAATTTACCCTCTCCTGCGAGTTTGTATTCCCACCAAAACTCTACATATTATATCATTATGATTGGGATTAGATACCTTTACTAATATCCTGTTCAGATTTTGTTATATCCAAATAGATCTTGTCTCCGATCTTTATTCCAGATTCCTGGTATTCCTTTATACTAAGTTTTAGGTTAGTCGTAAAATCTCCCATCGTCTGACCAGTGAACATCTTGTTTATGTTCTTCATCATGTCATCCATTGATCCAAAACTTCCCATTACATTCGAACCTCCAAATTTTCTTTGTACTCCTCTATCTCGAGCATCCTTTGGGTCAACAAGAGATACCAAGATTTGTGGATTTCCGTCGGGAATGGAATCTATTCTTATAACTACAAATTCTTTCCTCATACTATAATGAAGAATATTTATTACTTATTTACATTACTATGATATCTTTAACTTCCGTTGGTTTATGATAGTATTCATGTTATAATGAATTTTTGGTATTTCAGTAATTAGATAAAAGGAAAACCAATTGCATCTCTGCCGTATGTATTATACATTCAAGATATTGGGACTAGTGCTTTGTATGCTAATAGTCTGTTTCCTAGAATTCTTTTATTGAAACTAATCATATTAATAATAAAATATAAAAAAACTATTAAGTTAAAACTACAAAAAAGATCTTCATTACATCAAATTAGAAATTAAATATAGTTTTATAAAATATATAGGAGGGTTACTATTTCTTTGTAACCTGTATTTCTATCGTTGATACGTCTCTTGTTTTTCCGTCTTGTGACTGAATAGCCTCAGAACCTATTGCTACCTTGCCTACACCATACACATCCATTTGCCTAGTTACTATCTGAGAAACGCTCACCGCAGTTGAAATGGCCATACCTCTTGCTTTTATGGTAATAGAACCAGTGCTCGTTGTGAGTTGCATAATACATGCAGTTACATATGTCATGATAGGTTTCTTTCCTATGAAAATAGTGTCTCTATCTGCCTTTGATTCCGGAATATTCGGTTTTGTTTCTGAAATATTCGGTTTTGTTTCAGTGCCAGCTTCCATGCCCCAATACTGTTAGAAGAGTCTAATAAGGCTATGCATTGTATATTGAACCTATAATCCAAAAAATGTGTTATGTTAAAATTGAGAAAAATCTAATACCGATATGACGAGCTTGATACCCAGATGATTTTTGGGAACCATTAAACGTTTCCAGTATGCTACCACAAATTGATGAAACTATAGAATTCAAATCTTATTATGTTATAACTTTAATATAATGAATTAAACATCGTTGTCTTGTACGGTTTTAGTATTTTCTATAGAGAATTACTTAACGTGTAGACGTTGTAAGGCTACCAATCCCTATATTTTGAAATATTATTGAACTCGGGTACGATTATTTTTGTAATATAACTTTGCAATTTGCTAGAGTGTATATAACTACAGTCTACTACTTCTATTCAACAATGTATACCTTATTCATCTTGATATCCTGTAGTGGAGCATCATTACTATCCCTCTCCAGATTTACAATTTTATCTACTACATCCATTCCCTCTACAACTTTACCAAATACAGTATATTTTCCGTCAAGAAACTTGGAGTCTTTAACAACGATAAAGAACTGCGAACCAGCACTGTCGGGATCATTTGCGCGTGCCATCGAAACTATTCCTCTTACATGACTTATTGAATTGAATTCAGCCTTTACAGTATAACCTGGACCACCAGTACCCCAAGATCTTCTATTACTACTCTTGGTATTTGGATCTCCTCCCTGAATCATAAAACCAGGTATCACCCTATGAAATAGTGTTCCATCATAAAAAGAAGAACTAGATAATTTTACAAAATTTTCTACAGAATCTGGGGCTTCTTGTGAAAAGAATTCGATCACGATTTTACCAAAGTTTGTATCTATAACTCCAGTTTTCATTTAAGAAGTAGTGAAATTATCATTCTTAAGAATCTTTCTTATATTATCTTTCATTTAAAATCACTTAACCACTAAATTAAAAAGTTAAGAACTCTCTGTAAATTTTATACCTTTCTTCTATTGTTTCATTTGTTATTGTAAGAAATTTATTAATTCCAAAATCCTCAACTGCAAAAGAACCCATTACATTACCATAAATCACGGCTTCTTTCAAAGTTTTTTGATCAATACTATTTTTTCTGCCAATATGTCCTAAAAATCCTCCAGCAAAAGAATCTCCAGCACCTGTAGGATCAACAACTGTATCTAGTGGATATCCCGGTGCAAGGAAAATTATATCATTAGAGAAAAATATCGCTCCGTGTTCACCTTTTTTAATTATAATAAATTCAGGTCCTAACTCCAAAACTTTTCGTGCGCATTTAATTAGATTATGTGTTTTGAATAGCATTCTCACTTCATCATCATTTAACACAACACCTCTTGTGTTACTAATCATTTTTATCACATCATCTCTTGATTTCTGTATCCAATATTCAATTGTATCACAAACAGTAATTTTTGGATGATCGAATTGTTCTAATATTTTTGTATTTTGTTTAGGGTTATTGTTACCAAGATATACAAAATCAGCTTTTTTATACTCTTCCGGTACCTTTGGTTCAAAAGTTTTTATCACATTTTCTTCTGTTACCAATGCGGTTCTTTTACTTAAATCATAATCAAATTGTGAATCAAAATAAAATGTTTTCCCATCTGTAGTTACAAACCCAGTTAAATCCATTTTATCTTGTAGAATCATTCTATAATTTTCAGGAAAATCATTACCAACAATAGCAATTAATCCAATTTTATCAAAGAAGCTTGCTGCAATTGCATTGTAAGTTGCTGCACCACCTAAAATTCTTTCAACAGTTTTGAAAGGTGTTCTAGTTGTATCTAATGCAACAGTTCCAAAAGTAACAATCATAAAATCATTCAGAAAAAAGCAAATATTTAGCTTTCTATTGTTTTATTTACTATCCACAACCCAAAAAAAGGCCATGAATAAGGGATTATTCGATGAATCTGCCATATAATATCCTAAACAAATAGTCACAAATCACTTTTCTTCATGTATAATTTGATATAGAAGCTCTGATCTGATAGATGTTTTTATGCGGGCCCGTCGGGCATCGATCCCGAGACCACCGGATATCTTCAGTCAAGTTAAAAGTTTCACCATTTCTTCCGATGCTCTACCTGACTGAGCTACGGGCCCTAAAACCTCTTCCAAACGCTATAATTTTAGTTTTGGTTTTTCAGTTGAATTTTTTCTTGTAATTTAGAGAGTATGCGCTTCCGGTAATAATTCCCTCAAACTATTCCTAAATTACTAATATAATAATGAACTATAATTCTTGAATGTAAGAATTGTGTGTTGATAAACTACAAATCTAATACTATTTAGCTCCATCTTCTTCAGACCTTTCGTGATTTACGGTATCGTTCAGATAACTCCTATCTTTTATATCATCATTAGGGAAAGTTTCCGGTAATACAGTATTCTTTTCCTCTTCAGTATTTTCAGGTAAATTTTCTGCTGTAGGTAACTCTTTATCATGTTTTTCACGCCTTACGAAGCTAGTCCTATTGAAGAATAATATGGCCAATATTATCGCAATTATGATGTAATTTACAGGGGGTTGAATCAATCTAGTAACATATCCTATCTTAGGTATTACAAAAACTACTTTACCTATATAATCATCTTCGGTTATGTGAAAATCTGTGGCAGGTATAGATAATGAATTTGAATCTCCCTTAGTGGTAAAGAATCTTTTATCGCTTTCTGTAATATCTATTACTCTATGCACTATAACTCTGTCGTGAAACTTCGGCCTGTCGAATACTATGACATCCCCACGTTGAACACTTTCAAAAGTAGAACCGTTTTTCACTATAATAACATCATAAACACCCAAAGCTGGCTTCATACTCCCGCTAGATACAACATAAAATGGGTTAGATGTTCCAAATGCTACCTGTAAGACTAGCCATACAGCTATAACACCTCCAACAACGATAATAACGTCTTTTATTGCATGTTTTACCTTATGGCTTGGCATGGACTACCATAAAAAATTGTTATTTTGCATTAGATAAACATTGCGTGGAAGGCAGCTCAGACTAATGCCTTAACATCATAATTCAGAATAACTCTGATTCTTCACAGCTGCCTAGATTACGGATATAGATTAATTATTTGAATGTTAGTACTCAACTACCAAGTATCTTACCAGCCTTATTCTTCTTTCTATCAATCCACTCGAATTTTAGATTATTATATTTCGTAAGCAGTTCCCAGGATTTCATAGCTAGTTCACGGAGAATATTGTTGTTGATTGCATATTCATGATTCAATTGCATTACCGTGTTCTTAGAATCACTGTATATTATCACATTTTTGGCATTCTGAATATCTGGATCATTCAAGGCCTCTATTATAGCGAGGTATTCTGCCTGATTATTAGTTATGTTCTCCTTCTTGAACAGTCTTGGTTTATTCAATTCCTCTATATAGTACCCATATTGAGACTTGGGCTGACCAGAACCGTCAACGTACACGTGTAGTATATCATCCAATCAAATCACTTGCAATAGTAAAAATTTTAGGTGTTGACTTCCTTATTAGTGTAGGTGATAGGATATAATTCTATTCAGAAGAAAAAAAGTGGATAAGACTAGTGATGGAATAGAAAAAGAGATTAATGAAATTACATTTTCTGAGCTTGGACAGTGGAACAAAAAGCATACGGACTATATTTTTGAAGAGATGCAACCACAAGCAATTCAGTTCAGGAGTAAGTTTCAGACTATTCTTAATTCCATAAAAATTCTAGCTAAGCAACTTGATGAAACAGAGATAAATGAAAGTGAAGTTGCACAACAATACATACCAGTGATAAATGATGCCAAGAATACAATACTTTCTACAATACAGAAAGAAACATCTGATCAGTTGCGCGAAATTAATACTTTTGATGATGTTCTTGTTTTAAGAGATAGAATACAAAGTCTTTTGAACAAGCTTGGTGGAACTGGCGGATCGCACAGTCGTACTATACATTCCTTCTTCGGTAAACAAGCAAAGATCTTGAAAGTTGAACTGGGATTTCTGGATAAGGAAATTAAACGGTTGAATGAGCTGATCGATCATTACAACGAAAATATCGCATCTATTACTGATTGTGGTGAAAGCATGACAAGGATCTCATATGCTCAGGAAACACAAAATGAATACATGCAAAAGCAAAGAGAGACCAGGAAAGAACTTGAATCACTACGAACACAAGAAACTGATCTTGTGAAGAATATTGATGATTTTAAAAATACAGAAGAATTCAATATATGTACGAAAAGTAAAAAGGAATTGGCTGATGTAAATAATATATTAAATAATGTACTGGTAGATCTTAACGGTTATTTTTCACGTATATCTAGACCATTAAGTAAATACACTTACGAAATAGGTCTTGATAAGGAGAATAATTACTTAATGCAATCAATAATAATGAATCCTGTAAACCTTATGCATGATTCTAAGGCAGATCAAGTAATTGAGGTCTTAAAGAAAGTCATGGATAGCATACAAAAGGGAAGAATAAAGACTAAAAATCCTGAAAAGGATATTGAAAACATAAATGGATTAATAACTAATTTACATAATTATGTGAAACGTTATAAGGAATACGATTCCTCGATAATAGAATTACAGAATAAAACCTCTATTGTTGACAACAAGTTGGAAGTTATAAATGAAGAATTAAGAAGAATCAGGGATAGTATTCAACAGAAAGAATCCTATCTCAATGGCTGCGATACAAAACTAAGCAATGCAGAATCTACAATAAATGAAGAATTGGAGAAAATTTCTCAGGGAATTGAGAGAACTACTGGTAGTAGAGTTAAGATTGTTATATGATTCTGGTAGGAATCTGTGTCACTCAAAAACTTTGATATTAACAGAATTGTATTAACTGCATATATATCAGATTCATATATTTCATCAACTGCTTAGAATTCGACGAGTCTTTATTTCTTATCTACATTTATGATTCAGAAGAGAGAATTTGTTACAGTAATTTACAAAAGTTGGATATAGAGTAGCCATTTGATCTATTATATTCTATTTAGAATATATATAATTTATTTCATTTCAAATGATAAAGTATGTCCAGAAACTACAACGTCGTCATTAACCTTGATCTCCATAATGTTTTCACTTATCTTAACTACACCATTACCTTCATCTAATAACACCCCGTTCTTTGCTACAAATCCTGTTCCTACTATTGTCAAGCCATCATCATCAAATATCAAATCCTCTCCCCTCACTGTAACTATAAAAATATCACTCTCATTATTAGTAAACATAGATACTAATTCTCCTGCAATGTTGTCAAGATAGGCTACAGCTGTCCAAAGACCCATATGGGAAGAATCATTGAATAAAAGTATACTTCCTGTTGCCTCTATATTCGTAAAATCAAATTCTGTAGCAGTCAACATATGTGGAAAATATACTAATGATAACAGAAAAAGTACCACTACAACTTTTAGCATATAATATAGCTCCATTAGTACAATCCTGTTGAATCTATTAAGTGATAAGGTCATAAAGTATTACATAATGATAGAAAAAAGGAATAAAATATGATAAAAACACTACAAATCTAAACACACCAAACAAAATATGATAGAAAAATCTCATTTAAGAACAATTGAAGTGGGCCCGAAGGGGTTTGAACCCTTGACCTACCGGTTTCTCATATTATTATGAGCCGGTCGCTCTGCCAGGCTAAGCTTCCCTCCACTCTTTTAGAGTAGTTACGGGCCCTCCTAGCTTTCAGCCCATAATATGGCTTTCCTCAATAGGACAATCTTGTAGTCCAGATCAAACCCTATATATTTTGCGTAGTTAACAATAGAATGTTAGTTATAGATCTTGAATTACAATCATGATTTAACATAATTTTCGTATACCGCATCGAGAATTGTGTTCTGTGCAACTAGTGATGATACAGCACTATCAAATGCATCTTCATGTTTATTAATGGGAAGTTTTGCAAGATTGTTTCGCCATACAGCTGCATGCTTTATATCAACACTTTCGTGTATCCTAAAATACTCTGTTGAGTTATCATCAGTTATACCATAAAACTTGGCTAGACCGTCGATTTTAGATCTACTTATCTTAGGTATCTCAGCTTCATATGCATACATCGCAGCAATACCATTCTCAAATATCTCCGTTAGATTCAACATTTTTTCTATTGAATTTTGAGTTTTTAGTGATACATTATGACTCTCTAGTTCCTCTCTTTTCACACCTAACGCACCTGCAAACCTTATCCATGGCTCTATATGGTCACTTTCCTCCTTTAGATTCATTATTATATTCTCATCACTCCTTCTAGCCGAAAGATGCTGTACCATTAAGGGTACGGCTTTGACTAAAGTGAAGTACTCCTTTGTATAACCTTGAAGTGATTCCATACTTAATTTACCCTCTGACCACATCTGGTAAAAAGGGTGTTTCAGAAGACTTTTCTTCTGTATCTCCTGATCTATTCTCTTTATAAGCATCAATTAACATCATATGAACCCATAAAAAAATCTTGCGCTGGAAAAGATTTTATTGCAACAAACGGTTCGCATGCTTGTGCTCCGGTGGTGTAGAAGTAAGTTATATTGCACAATCCGGTCAAGCATTGCGGCCTTTCGAGCCGCGGATCCCGGGTTCAAATCCCGGCCGGAGCACTCAACAATTCCAAACTAATTATTTCTGGTTCATATACTCTATTCTGTATACACAAAGGTAGAATGTATGTTCAAGACATAATGGTTAAGCCATTGAAGGCTTTGAAAAATTGTAAATAGTATTAATTGTCTTGAATTTCATTATCCAATCTAAATAGAATCAAATATCTTTGACACAACGGAACCCTGCGAAGAGTATTCTATCATTAGGTCTGAAGTAATTCCTGTAACTATTTCTTATTTGATTGACTGGAGTTGCAAATGAGCCACCGCGAACCACTTTCTGGTTTATAACCCACTTGTCTGTATACTCAGAGAATTTAGACTTGAATCTAGGATAGAGTATGTATTCTGACGATGTCCACTCCCATACATCGCCGATCATCTGATGACATCCATAATAGCTACTACCTTTCGGATAAGATCCTATCTTTGTTGGTGCCCAAATGTAGGATTCTAATAAATTACTATATTTAGCTGTGGGCTTTTCATCTCCCCAAGGATAAAGAGTTTTTCTTTGCATATCTTCATTCCACGATGCTGCTTTTTCCCACTCAGCTTCGGTAGGGAGTCTCTTTCCAGTCCAACGAGCATATGCATCAGCTTCATAATAGCTTACATTGTTCACTGGCTCATCTGGATCGATTTCACAATACCCACGAAAATCTTTCTTCATCCACTTGTCATCTTCACGTACCCAATAGAGAGGAGTCTTCCATCCCTCTTCCTTTATTATGTCCCATCCATCGGCTAACCAATATCTAAACTCTTCATATCCTCCATCCTCAATGAATTTCATATATTCGCCGTTAGTAATGGGTGCTATATCTATTTTGAATGGATATAGATAGACCTTGTGTTCAGGAACCTCGTTGTCATAACAAAAGCCTTTACCGTTAAAACCAAGCTCATATATCCCTCCAGGAATCTGTACCATTCCAGTTGGCTTTTCTGGATTCCGTTGAGATCTTCTTATAGTAATAGGCTTGTAGTTATCTTTTGGATCTGGAAAATGTTGAAAATAATGTTGTAAATCATAGATCATAAGCTCCTGATGTTGCATCTCATGGTTGTTCGCCAACATAATATCATACTCCAATTCCTCTAATACTTGATTAGATGATTCAACATTCTTTAAAAAAGATATGACTTCTTTCTCCATAGATAATCTATACTTCAAAGTATCCTTTACAGTTGGTCTGGGAAATCTTCCTCTTTCAGCTTTCGGAAGTATCTTTCCAAACTTCTGATAGTAAGAATTGAGATATTCTGTATTAATCTGCTGCTTTAATTCCAATTTTATATTATGTTTTTCTAAGATCTTCTGGAAAAACCAAGTTGTATGAGCAAGATGCCAGTTAGGAGGACTTCCAAATACGTCAGACTGTATAACTGCATCCTCAACATTCAATGGTCTGAAAATGTTGAGGGTCTTTTCCCTTACCTCAGTAAATTCACTACATAAACTACCGATGCTTGCGCCCAGCATCTGAGTCATAATATAACAATGGATTTAATACAATATAAATTTAAACTTTTAATTCAATTGTGTAAATTATAAGAAATCTGAGCACTAAAATTAACAGATGTAAATTTACAGTGATACCCAAAGCATTAATAATATAACCAGGTTAGAGTGTCTCGGTACTGTGCTGTGAAAAAAAACACCGCTGAAGTAAATCCTTTGCAAGAATCATTTCAAAGTATTTTAAACACTATTGAAAGTGTATTATGGAGTGAAATCAACCTTTATTCGTGGTCTGAGTTTTATGCACCATTAAAGTATGCTTGTGAAGGAGGAAAAAGAATCAGACCTCTGATCCTTGTACTTTCTGCAGAAAGTGTTGGTAAATACAATAACGATGCTTACTTGGCTGCATCTGCAATAGAATTCTTACATACAGAATCTATAATTCATGACGATATAGTGGATGAACAGAAAGAGCGCAGAGGTAAAACATCATTCCATATTAAATATGGATATAATATGTCTATACTTACTGCAGACTTTATTCTGGGTTTAATACTCAATATTACGGGTAAACTTAAAGATCCAAGAATTGCAAATGAACTTGCCACTGCAGCAGTAAAAATGAGTGAAGGTGAAATGCTCGAAATCAGACTTGGTTCTACGCAGAATTTACTCTTTGATGATTACATCAATGTGGTAGCTTACAAAACAGCATCACTCTTCGAAGCTTCATCAAAGATTGGTGCAATAATTGCTGGTGGTAATGAAGAACAAACTAACGCTTTAGCAAATTTTGGTAGATACATAGGTATAGCTTATCAGATTCATGACGATCTAGTAGACTGGAGAAACGAGGAACGTTTGTTCAACATCTTAATCAGGAATAATGACCATCCGAAGGAAATGATAGATAGAATGGAGAACTTATTCCATAATTATATTGACAAGGCAAAGAATGAACTATTTATAATTAATGATAAATCAAAATTGAGTTTGGAAGATTTACTAAATATCACAGTGTTCAAATAAATTAGTTACGAACTTTATATTAATAAAGCATAACCGAATGCATGTATGTATAGGTGATATATGTGTCATCCACTTGTAATAAAATTGATATTGATGACAGTGTTGGTAAAGAGCATGAACCGTCAGTAAATCCTTTTACAAACCCGTTACCGTGGTGGTACGAGTTATACAAACGGATTAAGTTATTCCCTTGGTGGATACGTTATAACCTAGGTATAGATAAAGAGGCGATTCTAAAGGACAAGATAATTCAATTGGGTACTAGTCTAGGATTACAAGATAAATGGCTTAAAAAGATCATACGTCACACAGTTTCAGAATTTTCAAAGAAGGGATTAGGTATAGATTATTATGGTTATCACAACATAGATCATGAACTTGAAGCTACTTATTTCGTTTTACTTTCAACTAATGGACAAAAAGAGAGAAATAAATTTAGTCTAGACGATATAAAATATCTCTTTGTAGCTGCTTTATTTCATGACTACGATCCCTTGAAGGAATTAGATAAACCGAATGAAAATTCTGTTGAAAGGTTCATAAGAAATGATGATAAAATAAAGGAATTCATTGATGATATTAGGATAAATATTGATATTGTAATTGCAATGATATACCGTACAGCATATCCTTTCAAAGGAGAGATAGCTGATCATGCAAAAAAGAAAATGAATGAATTATTTACACATGCTGGGATTAATGAAAATGATATTGAAACAAGAAAGCACTACGAAGACCTTGGATGGTTTTTGTCTATTGCGGAACGTATATCAGGTTATGCATTAGATAATTTTACTCATTCAAGGGATCTTGCACGACGCAATGCCTATGTGTTAGGATGGCATCCTTCGCTGATCAATGAAGAATCTGTCAAATACTTTAATGCCTTTAAAGAAGAGAGAGAAATGACTGAATGTGTTTTAGAGGGTATTCCAGAAGAATACAAGAAAAGGTTTTGGGACAATGTAGAGGCTTTCAAGGAAGCATGGAAAGAGGAAATAAGTGTGAGAAGTTCAATTGAAAGAAAAGAATTAAGATTTGTATCGTTAGTAGAAAAAATTGAAGGTGAACCAGATCCAATTTTAAGAGAGTATCTCTTGAATTTACATAAAGAACTTCCTGCCCATATACGCATTAATGAAGAAAAATTTAGAAAGTCATTGTCTGATAAAAGAACAATCTTAATCACATTAAGAGTAAACGAAGAATATGGTAAAATTGTTGGTTATGTAAAGGGAGGACCGTTGGAGAATTACAAACTTCGACGTGGTACTCATGATGAAAACATGGGTGAAAGAACCACTGCTTATCTGGAACATATATGTATCAAAATGGGATACTGGGGTGCAACTGGTGGTCACTTGATTAGATTACAATTTCTAAATGAAGCAAAGAAACGTGGATACAAATATGTGACTGCTTATGTTCATCGGAACGTAATCATACATAGAATCAATAAGGGAGAAAATATAGAAATAATACAGAAATATGAACCTGACAGATTAGATTATTATAGATATGATCTGACTAAACTAGTTGAAGAGTTTTCACCATCTACAACGTATGTAGATATTCCAGAAAATAATTATGAATAACACATTTACTTATGGTAATTCAGCTGTAAGAGGTACAGAAATAGATGAAAACTCTATCAGTGGTGTTGGGTATATTCCAAAACCTACCATGAATACTAATGCAAATAGCAGAACTACAAGTATTATCTTGGGTTCCTTTACCCTCTTTGTTTTAGCAACCACGGATTCTTCAAAGTACATCTTCCTGATTACCAATGCATAGTATCCTAATGATAATGCACTTGTAAGTATACCTGCAATAGCAAGCGCTGGAGCCCAGCTTACAGTAGAACCTGCATCTATAGAGGATGCGAAAAGAATGAATTTACTCCAGAAGCCGTTTAATGGGGGTACACCAGCAAGTGCAAGTAATGATATTGACATTACCAGTGCAGTTATGGGCATCCTCTTTCCTAAACCCTTGTAACTATCAATGTTTGATGTTGCAAGTGTAACTATTACCGCTGCACTAGCTATGAACGCTGCAGATTTCATAACAGCGTGATTAAGTATATGGAAAAGTGAACCTTGCATTGCAAGGTGTGAAAACGGTGCCAAACTTAATCCAATAAGCATGTACCCAGCATGTCCTATACTTGAATAGGCAAGCATCCTAGTCATACTCTTCTGTGTTAATGCTGCCAAGTTTCCTATCACCATTGTAAGGATTGCCAGTATTGCTAATACCAAGCTCCATTCTAGGTTTAATGCAACCATACCGAGAATTATAACCCTAAATGCGGCCACAAATCCAGCCTTCTTAGTAGCTGCTGCAAGGAAAGCACTGATTGTAGTAGGTGCTCCTTCATAAGCATCAGGTAGCCACATATGGAACGGTACCAATGCCATCTTGAAACCAAAACCAGCTATGAACATAGCTAATGCCATCATTGCAATAGGTCTAAGATCACCATCAATCTGCACAAGTCCTTGTAAAACAACTGCAATATTGGTGGAACCTGTTAGACCGTATGCCAGAGATATACCGTAGATAATAATTCCAGTTGATAATGCTCCAAAGATGAAGTACTTAATTGCAGCCTCGTTAGAAACAGGATTATTCTTGTGGAAACCAGTGAGTACGTATGTAGGGATGCTCATTAATTCCCATGCTACTATCAACATGACCAGATCAGAAGAATATGCGAGTAGTACCATTCCTATACTAGATAGAAGAAGTAGAGAATAGTATGGAGCTGGATTAGGTGTTTTCCTCATATACTCTATCGATGAAATTGTTACCATTATCGCGACGATTAGCATGACAATTGCAAAGAAGGAGCCAAACATGTCTTCCGTTAGCACCGAAGTGTCAACAAAAGAAATTATGGGTAATTCTTCACCATTAAAGACCCTAAAAATTATTATGAATATTGATACTAGTAGTGCGCCAGATGCTATACTTCCATATGTTTGGTGGTTTACACCACGTTCCTTGCGCATTGCATCTATAATTGGTATTATAAGGCCTACTGTACCAAGAATCATAGTTATTAAAATTGGGGTTGATATTATGTCAATCATTTACTATCCAACCTGTGCAAACAAAAGTAAAAGTACAAACACCAGCCCTATTGCAAATACATAGATGTATGTATGTATCACACCAGTTTGCATGAACCTTACCACCTTAGATCCCCAAGCCATGGTGAATTGGAAGGATGGATTAATACCCTCTATTATTATATTTTCAAAATAGCGCCATATACTTCTAGAAATTATTAATGGTCCATGCACGAAAATCCAGTAGTAGAAGCTGTTAATATACCACCTATTTTCTAAGAATTTGAAGATAGCACGTGTAACGATGTTTGAACTGATAACAGTTGGACTCACTTGTCTGCCTATATAGAATACATATCCCAAACCTGCACCAATGCCGAATGCCAACAAAGATGATACTATGGCAATAGGATTAAAGCTAACAGATGCATGTGATTCTATACCATAAGAATTCATCAGGAAGATAGCAAATATGTTATGTAAGCTCTCCTGAACAAATGGTCCAGCTATACCTATAACTATGGTCAGACCTGCAAGTATGCTAAATGGTATCCACATAATAGCGCCAACTTCTTGCAGTTTGTGACCTTTGAGTTCCATCTCATTTATGTGCTTACTCTTATTTCCAAACAAAGCCATACCCACCATTCTCATCGTATAGAACGATGTCATAAGAGCGACCAACACAGCCAACCAGTACAGAATATCAGCAAATGCGTAGTGTGATTCAAGTAGGGAAGCAAAGATTGCGTCTTTGCTCCAGAAGCCGCTTGTTATTATTGGAGCGCCTGCAAGTGACAAGGCAGCTGCCATAATAGCAATGTATGTTTTACGCATATGTTTCTTCAAACCACCCATATTTTCCATGAACCTACTGTGAGAAATGTGTAACAATCCACCCGCTGCCATGAATAATGATGCCTTGAACATAGCATGACTAGCAAGATGGAAAAGACCTGCAGTATATCCTTCAACGAATTCAGATGATAAACCAGCTATACCAAGTGCAAGCATCATGTAACCTATTTGCGAACCAGTAGAATACGCTAGTACTCTCTTTATCTCCTTGTTAACCATTGCTTGTGATGCTAACAAAAATGCTGTAATGACTCCAACCCATGCTACTATTTCGAAGAACTGGCTTGAGGCGAAAGCCGCTACCGCGAAGAATAATGGACCGATCCTTGCCACAAAATACACACCTGCCTTGACCATCGTTGCTGCGTGTATGAGTGCTGAAACCGCCATTGGACCTGTCATAGCATCTGGTAACCATACATGCAATGGGAATTGTGCAGATTTACCAATTGCGCCGCCGAAGAGCAATACCGTAGCTGGTATAAACAATCCCTGTGATATCATTGTCTCTGCCCATGCTGTATCATGCAGAAGTACTTTGTACTCGAAGCTACCCGCATATGCAAATATCATAAACATACCTGCTAACATCATAACATCACCAACTTTTGTCATCATGAATGCTTTCATACCGGCATGCGATGGAGATGTATACATTGCAATTCCAATTGCATGACGACCTATCCTACCAACGTAATCTTTTGTACGATCCTTATACCAAAAGCCTATCAATGCGTAAGATGCTAGGCCTACTCCCTCCCAACCGAAGAAGAGCATCAAAAAGTTATCAGATAATATTATCAGCTGCATGCTACCAATGAAGAAGCTCATTAAGAACCAGTATCTGGTTAGGTTACGATTGCGATTCAAGCTCCTCATGTAACCTATACTGTACACCATAATGAGAAATGATATCCATGATACCAGGTTGGTCATGATTATGCTTAACGTATCGGCAAGAACTCCAGCGTTGATGCCAATACTACCAATCCAAGAATATTGACTATGTACCTCACTTCCTGCAAATATAACAGGGATAAGTGTTACAGCTAAAATTGCACTTACAAACGACAAACTGACTGGACCAAGATCCCTTACTCTATGCCCAACTTTTGCAAACAAAGGTGTGAGTAGGGCACCTATCATCGGTAGGATCCAGATTAGCCATACATTGATTGAAAGATTGTCAAAATTTCCAACCGCTGGTGCAACTGCCTCCTGGCCAACTTGTATCGCAAGGTTAAGTAATTCACCCAAACCCATTTACCTATCACCCTATTATGCTCTGCATAAACGGAATTATGGTACTAGTGAATATTTCTGGGTAAATTCCAATCACTATAGTTAACAATGCTAACATCATCATGGGTACAGTCATATACAGTGAACCTTCCTTTACTTTTTCCAACCCAGCTGCCAGTTTGCCGAAAAATATACGCTTTATCATCCACAACAAATAGCCTGCAGTTAAAACGGTCGTAGATAGAGCTAGACCAAATACTATGATTCTAAGCATAGAACCTTCCGCAAGTGCAGTTTGCAGCGCGCCATAGAACAACATCCATTCTCCCATGAAGCCATTTGTTGGAGGAATGCCCATAATTGCAAGTGCACCTATAATAGCAGTTGTAGTTGTAATTGGTAACTTGCCAGCTAGTCCTCCAAGTTTGGACAAACTCCTTCTTCCTACCTGTAGTATCAACATTCCTGCCATCATGAAGAGTAATGCTTTACCTGTTCCGTGACTAATGTAAAGCATTACAGAACCCGTTACACCTATTGCGTTTAGAGAAGCAAAGCCGAATATGAAGTACCCCATCTGGCTTATGCTGGAGTATGCTAATATGCGCTTCACATCGTCCTGCATAAGTGCCATAGCACCTCCGTAGGCCATAGTTATGAATGCCCAAATGCTTAGATAGAGCGATGTTTCTTGGTACATCTCAGGTAACAGCACCATCAGTAGACGCATTAACGCATAACCACCTATACCGATCATTGCTGGAGAAAGCAATGCACTGATGGGGGTTGGTGCTTCAGCATGAGCATGNGGAAGCCATATATGCACCAAGAATATGGCAAGTTTAACTGCTAAACCAATAATTATACCAGCAGCTATCAATGGTAATAGATCTGGTGCAATTGACGATTCCATTATTTCTGCCATGTCAAAACTTCCAGCAGAAATACCCATAGCGATTAAAGCTATTAGTAAGACAACGGCACCAACATGGGTCCAGAAGAAGAACATCAATGCTATACGCCTTTTCGCACCGTAGCCGTAGAAAGCTATAAGAAAGAATGAGGGAATGAGCATTAATTCAAAGAATACATAAAATTGAACTAGGTTTGATGCCAAAACAGTTCCCAGCATACCGACCACAAATAAAAGAAATAATCCATAGTAGATACCTATGTTGTGATTTATGACATGTATGGGAACTTGCTGATTTTTCATTTTAACCGGTGCATCATTAGTTTCAGTCAATTGATGATGATATTCTTCAGTTATTTTATGGATCATATAGGGTCTAGAATAAAGCACTAACACGGTTGACAGAATGTATATCATCAGAGCGAATGGACTAGACAATCCATCCAATACAAGACCAAATTCTCCTAGCTGATTCCAGGGATAAAATTCTGCATAAGAACCAGATATATATGGAATGATTAGCATTATAGTGGAATACAGCATAATACCAAACGTAAACCATGTTGACGGACCTACACCATATTTCCTAGCTATGTAATAGGCAAGTGGAGCAAGTAACAGGGGGATAAATACAGCTTGAAGAAGATAATACGCCATTAATCTTTCATACTCCTGAACTCCTTGACATCAATATTTTTATGAAGTCTATAAGCCACCATTATCAATGCTAGGCCTACAGCTACCTCTGCAGCTGCTATGGCAATAGAGAATAGTGCTAACGTCTGTCCTGTAACATTGGGAATAGGTAGATTACGGGAAAATGCAACTAGATTAAGGATTGCCGCGTTGGTAATTATTTCTATTGAGAATAATATTCGTATTGCGTTTCGCTTTACAGTAAGACCATAAATTCCTATTGCAAGTAAAACTGCTGAGACTATGACATAATCAATTATTACTGCCGTTTCTATTACCCCCAATCTCTACTTTTGCTAGTGTTAACGCACCAATTACCGCAGCTGTGAGTGTAAGTGCTATGGCTATCAATGCTGGCGCGTAATATGTCACCATCTGCTCGCCTATTTGCGTGAATATTATTGTACTTTCTGGCACCGTCTGCTCAGTAAGACCTGATGCAATGAATATAGCACCGAGCCCAAACATAATTATAAACATAATAACAAAACCCATCACTTTTCTACGGCCTTCGGGAAGAGTCATCCATGACTCTCTCCTAACAAGCATTATAGTAAATATGACTAGAACAACAATAGCGCCAACATAAACTGCCACCTGAAACATTGCCACAAAAGTAGCGTCTAACAGAACGAAAAAGGCTGCAATACCCAGTAACGATATACCCAAGGCAATTGCACCGTAAATTATCTCTTTGAACTCTAGTGCAATTATTGCAGAAACCACTGTTATAATGGCAACCGTTAGAAAGGCTGGATCAACCATGTGTTGCACCGTGATCGTCTATCTTTATTTCAACGTTTCCTTCATAGTCTACTTTTACAGATAGTTGATCAGGTGTATATATTAGATGTTCCTTTGTATACGCTGCCAGTTCATAGTCGTCAGTCATGAACAACGCATAGAATGGACATGCATCTACGCAAAGCCCACAGAAAACGCATTTGCCATAATCTATCTGTGGCATTATACTCTTCTTGTTGTGCTTCCATTGTTTGTCTATCTTTACCATACCTATTGCCTCTGCAATGCCTTCACATGCTATTGCACATAGTTGACATCCAGTGCACTTGTCATGGTAAAGTATATGTCGACCCTTATACCCTGCTATTCCCACTCCTTCTTTTGGATCAAATTGATATCCATCACCAACGAATTTTAATTTCTGTTCAGGGTATCGCAGAGTGAATCTTCTAATGAGTAAGTGTTTTGTTCCAGATTGTATTGCCTTGAAAATTCCGCTTACTCCACTCATGTTCCACTCATTCCTATATGGTTTATTACACCTGTATATAAGAGTCCAATGGCTATGAAAATATTAATGAAGGCCACTGCGATCAGTTTAGCCCATCCAGTTCTTAGCAATATATCGATCCTAATTCTTGGATTTATTCCCCTAGGCAAAAGCATCAACACTGAAACCCCGAATGTCTTCACTATGAACCAGAAGATACNGCTACTCTCTTCAGCTGAAAGTATCAATTGATCCCTTATGATCAAATCCACAGCAACTGTAGGACCCATCCAACCTCCCAAGAAAATCGTTACGAATATTGCTGCCAGTGCATATAATTTAATGTATGACGCCAATTGTATCAATCCATAGGTCATACCAGAATATTCGGTAAGCCATCCAGCAACTATCTCGCTCTCCGCCTCTGGTAGATCGAACGGTACTCTTTCAAGTTCTGCAAGTGCTGTTATGAAGAACACAAATGCACCTATGGGAAGTAAGAAAACATACCAGTATTGTTGCTGCGCAACAACAATGCCAGAAAGATTTAACGAGCCAGATAGAATAACAACGCCCAAAGCAGAAAGTATTAACGGAATTTCGTAGGCAATCATTTGGTGGAGTGCACGCAAGCCCCCAATGAAGGGATACTTACTGTTACTTGCCCATGAAGCAAGTAATGCTGTTAAAGGGAAGAAACCTAGGATAGCGAATACTACAAGCAAACCCACATCGATATTAGCGATTACCCAACCTGGAGCTGCTGGTATTACAGATATTAGACCTGCAGCGAGTACTAGAAGAACTACTGGAGCTGCTAAGAATATTGGTTTATCAGCACCAGAGGGTACAATAATCTCTTTTGACATAAGTTTCAAGAGATCTGCAAACATCTGCAGAAAACCTCCAAGATTACGTGCCCACCAAACCATTTCTCTTCCAGCATAATATGGTCCTACTCTAAGCTGCATCTTAGCAAGGAATTTACGCTCAAAAAAGATTATTACGGTTGCAAAAAGTGCAGCAAACGTGAATCCTGGAAATATAGCTGCTCTAAAAAGCGTTGTCTCTATCATTGCTCTTATCAATGGCATACCAATGTCAGGATTTACCATCATGCTTAAGAGAAGATATGGTGTGATCTCAATACCTTCGATCTCTGGAGGAGGAACAAAGAAGAGCACAATNAATATCAATGGTAAAATTATCAGAGTGAAGATCATTAGAACCCAGAAGGCTAACCATAGTAAACTCTTTACAAAATCAGTAAAATTGAATTGTGCAGCCGCTGACATTAACGATCTGCCTCCACTGGCCAGTAGTTAAGACTCCAATATATTGCAGGCATATCTGCAAGCCTTGCACCTTTCAATAGACGAGACATAGCTGGTATTTGTCTGAATGATGGTGGACTTATCTTTACTCGATAAGGCTTTGGAGTACCATCACTAACGACGTAATACGCCACTTCTCCTCTACCTGCTTCTACACGTTTGAATGATTCGCCTGCTGGTCCTCTTGGGTTTGGACCAAGTTTCGTTCTTACTGGGCCAATGGGTATTTTTTCCAAACATTGTTTGATAATGTTAATACTTTCATACATTTCCAAGTAAGGAATGTAAGCACGAGCATATGTATCTCCAGTTTTCATTGTATGAACCTGGAAGTCCAACTGATCGTAAACATCATATGGTTCTACTTTACGGATATCATGTTCTACACCAGAAGCTCTTAGTACAGGGCCTGTAACTCCCAAGTTAATTGCATCATTTGCAGACAAAATACCCACCCCTTCCGTTCTATCCAAAAACAAGGGATTTGTGTAGAAGATATCTTTGTACTGATCGAGTCGATGCTTAAAGTAATCTAATTGTCTTATCGCTCTATCTTTGAATGAATCAGGGAGATCGTTTCTTACACCTCCAGGAACGAAATATGCATGTGTTACTCTTGCCCCCGTAGCCATTTCAGCGAGGTCGATTAGTAATTCCCTATCTCCCATTGGCCACATAAACATTGTAGAGTGCCCCAAGAAAATTCCATAAATACCCAACCAATAAAGTTCGAAGATACATTTGTTAATCTCCGACATTATCACTCTGATGTATTTTGCTCTCTGTGGAACTTCTATATTGGCTATCTCTTCACATGCAAGACAGAATGGATAAAGTATTCCACAGGAATCTGCTATCATGGGTCTTTCCAAATGTGGGATGTTTTGTATCCAGTTCCTATATTCACACATCTTCTCCTCACCCCTATGTACGTAACCTGGGTCTGGATCTACACCGACTATAATATCTCCGTCAACTTGAACAACTAATCTAAAATGACCAGAACCTGGATGCTGAGGTCCAACATTAATGGTAAGTATTCTTCCTTCTTCTGATTCCTCAACCTGCATATCTTTTGGAAAGTCAGTTAGATCCCTCTTACTTCCTTTCTTCAAGTGTAGTGATGAATCTGCCTTTTGCTTAGTTGTCTTTAGTTCTTCTCTGATCTGTTTAACTGCTCTACCATGCTCTTGTCTTAGTTTCTTTTCAGCTTCACTATACAGCTCTTCTGTTGATTTACCCATCACATATTCACCTTTTTCAACCTGACGAATTACCTCCCCTTAATACCAAAATCCTTCCTCAGTGGAGGAATATCAGCCCAGTCCTCAGGGAGAAGTAATCTTTGCAAGTTGGGATGTCCTTTGAATATTACACCCAACATTTCAAAGGTTTCTCGCTCATGGTATTCAACACCGCTATAAACAGATATCAATGTTAGAGTATTTGGACTATCTCGAGGTAATCTTAGTGCAAACGCGAACACAGAAGATCTATATTCTGGAACGGTACAACAGCCTATATGATAGACGACTTCTATAATATTATCTTTGGGATAATCTATACCAGTAACAGATATGGGTTGATCAAATTTAATTTCATCGTGTAAAAATCGTGCAAAGTCAACCACATCTTCTGTTGTGATATTGAATTTTATTCTTTTAGGCTTAGCGTATACAAGTGTGACCTTATCACCAAACTTAGTAGTAATCTTATCAACAATGCTTTTCTCCAATGGAAGGATTTCTATTTTAGGTTCTTCTCTCTTTTGTATTTTTTGTTCTTCAGTTTCCACTTCTTTAGATTGACTTTTCTCTTGTTCAGACTGAGCAGCTTTAGAACTCATATTTAATTTAACCTTGCTCTCTTTATTTTTTCCTGTAGCAACATGCAACCCTGTATCAACGTTTCTGGTCTTGGTGGACATCCTGGTACGTAAACATCAACGGGTATTATACCATCTATCCCAGGCAATACATTATAAGAATCGAAATACAATCCTCCAGTAATAGCACACGCGCCCATTGCTATAACGTATTTTGGATCAGGCATCTGATCATAAACCATTCTGAGTCTAGGAGCCATTTTTCGTGTTACTGTTCCCTGAACAACCACTAAGTCACATTGTCTTAACGAACCAAATGCTTCTATAATTCCAAACCTTTCAACATCATATCTCGGACCTGATGCAGCACCAAATTCTAGACTACAACAAGCTGTTTCTAGGTGAACTGGCCAGAGTGACCAAAGTCTTCCCCAATTAATAGCATATCCTAATGGCTTATCAACAGCTTTTACAATAGCATCTTCAAGTTTTCCTATTAGAACGTTAAAGCTGGAAGGGTTTACTAGGTCTTTCAGCACTAACTCTCATCCATTTTATGATTTATAACATATTTAATGCTTGTTTTTTTACCATATATCCTTCTTACCAGAGAGATACATAGCATATCCCATTGCTGCGAAAAGAATACCTAAGAATGCCATTATCGGTAAAGTGGAAGTTTTTGCTAGACCAAATGCAGCAGAACCCCATGCATAAAGGAATATTGCCATAACGTCAAATACTACAAACATTAAGACATAGGAATAGTATTGCATCATGAAGTGTGTTCTACCCTCACCAGAAGGCACCTGTCCACACTCCATTGGTAATAACTTTACAGGATTTGTGAATCTTTTCTTAGGTGAAATAAATCTGGAAATTATAAGTAGTGGAACAGAACCAATTATACCAAATAAGAGCATCAGAAGAAGAGGTTCAAACGCAGAAGAACCGACAAATTCATTGATCAAGACGAAAAAGCGACTCTTACAAGATATAAAAATTTATCTTGATAACTTGAAAATCTGTTAATATTCAAATAATGGTATAACTCTGCCGAAAATAGATTCAGTTTGAAGTTATTATTTACTACAATTACTATTATTACATTGATTCCATCAGTAATACTTGATCAGTATATACACAGGAATGAAAGCTTAACACTGTAATACTCAAGGTAATCATCACTTTCTAGTAAGATAGTACTCACACCATTAATCACTACCAAGTTTACTATCTAGAGTCCAGCAGACCCTATCCCAATCACCAATATCATATTTGTTTATCATGTTCAACCACCTGTAAAGGAAATATTTTCTATACTGATATATGGTAGAAAGGAATCAAAAATCTTCTTTCGTTCACGAGAAAGTGCAGAAATATTCATCAATGAATCGAATATGTTCCCAGCTACCATAACTTCCTTAACTGGACATGTTATATTACCATTTTCAATCAAATGTCCTCCCTTAACTACACCAGAAAAATCTCCNTTAACCGGATTGACATTTCCAGAAAATCTGTTTATAATCACTCCTTTTCTGATCTCCTTTATAATTGAGTCCAATGTGTGTTTACCATTTTCAAAAATTATATTGGTGTATCCAACAGATGGTACAGAACTCGTGCCACCAACTGCATTACCAGTGCTCTTTGTTCTATCCTTACTTGCTGTGTATGTGTTATAGATATACCGACTCAGTACACCCTTGTTAATTATCACATTCTTGTTGTGAGTTACGCCTTCCCGATCAAAACTCTCTGCACCAAGTCCTTCTACGAACGTAGCGTCATCTATCACAGTTAACTTGCTAGATACTACTTTCTTTCCTAGCATTCCAGCAAACCTGCTTGTTCCTTTCTGTATGTTATGCGAGTTGATTGCAAAAGTTATCACATCTTGTACAAGTTCATTAACAGCGTTTGGACTTAGCAACATAGTGCCTTTCAAACTATCAATTTTCCTTGCGCCAAGAGAGCTTACTACTGATCTTGAAAATTCTTCCGAGGTTGTAATTACATCAATATTTTTTACTGAATGTGTCCCACAAAATTGAAAGTCAAAATTTGATATATCGCCTCCATCTATCGCCATTCCCATGATACTCCACGAAAACATACTGATCGTCTCTTTGAGTTCTATGTCGTTTGAATTGTATAGAGCATGTGTGATAATAGAAGAATTAAAGGTACCGCTATCTACACTTATCCTTGGATCATATGAACGTGCTGCATTCAGCATTTCTATAGAATATTTTACAGTGTCTGTAGGCTCAAAATATTCTGCGTTTGGATCGTAAATTCCTTCCAATAACATAATCTTACTCTTCTCAGGTAACACGTTATGTTTATCCCTTGGACTTACTTTTGCGATCTTTATTGCCTTGCTTACCGAATCAAGAACTTTTTCCTTATCTAGACTATTGATAGATGTAAAACCTAAGGAATTATTTATGAAAACCCTTATTCCTATACTTCCTTTCCTATGAGATTTAACTTGCTTAAGATCACTGTTCTCCAGAAATACTTCAGATTCTTTATCAAATATAGCGTATGCTTCAGCTTCGTTTGCATTCTGTTTTAACGCTTCCTTTACCGCATATGAACAAATGTCAATTAATGTCACTGTATGCCCCCGACTATTGCTATACATCTAATATGTGGACCACCACCATCAACCTTTATTGGTTGATATTTCATACAATAACCAGTTCCAATATCATACTCAAAGTCTTTACCAACAGCATCAACAGTCATTAATACATCAAGTGCCCGTCCCGATATACTTGCACCTCGTAGAAGCTGTCTTATCTCCCCATTTTCAATGAGATATGCTTCCTGCGAACCAAACATAAATTCACCGTTAGCATCTGCCTGCCCATTCTCAGCCCCCTTGAGCAAATAACCATGTTTAGTTTCTTTGATTATTTCATCATAAGAATATGAACCAGGTTCGATGAATGTATTACGCATTCTTATCAACGGTTCATCGTCATACTCATACGCTCTGGCATTTCCAGTTGGTTTTGCAGAAAATATTGCAGCAGTTTCTCTATTATGTAAGTAGGATCTCATAATCCCATTTTCTATTATTACAGTGCGTCCAGTTACAACACCTTCATCATCAACAAAAATAGTTCCAGCCGCTCCATTCTTGAACTGCGATGGTCCACTATCGATAAGTGTGACAAGATCGCTTGCTACCTTTTGCCCTATCTTGTCCTTAATAATTGACCCTGATAAAACGAAATCAGCTTCCACAGTATGTCCAATCGCTTCATGTGAAATCAATCCGACCATTCCAGGATCAAGTATTACTTGTGTTCGTTCGCCTTTTGGTCTCTTAGCCTTCAATAACTTTATTGCTTTCTGTGCGGCCTCTTTTGCAATATCATTAGCACTTTTCTTATCAAAGAGATCATTCCAGCCACCAGTTATTCCTATACCTTCAGATGCAGTTATGCTATCACCGAATTCTTTCGCAACTGCAGTTACTGAAAATTCTGGTTTGGAATTGAATAATTCAGCTGATGCGCCGTCAGTATTCACTATTATTTTCTGATCCATGGTTTCTCTATACACACATGAAGTAGCTTTGATCTTATTGGAGTATTTTTTTGTTAATGCATCAGAATCTATAGTAAGTTTAATCTTTTCTTCTATACTATAATCTGTTAGATTACCATTTAATGGGGGTTTGAATGTTCCTACTGCAAGATTGGCCTCTGCAAGTTTCTCTACCTTTCGTTGTTTACTCTCTGCGAGTAATCCTGCAGATGAGATGGCGTTATTGATAGTGTCCATAACTGATTCTCTTGACATTTCACTAGTGCTGCTGAAACCCCAGCAACCACTAACTAATACACGTATACCTATACCATCATTAACTACAGAACGTATCCTATCAAGTTCTCCATTGCTTACTCTGATTTCATTAAGTACTTTTTCATGATAACGCAATTCAATGTAAGAAGTACTTTTAGCCTGTTCCATAAACTTCTTGAGTTCCTCTACAGAAACTTGCATACATAGATGTGTATACTGAACTTATTTAATCTGAACTGTCTAAGACTAGATATCGTAACAGTGTAAAATGTTACATCGAAAACCAATAACTTTGTATTTTACAAATTTATTTTTTGGATAATTACATATGCAATTAAAGTAATTTTTTAAGATTCTTCACTAAATTCTTTATTATTACATCATTTTTAATGTGTTCTTGCAACAACCAGTACTCATAAAAATTCTGATGAAGATTACCGGATCATCCATTGCATGCCTAAAAAATATGATAATTACCCAGCAATAATCAAGCCAGTAAAGTACATTATCGCTAAACCTGCTATGAAGCCACCAACATTATGAGGTGCAGTGATCTTGCTATCCATTTCCTTGTTCATCCAGTTGAATATGGCATATACAACTTGGAATATTGCACCAGCACCAATAGCAAGGAAAAGTATTGATGCTATCGGCATGTAAGTAAAACCGCCTATCCATGTTCCCGCAATGGTTGGTAAACCGGCTATCAAACCTAATGCTACCAATTGTATTATTCTAGCCTTTTGCTTTGCAATTGGAGCAATTATTGCTAATCCTTCAGTTGTGTTATGTATAGTAAATCCTATTATTAGAAATTTTGTAAGTGCAAGAGCCCCTAACGCAGATGCAGCACCAATTGCTAGTCCTTCACCTAAATTATGTAGTCCAATGCCTATTGCCACTACATATGAAAGAGATAATCCATATGGACGTTTAGTACTAACTTCTTTGACTCCTGTTGTTATAGATTTTTTACCAACTCTATTTGTTAGCATCATTAGTACAAGGAATGCTACCACTGTAGCTGCTACAATCAGAATCTCGCCTCTGAATTGACCTGCAATATCCTGAGTAACTTCAAATGCCTCCTTGAGTGCATCTATAGCAAGAAAGATAAGCAGACCGGCAGTGAGGCTTAGGAGGAAGTTATACCATTTCTTACCTATCTCTTTCACGAACGGAAACCATAGTAAACCGATCATCACAGGTATTATACCAACATATGAACCCAAAATAGCGAAATATGTTAATTGTTCAATGTTTGGTAAAGGAGTTAGTGCTGCAGCCTCTATTTCGCGACTAAATCTAGTACCATCAGATGTTGTTATACCAATTTCATATGGTATAGTCTCAATCCATGGATATTTCATTATTACCTGAGCAGTTGCTAATCTAGATAGAATATTAGTTGGTTTTATCACGGCTTCCCAAATGTCATCATTTATGTCTGCCTGTGCAATTGTTATAGTATCTTGACCAGTGTTGCGTATGTGAGCAATTATCTCTCCTTTCTTAAACTCCACTTTCTCTATTGTAACATCTGGTAATGGTTCTGTAGTATAAAGGAAAGAAGTTCCTGGACCCATTAGATAATAAACTACACCGCCGAGAATAAGCAATGGTACAAATGCTAGTAAAACTGATTTGGGTCTCATTTTACATCATACCTCATTTGTTATTCTCTCCTTTAACTAAGTAATTCCTATCATAACTATAGCTATACCTAGTTACTACCGACACAATTCCAACTCTTAGAACTGGTCTTATCATCAATAGCACAATATATAATAAGTTAAATCTATTTAAGTTTTTTAGCCTATGGCAACATTATTACTGTAGAATTACACGTGTAATTACTACAATTATTATTACCGTAATTGTGGTATATAGAAAAATACAAGTATCTTAATCAAATATTTAACTTTGATACTACTTCCACTATCTTCACTATTTCATCATATGATACATCATTTTCTGTAGTTATATAAAAAGTAACTATGTCAGTGGTGAACGATATTATCTTGACCTTCTCATGAACAGTTAATGTGAAAAATATTTTTCCCAAAGTGAAATTAAAGTCCTTTCTTAGAAACTCTCGTGTTGCTGTCAAGAAGAACTCATTTCTTATCTGTTCTGGTCTGAACAGTGGTCTTATACCCTTTCTAATAACACCGGCAACAGTCTTTCCAAATCTATTGATCATGCCAACATATCTGATCTTTGGATTAATTGCGAGTATCTTATTACAGATCTCCTTGTTTTTCCGTATATCTTCCTTGTTAGACATATGAAGTCTTAACACATACAAAAACTATTCTTAAATGTATGTATGATAATATTTTGTTATCATAAATGTTAGATAATCTTTGTTAGTTTGCATTATAATCATATGAATAATCTATCTAAATAGTGCGGGAGATGGGATTTGAACCCACGAACTCCTAAGAGACTAGGCCCTCAACCTAGCGCCTTTGACCAGGCTGGGCGACTCCCGCGTTCAAACTAGTGCAATGAATGGTTTTTATAAAGCCTTCATTAGAATTGTATAGTGTTAATTCCAATACGGTGTTTTTCTTGTGGAAGTACGATCGCAGATAAATATCAGACTTATATTCAAAGAGTTAAAACTGGTAATGATCCTGCAAAGGTAATGGATGAACTTGATATAAAACGTTATTGCTGCAGACGAATGTTCCTTGGAACAGTGGAGACGATCCATCAGGTACTTCCATATTATGAAGTGTTAAGAGAAAGAAAACAGGAAATACAGTCAGAATTAGAGTAAAATGCCTAGTATAACTTCCATAACTGGAAGGGTATGCTACAACAGTAGAGGACAAGAAACGGTAGAGATCGACGTTATGACAGATCAAAAATATCTAGGCAGAACTTGTGCTCCTTCTGGAGCAAGTGTAGGCAAATATGAAGTCGTGAATTTTCCAAAGAATAAAGTAGACCATGCACTTCAAATGCTCAACTCTAATATCAATAAATTCATCGGCCTTGAAGCTTCTGATACTGAGACGATCTTTGATACATTGCGAACTATAGATGATACCAGTGATTATAGCAAAGTTGGAGGTGCAATTGCATATGCTTTGAGTATAGCAGCTGTGGATTCTGCTGCTAAGGCCTTAAATGTACCTATGCTCAAAGTGCTCAAGAAAAATGGAATATATAGATTTCCTATTCCGTTGGGTAATGTATTAGGTGGTGGTGCACATGCAGGACCAGGAACACCAGATATACAAGAATTTCTTGTTGTGCCCATTGGTGCTAAATCCATCAATGAAGCATTGAGAATGAATTTTGAAGTGCATAGAGAGCTCAAGAATGTTATAGAACATAAGGATAAGGAATTTACTTATGGACGAGGTGACGAGGGAGCATGGGCTCCAAAAATGAACGATGTAGAGGCATTAGATGCAGTCGAAAAAGCATGTAATAACTGCGGTTTTAAAATAGATAAGGACATTGCTATGGGTGTTGATTTTGCAACTTCTTCGTTGTGGGATGAAAATTCAAAATCGTATGTGTATATACGCTCAGGTAGAAAGTTTACTTCTGCAAGACAGATCGAATTTGTTTCAAATGTAATCAAGGACTACAAACTTATCTATGCTGAAGATCCTGTACATGAAGAAGCTTTTGAAGATATGGCAGAATTGACAAAAAGATTCAGAAATGTGTACGTAACGGGTGATGATCTATTGGTAACTAATGTAGAAAGACTTGAAAAAGCTAAAAAGTATAATGCGTGCAATGCTGCAATTCTGAAAGTAAATCAAGCAGGAAGTCTGCATGATGCAATGGATTTTTCCAAAAAAGCTAATGAAAATAACATCAGGTTGATAACATCACATAGATCAGGAGAATCTATTGATACTCATTTAGTCCATATAGCCATTGCAACTAATTCAAAGATGATTAAGAGCGGTGTATTAGGAGGAGAGAGAATATCCAAGTTAAACGAGATGTTACGTCTTTCAGAAACCGGGTTGATGGATGGTATGGCAGAAGTTTAAAATTAGTGTATTTTGTAGTATATGTTACATGAGCGATGTTGAAAAGGAAAAACTTAAAGAAATGTTATCTTTAACTGGTATAAAAATAGGTACGCCTGTAAAGACCAAATATATGTCACCGTTCATAACGGGGAATCCTGAGGGTCTCTACATACTTGATATGGATTATATGCTTGCGAGGATTGAGGTTGCAGCAAAATTTATTGTTACGACTACTCCCTCAAAAGTTGCTGTGTGTTCTTCCAAAGACTATGGTAAAACACCTGTTGAGAAGTTTTGTGAGCTTACAGGTGCTATGCCTATACTGGAAAGGTTCATGCCTGGTACGTTTACCAATCCTTTACTTCCGAACTATATTGAACCTGCACTAATTTTAGTTACTGATCCACGGACAGATCAGCAAGCAGTAATCGAGGCTACTAGAGCAGGTTTACCTGTGATTGGTATATCTAACAGTGATAATGTTACTTCTAAAGTTGATCTTGTGATACCCGCTAACAATAGAGGGCGAAAGGCACTTGCTACTGTGTACTGGCTTCTTGCAAAGACAGTTCTTGCAAATATTGGTAAGATCAAACTTGAAGAACAACCCATAGATAAGATAGTTTACAATGAGAAGGAATATCTGATAGATGATTTCGAAACAAAGATGTTGGAAGAGGAGGTAAGTTGAATCCATGCGGGTTAGAAAACCCGCAGTATCAGGATTATTTTATCCAACTAGTAAGGATGATCTATTACAGGTAATAGAAAATTGCTTCATGCACTCTTATGGTCCACAAAAGAAACCGCCTGTAGATAGTGATAAGAATATAATTGGAATGATATGTCCTCATGCAGGTTACACGTATTCTGGACCTGTTGCTGCACATTCGTATTATGCATCATCTTCTTTGGATGTTGATCTGATAGTAATGATAGGGCCCAATCATTATGGAATTGGTAGTGGTATAGCAACAATGAAGGAGGGCTCTTGGGAAACTCCATTAGGATTGATCAGTATTGATACCAATTCTGTAGAGAATGTTGTAAGAATATCTGGTATAGTTGATTATGATAATAATGCACACAGTGTAGATCATTGTTTAGAAGTTCAATTACCGATGTTACAATATATTTATGAAAAGTTCAAAATACTACCTATAATTATGTGGATGCAGGATAAAGAAACTGCTACAGATGTTGGTAAAGCTATTGCTGAAATTATCAAGAATAGAAATGCATTATTAATTGCTTCCTCTGATTTTACTCATTATGAACCCAATGAAGAAGCTCATAAGAAGGATAATGAATTGATCAAGGCTATACTTGAAATTGATGTTAATAAGTATTATACAGTACTAAAGAGATTACAAATTTCCGCATGTGGTTACGGGGCTATTGCCTCTGTGATGATCGCTGCTAAAATTCTTGGGGCTAAAAAAGGTGAATTACTGAAATATGCAACTAGTGGTGATATTACAGGTAAAAAGGATTCTGTAGTGGGTTATGGATCAATAATTTTCACATGAACCCTATAACAAATCATGTAGGGACATCTGCTCCCGCTAAAATAATACTATTTGGAGAACATTTTGTCGTTTACAACAAGCCAGCGATATTGGCTTCGATTGATAAAAGAGTTCATGTTGATGTTAGTGTAAGAAATGATAATAAGATCGTAATTAAATCCAATATGGGCTTTGGTGGTTCGTTCGATGAAAAAAAACGTAAACAGTTACAAACCAAGTCATTCAAATCATTGGTACAACCAATACTCTTAGCTGTTACCGATACAATGGAAGAATTCAATGCAAGTGTTGGTCTTGACTTGAATATTAGATCTGAATTTCCATATGGTGTAGGTCTTGGATCATCTGCAGCATGTTCTGTTGCAATTATAGCTGCTGTAGGAACATTGTTTGGAAAGCTAAACAGGAAGAAAATATGTAATATATCGCTAAACGCAGAAAAGCTAGTTCATAGAAATCCATCTGGAGCAGACTCTGCAATCTGTTCATATGGTGGCTTAATACTTTTCAACAAAAATAATAATATGAAATCCATAAACTCAGATATTGATTTAGAATTGATTGTTATCAATTCCGGAATAAAGAGAACTACGGGTAAATTAGTTTCCAATGTCAAACAAAAATTTGAAAGAGATGCTGATATGTTTATGGATCTGGCCAACACTAGTGAAAATATTACGATACAGGCACTCAAGGCAATAAAAGATAAAGATTATGATGAACTTGGTGCTCTTATGACATTAAACCATTCACTGCTGTATAAATTGGGTGTGTCAAAAAATATACTAGATAAATTAGTAGAAATAGCATTACATAATGGAGCTTTGGGTGCAAAGATTACTGGTGGTGGTGGTGGTGGATGTATTATAGTGTTAACAAACAAACATTTTAAAAACAAGATTATGAAAGAGATGAAAGGATATGAAACATTTGTATCTAAAGTTGAACGTGATGGTGTTATTATAAAATAATTACAGTGAAACTTTAAATGTGTTTCAGAAGGAAAGATGACAAATGGGATTAGCCATTTTAAAACTTGGGGGCTCGGTTGTTACATTCAAAAATAAGCCCCTTTCCTTAAATAAAAATGCGATAAAAAGAATAAGCAAGAGCTTATGCGATGTAAATACCCCGTTAATCATAGTACACGGTGGTGGTTCATTTGGGCACTACTATTCCAAAAAATATGATATGCATACGAAACCAGCAAGATATGACATACATGGTGTGTCTGTTGTGAAGAGTTCGATGGTTGAACTTAATAGCTACATAGTAAAAATAATGGTAAAGAACAAACTCAATCCATATAGTGTATCGCCATCATCATTAGTATATGGAACCAAGAGTAGTAAGAACAATATCGATGAACTAGAACAATTTGCAACAAATAGTCTTATTCCAGTCACATATGGTGATGTTTTACACTATACAGGTCGTTCTTATTACATTCTGTCTGGAGATGTTCTGATGACTATACTCGCAAAAGAATTGAAGCCTGACGTTGTTATATTTACAATGAATGTAGATGGCGTTTATAGAGATATGAAGAATAAAGAAATAGTAAGAGAAATACACAATATGAAACAGATTAAGATCGACGATATACCTATTGATGTTACTGGAGGGATTAACAGAAAGATCAAAGAAGCATTTAAGATATCAAGAATGGGAATAGATGTGTTAATGGTAAATGGTTTGAAACCTGACAGGATCATCACTGGGTTGAATAATAAAAAAGTTAAGGGTACTATAATAAGAGGTGTAAACAAGTGACTGAACAATCTGATATAGATGTAATTAAACAGAGAAAGTTGGAGGGTTTAAATGTACCACTAACCAATGAGGTTCAAGCCAAAACAACATCAACATATCTGGAGTATGTACAACTTGTGCATAATGCTTTACCCGAACTGGATTTTGATGAATTAGATACTTCAACTACATTCCTAGATCATAAATTTAGTGCACCGTTGATAATTGATTCGATGACCGGAGGTACTCCTGAAGCTACCAAGATCAATGGGAGGCTAGCCGAAACAGCGGAAGAACTAGGACTTGGAATGGGTCTAGGAAGTCAGAGAGCTGGACTGAAAAGCAAAGCACTTGCTGAAACTTATTCAATTGCAAGAGAGCGCGCACCCAATGCATTCTTGATTGCAAACATAGGAGGAGCGCAATTAGCGAAAGGAATGAGTATAGACGAAGTAAAACAAATAATAGATATGATAAATGCTAACGCGCTTATAGTACATCTTAATCCATTACAGGAACTTATACAACCTGAAGGTGAGCCACAATTCAAAGGCGTTTACCAAAAAATCGGAGAACTGGTAAAGTGTTTGGACATTCCAGTTATTGTGAAAGAGGTTGGAGCAGGTATATCAAAGGAGGTTGCATTCAAGTTACAGGTAATTGGTGTGAATGTGATTAATGTTGCGGGTTCTGGAGGAACTAGTTGGGCTGGAGTTGAAAAACTCAGAGCAGAATCGATGAACAATGAATTGAAGGTGCATCTAGGAGAGATGTTCTGGGACTGGGGTATACCTACAGCTGCTAGTCTGATCGAAGTTAGAAAATCTGTACATTTACCATTAATAGCTTCAGGAGGTTTAAGAAATGGTCTTGAGGTAGCAAAGTGCCTTGCCATAGGAGCAAATATGTGTGCAATGGCATTACCGTTCCTGAAACAGGCAGCTATATCCAAAGAAGCTGTGATACAATTTGCTAATATTTTGTTGAATGAATTAAAGAGTGTGATGTATTTGGTTGGTACTAAAGATATAAAAAAACTCAAAGAATCAAGGTATATTTTGACAGGTCCATTAGCGGAATGGTTTAAATGAATCTGAAGCAACAATTAGATTCAACAGCATCAGATGTGAATAACTTCATACTTTCAACACTTGAAGGTAAACCTAGAGATCTTTACTTAGCATCGTCACACTACGTAAAGAGTGGAGGAAAAAGACTTAGACCGTTCATTGTGATCAAAAGCTGTGAAATGTTCGAGGAGAAGGTTGAGCATGTATTACCCATAGCTGCTGCTGTTGAGATGATACATAATTTTACACTTGTACATGATGATATAATGGATAATGATGAAGTCAGGCATAGCGTTCCTACTGTACACAAATACTACGGTTTACCATTAGCAATACTTGCAGGTGATGTTCTATTCTCTAAGGCATTTCAGGTAGTATCACACTATGGAACAAAAGCTGGACTTCCAGACAATGTAATATCTCAACTTGTTTCGAAATTATCCCAAAGTTGTATCGATTTAAGTGAAGGGCAAGCAATGGATATTAATATGACTTCAAATACTAAATTTTCGTCAGAATCGCAATATATCAAATTGATAAACAAGAAGACGGGATCGTTGTTTGCTGTTTCTTGTGAGCTCGGAGCTATATGCGCACTTGCAAACAAGACCGATATTGAAAATCTAGCAAAATTCGGTAGAAACATGGGAATAGCTTTCCAAATAGTTGATGATCTTATAGGCGTTATAGGTGATCCTAAAGTAACTAAGAAACCTGTTGGTAATGATATTAGAGAAGGAAAGAAGACCTTGCCCATACTTCTAGCAATAAAGAAGGCAGAACGTAAATAGAAATATATGATCCTGAAGGTATTTGGTTCCAAAAATGCTTCTAATGCGGAAATAAGGACTGTTGTAGATATTTTTACTAATATTGGAGTTGATAATGACGTTAGAAAAATGGCAAGATTTTATACGTCAAAGGCCTTAGATATTCTAAAATTATATAACGATTCCAAAGCCAAATATGCTTTACAATTACTGACAGATTTCATTGTTGAGAGGACATTATAAATGACTGATGATGAGACCAAGAGTCTTGTCAGGAAATTTGTATTGAAGAATGCGTTAGAACATGATGGCAAAGCCAGATCTGATACAGTGATAGCAAAAATTATTGGTTTGAAACCTGAACTGAGAAAGGAAGTTAGAATGATTTTGGATGAGATAAATGTAGTTGTCGATGATGTAAATAAACTAAATATTAACGAACAGAAAGCGGATCTAGAAAGAATTGCGCCAGAAATGCTCGTACAAGAACATAAAGAACAGAAAAATGCTCTACCTCCATTACCAAACGCGGAAATGTGTAAAGTAGTTACAAGGTTTCCACCAGAACCAAACGGATATCCTCATATAGGTCATGCAAAAGCGGTTATAATTGATGAAGAATATGCTAAGATGTATGATGGTAAACTAATACTACGTTTTGATGATACTAATCCATTGAAAGAAAAACTAGAATATTATGATGCAATAAAAAATGGTATAGAATGGCTTGGTGTAAAACCACACATGATAAAGAATACTTCTGATGATATGGAATTGATTTACAAATATGGAACGCAAATGCTGGAGATTGATGCTGCATATGTATGCATGTGTGCCATTAATACCATTAGAGAAAATAGAAGGAATGGCGTAGAGTGTGAATGTAGACACCTTGATCATGGACACAATTTCGAAAGATGGGAAAAGATGTTCAGTGAATACGAACCCAGCCAAGCTGTTGTACGGTTTAATGGTGATATGAAGAGTGAAAATACTGTTATGCGTGATCCGACACTTTTCAGAATAATTGATGCGGAGCATCCATTGCAAGGTCATAAGTATAGAGTCTGGCCAACTTATGATTTAGCAACTTCAATAGAAGACAGTGTTGATGGTGTAACACATGCAATACGAACTAAAGAATATGAATTAAGAAACGAACTATATTATGCAATAATCGATAAACTACAGTTAAGGAAACCTTTGATGATGGAATTTTCTAGGCTGGAGTTTGATGGTATACCTGTATCTAAGCGTAAGATAAAATCGTTGATAGAAGAAGGATTGGTAAAGAGCTGGAATGATCCTAGAATGCCTACTTTGATAGGGATGAAACGAAGAGGTATTCTACCTCAAGCAATAAGAGAGTTTATCCTTACATTAGGATTTACAAAGGCTAATACCAAACCACCATTAGATGTCTTGGAATCAATAAATAGAAAGATGATAGATCCTTCTTCAATAAGGTTGTTCTTTGTTAATAATCCTACTATTCTTCATGTCAAAAACGCTCCAGTCAAGAATATAAAAATAAAGAATCATCCAGATGCTTATATGGGTGTAAGAGAAGTTAAGGTTAACGATACTTTTTACATTGCAGGAGATGATGCTAAGAAGATGAAACCAGGATCTGAAGTGAGATTGATTGGTGCGTATAATGTAAAGATCGATAATGTTGGAGAAAAAATAATTGGTACTTATAATGGAGATGAGCTACGAAATATTTCAAAGATTCAATGGGTCAGCAAAAATAATGAAGTTAAGATGACTATCATGGTCCCAAAAACACTCTACGTTGATGAGCAATACAATTCAACCAGTCTGGAAATCATTGAAGGTTATTCTGAGTCATATGTTTCGAGGTTAAAACCTGATGATATAGCGCAGTTCATTAGATTCGGTTTCTGCAGGATCGATTCTACTAATGTTGCCATTCTAACACATAGGTGATATTATACGAAGATCGCAAGGATTATGCATGATTCACTAGAATCATATGCGATAATTGATCAGAATAGATTGGTAACAAGGAAAGAAATAATAAAACAAATGAATACAAAACTACCAAACAGTATAGAAGAATTACTCTTCGGTGAATTACTCAAAAATGTTAAGAATAATCATACTAGTATGTCAGAACCTATTGATACATATAGATTTCTTCCACCTTTATCAAATCCATCCAAGATCATTTGTCTTGGATATAATTATCTGGATCATGCGAAGGAACAGGGTACAATTCCACCAGATGAGCCTATTGTATTTATGAAACCAAGAACAACGTTGATCGGTACTGGTGATAACATAGTATGTCCCAAATTTGTTACACAGCTAGATTATGAGGGTGAACTTGCATTTGTGATAGGAAATAAATGTAAAAACGTGAAACCAGAAGAAGCGATGAAATACGTATTGGGATATATGATCTTTAATGATGTATCAGCAAGAGATATTCAATTCAAGGAAAGTCAGTGGACAAAGAGTAAGAGCTTCGATACCTTTGCTCCATCTGGACCTTGGCTGACTACAAAGGATGAAATTGCAGATCCTCACAATCTACGTATAATTACCAAAGTCAATGGTGAGATAAGGCAAGACTCTTCTACAAAAAATATGGCGTTAAAGATTGATAAAATAGTGACAAGTTTAAGCAAGATCATGACCTTAGAGGAAGGTGATATAATAGCAACAGGTACGCCTTCTGGTGTGGCTGCATTCATGACAAATCCAAAATTTCTGCAAGATGGTGATATTGTTGAGATTGAGATAGAAGGTCTGGGAAAAATAAGTAACAGTGTTACATTCATAGATTGATTATAATTTAAATAATGGTTTCAAGACATGTATATTATGAGCAAGATAGTGGTAGGAAAGAAAGCTGATATTCCAAGCGGAAAGATGGTGCACATAGAAGCTGGAGGTAAGGATGTACTTGTGACTAATATTGATGATAATTTCTATGCCATGAGTGATATTTGTACACATGCAGGTGCAAATTTGCACGAAGGTGAGCTTAATGGCAAAGAGGTCACGTGTCCGTGGCACGGTTCAAAATGGGACGTTACCACAGGAAAACTAATCTGGTTTCCATCAAAGATAAAGGATGAAGAAACATACAAAGTAACTGTTGAAGGTGATACTGTGTATCTGGAAGTTTAATATTCGCTATTAAAAAATAAAATACACTATGATTTTTTTCTCATTTTTTCATTTAAACCCTACAATACAGTAACCGCAACCTTCTCCAATTCATGCTTGCATACCTCTGAATGTGAAAAATAGTCTTCGTATTCCGTGCGTTCTCCACAAATCTCGCATGGTATTAGATTGTTTAAAACCTTTTATGGTAACAAGCTTTTAAAGCCAGTATATTTAGTTAAAAATTGTTTTGTGAGTGATAGTATTGACAACAAAGAAACAAAAGGAGAAGGATAACGAGGAAAGACTTACTAAAGCCATGGATATACTTAATGGTGTAGCTGCTAATTCTACAACTCCAAGAAATATACGTAAAACTGTAAAAGATACTACTATTGCATTGCAGGAAGTAGATCTAAGTGTTTCTGTTCGTGCTGCCAATGCCATAAGCACACTAGACGATCTTTCACAGGATCCGAACATGCCTTCATACGCAAGAGTGACATTGTGGCAAGCTGTTTCTATACTAGAAAGTATAAGAGAGTAACGTACAATTTTAGATTTTTAATTATATACATAATAAATTTTTCATAGACACACAACGATGCTACTACAAGATTTATTAAATAATTATTATATTGAATAATATATGCCAGGTAACATGATAGAGATCAATGTTGCTGTAATGAATTACGATAGTGATAGTAAAATACTTACTGGTTCACTAAAGGAGATAGAATTAATGCTTCACATCAAAGATAAATTTATTCTCGGCGAAACACAGTTCACGTTTGGATGGTATTTCTTCACATTATCTGTAAGCAAAGAGGTTCTGGTTAAACTCGTGAATTTACTGGGAAATGAATTTCTCAACATGAAAGAAAAGAGTGTTGAGAAGAAGTTTGTAAAATGGCTTACTGTAAAACTGAAGCAATTAGGGTGTGAAATGAAACTTGACCTCAAATCAGAGATAGAAACTTCAAAATACGGTCTCTTCTGATAAATGAACTTACACATTAATAACTCAAATTAATCCGATGAAATATGAACGATCTGTGTAAACGTGTGGATATAAGTGCATGTGAGAATTTATCAAAATTGCACTAATTGTTATTACTGTAATAGCAATTATGATATAAGAAAGCAATATCGATATTGGTTTTTGTGATAAGAATTATCTACATTAATACTGATTGGATACATATATCATATTAGTTACATTGTTAACAGTTATTTCATATGGTAATGGACTAGTTACGAGTCAGATACCTCTACAATAGTTTCTTATATCTGCTTATTGATTATCTCTATACCTAATATTTCAAAATATCCTCGTATACCATCCCAGTGTTTCTCTCCATCTTTTACCTCTATTCGCTTCTTGAATAGAGGACAATCAAGAACAAAAGTTTCTGCTTCTCCGCCTTCAAATGCTATACTAAAACCATGCTTCTCACTCAAACTCTTGAGCTCATTCAATGTAGAAGGATCTATTATACGACCCAACAATTTTTCATTCAGACCTGAAGCGGAAACACCAACTATCATTATTATGAAATTGTTTGCAAGAAGGTTGTCCATATACTGTGTTTGATCAACATTCCAGTTAGGGCTGTAATATTGCAGATCAAGTTTATTACATATTTTCGTAAAGTTTTCCTGTTGGAACTTACTTGCCAACCCACCGGTAACTATACCATCAATGGCAAACATCTGCTTCACCTCTCTAAATACATCCTCTAGTTCATCTAATTCTTGTTCCTTACTCTCACATCTTGATTTCTTGCTTATCAATGGTATATCCAAGCATTCTGCTTGGTAAAGTGTGTAGTAAGCATTCGGATAGTGAAAGAATATACTATCATCTCTATCAGGTAGCATCGCAATCAAGCACAATACATGGTGTCCTTCTTTCAGAGACTTGTAAAGTGAAAACGTGCTATCCTTTCCACCAGAGTACAATGCTGCAAGGTTCATACTGTATTAGTACATCTTATATCGTCTTTATCTATCTAGCTTCCTATATCCATTCATATTGTGGTATAGTAATGTGGAAAATATTACAATCCATTTGACTAATATTTATAATTCTTCATATAGTATAACAATACCATCACAAGTAATACAAGTAATTATTGATATTAATATAACTCTTGATTTTTTTCATCTAATTTTTCTTTCCAATTTCATTCATGTGTTAGTAGATAGGTAACAGAAGAGTGTTAGATAATGAGTCGTCCTTGTCTATTTCAAATTTAATAAAATAAAAAATACTAAATCTTAAAAAACACAAATAGTAAATGGTCATTCAATACATATTCACCCTTATTAGATCAGTTGGCTCTTCTAAACATAATATGAGCCCAAATTCAAATATTTTTTCTGTTAATAATATTAGTTCTTTACCCTTACTACCTTGGTTCTATCAAGAACCTTCCAGTATTCCACTTCTACTCCTTGTTTTATCTTTGGTTTAACATCATCATCAATAATACTAGGTTCAAATACTTCAAAGGTTTCCAGATCCATAATTTGTAAATTATTTTCTGCCAATGATATTATTTGTCCATTCCTCTTGTCTATTAGAGGAGTTTCTACATTAGAATCTACAGGAGAGACCAAGCTTCTCTTAACACTATCAAACACACCAATACCGGTTACCTTGGCCTTTGCAGAACCGTGCTATCTGGGCAGTTTAACACTGCATTCCAGGCTTACTTTTGTCGTAGGATACGATCCTGCAGGCCTCACCATCAATAAGTATGTATGATCCCTCCTTCAAACTTCCTAGATCAACTGGCTTACTCATGTAATTCACAAAAATTAGCGGAGTATTTAATGTTTACATATTTAAAAAAAGAGTATGTTTTAACAACCATTTTTGATTCCAGATCAAGATACACATTACGCTATTTTACAAATTTCTTCGCAAGTCATCTTCAGAATTTCCATCCTTCTTTTAGTTGGGTAAATCGCTAATTCTAATTCCTTTCGTATTAGTAGTTACATACCATACAACACATTTGTAACTTGTATTTCCAGTACTTCAAGCAGACTCGTACTAATTTCTTCGTTGTGTGATGGTATACCTATAGTGATCTGTATATATTCCAAAGACTGAACAGGAAATTTAACCTTGACTCTTACAGTTGGATACTCAATAGGTTAGTACTGATGATCGAGCCCTGTCTTGCGGTCTTCACCTTTGAAATTTCAAGATTATGAGCCCAAATCGTCACCATTATGCAACCGTCTGGGATTCCTTCCGGTTTATCGATGATTTTAATGTCAGATATTCTAATACCATACTCTACAAGTTTACTCTTACTCTGTTGCACCAATTCTTCAGGATAACCAGTATTGTAAAGGTACACATTGCCATCATACTCTATCTTATTAATCATCAATTCTCTGTTGAAACTACTGGAAGAAAAACGTTTCATTTGGTACTAGATAATTATTTATTGCTCTACAAAGGTAGCACTTTCGTCCCGTGGTAGCTCAGCCTGGTAGAAGTTCTGTACCGCCAAAAGCTTCCGGCTGTAGTGGTTGGCTTATAGCTAACTGTCATCAGCATACTCAGGCTAACAGATACCGGACCGTCGCAGGTTCAATTCCTGCCCACGGGACCACATAATTCGATTATTATATTTGTTCATTCGTAATACACATAAGTAAGAAAAGTTGTAGTATAATTATGAGAAAAGAATATGTGGTTGTACGAATAGATGCGGCACCAGATGGCAGTCCACATGTTCTTGTTGCACTTTCCGATCCCAAGGATGTTAAAGATCGAGGTCAAGGACGATCTGGAGGACCACAGATGATGGGTAATTTTGGATCAATGGAGGATATGATGAAGAATATAAACAAAATATTTACCAGTCAGATGATGGGAGGTTTTACAACTACACTAAAACTGAACATAAAAGAATACAATAACTCTGGAATAAAAGTAGGTGACAAAATTTATCTTGATATGATAAAGCCTGAAAGTGAAATAATTTCAAATGAATTGATATTAAGTCCAGATCAAATGCAAAAGTACGAAAGTGTAATAAGCATGTTAAGTGATGTTGGTATAGGACCAAGCGAATGGTCTTTCATGCGGAATGAAATATTGATTATGATAAACAATGGTGTACCGTTAAATGAGATTGCTGATACTGTACAACGGAAGATAAAACATAGTAATTAGATTCCACTTTTTTGTTATTACTATTTAGAGAAAATCACTATAGATTTGATTCTCGTAAAACGGAAGGCCATGTAAAGGAAACCAATACTGATCGTTTTTGCAAGTGTATCACTCTTATCAATACATCCTTTAATATTTTACAATGTTTTAACTCTACCAGGTAACATCTATACCTATACCAATAGATATGATAGAACCAAATAGCAATAATTTATTTGGTGATAAGATCGCTGCTAAAATTACACTGGATTTGATAGAACAATATATCACAAATATACAATGTAATACTAAAGTCTGCACAGATTATACAAATTCATTGGAATGCTGGTGTACATGGACGACACATCTCTAGAAGGAAATGAAGTTAGAATAATTACATCAATTCATGCGCCAGAACTATTTGTGTTGACAACTATCACAATTGATATAGATAACACGTTCAGTGCTGAATGAATTGTTAAGATATTAAAACAAGAAACATCTAGTATTTTTCTTATATTATGTAAATCATTTTCATTAGACAAGTTATTCAGAAAGTTTAATGGATTTATATACATCATAATATTGCATGAATTTGTGCGGTCGTCGTCTAGATAGTCGTTCCACATCAATCGATCGATTAGGATAATTTGGTCTAGGACGCTGGCCTTCCAAGCCCGCGACGCGGGTTCAAATCCCGCCGACCGCACTTCCGTATGAGTTCAATACCTTCATTAATTTGAAATACTGGGTATGACGTTAGTAGGGGGAGTGCGTTGGTTCTAGATTCTTTGAGAAGTGGACTAAGAAATGCGTTGAAGAAACTTGTTGGAGCCTCTAATATAGACGAAAATTTGATAAAAGAACTTGCGAAGGATGTACAAAGATCACTGCTTGCATCTGATGTTAACGTGAAGCTTGTTCTAGAGGTAACAAACAAACTTCAGGAAAGGGCCTTGCAAGAACAACCTCCTCCTGGTTTGTCTAGGAAAGATCACGTTGTAAAGATACTATATGATGAACTAACAAGATTGCTTGGAGAAGAGAAATCTCTTTTCTTCAAACCAGATAATACAAATATTATGCTTATGCTCGGTATTCAGGGAAGTGGTAAGACTACAACTACTGGTAAATTAGCTAGGTGGTTATCAAAGCATGGATATACGATTGGTGTAATAGGCGCTGATACCTTCAGGCCTGGTGCACTTACCCAGTTGAAGACTACATGTAACAAAATCAACATAGATGTATATGGAGACGAAAAGATAAAGGACCCAGTAGAAATAATCAAGAAGGGTTTGGAATATTTCAAACCATCTAAATTTGACGTGATTATAATTGATACTGCTGGAAGACATAAGGAAGAAAAGACGTTACTAGAAGAGATGTCCAATATTTACAATGTAGTTACTCCGGATCTAGTACTTCTTGTTATAGATGGAACTATAGGACAACAGTGTTACAATCAAGCAGAAGTATTTCATAAGACTGCTCCAGTTGGAGGTATAATTGTGACAAAACTAGATGGAGCTGCAAAAGGAGGTGGTGCGTTATCTGCAACAGCTGCTACTGGAGCAAGGATAATGTTCATAGGAACTGGTGAAAGAGTAGATGATCTTGAACAGTTCTCGCCTACCAGATTTGTTGGTAGATTACTAGGAATGGGAGACATCAAAGCATTACTAGAGATGGCCAAGGGATTAGAGTCTGAGGCTGATGAAACTAAAGTTAAGAGAATGACCAGTGGAAAAATGACGATAGATGATTTCTACTTCCAACTAGAACAAGTAGGAAAGATAGGCTCATTGCGATCAGTGTTTGAACATATTCCAGGTTTGTCTGGAACAGTGAAAGATGAAGAGATCGATGTAATGGAGAAAAAAATGATTAAATGGCGATATGTAATACAGTCTATGACAAAGCAAGAAAGAGCTAATCCAGATCTTTTCAATTCTTCAAGAATAAAACGTGTTGCACATGGTTCTGGAATGTCAGAACGAGACGTAAAAGAATTGTTAACAAATTACAAACGTTCAAAAGATGTTATGAAAGCATCGAAGGGTAGACAGATGCAAGGTATGCTAAGGAGATTCGGTATTGGTTAACACAACGAATATAGCCACAAATATCTTAAAAAAATATACTCTATGCAATAGATGTCTAGCAAGACAATCTTCTCGAAAGATATTAAGAAATACCAAAAAAGTAAAAAATGAATGCTATATCTGTAACGGTTTTATGCACAGAATTAACGATTTACTTGAACTTACGTGTATAGCGCTTAAGGAATACAGGTATAAAACGTTCCTTATTGGTGCAATTTTTCCATTCAGCATGTTGGAGCATGAGGACGAAATAAGAGCAAAATTCAAGATAAGAGGAATTGAAAATGTAAAGAGCTATTTAACTAAGGAATTGGGTAAAAGATTGGGTAAAAAAACTGGTAAAAATGTGGATTATGGCAAACCAGATGTTACAGTTAACATCGATCTCATTAAAAATAGTGCCACAGTTAGATCAAGAGCAATATTCCTCGTTGGTAGATACTTGAAACATATGAGAGGTTTGAGTCAGAAACAGGAACGTTGCAGTATTTGTGCGGGGAAAGGTTGCTTTCAATGTGATAACACTGGATTATCCGGATTTGACAGTATAGAAGGAATAATAGTAAAAAAGTTGATAGATTCCTTTAAGTGTGAGAGTGCAAAATTTGCTTGGGTAGGAAGTGAGGATAAGAACAGTTTGGTTCTCAATGAAGGAAGGCCTTTTTTCGTTAAAGTAATCAATCCAAAACTTAGGTTTGTCAAACCAAGAAGTGTTACAAAAAATGGTATACAAATCAGATTTCTCAAAAATATTGAACGCTTACCAGTTAGACCTCCAAAATTCAGAATTAAGGTAAAATTACTGATAGAATACGAATGTGAAATAACTAATACATGTTTGGAGAAACTAAATGATCTAAATAATACACAGGTTAAATTTTCTGGAAAGCGTGGAAATGAAATAAGTAAGAATATTTACAAAATTAATGCAAATATAGTGAAGAACACACTAAAAATATTGATGGTGATAGATAGCGGACTTTTAATAAAACAGTTTGTTAGTGGTGATGGTATGACTCCAAATATTTCACAAATTATAGGCTGTAAAGCGACATGTAGATCTTTCGATATTTTAAATGTTAAATTTATAGATTAATAGCCAAACACTTTTGTATCTTAGTATGGGAATTGATAAAAATGGACCCCCTTAGAAAGATTGAAGATGCTAAACTTGCAAATTTGATACCACAAAATGTTTATCAAAAGATTGTTAATAGGTTTAGGTTTGTAGATGAAGGTGTAAAAAGAATAGCAAAAGCCTCTGGTATAAAATATCCTTCATACTATATCGAACCCAGTATTACAATATCAGTCTCGCCATTAGAGATGGAACAAGTTGGTATCCTATTTGCTAGAACCATACCTATAGTAAGTGTTGACAATAGGATAGATGTGATAATACAACTTACAGCTCCTCTTATAGCATATGGTATAAAGGGCACCATACAGGCTGTATTGGCACATGAATTTCTTCACTATCTAGAACTTATGGGTAGAATAACCAACATGGATATAATATCAGAAGAAATTTCTGGCACACTTTTCGAGGGAACTTATGCTGATTTAACAAAGTTATTTGAACCCAAAACCGTGTTTAAGGATAACTCCTTGATACGACTGATCACAAAAAAATTCCCTGAAGGATTTTACGATCCTAAACTTCAAGATAAATGCATTAAGATGTGGTTAAAAAAGGGACTACCGGCGACAAGGATAAACATGGATGAAAATACCGTAAGAATTCCTATAAATGCAATGGCGAATACTGAAATAGATCACAATCTCAAGAAGAAGATATATGAACTCAGTACACTCAAGTACACTAGGAAAGGTAAACGGGGTAAATGTTAAATGATAAACGGATTATTGATCAAGAAGAAAAGAATAAACTTCTTAAACTTGTAGAAAAAATTGCCGGTAATCATGATATAGAAGCTTGTTGCGCTTACGGATCAAAAATTTCAGGATATGCAAGGGCTGATAGTGATTATGATGTATTATTGGTTCTAAAAAATTATGGTTATATAGTAAAATATTTGTATGAGAAAAATAATTTAGATATTTCGGTATTAATTGTCGACAGTAAAGCACTTTTTAATGATGCAAAAAAAGCTTCACTAGGAGAATTTGTTGTAGGAAGACTGCTACATCCATACGAACAATTGATAAATACAAAATACCTTACAGATGTTGAAAAAATATACAAGAAAAGAATTGTTTTGGAAGAGATTAAAGAACTTGTAGCTACTAATGCACTTTACGCTGCACTGATGATCCCCATTAATTATTTTCTTTATTCAAAGTTGCAGAAGAGAGCAAAAATATATCCTCAAGCATTGTACAGTTATGTAAGAACCTATTCTGATGATCATGGTAAAAGAAATCTGGAAAAAAGCTTGAAAAGTTTTACGCTGGCCTCGCAGGAACTTGAAAAAGAAGGATATATACAAATTGATAATGGATTCATCAAAATCTTGGAAAGAAAAATCAACGCCAAATCAGGAGATAAAACGTCAATTAAAATGTCTAACATAATACGTGGTATATTTTCATGGCTAGTTCATACATATGCAGGTAGGAAAACACTTATTTTTGTCAAACCCGCAATGCAGGAAGCTAAATCAAAACTAAAAAGACTAAAGGCAATTAACAATATCCCTACAGAACTGGCAAATCCAAGATCGCTGTTAAAACTGGAAGAAGGAATTCACATTGAAGGAGAAAAATGGTTAAAAGAATTGGCAACGAAATTGAACTTTAAAGACTATTCTGTAACTCGAAACAAACTTGGAGATCTAAATGCTGCTACTACACTCTATTCAATAAGTGAAAACGAAAGAAAGGAAAAATTTGTCGTGAAGGACTTTGGAAGTATAAAGGCAATGAAATGGCCAGCAATGAATTTATGGGCTGCAGGCGTAAAGAAGTTCGATATGAATCCGACATCAAGATTGCGAAGGGAGTATAAATCCATAAGATACCTTCGAAGTGTAGGTTTAAACACTCCAGAAATAGTTGCTAGTGTACCTAACAGAAAATTATTGATAACCAGATACTTAGAAGGTACAAAATTGAGTGAAATAATCGAATCAGTATTATTAAACAAGTCTGATGATACCACTGCGATATCATATTGGGGACAAATACTGCAGAGACTACATACTAAAGGACATACAATGATGGATACAAAAGCAAGCAATATATTAATTTGTAACAATAAATTCTATTTTACANATNTNGAGNACNTCATTTACATTTGATGATGATAAGGCATGGGATATTGCATGTTTCATATATTATTCTATGATATTTACTTCAAACGAGGAAGGAGTTAGAAAAACTATCCGAGCATTTCTTGACGGATACATGTGTAATGGAGATATTTCTATAATAAAAAAAGCATTGAATAGAAAATATATATCTCCATTCTATCTTGCGTTAGTATTAGGAACAATAACCATCATAAGAAACGAAATAAAAACATACGTTAGTTCTTACTCTTGAATTCGGTATAACCACATCTACCACATGTGATCCTATCACCATGATCACCCATAAAGACACCTTTTCCNCATCTAGAACATTCTTTTTTCAGTTTTTTTATTTGTTCGCCCTCAATTTTGTAATACGTTCCCACTTTTGTATTCTGTCCTTTCTTTCCACTTGTATTCTGTCCTTTCTTTCCCATTATTCTTTAGTCTCCACTTCAGGTTTATCATCTACTTCTGTTTTGTTCTCTAATTTTTCTATTTCAGTTTCAACTTTAGCTACTTCCTTAGGTGCTTCTTCAACTTTAGCTACTTCCTTAGGTGCTTCTTCAACTTTAGCTACTTCCTTAGGTGCTTCTTCAACTTTAGCAGATATGTCACCAGAAGATCCCTTACTTTTAGCTTTCTCAGCTTCCTTTACTTTCTTCCTCTCTTCCTTGGTAAGCATTCTCATGAAAATGTATTTTGGAAGATGTTTCTTCGCCAAATTTTCATCATCATAAATGTAAAATGTGCCATGTATATCGTTAACACCATTCTTACAAATGAGATTTGCAGGTATGACAAACTTCTCATCCAATTTTAGTTCTTTTGTAAGTATTTCTACAGCTTCCTTCCTAGTTAACCTGCCTGCAGATCCTTTAAACGAGCACTTTACTTCGCGTCGCTTCAAAAGTCCATTGGTTTTATCTTCTAAAGTTATGAATGTACTCAAATATAACGACTCCATTTATAACTCTTATAAATCTACCGTGGTACTAGGTTATTTATAATCGCAAACCATTTTTATTCATAATGGCTCGCTACATTGTACATTTAAGTAATAACGGATTCAGTGCAAAGAACGCAATGGATTTGCTACTTAAGGCCAGAGATCTTATTGATGATAACACAATCATACGAGATTCACGTATTTCCAGTAAATATGTAGAGTTTGATATTACAACTACAGTTGAAAAACTTGATAATTTCATTAGTAAATTATCAACGATATTACCAGTTGCAAATACGACAGAAATAGTAGAAAATGTGATAGAAAAGGAGAATGCTATCGAATATGCAAAATCACTCTTCAATGACGAACGATACTGGGAATGTCATGAAGCACTTGAAAGTATTTGGAAAAAAGAGAGTGATAATGAGAAAAGTTTGTTACAGGGAATTATACTGACATGTGCGGCGTTTGTACACAGTCAGAAAGATGAAGTGAATATATGTATAACTATGCTTGGTAGATCAATGGAGAAATTACAAGATGCTAATGGAATATATCACACAATAGACATGGATAGATTCAAAAAACTTATACTAGATATTATAAATATGAAAAATATAAAATACTTCAAGATTTAATAAGATGTAGTATTTTATTCAATATTTCGTAACCTTGTATAACTCCAAGTGAACCTTTTTCTGCATAACTTTCTACAAATCGTGCTGAGTTATCATGCCTAATCATTTTTCCTGCGAGAAGCAATGGAACAGGATCATCACTATGTCCTTTCTTTATGCATGGAGTTGAATGATCTCCAGAAATAACTATAGCTGTATTTTCAATATTTACTAAATCAAGAAGTGGGCTGAAAAATCTACGATCAATTTCTTCTATACTCTTCTTCTTTCCTTTAGCATCACCATCATGACCAAATTCATCTGGACCCTTTATATGCACATAAACAGCATCGTGTTCTTCAAGGCATTTAGCAACAACATTAGCCTTTTGTTCGTAATCATTTATGCCACCGGCATCGAATGTTCGCATTCCTACTATCTTCGCTATACCTATTTCCACAGGCATATCTACTACACATGCAAAATTTATACCATATACCTTGCTCATGGGTTCAAGTACAGGCATACTACTTCCTGCATCTCGCAAAAGTATGGAATTTATCTCCATCTTTCCAGTATTTTTACGCTTTTTATTGACTTCATGTTTCCTCAATATAGTAAGCGATTTCTTTGTAAATTCATTCACAAGTTTTGCAGAAAGTTTTGAAGCATAATTTTTATCCACAGATTTACATTCTAAGAGTTCAAGTTTCTTTCCCACAGGTTTAGCAACACCAATACCCTTCATACTCACGTATGCAGGATCTGTATTAGATATTTTCGATGATAGGGCACCTCTATCTGATCTCATACTAAGCACTGCCCTATGCCCTATAGTAGGTTTCAATATGAATGAGGCATCTGACAGTTTTATACCGTCTCTAATTGCTTTAGAAAGTGCTTCAGCTTCATCCTTTTCAATGTCCCTTCCAGCTCTCCTGTCTATTATATTCGATTTATTGTCAATAGTTGCAAAATTTCCACGTAACGCTAGATCACCATTCCTGAAATCTATATCAGAACCTATAGATTCTATAACACCTCTTCCCACATACTCCTTGTGCTCAAATCTGTAACCAAGCATACTAAACACTGCTATATCAGATTCTGGTGCTATTCCCTTACCTACGCTGTAAACATATCCCATCACACCGTTTCTTGCAAGAAAATCCATTTTCGGAGTATAGGCTGCTTCTAGAGGTGTTAGGTCGTTTAGTGAAGAATGTGGTAGATCACCGACTCCATCCAATAGTACGTAAATGAGTTTAACCATAAACTGCGTAATATTACTAGCTTTATAACAATATTCCGTGTTATGAGTTACTTTATACAGAAAAAATTACGTGATTCTAATGTAGAGAATTATTCAATGGTACAAGTAATATCTACTTTAATTATTGTTATTGTAAAAACTCTTCATAAAATTGAGAAGAGATACTCTTAAATTTCAAGGTATAGAAGAAATAACTGGGGATAACAGTACTTAGGAAAGATTACGTACTTGATAGATTTGTCATCGTACCAACTAATGTTAAAGAAAAGATTCTTTCAGATGGTAAATGTCCGTATTGTCCGGGAAATGAGAAGATGACACCACTTGCTGTTCTTGCACTTGTACAGAAGGATAATATGCTGCAGAGACTTTCCGATAGCGAAGAAAGTTATGTAGAGAACTGGTGTGTTCGTGTATTTCCAAATGATAATCCAGTAGTAAACACCTCCCAAGAGAAGTTTTATGGTGATAAACCATTGTACAGTGAACCAGCTTATGGTTTTCATTACGTCGTAGTTGCTTCACCAGAGCACAGTGAGAAAGTATCGACTATTCCTATTGAACAATGGGCAAATGTACTAGTTGTCATTCAAGACAGAGTTAGATGGCTTTACACTCAGAAGAGAGTAACTTATGTATCTATATATATGAACTATGGTAAGGGTGCTGGTTCTCGTTTAGATCATCCACACCTAGACATTGTTACATTTACTACTATACCTCCATTGATAGAACAGGAAGCAGAGGCAACGCATAAATACATAAACGAAAGGGGTTTATGCCCAATCTGTGATGTGATTAATGTTGAATCAAGTGGACCACGACAAATTCTTGCAACAGATAATTTTCTTGCATTATCTCCGTGGGCTCCAATATATCCTTATGAATTCTGGATCTGTCCGAAGAGGCATATTACATTATTTTCGAAGATAACACAAAAGGAAATTAACGATCTTGCATTAATATTGCGATCCACAATTGGTGGTTTGTCTAAAGCTTTGAAAGATGTATCCTTCAATCTTGTATTCCATCTTTCACCAGAAAAGAAGAATAGTAGACAGCTGCATTGGCATATAGAAGTATATCCACAATTGTCAACACGATCTGGTCTTGAACGCGGTTTCGGTATTTACTTGAGTGATATAAATCCTGAGAGTTCTGCTGAAATATTGGGAGCTGCGGCGAGAAAAGAATTAGCTAGTTTGGTGGGTATATCTATCTAGGTAGATGTGAATAAAAAATGTCTGGATTGTTCAGGCTCGAGACTGGGCTAGCACTTGCTTCTATCGGACTACATGGAATGTTTATAGCATATTTATTATCATTTTACCATGCACTATCACGTCCTATAGACGGTCCTAATATTATGTCACATCCAACAGAACTTCTGATGGTCGCTATATTCATTTTTGCGTTACCTGGTTTTGGATTAGCTTGTATCACATATTTTATATCAAAAAGAGATGCACCAAGAATGGCAAGTATGATACTCATTGCCCATGGTATACTGATGCCACTGGGAATGTTTTATGCATCAACACTTACTAACAACATTAATGAAGAGTATAGATCCTTTGAAATATTGACTATTCCTATAATATTCTTGGTGCCTGGTTTTATACCTATAGGATTTGGAGTTCATATAGCAAAACTCAAACCAGTGAAACGAAGGTATACTTGATAGTATATTTTATTGATATCATCTGAAATTCACAAATAATGAGATTAGAGGAAATACCATGTACTGATCAATCATATTTGTGAATATAATATCATCACTATGTTTGTTGGATTACTCAGCTATATCCCTTGTAATGTTGAAGAATACTAAACCAACTATAATAACAGTAGTGTTCTAGTTCAAGGTTGAAATGAAGAACATTGGGTTATTTTACAAGATCTGTAAAACCAAAACTGAATTAATTCAATAAGCTTATACATTTAATTAATATAGAATATTTTCAAAAATTAAAAAAAATCTAATACACTTTATATGTTTCCTAACTTTGCAAGGTAAGCTTTATAGGTTTTCATATATGATTTTTTATTTCCTATATCAATAAAACCGCTACTGATCACATGACCATAGATTCTTTCATTAGCCTTTAAAGCCTTCATGAATACGTTATCCATTCCAATATAGGATTTTTTCTTCACATATCGTAAAAATTGTGGTTCCATAGCATAACAACCAATATTTATTAGACCGCTGAATTCAGGCTTTTCATTCCATGATTTTACGCGTTTGGATCCGTTTATTTCTATAAAACCATACTTCAGCCTTTCACTATAGTTAATGAGTGTCATAGTTACCAATGCTTTCTTAACCTTATGCATCTTTGCTAACTTATGAAGATCGAATTTGTAAATAGAATCTCCGTAAATACAGAGAAAAGTATCATCCAAGAACTTTTCTGCACTTTTGAGCTGACCAGCTGTACCCAAAGGTCTATCTGATCTTGCATACTCAATGTTAACGTTGAACTTACTACCATCACTGAAATAATTTTCAATAGTCTTTCCAAGATAACTCACACAGATCACTATTTCTTTCACACCGTTCTTCACTATCCATGTAATAATATGCTCTAGCAATGGTTTGTTGCCCAATGGAAGCATAGGTTTTGGCATGAAGAATGTGTATGGTTGTAACCTAGTACCTAAACCACCAGCAAGTATAACTGCCTTCATAACAAAGATTAACTGTATATGTATTTAAAATTCGTTATAATTCAGGTTTTTATATTTTATAATTGACATAATTTTACTATATACTTCAGAAGGATTTCTACCAAATACTAGTATCATAGGCTCCTTGCCCCAATCACCCAGATGATATATGACATCTGGTATTGTGTTAATTTTTGATGTTGCTTTTTTTATACCCCATTTGACACTCATTCCCTCGTTAGATTTTACTTCTATAGGTTCTTTCTCTCTATCGTAATTTGATATCTTCAATCCTAGATTTTTACAGATCATAATTATCTTTTTATCATATTTTATATTAATAGCAGACCTTATAGATTTATGATATTGCATAATTTCAAGTATTGCTGATGCAACATGCTTTGATACGCCAAAACCAACACTACTTGATGCTTTTGCTTTTCTACCAATCTTTACTATTCTTCCACAAACAGCAGCTATATCATCAATAGACTTTGCATTAGTTTTTGCATACACTATATTGCTCTGTGATTCAGGTATGAGAGTGCCGAAACCATCGGTATCTTCAATCATGCGTACTGCTTTATACAATGATGCTAGTAAATTGTTCGCTGGTATTATTAGTTCAAAATTAGGAATATTAACACCCTTACCTATTTTTAATGAATTTACTATGGAAGTATTAACAAATTCATTAGCTCTCTTAATCGCATCAACGATGTTTTTTCTCTTAGCAATTTCTGCAGTTAATGCGGCTGAAAAGCTACACCCTGCCCCATGCAAACCTTCATTCTCAATTCTCTCATTTGTAAATTCAAAGAATTTTTTGTTATTGTAAAGTATATCCGTAGAATATTTACCTTGTATATGCCCGCCCTTAACAACCACATTTTTTGCACCTAAACTTGAAATTTTCTTTGCGGCAATCTTGGCTTCATCTACGGTGTGAATTTTCATATTGGCAAGCTTCTCGGCTTCCATAAGATTTGGTGTTATAATATCTGCCATAGGAACCAGTATCTTAACGAATGATGTATATGCATCATTTCTAAGCAATGTTGCACCAGTACCTGCCTTGAATATAGGATCCAATATTAAAGGAATATTTACAAATTTCAGTATGTTTGCAATGACATGTATGATCTTCTCAGTGTAAACCATACCGATCTTTATTGCATCTATATCTATATCATTAAATATTGCATTGATCTGTGCTCTTACCATTCCAGATTCTACTGTTCTAATCTTACTAACACCAAAGGTGTTCTGTGCAGTCAAAGCTGTAACAACACTCGTACCATAGACGTGTAAAGTTGAAAATATTCGTAGATCTGCCTGTATTCCTGCTCCAGAACTTGTGTCTGAACCAGATATAGTAATGACTTTTGTCATATATTAATCAGAAACCTCTCTAATATTGATATTTGTAATTAATCTTTATACACTTTCGACGATTACGACAAAATTACCGTCAAAACTAAAAATTATAATTTTCAGACATTTTTAATCCATGCATTTTTATATTTATCGATCATATCATTTCTAGTGATTGAATGGGTACTCAGATGAGTAGTGCACGAAGGGGAATAGCAACAGAAGAGATGAGAAAAGTAGCGAAAGATGAGGAGATGGAACTCAATATTTTAATGCAGAGGATAGCAAATGGTTCGATCATAATTCCCAAAAACAATGCAAGGAAGCAACAAATCAAGGTCGTAGGTATTGGTAGAGGTCTTACTACGAAGGTGAATGTAAACATAGGAACGTCAACTCTAAAGGTAAACATTGAGGAAGAAATTGAAAAGGCTAAAGTGGCTATAAAACATGGTGCAGATACGATAATGGATCTTAGTGATGGTGGTGATCTGGATCTAATAAGAAATACTTTACTCGAAGAAGCGCCTATACAGTTTGGTTACGTACCTGTCTATCAGGCCTATACTCATGCTGTGAAAGTGCATAAGAACCCCATTGCAATGGAAGAGGATGATTACCTTAATGCATTTGAAAAATGTGTCAAGGATGGAGTGGATTACACTACTATACATTCTGGTATCACAAAGGAAATTGCACAGCGAATAATGAAGGTAAAACGACATGGTGGTATAGTTAGTAAGGGAGGAACGATAACTGCGGCGTGGATGTTAAAATATGACAAAGAAAATCCATATTACAAGAATTTTGATTATCTTTGTGAAATAGCAAGAAAATACGACGTGACATTTAGTCTGGGAGACGCACTAAGACCGGGTTCTATACTAGACTCACATGATGAACTTCAAATTGCGGAAATGATCAATGTTGGAAGGCTTGCGAAGAGGGCTAATGAAAAGGACATACAGGTTATGGTAGAAGGGCCAGGACATGTGCCATTAAATGAGGTTGCACCAAATGTTAGACTAGCTAAATCACTGATTGGAGATGTACCTTACTATGTGTTAGGACCGTTGGTAACTGATATAGCATCTGGATACGATCATATTGCAAGTGCAATAGGAGCTGCTATATCTGCTGCAGAAGGAGTAGATCTACTTTGTTACCTTACACCAGCAGAACATCTTGGATTACCTACACCCAACGAGGTGAGAGAAGGTTTGATTGCATATAGAATAGCAGCACATGCGGGTGATCTTGTGAAGTTGAAAGAACGAGCAATAAAATGGGACCGAAGTATGACGGAGGCTAGACGAACTCTAAACTGGAAAAAACAGGTTTCACTTTCAATAGATCCTGAAAGAGCTGCTGAAATACACAATAGGGAAGGACAACACGAAGGAGATAATGTTCCATGTACTATGTGTGGTTCTGCATGTGTGTACATCATACTACCTCAACAGAGACACTACAATGAACCAAAACAATGATTGTCAATCATGTATAAATTTCATTATCTTTCTAACCGTAATTTGATTATACTAAAATTCTTACCGTTACATTAACATTTTAACATATTCTGTATCTATAGATAGATTCCATCTAAACACACAATATATTCATGATAGAGATATAAAAGAGCATAATAATGTGATAATAAATGTCAGGTAATATAATTGGTGAACGCTTTGTTGCTATAAGTTTTGGTGAAAGTCATGGAAAATGTGTGGGCGTTATTGTTGATGGTTGTCCCGCAGGGTTACCTATTAATGCAACAGATATACAAAGCAAACTTGATCTGAGAAAGCCTGGCCAATCAATAATTACGACGCAAAGAAAGGAGGAAGATAAAGTTGAGATCCTTTCTGGTGTATTCAATGGTAACACTACTGGTGCACCAATATGTATGCTGATATGGAATAAGGATAATGATTCTAGACCTTACGAACAGATGCGTAACACACCAAGACCAGGACATGCAGATTATCCGGCAATGATGAAATATGGAGATTTTAACGATTACAGAGGTGGAGGACGTTTTTCTGGAAGGATAACTGCAACGTTTGTAATGGCAGGTGTTATTGCTGAGAAATTATTGCAGCAAATACTAGGTATAGAAATCCTTGCATATACGGTGGAAATAGGAGGTATACGCACTAGTAACTTATCTATAGATAATATCAGAAAACTACGCTATTCAAATGATGTTCGATGTCCCGATCCATCCATAGTAGAGAAGATTAAGGGAGAAATAATGAGAGCTAAAAGTGAGGGAGATTCTTTAGGTGGTGTGGTTGAATGTACAGCATTGAATATGCCAATTGGCCTCGGTGAACCGGTCTTTAGTGCTTTGGAATCAGATCTTAGCAAAGCATTATTTGGAATACCAGCAGTTAAAGGTGTAGAATTTGGATCAGGTTTTGAAGGTGTAAAAAAACGAGGATCCGAAAACAATGATATTTACAAAGTTAAAAATAATAAGATCATAACCATGACAAACAACTCTGGGGGAATACTCGGAGGTCTATCAACAGGTATGCCTTTGTTGCTCAGAATTGCGTTCAAACCTGCATCGTCGATCGCGAAGAAACAACAATCAATTGATCTAGAGAATATGAAGGAGACTGAAATAAGTGTACCTGGAAGACATGATCCTTGTGTGGTTCCTAGAGCGCCTCCTGTTGTAGAAGCGATCGTGGCAATTATCCTTGCAGATCATGCAATAAAATATGGATTAATTCCTCCCGTGCTCAAGAGGTAGGTTGAATGGATGAACTCGAGAAACTAAGAGGAGAGATCAGGGAAGTAACTACTGAAATTATGAAATATGTTAAGAAGAGAATGGAAATTGCGAAACAAATTGGAGAGATAAAACGTGAAAAAGGTCTTGATGTTGTTGATGAAAAGACCGAAGAGGAATTACGAAAATCAATCATGCAACTATGCTCACAGATAGATCTTGAAACAGATGTTGGTATAAGATTGCTCAATGTTTTAATTAATGAATCGGAAAGAGTGCAATTGAAAAGAAAAACTCCTACAGCTATATTTACTAAAGCAAAAAAACTTGAAAGACAAGGCAAGAAGATAATACACCTGGAGGTAGGTGAGCCTGACTTTGTTCCTTCTACAGCCGTAAAAGACACATTAACTAATGTAATAGAAAATGGATATTATCACTATACAGAACCCAGAGGAGTACCAAAATTCAGACAAGCATTAGTACAATCTCTAAATAAAAAATTCAATACGTCTGTAAAGGAAGAACAAGTAATAGTTACTGTTGGAGGAAGGTTTGCAGTTTTCCTAGCAATATCATCACTAGTAAAACTTGGCGATGAAATAGTTGTCATAGAACCATATTGGCCTGCTTTTAGGGAATGTGCTGAACTTGTGAATGGGAAATTACGGGTTTTGCATACAACACTTGAAGATAAATGGGTACCTGATATAAGTAAGCTAGAGAACATGATAAACAAGAATACAAGAATGTTGATCATAAATTATCCAAATAATCCAACAGGAAAGATACTTGATAAAAAAATCTTGGAAAAGATAGTAGGTATAGCAAATGACAATAAAGTCATTATTATGAGTGATGAAGTGTATTCAGATTATTCGTTTAATAAGTTCACTAGTCTTCATGATTATGATTATGATAATAAAATAATAATATCATCTTTTTCGAAGGGTCCAGCGATGACTGGTTTCAGAGTTGGATATGCAGTATCCAATACAGATATAATTTCTAAAATGGTAAAATTACAAGCCGTTGCACTTACCAGTGTAGCAGAACCAATGCAATATGCTGCCTTGAGTGCTCTAGAAAATAATAAGTTAAAAGAAAATGTAGAAATAATGAAGAAACGTTTATCATTAATTTCTAAAAGACTCAAGAAGATGCCGGTTTCATTTGTAGAACCAGAAGGTGCAATGTATTTTTTTCCAAGAGTTGAACTTAAAGGATTCAATGCCGATCAATTTACTGAGAAAGTTCTCGAGCAGGGACTGGCATTAACACCTGGAAGTGGTTTTGGTAATTATCCTAATTTTTTACGAATATCTGCAGGACAGCCTGAAAATGTGATTGAAGAAGGATTAGATATTTTGCAGCGATCATTAAAGTAAACATCATGATTAAAAAGGACTGATTGTAAATAATTGTTATGCAAGTTACCGTTATAGGTGCTGGAGGAAAGATGGGTACTTGGTTCACCAAGTATTTTGTGAGACAAAAGCATAGAGTCTTTGTGTATGATACTAACAAGTATGCGTTGAAGAAATTGAAAAGATTGAAAGTGAATCTTGTTGATGAATTGAAATTCACTCTAATGAATTCTGATATCGTGATCGTATGTGTGCCGATGAATTCCATCAAACGTGTGTTACTCCAAGTTTCCAAATATTTAATGAGTGATACTACACTGATTGAAATTTCTTCCATAAAGCATGATGTGTATAATACACTGTCTAACATTACACATATGTATAAATTGAAACCTTTGTGCATTCACCCGTTATTTGGTTCAGGTGCAAAAAGTATGAAGGATATGAAAGTTGCATTGGTTCCAGTAATAGATGGACGTGCAGAATTAAGAAATGCTAAAAATATATTGAAGGGAGCATCGTTAATTACAGTCGATGTTAAAGAACATGATAAAATAATTGCGGTGGTATTGGGACTCACTCATTTAAACAATATTATACTTGCGAAGATAATGTCAGAGGAAAGGAAGCCTAATAGATTAAAGGAGATTGCAGGTTCAACGTATAGAGTTCAATCACTTCTTACCGAAGGTATAATGAACGATGATCCAGAACTGTTTACTTCTCTACTAATATCAAATTTGTATATGAAGAGATATGTAAGGAACTTTCTTGAAACTACGCATCAGCTATGCAACTACATTTTAAATGAAAATCCTAGAGGACTATCTAAGGCATATGTGAAGATAAAGGGTAAACTCTCACAGCAAGTTAACTTAGAAAAGTCATATGAGACAATGTATAAAGTACTTAAGATGCTCAAATAATCATGAAGAAGGTAAAGGTAGTAACATCATTCTTGATGTATGAAAACAAGATTCTAATCCTTCGGCGAAGCGATAAAGTTCTAACGATGAAGCATAAATGGGCTGGTATAAGTGGATATATAGAATATAACGAAAGAATATTGAAACGTGCATACAAGGAGATAAACGAAGAAACTGGTTTATCCAGTAATGAAATAGAAATTATTAAAACATCAGAACAGTTGGAAATTATTGACGAGGAACTGGATACTTTATGGATAATATATCCTCATCTTTTTAAAACAACTAGAACAAATGTAAAGCTTGACTGGGAACATGACCAATATCAGTGGATCGAACCCACTGAAATTACAAATTATGAAGGTGTTCCAATGCTACGAGAAACTCTGCAGAATGTGTTGAAATAACAACTAATGATGTTAGTATTTTAAATCATAATATATTAATCCCAGTTAACGAAATGTTTGAAGTGATAATTTTATTCATACTAGTAATATTTCAACATAAGTCGTATTGGATCTGATTAACAGAAGAAAAATGATTCTATATAATAAAAAGAAGCGCCATCAAGAAATTTTAATATCAGAACCTAACTTTCGTAAATCATCTATAAAATTAGGATAAGACACGTCTACAGATTCAAGTCCATCTATAACACACTTGTCTGTTAAAAGTGATGCAATGCAGAAAGCCATAAATAATCTATGATCGTTATAGGAATTTAAACGTGTGTTTTTTAATTTATCAATACTCTTTATACTCAAACCATCTTCGAACTCTTCAACTTCAGCACCAAATTTCTTAAGTTCTCTAACAATGTTTGTAATTCTATCTGTTTCCTTAACTCTCGCGTGTGCAACACCACTGATCGTTACCTTGTTCTTGGCTTTCAATGCAAGTATAGATACAACTGGTAACAAGTCAGGATTATTGCGTAAATTGAATCTATCACCCTCTAGCCTCTCTGGTGCTTCTATTCTAACGATACCACTAATTTTATCCATCTTTATGTAAGCACCCATATCATGTAATATATCAATAATCTTCGCATCTGCCTGAGGTAATTCAAAGTTCAATCCCTTGATAGTAACTTCACCAGCCAGTGCACCTGCAGCAAGCATCATAGCAGCGCTTGAAAAATCGCTGGGTACATCAAACTTTACTGGTTTGTATTGCTGGCATTTTACTATGTAATTAGTGTAACAGTTGTTCTCTATTTTCACACCAAATCGTTCCATCGTTGCTAGTGTAGAATCTATATAAGGTTTAGAAACCTGTTCACCTTTTACCGATACTTCAACATCCTTATCTGCATGGACACAAGAGATCAATAATGCGGAGATGAACTGGCTTGAAACATCACCATTGATTTCTGTATAACCTCCCTTAATACCGCCACCTTGTACTACTACAGGAAGCATACCGTTTGTAGAAGTAGAATCCACGCCAAGACGCGTCAAGGCATCTAGTAATGGTTGCATTGGTCTCTTACGAAGGCTTTCGTCACCAGTTAAAGTTGTTTTACCGCCTTCTACAAGCGCAGACATAGCGATCATTACTCTTATTGTTGTTCCTGAATTTTCAGCATCTATCTCCCTATTACCATGATGAAATTTATTTCTACCAGAAATTGTTATTATCCCATCAGTTTGTGTAATTCTAGAACCGAATTTTTTACACGCATTTATTGTTGCCAGAGTATCTCTAGATAATAACACATTTGTTAGTACTGATTTTCCATTCACAAGAGATGCGATTGCTATAGCCCTATGTGTATAACTCTTACTTGCAGGACATGTTATAGCTCCATTAATTTTGGATCGTTTTACTTCTACGCTAACCAACTACCATCGCCTTTTCATTGTTAACTTTAGCAATAATTACTTTACCATCATACTCATTCCAACATTTAACAATATTATCGAGTCGCCATTCATATGCCACTGCTGCAAGAGCTGGACCGTTACCACTCACACTTGCGGCTAATGCACCATTCTCAACAGCTTCCTTGATTGGTTTATAATTCATCGTTAACCCGGCTGAAACTAGAATACCATTAAGCATCATCGCTTCCCAGTACTCGGTATTTCTTGCTAGATCGAATGCATCATCAAAGAATTTAGATAGTATTCGTAATCGTAAAGGATCATCACGTTCAGATTTATTTGGTATTAAAATAATCGCATAGAGATCTTTAGATACTTTCTCATGCCTTATCAATTCCCTAGTTAAATTATTAGTTATAACAAAACCACCAAAATATGATGCACATGCATCATCAAATGCTCCAGTTATGGTAACCTTTGCATCAAATGATGCGTCAACCGCAGTATTAACAACATCCAGATCATCTATGTTCTCTTTTACAATTTTCAAACATGCCAATGAAACGGCATTTGATACGGCGCTAGAACTCTTGAGACCATATCCTACCGGAATTTCAGAATTTACATTTACTTTTACATTATATTGCTCCAATATCTTCTTTGGAACAGCATTGTTTACAACGGCTCTTATCAACTTGTCATCCCTAAACTCTCCTTTCGGCTCAAATGTTATACCATTGCCCTCAGTAAACTCAACTTCAGCATTCACCTTAAGTGAAATTCCCAATGCTGAACCATTACCACTTGCTATCGCATTTACAATTGATATAGCGCCATGAACAGTGGCATTAGCAGATTTCATATGGTTCACTAATTCCTATGTATATAGTAACATTTATGGTATTATTCATACCTAACTGCTCCAAAGATCATAAATTAATCCTTATGTCCAATCTATTTCAGTTAATTATAGATTCTCGCAAAACCACAAAGCTTATCCCTAGTATTAATTAAATTGTCAAGGTATTGAATTCCGTATGAAAGTCTTACATGTATCGTTTATTATTATAATAGTTCGCCGTACTTGTAGTCATTGCCTTCCACAGTTTGTCATATAATTTTTCGTAATCATTATCCATTTTCATAAATACTCAATTGATTCCGTAACACTGCAAAAAATATTTCACCGTACTTATCATGTAATAAGGAGAAAAATAAAGTATGCCTTATCGCTTCCTAGTGTTGTTTTTCCCGATCTAGTTTCATTGTATTTATTTTCATTACTTTATATGTTTACTATGATGGAGATTAATCAAGAACTCCTCTAGAGAATCAAATATGTATTATTTATAAATAAAATCTTCAGCAATGGTTTTCTTCATAATATCGCTAGGAGCTTTCATTTGCTTCCATATCTCAAATGATTTTATACCTTGCTCCAACAACATCTCATAACCATAAATTACAGTTGCTCCAGCTTCATTAGCACTACGTATCAAACCAGTTTGCATTGGTCTATATACAAGATCATACACTACACAATCACTGTTTATATGTTCAGCTTTAAGTATACTATCTTCTCCCTTCATACCAATAGGTGTAGCATTAACTATAAGATCTGCATTAGATGCATATTTTGATGAGTCTTCCAGGATTACTAACTCAGTGTAGATATTTTGTCTCTTACAAATATCGTTCAATACTTGCGATTTTTCCACATTCCTGTTTGCGATCACAATCTTCCCCACACTTTCATCCATAAGTGCAGTGATAGCAGCCCTTGCAGCACCACCAGAACCAATTAGTAATACAGTTTTATTCTTCAAATCAATTTTCCTTCTTTTTATTGGTTCTATAAACCCATGAATGTCAGTATTATAGCCCTTGAACTTACCGTTTTCATTATTCACGGTATTTACAGCACCGATCTTTATGCATGTTTCATCTAATTCATCGAGTAATGGTATTATTGTAACTTTATGGGGCATTGTTACATTAAATCCAGCAATATTTATTTTTCTTAACGATGCTAATCCAGCTTCTAATTCATCTTTTCCGATCCTAAATGCAATATAGGTACAATTTACTTTCAACATTTTGAAAGCTGCATTATGCATTGCTGGTGAAAGTGAATGATCTATTGGATCACCTATAATACAATAAGTTCTAAGATCATTACTTAATGACATCTGTATCACCTAGCCTACACTGTCATTTATGAGCTTAAATATGGTATTGAAATCTTGTCTTTCTTTCCATGTGTTATAATTATTTAATTCAGGATTTTCACGATTGAGTTTTTCATATATTGTTTGCATTTGTTTCACAGTTAGCTGTCCAGGTGCTAGTGCTTCTNCAAGACTTGCATAAGTGAAACTTGATCCAGCATATGTGCATAACACTCTTGAGAGCATACCATACTCGCCCATACAGAATGCGATTAGATTTATGTTTGAAGTCTTAACGTATTCATATAATTTCAACATTGAAATACTATCATCAAGATTCTTCGCCATTGTAACTATCTTTATGTTATTACTGTATTCCTTCATCTTATCCATAATATCTACAAGTTCATCTTCATTTGGTGTCTGCTCAAAGTTATGCCAAGATACCAAGATGTCACAATTTAGTGATGTGAATTGATCCAGTAAATCATCATTAGCCTTCATGGTATTGTACTCAACATCCAACAACATAGGTCTAAATGCGGCCAATCCTACCAACGTAGTTACTCTGTCTAGTTCTTTACCACTATATTTACCTCCCTCATTTTTTGCTCTACACGTAAACACAGCCCGCTGGTGCTGATCTAGAACAGACTCTAGTGCATCATACATAGTTAATTTGTTAAAAAAGTCGAATCTAATCTCAATAAAATCTACATTGATATTTAGAGATTCATTCATCATGTTTTTCAATGAATAGATATTACTAGTACCTAGTGAAACACATATCTTGTTATTACCCATATCTAATTATCAATGTTGAGAATTAAAAGCTTAGTTATAAGTTGTCATGTTGTATAACGAATTTAATCATTTTTTAACATCAAGTGGAACTCTAATTATTTTACCCCTAGGTTCAACTTCCTTGAACACTGTAGCTTCAAATCTATACACTTTTGTATCATCGTAGAACCAGCAGTCTGGCATTGAACCACTCTTGACACATGTTTCACAAAGAAACTGCTCTTCATCCCATCCGTATTCTATTGGAACTTGTGGTAATAATAGACCAGAACCAAAGCGCCAATGTATTATCAAACCATCTCTACCAATTTTTATCTTCTCCTTATACTGACTAGGATCCTGCACTTTAATTAGTTCAGGCTGTGTTAGAATGCTTATCTCAAGTGTAATCCTATCAAGTTCATCCTTTTTAACAGGTTTGAATCTAGGATCGTTGGTAGCAGATGCAATCGCGGCATTTATTACAGCATTGTGTAATATACTATCTGGCATTGGAAAACCAATACATCCTCTAAGTTCTTCTGAATTGTTCCTGACAGAATTAAGCGTAATAAAGACGCCAGCTTTATAATTATACTTTTTTGCAAGAGTGTCATCTACAGTTATTCTGATATTTTTGATAAGATAATTTTCTATAGTATATCTTGCCAGTTTTATCAATTCTGCGCCATCTTCTTCATTAAGATGTATCGTTCAATCCCCTCTTCACGAATAATCCAAACTCCCGTAACTTCTTCAGGTGGCTACCTTCCCAGTAAACCTTGTTACATTGTTTGCAGAGATAAAATCTTTCGTGTATATTGAATATTTTTTCAGGAATTAGTTTATTGATAGAATTTTTATCACATCTATCTAATATGTTATTACATATTGGACACCTGGAATTTTCAGGTAAGAATTCAACAAAATTTATTTTGTAGTTTCTTAATATATGTATCATATCATCAACATCACCTGAACCATCTAATAACACACTACTGATACCCGCATTCATTGCTCGTTGAATCAGTATTTTATCACAAGTTAACAGTATCCTTTCTTGTTGCTCCCCAATTTCAATAAGTTTAAAATCTTCAACATCGTTATAATATAGAGTATCAAAACCAAATATACGTAACTTTCTTGCCAAACTTCCCAACATACCATCAGCAATAAAGCAGACTGAGCTCATCTTTGTCTTCCACTCATGATCATATTTCTCTATTGTTACTTGTAATTACTTTATAATAATTCAATATCATCACCCAATGCGGCTTGTCCTATTTTACATCCTCCACTTGGTAGAACTCGTATTATATCATCAAGATCCAAATCCTTAGCAAATTCAGAAATTTCAGCATTAGTATTTTTTACAAATTCCATCTTAATTTTTTTTGCAGCATCTGATGTGCTATAATTATCTTTAGTGATCAAAACATAAACTAGGGAATTCTTTTTAACTGAAACAGGAGGACCGCACATGACCTTAATCATTTGCTTTGTTCTTACCAATCCTACTGAAAGCTTCAACTCAACACCTTTTACATAATTACGCTTTCCTTCGATCACGAACGAACCTTTTGGAAGGAATTGTCCACTAGGAGCTGCTTTCTTCACCTGTTCTGCACGTATCCAGTATGCATCGATAGCTACCAAACCCTCCCTCCATGCATTGCTGAAACTAGCAGTTGCTTGGGCAATCTCGTTTATACTGTTCAATTCATCACCATTTGTATTCTTCAATATAAAAAAAGGCGAACCATGAATTTCTGCATGAAACACTATATCATTATCTGTTAGATGTTTTCTTACCACGGCTGAATTTGATGATGCGTCTCTCCCTCCCACCGCAAGTAACCCATCTGTAGTGAAAATCCATCGGTAACGTTCATACCACTCCTTGCTTTGTTGTCGCTTCACCTTCACCTTTTGCTTAGCAATATCTGACTGCTGTTTCATATTTTTAAGTTCCTTCGTTAACCTATTCTTTGCACTGTCTATAGATTTTATACCCCTCTCAAGTTCTTTTGCTCTGTCATATATAGTGGAAACAATGGAAGGAATCTTAGAATTTTTAATATTAATCTTCTCACCTGTGATGTTTAACATTATAGAGTCACGTTTTTCTTCAAAAGTAATATCAGTTTTAGTTATCAGTTTCTTTACAGATAAATCGGTAATATCACTCAGGCCACTTTTCGTAAGATTCATTAATTGATCAGCAAATTCGCGCATAAATTTCGATTTTTTATTAAGTACTTCCACTGCCTTCTCTTGTTCTTCAAGAGCCCTTTCCAGATCACTTATTTTGCTTACAAATTCTTCACTCTTTATGCTTTCCCTTGAATTCTGTATATAATAACTGAGAACAAAATTAATAGCTTCCATGTAACTATTAACAGGTTCGACTGATCCTTGACTTTGAAGTGGTATGGGAGAGGCGTCTATAGGAATATTATCCTGCATAACAAGAAATGGTTTATGGTTTCCATTACAGACATCAGTAACTAAATTTACTATCTTGTCATAAAGCATATTTACATCTTTTTCGGTCAATTTGCTGCATTTATCATTCAGATCAATAGGTGATGTATGTATTATCTCTTCAACAAATTTTTTTGGTAACGCAATATTCCTTCCGATCCAGCGAACAACATCAAGGTCAGATGAACGTAATTTTACCATATCATCAAGTTTCAGATCAAGTACATCTATACCACGTTTTGGTGGATATGCGTATTTGGTACTAACTCTTAATACTCTATGTCTTACCTCCATTGGATTCAGTATTGCGAGTATCATCATAGATTCATCACATAAAATAATATTACCACCTGCAAAGAATTCAGCAATTAAATGTCTAATTTTATCACCAAATACAAACTTCAGCATAACTATCCTTTCACTTCCAAATTGTTCAATATTGTCTATTTTTGCACGAATAATTTCATTTCTTAGTATAGTAACAAGTCCACTTTGTTCAATAGAATCAAATTTTAATTCACTGATCCATATTCCTTTACCTGATATTACCAACAAAATATCTTGTTCAGTAGGGTGATGGAGTTTTAATTGAATAGAGTCTTTTGTAATACCATAAACATTACTAACATAATATCCAGTGTAAATTTTCTTCTTTATTTCATTTATAATATACCGCAATTCTATACCAGATAACTCCATATAATTTACAAATTAACACTTAGATTATACTGTTATGCATTACCAAAAGGAATTAATCCTAGTCTACAAACAGATGAGTGAGAAAACATTGAGTCCAATAGACAAAATATTCTGGATGAGAATTGGATTAGGTGTATTGGCTGGCATAATAGCAGGAGCACTAGGATATCTAAGTGATAATCCACATGCATTTAGAGCTATAGGAATAGGTTTTATGATGTATTTCGCTTCCTATATAGTGACAAGGCTCTATATTGCCCATGAATTACTACCATCAGATTATAGGAAGATGATAACTACTGGTATGGCCGGATATGTGTTTATGTTCCTATTTTCCTGGATATTGTACAATACTTTTGTATTTGCTAAACAAATAGGTTAAATACAGTTTTCAGTAAGTAGTTCTAAATTGTGGAACTTTAAAACAATTGGAATCCCTGATGAAATGTTTGAACGTGAAGAAAATGTTCCTATTACTAAAGAAGAAGTCAGGGTAATTATGCTAAGCAAAGCCAGATTGAATAGTAATTCTACAGTTATAGATGTTGGATGCGGTAGTGGAAGTATAACAGTAGAAGCTGCAAGACAGGTGGCCCCAGATGGTAAGGTATATGCAATAGATCAGGATGAAAATGCTATTAAATTAACAGAGAAAAATGCTATTAAATTCAATATCTCTAACATACAGACAATTCATTCCAAAGCGCAAGAGGTCATTGGTAAGATGCCTAATGTTGATGCAATATTCGTTGGGGGAACAGGCGGTGATACTTATAAAATAATTAATCTAGTATACAACAAATTGAAGAGTAAGGGAAGAATTGTGATCAGTGCAATACTTATTGAGACTATGTACCATTCACTTAAAGCTATAAATGAATTACAATTGATGAATGTAGATGTGACTCAAATAACAATAGCTAAGAGCAGGAAGGTGAGCGCGGGTACTATGATGTTGGCCAGAAATCCCGTTATAATTATATCTGCAGAAAAACCATAATTATTTCATTTAAATAAGATAGAAATTCTATGTTAATTCTATGAGTGGGAAATTATTTTGTGTAGGTTGTGGTCCAGGTGACTCGGAATTGTTAACACTTAAAGCCGCCAATATTATCAGAACGGCAGATACAATATTTTGCCCAACGTCAAGGGTGGGTAGAGATAGCATGGCGTTATCAATAGTAAAACCTATCTTAAACGAGAGAAATGATTCATATGAAATAATTAATGTTATATTCCCAATGGTCAAGGATAAAACAACATTACAAAAAACATGGAGTGATAACACTGATCAGATAGCTAAGAAATGCAAAGATGGAAATAATGTTGTGTATATCACAGTTGGAGATCCATCGTTATACAGTACATTCACTTACATACACAGAGAATTAAAGGAAAGATATCCATCAATTGAAATAGAAATCATTCCTGGTATTGCGTCAATGTTCGCATTTGCATCTCAAGCGAAGATCAGTTTGGCAGAAGGTGATGACATGTTAGCAATTATTCCAGCATGTTATGATCTTAACAGAATAAAATCAATAGCAAGTTCATGTGATACTTTGATTTTTCTGAAGGACGGAAGGTACTTCAATAATGTAATAGAAATGTTAAAGCAATCGGGATTTTCAGATGATTCACTAATTGCAATTGCACAAGATGTTTCTGCTGAAGGTGAAGTTGTAAAGATATCAAAATTAAATGACGTGAAAACAAGTGAACCTGCTGAAAAATATTTTTCTATAATGGTGGTAAAGCGTGACTAGACATAAAGTAGTTTTTGTGGGCGCTGGACCTGGAGACCCTGAACTTATTACACTTAAAGCAAAAAGAATGATCGAAACAGCAGATGTTATAGTATATTCTGGTTCATTGCTTAATCCAAAACTATTGGAATATGCAAATAATAATGCAGAATTGGTTGACGCTGCTAAAATAGATAGAGAAAAAATATTTGAATTTCTAAAAGATGAAACCAAACGAGGAAAGTTTGCTATAAGGCTTCACGATGGTGATCCTGCATTATTCAGTGCAATTAGGGAGCAAATTGACAAATTGGAGAAAGAAGATATTGAATGTGAAGTTGTTCCTGGAATAAGTGCTCTGTTTGCATCAGCCGCTAGATTAAATCTTGAGCTTACCTTGCCAGGTGTAACACAGACAGTAATTATAACAAGAGCTGAATTACGTACACCGGTACCAGATAGAGAGAAGATATCTGCACTTGCTAGTCACAAGAGTACTATAGTATTCTACCTTAGTGTTCACCTTACAGAACAACTAGTTAAGGAATTATTGGCTGGAGGATATACGAACGAGACACCTGTTGCCGTAGTATATAGAGCCAGTTGGGATGATGAACTAGTGATAACTGGTACGCTTGTAGATATAGCGAAGAAGGTAAGAGTTGCACGCATAAATAAAACTGCAGTTGTAATAGTTGGTGATGTAGTAAAACCAAAAAGTTATGAATATTCGAAGGTTTACGATCCCTCTTTTACTCATGGATTTAGAAAAGCTGGAACAAATTAGGGGTTATTTGCCCAACGTATCACGAGAGCCAAACTTGCAATCAAACCAACCATTCCAGAAACAATTGCTCCTATAAATGCCTGACTAAATAACAAACTTGGAACTGCGTTAATTATCCAAGTTACTACTGTTGGATATGAGAGATATCCTAGAAACCCTATTGTGAATCCTATAGCAGAAAATATAGAGAGTGCTGCAAATCTTCCCATTGCAAGCACCTTATGTGTATCTCGGCAACTCTTCTGAATCTGGTACAGATGGAAGTCTACCGTCGACACCATTCTCTGCTATTACTGATGCTTCTGTAAGTATACTCTCAACTTCCTCGCTTGACACATCGTTCTGAAGGGTAAAGTTACCTCCCTGTAAAGTATCTACTAGCAAATTTCCAAGCATACCAGACATATCAGTAATCTCACTCTCCGCATCAGGCATGAACTTTGCTAGACCAGTCTTAACACTCTTCAGAGCACCAACAGCTGGTGTAAGTGCAACAACTGCGTCTCCAACATCATGGATAGTACTTAATCTCAAATGTACTTGTTCTAGTGCCATCCTTGTATTACTCAGTAGTTTTGTTACTTTACGAACCTCTGCTAGTTCGTTGGATAATATCTTCCCTTCTTCTATTTCATGTTTCTGCATAGTATCAACTATCCTTCTGAATAATGTAGAGTCCTTCTCACGCATCTTTGTAAGCATGGTATCCATCTTCTGTATTTGTGCCTCCAATCTGTTCGAAGCTGTTTCTAGCCTTGGTCTCATAGGTCCTTGAGGCTTAATTGTTTCTCGTATATTTTTCATCATTACTTTATTATCACTCTCCGTCCAGTTCTTACTGAAGTTAGTCATACGCAATCCTATTACATTGTATTATTAATTTTATATGTGTATTATTATTGATAAAAATGATAAACTGTAACCTTGCGTTTTCAGCAATCAAATTATTAATGTCTTTATCATTATAATACTATGGATAACAGACCTATAGCGGTATTAGATTCTGGCATGGGTTCGCTCTCTATCATAAAATCATTAAGAACAAAAATACCAAATGAATCAATAGTGTATTTGGCTGATAGAGCACATTATCCTTATGGTAAAAAAACGAAAGAACAGCTAAAATTGATTATAATACGTGCAGTGAAATATCTAGAAAAGTTTGATCCTAAAGTCATAATTGTTGCGTCCATAACACCGTCAATACAAGTGTTAAAGGAATGTAAATTACATACAAATATTCCAATATTTGGTGTTTACCCAAATATAGATGATGCAGTTGTATTGTCTAAAACAAAATTCATTGCTATGTTAGCAACAGAAGGAACTATAGAAAGTAATGTTCTTGATGACTATATCAAGCCTTACATAACAACTACAAAGATAATTAAAGTAAATGCGTCCGCCATGATAGATCTTGTAGAATCAGGAAAGTTTTTAGAAAATGATAAGATCGTGAAGGAAGTTATAATAAATAATACTGAAAGCATAAAATCACAACCAAGAACAGATGTTATAATTTTGGGTAGTACACATTTACCATTTATCAAAAAGCATATCACAAATATTTATCCACAAGTACAATTAGTTGATCCTGCGATCTATACTGTAGAACAAGTAAAGACATATCTACAACATCGTAATAGCACAGCACAGAATAAATGGAATGTAAATATACTTGTATCAAAAAACAAACAACAATTCGAAAAGATTATGCGATCACTTGGTATTAATGAAAAAATAGAAGAGATTAAGTTAGATTTCAAGATCGATGGTTTCTAATTAATCACATCGTTGATCTTTCTGAATACATCTATCCATTCGTTCCACTTTAATCTTCCAGTTTGTGTATTCTGTCTGCTTGGATGATACGATGCAATAAGTATTATGTCAGTAAGATCATAAGATGCAGCATGTATAAATTTCAATCCTTTGATTTTACGCAAAGATGCATAAGTATTGAATGCTAATGTGCCAAGTGTTAACACAACCTTAACATTCTTCAATAATTTCAGCTCTTCAGCTAGATAACGCGAACAATTTTCAATCTCATATGTTACAGGTTTGTTCTTTGGTGGTGCACATCGTACTATAGCTGTTATATAGACATTTTTCAATATCAAACCATCATCTTTTTTCTCACTAGTGTACTGATTTGCAAAACCACTCTCATGAAGTGCTCTCATTAACCAATCACCAGATGAGTCACCGGTAAACATTCTTCCAGTTCTATTACCACCGTGAGCTGCTGGTGCCAAGCCTATTACCAGAAGATTTGCATATGGATCTCCAAATCCTGGTAACGGTCTTCCCCAGTATTTCCAGTCATTGTAACGTCTTACTTTCTCTTTTGCAATAGTTCTTATATATTTCGCAAGTCTGGGACATTTTTTACATGTGATTATTCTTGCGGTAAGGTTATCGAGTGTATACATTTGATACTAGATAAAAATAGATATTATTTGTAGATATGCCAGACGAGAAAATGGATGAAGTGCTTGAAGAAGATAAGACTAATCAATCGATCTTCTTTGCGCTAGTCAAATAGTCAAGAATTTCTTCAGACTTTAGTCGTATCTGCTGCATATTGTCCCTCTCTCTTACTGTGACAGTATCATCTTCTAATGTCTGTCTGTCAATGGTAATACCAAATGGTACACCGCTTTCGTCAAGTCTTCTGTACCTTCTTCCTATTGAACCAGATTCATCATATACTACATCAAGATTCTTCTTTATATAGGTAAATATACTCAAGGCCTTCTCTGCAAGACCGTCCTTAGTAACCAATGGAAATATTCCAGCCTGTATGGGAGCAAGATACGGCTTCAATTTCAGAAGTAATCTATCGTTGAGTTTGTCTTCTATAAATGAGTGTTCCAGTATGGAATAAAGGCTCCTATCTATTCCCATTGAAAGTTCGAATATGTGCGGTAGAACCTTGTCATCTAGATCAAGTACCTCCATGTTCTGTTTGCTAATGTTTGCATGACCCTCTAAATCATAATTAGATCTATAATTACATGCAACAAGTTCCAACCATCCAGTTGTGGTTTCAACTTCAAAATCGAATGCAGATGTAGCATAAAATGCTTTTTCATCATCTAAAAGTCTTCTAAACCTCGTTCTCTTCATATCAAGTCCAGTTTTAGAATAAAATTCATTAAGCAACGCAAGGTAATAAGCGATCAACTTGTTTGGTATTACAGTACTACTAACTGCTTGATCGCATGTTAATTCCTTTATTGAATTTTCATCATATATCCTTAATACAGTATTTTTAACTTCATCAAATCTATCAAATTCATTCAGTTTTTTTGGGTTACAAAAAACCTCTATCTCTGCCTGATAAAATTCTCTTAAGCGTAACAAACTCTGCCTAGGTGATATTTCGTTCCTGAAACTTTTACCAATCTGTGCTATACCNAAAGGTAATTTACCGCGCATCACCTTGAATATTCTAGGAAAGTCAAGGAAAATCGTCTGACATGTTTCTGGTCTAAGGTATGCTTCTTCAGCGCTTGGACCAATTAATACTTTGAACATCATGTTAAACCTGTTAACTTTTCCTAACTCGCTCTTACATTTACTACACTTCAAACCATGTTCAACGATCAATGCGTCTATATTGGAATCATTAGTCCTTTCAGGAACATTCTTCCCAGTCTTTTCAGCAACAAGCCTATCTGCCCTGAATATAGAACCACACTTTGTACATTTTACAATTGAATCATTGAAGCTGTTAAGATGACCAGATGCTACAAATACATTCTTACTCATTATCTGCGAACCGTCGATCTCTAACATGTTATCCCTTCTCACTAGTTCTCGTCTCCATAATTCTATGAATTTGTTCTTGAAACCAACACCAAGAGGACCATAATCCCAGAAACCTGCCTGTGCATCAGGATAAATCTCACAGCTAGGAAAATAAAATCCCCTTTCGAGTGCAAGTCTCATGACATCGTCATAATTCATGTTTACTGCATGTTATCTAGGCTCTTAAATTCATTGTCGAAAAAGGTTTGTTGGATGAGTTCAACTTGTACTTATTGTAACAAATGTAATATCAAAATAAATATTTTGATAATTCAAGTCATATTTAATAATGATTTTCATAAAAAATAACAATAGTTAAATTTATTAACATAATGAACTGAGAAATATTTGCAAAAGATAATGGAAACGTTGGATTTTGAGGAAAGAGATAAATTCATTGCATTTTTCAAGAATGAAGCTATTGACATCCCTGATTATGAAATTGTGGATGTCAAGGAGCCTAAACTATACAAGAATATATTCCCGTTCAATGAAGCTCCTAAAGCTGTATTTGACGGTGTTGTAGTAAATACAAATATTCCAGATAAATTATTGATATCTGATACAACATTTAGAGATGGCCAACAATCTAGGGAACCCTATTCAGTTGAACAGATAGCAAATTTATTCAAAATGTTACATGATCTTGGTGGAAATAATGGTAAAGTGAATTATACCGAATTCTTCCCTTACACAAAGAAGGATAGAGAAGCAATAGAGAAATGTAAAAATTTTGGTTATGAATTTCCGAGGATAACGGGATGGATAAGGGCTTCCAAGGCAGACCTACAACACATCAAAGATCTGAAGTTGGAAGAAACTGGTATACTTGCATCTGTAAGCGATTACCATATATTCTATAAGTTCAAAGGAAAGACTAGGTCACAAGTAATACAAAATTACTTGGATGTTACAGAAGAGGCACTGAAGAGTGGTATTACTGTTAGGTTGCATCTAGAAGATATAACTAGAGCGGATATTTTTGGGACTGTAGTTCCATTTGTAAAGAAAGCAATGAAACTAGCAGAGAAATATGATTTACCTGTAAAGTTCAGATGTCCTGATACGTTGGGTGTTGGTTTACCATGGCCTGAAGCTGCTTTACCCAGAGGAATTCCCAAACTTTTCTGGTTGCTCAATAAAGCATTAGGTGTACCGTCTGAATGGCTTGAATTTCATGGTCAGAATGATTTCCACCTTGGTGTATCAAATGCGACATCAGCATGGCTTTATGGAGCTTCATTAAACAATTGCACATTACTGGGTATTGGAGAAAGAGCTGGTAACATTCCAATGGAAGCAATGATCTTTGTACATTCGATGATCAAGGGCTCGTTTGATGGTATGAATACGAAAGTATTACGATATGTCACAGAATACTATGAAAAGAAATTGAATTACAAACTGCCTTATTATTATCCCATAATTGGAAAGAATTTCAACGTAACAAGAGCTGGTATACATGCAGATGGATTGTTGAAGAATCTTGAGATGTATTTGCCGTTCAATACTGAAGAATTACTAGATATACCTCCAAAGGTTATGGTATCAGAACATTCAGGAATTGCAGGTATAGCATTCTGGGTAAACTCTTTTTTCAGGCTAAAAGATGGCGAAAAGATAACCAAGGACGAACCAACACTTGAATTCATCCAAAATGAAGTAATTAAACAATATCAGGAAGGAAGAGTTACTACCATGCTTGATGAGGAAGTAATTACACTGGTCAAGAAATATTTACCAGATATCTGTGAGAAGTACAAGAACAGGGTTGTGGATAGTTAAATTCTAGGAAGCTAATTCTCTCACTTTCTCCAAATTTCCTACATCATCCCTTCTGTTATCTATTGGTGTTTCAAGTATTAACAGACGCTTTCTTATTTCATTATTTGCTAAGATAGCTCGAAAACCTTTATCACCAATGTAACCCATTCCAATATGCTCATGTCTATCAGTATTACAATTAATATCACCTTTAGAATCGTTAACATGTACCACGTGTAATTCCTTCATTCCAATATATCTATCAAAAGAAGCAATCATATCATCTACTACATCCTTGTCTCTTAAATCATATCCAGCAGCAAATGCATGACATGTATCTAAGCAAATCCCAAATCTCTTTCTAGATTCCAGTTGTTCCAGAATTTGTTTTAATTCTTCAAAACGTGAACCTATACTATTTTTAGTTCCTGCTGTGTTTTCCAGTAATATAGTAACATTGTTATTTACTTTTTCAACTACTATGTTACAGGCATTGACAAGATTTTTAATCCCAACTTCTGTTCCCTCCCCCAAATGACTACCAAGATGTATTACTAGATATGACAGGTCTAACAATCCACATCTTTTAACTTCATTTACAAATGTATCTAATGATTTTTTATAAATATCTTTTTTTGGAGATGATAGATTTGGAAGATAAGGCATATGTGCACACGTAGCATATTGATCAATTTTGCTTGTAATCAATTTTTTCTTGAAACTTTGTATATCTTCAGTTAACAGATCCTTGAATGTCCATGTTCTGGGATTTCTCGTAAATATTTGAAATGCACTGCATTTCAGCTCTATAGCATTATCAACAGCCTTATCGATAGATCCTGCTATTGAAACGTGGAGTCCAACTTTCATACTATAAATTGAAATATGGAACAATTTAACCATAACCGAACAAACTTTTATTGCAGCTCATGCATTCCTATTATATTTGAGCAATATACAGTTCGGTAGTAGAGATCTAGCAAAATATCCATTTTTAACGGAGGCAGGTAAATACCTCAAAGATCTAGATTATAGTCTTGATGAGTTTGAAGGCCCATCTAAGAAAAGGATTATTGAACGTGCATGCGAGCGTATACTTACTGCTATAGATGGTAATGTATTCAAGCAGTTGGATGATCTGGATACCGAAATTGTTTCATTCCTTATTGCGTTAATAATAGTTCATGCGCTTGGGATAAGGAGTGTAAGCAGGAAGTATTCACTTGGTGAAGCCAGAAGGGCAGAGATGTTTCTAGAACGGGATTTGAAGCATGAAAGTGACGAACGTATGCGATCAATCCTGACTAGAATCTTCAAAGATCTCTTTTCTATTGATATTACACAGGAGAATAATAAATTTAAGTTCAAGGTTTCGGAGTATCTAAAACGTGCAACATATTTCCATGATGAACATTGGAAATTAGTAAACCGGATAGTTAACAGGGGTTTTGTATACCTAGATTCTGACGATACTGTCAGGCTCATACGTGACGAGATTAGCCTGTATATTTATGATAAAATAAACAAAATGGAACTTAAACAGTTACCTGAATCCATAAAGATCAAAGTAGATGAATTAAGGGGTAAGGTCGTAAAACATGTGGAATTCAGGAGATATTTTGTAACCACGAAATATCCACCGTGTGTACACCATATTTTGCAGTTACTCTCAAAGGCTGAAAATCCCCCACATTCTGCAAGATTCCTACTTGCAACCTATATGCTTTCCATAGGCAAGTCTACTGATGAAATTTGTGCGTTATTTGAGACTGCGCCAGACTATAATGAACGTGTTACAAGATACCAAGTGGAACATTTAGCTGGGATGAAGGGTAGCAGAACTAAGTACGTGTGTCCATCATGTGAAAAAGTTACAAGTGACAATAACTGCTATAGAACAGAAGAATGCGATGGAATAATAAATCCATTACAGTTTGGCAGAAGAAGGATTAGAAATGAATGAGCAAAGCCTGAATCTGGTTAAACGGTCATTTAAAGAATTTTACTTCAAACATACTAACTACGTTGAAACTCCAAATCGTATTGAGGAAAGAGAATTTGGTTATATGCAGTTTAACGGTGGTATGATAAGGCATTTGTCATTCAAGAATAATGGTGAATTATCTGCACATTTTCTTAAACATATTCCGTCAGACGTTTATTATTCATGTGCTTATTATATTAATCCAACTGCTCCAATGCAGGAAAAGATATTCAAAGGTGCAGATTTGATATTTGATATTGATATTGATGAGTTGGCATTAATATGTGCAAAGGATCATGAAATGTGGATATGTAACCATTGCAAGAATGTTATGGGAGAAAAGCAAGAGTGCGGTAAGTGTAATAGTATGAAAGTTGAAAAAATATCATTGACATGTGACAATTGCATTGATGCTGGTAAGGGAGAATTAAAGAAACTAATAAAATTTCTACAGGAAGATCTGGGTATACAGGAGAACGAGATAAAAATATATTTTTCAGGAAACCAGGGGTTTCATCTACATATATATAATACAGAATTAGAATCTCTGGATCCTCATAGCAGAGCAGATATAGCTGATTATGTAATGGGTAACAATATCTTACCTGACTCCTTTGGAGTAAGGAAAAATTCACATTTAGTAAAGGATGTAATATCAAAATTCCCTAACATTGATGATTTTGGTTGGCGTGGAAGAATATCCCGTCAACTCATGAAGGATGATAAGGCAAAACCAAGAACCGTACAGAAGATATTGAAAGCTGGGTATTTACGATTCAAGACAGAATTGGATGACATTGCAAGGGAGATAGGTGCACATATAGATCCTAAAGTAACTATGGATATTCATAGAGTGTTTAGAATGCAAGGAACGCTTAACAGCAAAAGTGGTCTAATGAAAGCTCCATGTAATGCTATAGATACATTCGATCCCCTTACCAATGCATGTGTTCTTACAGATGAAGAGGTTTTAGTTAATGTGAGATATTCACCAAAGTTTAGGTTAAAAGAACGTTTCTTTGGTCCTTTTAATGATCAAAAGGTAAAACTGCCTACATATGCAGCAGTATATCTTATATGCAAAGGCCTAGCTGAGGTCTAATTGTAAAAATATTAATTTAGCATCATTGATATAAGATCCACATTGTGGAACTCTCCCGGAGAAAATAAACCAAAACAAGACATTAGTAAATACATTAGATTAGGATTATTTTGTTTAATAGGTATAGTCATATTTGGTGTAGTTAGTAGTCAGGCTGTTCATATTATAATGAATGTCGACGAATTTAGTGAATTGTTCACCAAACCAATATTCTACGCGGTGTTCTCTGGGATTGTATTATCTACAATTGCTGTTATAAGAGTCGATATCAGGAAGCGAGAATCCATTATCTGGTGGATCTTTGCAGTGGGTCTCTCTTTTATAAAACGGGAAACCTTTGACCCAACGCAGACGTCGTTAAAATATCGTAATTTTAAACTCAACAAAACAAACTTTGCCATATGGCAGATAACAAAGATTCTACTACTTGCGCCTTTGTTTACTAATCTACTATTTGGAATGTCTGCAATTTATGTACTTAATGGTAATGATTTAGGAATTGAATCGTTATCAAATATCTTTTACCTTCCATTCATAACATCCCCTGACCCAACTATTTCAGAACAACTTGTAATACCTATGGTACCTTCTCTTGTGTTACTAATACCAGCTCTATTGGGATCGATTGGTATAAGATTGATGCTTTATGTTGGTATACGTAACATCGTACATATAGCATCAAGTTACGTTGTAGATTTTTCGGAAGGAAGACCAAAATTCTTGTTCTATATATCAATAATCGAGTTTGTAATAGGTGCCGGACTGCTCTGGACCTCTTTCAATATGTTCTTCACACACAACATAGACTACAATACAAAATACGCTATAGTTGGAGCAGCTATTCTTGGTGTTGCTTTCATAACGTGGTCATTGATAGATCGAAAGAAATCAGCAATTATAATATTACCCTCGAAGAGAAATATGTACGTTCGATTGTTGACCTTGGTATCAATGGCGATCGTAATAGGATCTGTAATGGCTGTTAATAACAGCATAGCAGATGCAAAAAAGATCGAGTATCTAGGTCCTTATACGGCACAACAGATCGCAGTTAATAGATATTTTGCAGAACTGGACGAAGTGAAGGAAATCAATTACGATGTAAAACTGTTTACCGCTAAGCAAAATAGTATAAGAGATATGGTACAAGATAACCAAGATGTACTAACGAAGATACGTTTATGGGATTGGAGTGCGGCTTTTACAAAACTCAAACCAGAAATAGGTTTGATACCGTATGTTGACTTTCAAGATTCAGACATAATACGATTCAACAACACACTATACTGGAGCGCAGCAATGAAACCAATTCTTCCTTCCAGTGTTACGGCAGAGAACAGATGGTACGCACAGCATTTGGTATATACACATGTTCCAAATGGATTTCTTATGCTTAACGCACATTCAGGTGAAATTGCTAATAGTGATGGATTCTTTGATCAACGTAGGATCTATTACGGAGAAGGAGGTTTGATAGAAGAAGTATGGTCTGCATACCCTGAAGACAGAAAAACTAGTGATGAACTGGGAGAATTCTTCTATAATGGAAATGGGGGTATAAAGGTAATACCTCCAATAAGTTGGATATTCGAACCCAATTTCCTACTTTCATATCCTGATAAATCTATACATATAATGAGATACAAGGACATACATGAAAGGATGTCACTAATCTATCCATATTTCCAATATCAATTCGGTAACAAAGATGTAGATGTTTTACCTGTAACAAACGGGTCAGAAACATTCTGGCTTATGCCTCTACTAGTAAGATTGGATACATCAAATGTTCCATGGAGTGCTAATAATCCTATGTATAGATTGGTAGGTTATAATCTAATCGATACATTAAATGGTACAACAACTATTATAATCAAAGGTGATGACTTTTTCACTAACATGTTTGTTGATGCATATCAAGAACATGTAACTAAAGAGATCCCTNCATGGCTACATGATCAACTAAGGTTTCCTGAAGAGTACTTCTCATGGAAGGTTAACATGTATAATTATTACCATGTTACAGATGTATCTACGTTCATAGGTGCTAGAGAATTCTTTGAGATCCCAGTAGAGCTTTCTTCATACTACATATTTGCGAAACCACCTGGTTTTGATGAAACTGAGTATCTAGGTTTATTATCATTAGAATTAAAGGGAGCTGCGGGTAGGAATCTTGCAGGTTACATGGTAGTAAGGAATGACTACCCAAATGATGGTGAGATGATATTTTACGAGGTANCTCTGGAATCTGAAACCAAATTACTGGGACCGACTGCCATAAGGGAAGCACTCGACAGGGATCCTGATTTTGCCCAATTGAAGACATTATTAAGAAATCCTAGGATAGGTGACAACATAATCTACAGGATCGGAGAAAATGATGTCTACTTTATGCCAGTGTATACTGCTGGTGCTGGTGGAGTTGTTACACAATTGGGTACAGTAGCTGCTGTAGGGGCAGCATTTACTGGTGAATACTACGTTGGTTTAGGTCAGAATGTTGAGGAGGCATACAAGGCATACTTAGCAAAACTTGTAGATGACAAATCATCCAGCACAACCGCAATGAAGATACTTGAAAGAGATACAAAGATGAATAATATAGTGAAACTGTTCGTAGACAAGAATGTTTCAATAGTGAAACCTACAATGATGAATTTACCTTTAACATTCCAAGAGCAATATGTAATATACGATATCGATGGGGATTTAGTAAATGTGGAAAAGGCGATCAATGATCTCATAGATAAATGGCTTAAGGTAGATGTAAAACGGGTATTAATGTGGGAAAATGAAGATGGAGTGCATTTTGGTGTTGCGATCATTGTAGACGGTGTAATTGAAATGCACTACGTAACAGTTGAGGTATAACTATAGATGCTCTTAATGGTTAACAATGTTTCTTCATACTCTAATAACTTGGAAGAATGTCTGAATAAACTCAATACAAAATACGTTGTACACAAATATGATGAATTGGATGATTGTTCTATAAGCAACTATGATGGAATAATCTTGTCAGGAAGAACCAAGAGTGTAAAAGCAATGAATGTGTCAAATATGAATATTCTTAAATCTGCATACAAGGATGATAAACCCTTGCTTGGGATATGCTATGGTGTAGAAATTACAGTATTAACATTCAGTGGTTCATTACAGCGATTAAATAATAGAATAATAGGAGATAATAATATTACTGTGAAAAAGGAGAGTATACTCACAAAAAGAAATACATTAAATGTATTTGAAAATCATGGTTATCATATTGCACGATTGCCTGAAGAATTTATATGTATAGCAGATTCAAGTAGTTGCAAGTATGAAATTATAGCACATACAAAAAAACATATCTTCGGAACACAATTCCATCCAGAAATGAGTATTGATGGTATGGAAATCCTGCGCAATTTTGTAGGACTGACTAAGAACTAGTTTCTTTATATTAACACTTTTAGGTCAATTCTAAACATAATAAATATGGCGTAAGAACTATGAGATTGATTTTATATATTATTCAAGAGATAGATATCTTTTTAAGATAAATTAACGCTGTCTTTGTCTGATCATATTGGGTGAACTAGAAGATAAAGTATCAAAGTTGGAAGAAGATATATCAGTACTTAAGAAGGAAGTCACTGTATTGAAAAAAGCACTAAGGAACAAGATAGCAAGGTATGAAGTAAATCAGATAAAGCTTGGTCACGAAGTAGAATCGATCGTAGAATAATTTTGTAATCACAAAATTTCCTACGCTTTAACAAATAGTATTATAGTCTTCATAGATGTTGATAAAGGTGTGGGATTTTCCATACTATTCCATACAAATATTTCCGCAAAGTAGATATCTTCATCATCAGCAGTCCATGATATACTAGGAGATAATAACATGTTAGGTTCGAGTATACCATTGATCCATTTCAATTCTACAGGAAAACCATCCTTATCCTTGATCTGTACTATATATGAGAAATCCTGTTCAACTGGTAATGTGTTTTTTAGATCGCATTTGATCCATCCACGTTCATTAGGAGTAAGCTTACCTATTCCGTTGCCTTGCTGATCAACAAGCGTAAGTCCCATTACATCGATTTTGTTATCAATTTCCATAGATTTGCGTACACTCCATAGACCATATGATGTGGAAGAGAATTGTTCAGAATCTGCATAAAGTGTGTAACTACTTATTAATGGAACATGTTCATTAACTACGAGCTGAAATTTTGCCTTTGCATTTGGTGAAATAAAATCGGACTCTGTGAATGTGGAAGTAAATCCAACTACTCTGTTATTCTCATCATAGAATGTAGCATAAACTTTTGACATGGTGGCCATTTTGTCTCCAGTATGTCTGATCTCCCCGCTTATGTGAACTGNACTAACACCGTCAGAAAATTCATTAGTATTAATGATTTCTAGTTTAGAAGGCTTACTATATCCTTTGGTAAAGTTCACAACGTTAAGTTCAACACTATTTACACTAAGAGCATATTCTATATCACCCGTAACCATAAATGGTGCTCTCTGTCCAGGCTCTATGAGATCTATAGCAGCAAAAGTAGTTCCAGAATCAAGAATTTTACCAGAAGGATCTATGAAGTTGGCTCTCACTTCAACAGATTTGATTGGTTCCTTACTCCAGTTTATAACTTCTCCAACTATAACTGGTGCACCGCTAGAATCGATGTAAGTGAAGTCATTGAAGAGTTTGGTATCTGATATACCATATACTGGTAACACAAGTAAACTAAATATAACTAATATAGGGAGTACTCTAATCACAGAATTTTGTTGGTAAAAGAGATTAAATATTGATGAATTAAATTTTGTTGAGTGATTGCTTGCGGTAAATTGTATGAGAAATATCTGGAATGATAATTGATCTAATAAACAATCAGAAGTCTCTTTGAATTATGTCGGAATGTTGTTAACTTGCTTTTATGCTAGTTTTATCAACTCTAGTTTATCTAACTCTCAAATATTTCGGTGTGTTCAATCCTTTGCATTACTAAAACTTTAAATTGGATTTCTTCAGAAATGGTAAAAAAAATATCCAAAATAGTTTGATTATTCACAAATTTCTAAATCATTATTTTCATGCAGTCCCCATCTAAATCAGTATTATATTTTCGACTTCTTATCTACACCAAATTACATGTTGTTACCTCAAACGTCTTTCACTTGAGATAATTGTGTAAAATTGTACGTAATATAAGAGAATACATTAACATTTTATTACTTGTATAACATGATAGTGTAAATTGGCAACCAAAAAAGGAATAATGCTTACGGTAATTATAATTGGAAGTTTTGTTGCAGCAAGTTTTCTAATTTACTTAATTCCAGAAGAACCACAAAGTACCATTATTACTTTTGGAGATCCGCGAGAAGAGCTAGAATTTGCGATAGATAGAACTAGTGTTGTGATTGATGGATTCCAAGAGGTTTTCGTATTATGGAAGAATGGAGAGGTTTATAAAAATACATATGATTCTACTGCTAATGTTACTATAGATCAGCTTAACATGATGATAATTGAGTTGAAAGGAAAACCAATTCCTAACGAATGGAACCAGAGTTATGTTCTATTCATACAATCTTTAGAGAATTACAAGGAGTATATAGAAAAAACTAAAGAATATGTTAATTATAAATCGGTAAATCAAAATGATCCAAAAAAAGAAAGTGTTTATCTTGATACTATGTCAAAGACATTTGATAGAGCTTTGGGTTTAATGCAAGAATCAATAAACGTCATGCCCTAAACAAATTAAAATCTTATTCACCATATGAACATACAAGTTGTGATAATTTGTATAGAACTTCTTGGAATCTCATATATCGCTTTATAGAACAACAAGATTTACTATCATATCGAATATTCAACTATGAAATGTAACAGATTACAGTAAATGCTTATTAGCAACTAAATTTTCCTTTATTAGCGTATTATAATATGACAGAAGAGAAAATCAATGTAGTTGGAGTAAACATACTAAAACAAAATGGCGTTGACGTTGATGAGCTCTTAAAACAATTGGTTTACAATGCTTCTGTAGAATTCACTGCATTCTACTATTTCACGAACCTAAGAGCACATTGTACTGGTATTGAAGGAGAAAGTATCAAAGGAGTAATAGAGGATGCCAGACTAGAAGACCTGAGTCACTTTGAATCCTGTCTATCTAGAATTTATGAGATCGGAGGAATATTACCAAATGATGCACAAGAATTCATCAGAATGTCCGGTTGTGAATTTTTGCAGTTACCACCAAACAAGACCGACATTAAGGAAATATTGAAAAAATGTCTTGTGGCAGAACAGGGAGCTATTGTAAACTGGAATAAAGTATGTAATATGATATATGACAAAGACCCTACCACATATGATTTAGCAAAAGACATTCTTAGAGAGGAAATTGAACATGAAGCATGGTTCTTGGAGCTTCTCTATGGTAGACCGTCAGGTCATATGAGAAGAAAGTTCGCAGGAGAGAGACCACACACACGTAAACATTCAAGGTCACTTGATCTTGCATAGGATTACTATTTCCCTTCTGGCCATATACATCCTCCTAAGAAGATTATGAATAAATTTTATAATTTTAAAAAATTTATAATTATTTGTGAGATTTAGATTATTTCTTTTTCTGCCTTTTTAACATAAACGTATTGCATTATAACACCAGCTATTATTCCACCTATTATTGGAGCAACCCAATAAAGCCAATGAAATTCCCAGAAACCTGATACTAAAGCAGGTCCAAAAGTTCTTGCAGGATTTACACTTGCTCCAGTCAATGGAACGCTTATAAGATGAATTAAAAATACCATACCACCAATAGATATACCATGTATTCCAGCTGGAGCCTTTTTATGAACTGCTACCATGTAAATCACAGTAACCAAGAAGAAGGTAAGGATCATTTCTACCCACAGGGCAGACATTACATTGAATCCTAAGACTTCGCTTGGACCAGTCTGTACACCAAAATTTACTTGTGCACCTTGGGAAAGTATTGCTTTATGTGCAAATGCCGCAATAACTGCCCCTGCCAATTGAGAGCCTATATAAGCAAAACCGTCTGCCACTCCAATTTTTCTGGTAATCATCATTGGAATTGTTACCGCAGGGTTTATGTGAGCTCCAGAAATATGCCCAAATGCATATACCATCAGACCTATCGCAGATCCGTGTGCTAAGGAAATCATCAATATTGCCTGAACTGATAAACTAGTTCCAAAGACAACAACTGCAAGTGTGATAGATATGGTACCGAAAAAGACAAGGGCAAAAGTGGATATTGCTTCAGCAAGCCATGCTCTAGGATTTACCATATTCGTCTAACTTCTAATATTGTATATAAAAACATTACATTGTTTTTTCACCGTCTTGAAAAAGTGATCAGAAATTATTAATTATCTACACCAATGACTTTAGCAAACTCTTTTCTGCGATTAGGTCTAGGTTCCTGCGCAACAAGTTCTGAAATTATACTACTCATAAACACCAAAAACACCTTCTAACCCTATCCAGCTTGATATTTGCGGATAAATTTCTATATATCAAGTATTACTACACTTATTTTTTTCTATATACAAATGAAATACTATATTGAAGTATGTGTCTTTCAATGTTCTACACGATCAATCCAAAGTATAGAATTGTCTAAAAAGATATCTAAATAAATTTTTAACATCAAACCGATTGTAATGATTATCATTTTAGGTTCAAATTAGAGTTGTACGTAATACAAATTCCATAATACTTACATTAATATCTAGATAATACATGGATCATTTGAATCGGTGGGTAGAGTGAATATACGTCTGATGTTGATTCGCCTATTTCTTAGGATAACTAAAGCCTACATCTTCTATGAGTGGCATCTTATCAATCAACTTGATCCAAACAAGATGCCAAACCATATTGGTATTATTATAGATGGAAATAGAAGATGGGCCAAGAAAAAATCTGTAGGAAGTAAACTAACTTATCAAATCGGTGGCGAAAGAGTAGAATTGATGTTACACTGGTGCCTAGATATAGGGATTAAATCTATTACACTATACATTTTATCGGCTGAGAATCTAGGAAGAAATGGAAAAGAGCTACAAGATTTGTTTGATGTGATAGAGAAAAGATTGTGGAAATTATACCATGATGAAATATTACATAACAACAAAATTCGAGTTAAAGCTATAGGTGAACTTGAAATTCTTCCTCATAAAATAAAATCTATCATAATGAAACTCGAAGAAAAAACAATACAATATTCGAATCATTATCTGAATATAGCTATTGCCTATGGAGGCAGATTAGAGATGATAGGATGTATTAGGAAAATAGCAGAAAAAGTGTTTAATGGAGAAATTACACCGTCGGAGATCGATGAACGATTGATAGAACGTTTCCTCTATACGTGTCATCTTCCCGATCCAGATCCAGATCTCATATTAAGAACATCTGGAGAAGAAAGATTAAGTGGATTCTTAATATGGCAGTCAGCCTATAGTGAACTTGTATTTCTTGATACTATGTGGCCAGAGTTTAGAAGAATAGACTTTTTAAGAGCTATTAGAAGTTATCAGACTCGTCAGAGAAGATATGGTTTATAATAAAAATACATCTCACATAAATGTGATTTTCTTAATATTCAAAGTACAGTTGAAATTATACAACTAGAAATATAAAAAAACATAACATGTTTCACAAACTTGATAAGTGACTATATGTTGTAAATCATGAATTGGTAAAAATAGAAGCTACAGTGACATTAGAAAGTTTCAGGAGATTTATGGTCTCCAGTACATGTCGTTCATTCATGCCTGAAGGTTATCTTGGAGATCCTGAGGTGTTTCCTGAGCGTGAACAGTCTCCTGGACAAATATATGTAGAGGCTGCAGATAAGGTCACACTCAAAAAGGTTAAAGAAATAACTTTCGTAAATGCCAAAGACGTACTAGGTATAATCTATTCTTCAAAGAGTGGAAATACAAAATTGAAGTGGAGACAGAACAGACGGAGAATGGGTAAAGTTACGGGAGAAGCTTCTGTAAACACATTGGTAAATCTGGTAGAAGCTGATGTTCTAACAAGGGAGTGGGTTGACAATTACTTGCGTAAAATTGGATCTAGAGAAGGCAAAGATCAGTCGTCTAGTTATGTTTCGCAAGATTCATCAATTTCCTAAATTCCTAATTAGGTGGATGTTTATGTAGAGAATTTCTCTCTTGGCTTCCAACAAATTATTTTTCAATACTAAATACTCCACATAAGTGCTTACCCCATTACAAGTTTTTCAATCTCCTTTTTAAGAGCTTATTCCTAATAATTCTAAAACTAGTGACGTGACCTTATCAATAAGAAATATTAGTTTATGAATTATTTATATCAAAACATAAGATAATGAACAAGTTATTTATAAAGATGGAAAATCCATGCTAGAAAGAGAGAAAAAAGAAATATGATTGTTAAGAATATCAAGGACAATACCTATCTTGTAGTACCTGAAGATTCTGATGATCTATTCTCACTTAGACGAATCATACGAAACAATGATCTATTAATTATTGATACAAGTAGGGTTGTAAAACATATCAAGGAGTTTTCAAGACCAGATAGAGGTGAAAGGGTTAAAGTGAGGATAGTCATGAGTGTTGAAAATATTTCTCTCGATGCCGCTGTCGATAGGTTACGAATAAATGGAGTGATAGTAAATTCAAACAACCAACTTGTGCCTAGAGGTTTGCATCACTCCCATACCATAAAGCCAGGAGATCTAGTCTCTATTGAAAAGAACAAATGGGAAGAACTTGACCTTGTAATAGTGAATAAGGAGAGTAATGTGTATGGATTCGTATTGGTAAGCATAGACAGAACAGAAGTTGCTGTAGGTAGAATATCTGGTACACATCTAAAAATGGTTTCTAATGTATATTCTGGTTTTAGTGGTAAGATGTATAGAGTTAAAGAGGAAAATATAGATTTCTATTTTAATGATATAATTAAAGTTTTGTTCAATATCAAAAACGAAAATGATTCCATATTGATATTTGGTCCAGGTAATGTCAAACAAAGGTTTCATAATTATTTGGTAAATAACCACAATCTAAGCAAAACTAAGATAAGTGTAGTCGATGGTGTTGATGCCGCAGGTCAAGATGGCATTTACGTATTTCTACGGTCAAGTATGGTTAACGACGTTATAGGTTCCAGTAAGATAGCCATTGTATCGTCAATACTGAATGAAATGATGCGTCGTATCAGTACCAACGATAACAGAGTTGCAATGGGTTTCAAAGATGTCTTTGAGGCTGCAAAATTTAAAGCGGTAGAATCACTTATGTTCTCTGATAGTGTATTCGCCCAAGCCAGTGAAGATGCAATAGTCGATCTACTTAATAATGTAGAAGTATATGGAGCAAAGACGTTTGCGCTTGACTCATCTACAGATGTAGGGAAACAGGTCTACTCATTAGGGGGTATAGTTGCCCTACTTAGATACGAATTGCGTTAAGCAAGGACACTCTTAATCATCCANCGTAAGTAGCTATTATTCACACTGTTCATCCTAATCTCAATTATCTCAGGAACCTCATATGGATGTGATTTTGCAATGGTTTCCTTCAAAGCTCTTGCTTTCTTGCTGGTGCTTTTGAATATAACCAGACACTCATTGGAATCTTCAATCCTGTCTTTCCACCAATAGAGTGATCTAATACTAGTAAGGTTAACACATGCAGTAAGTTTAGATTCTAGGATATTTTTAGTTATTTTAACGGCTGTCTGTTCGTCAGGATATGTAGATAATATTATAATGCCATTCTGCATAGCAACCGATAAATCTCCCAAGAGTGATAAAAGGTTAACTAAATGGCGTTCGAGTTCTTTGGTGAAAACCTCAGCATATTCCTATTGCTGGCAGTATGGGTAATGATACTTGCTGGAGCTAAAATGCTAAGATTAGAAAAGCATGGATTCGAAATAAAGCCTTTTATGCTCACATATAAGAATCGTAATGTCTCTAACACACTAGATAGAATGTTAACTAACAAAAAAATTGTTAGGATATTTGCTGATGTTGGTGTGGTATTAGGTGTAATTATGATGTTGTTCGCTTTGTGGTTCCTTATCAACAACATAATCAACTTCTTTATGGTCCCAGAACAATTCTCCGAAGTGACTTTACTAGTACCTGGAGTTACTATTAGGAGTATTCCCAATCTTACTTACTTCCTTCTGACAGCTCCAATTGTTCTAGTAATTCACGAGGTAGCACATGGTATAGTTGCTAGGCTAGAAAAGATCAAGGTAAATTCAGGTGGTTTTGCCATAATAATAGCAATAATTGCAGGTTTCGTTGAGCCTGATGAAGAAGAATTTGGAAAAGCAAGAAAACTATCAAAAGTTCGGGTTCTCGCTGCAGGATCCACTTCAAATGTACTATTTTCTTTTGTGATTATAGGTCTACTAATGTTCAACCCCATGTTTGGGAATGTATTGGAACTTGTAAGCCCCGAGGTTAGAGGTATATTATATGACGATCCCATGGGAGTCCCAGTTCTACAGATAATGGAGAACACTGGGGCAGAACTTGCTGGTATGCAGGTGAATGATATAATTACTAACGTCGACGGAATACCGATCCGAACCTCAATAGACTTTAGTTATATCAATCTAACACCTGGAGAAATTGCAAACGTTACTGTTCTTAGGGAAGGGCAGATGATAAACCTTAGCGTACCTGTAACTGAATCACCAAGTGAACCCGATAAAGGTTTGCTTGGGATAATAAGGGGTGCATTTCCATATCTTCCTCCAAAAGTTCCATACTACATACCATGGCCTGCACCAGTTTTCACATTTTTGTTATGGGTGTGGATGCTTTCTTTCTTCATAGGTATATTCAATATGCTTCCAATGTTTCCACTTGACGGTGAAAAATATGTCAGTTCAGTACTGGAACATAAAATGTCCAAAAGGTCTCTTTTAGCAACAAGGATAGGGATCAACGTTCTTGCCTTTGGGCTTTTAGGTGGTAATATAGCTTTAACAGTAATAAAATCAGGATTCATAGCGATTTAACATGAAAGTTATATGTGATCGTTGTGATAGAAAAAGTGCATATTATAAGGAATATTCCGGAGAGAGTTTATGTGGAAGATGTTTTTCAGAATCTTTACGAGAAAAAGTAACTAAGACAATTTCAAAATATTCTATGTTAAAATATGGAGATAAGATTGCGATAGCTGTTTCTGGAGGAAAGGACAGTTTATCATTATTGCAGATAATGATTACTTTATGCAAGAAGCGTTGTTCTGATATTTGTGTTATAACAATTGATGAAGGGATAGAAGGATATAGAGATGAATCACTAGATATAGTGAAGAAATTTGCATTACAAATGAATGTCGAATATAAAATATTATCATATAAGGAACTATATGATATAAGCCTTGAAGAGGGTTTACAGTTAAGGAAGAATATGAAGATGAGTTCCTGCTCCATCTGTGGTACTTTCCGAAGAAGAGCAATTGACATTGCGGCAGAAAGTGTTCAAGCTAACGTTGTTGCCACAGCACATAATCTTGACGATGTACTACAAACATTTCTGATCAATATACTTGCTGGTGATGTTGAAAGAATAGGATGGATTTACCCAGAGCCAGTTACATATGCAAATAATTTGCGAAAGATCAAACCTCTTACCGAAATTTATGAATATGAAATTGCATTCTATGCCTTAGTGAATGAAATACCATTTCAGTCTGAAACCTGTCCACATATGAATGAAGGAATTAGAACGGAGATCAGAGAGTTTCTAAATAAATTAGAAAAAGGACATTCTGGGATAAAATATAATGCTTACAACACAATGATAAAAATAGCAAAAAGGATCAAGGAATCTTCTGATAAGGAGCATAACAGATGTATTCTATGCGGTAAGGATTCAACTAATAGTATATGCTCAGTTTGTAATATAGTGACAGCTTTGAAACAATAGACGTGAAAATGCACATATAATTGAAATATGTACTAATTCTGCGGTAGTAGGTAGGGCCAGGGTGTTAGCCGTACCCTGTACTCGAAACCGGCTTCATGCGAGGACCAGTAACCAGCGGGTAAATCTGTAGGTGGTATGCACCTAATGATCTTGCTGATATGAATCCACGCCGTGACGGGTGGTTACAGGTAACAACCCATCTGAAGGGATGGTATTGATTATCGAACTACTGAAAGGGGTGAGGTCCGGGAGGGAGCAACCCTAAGGTGGAGTAACCACGCTGTCACGTCTACGTGGTGGATCTTGCGAGGTCAGAGATTGGACATGTTGTCTACTGTAGAACCGGTGGAACTACTACCGCTTTAAATTTTTTAAAATGTAAAAATAATAGTATTTCTAAACATACTTATGAGTAAGTTTGGAATTTATTCTGAAGAACCGAAAATTCCAATTGATAAACATCTATCAAAACTAGATGAGTCTACGAAAAACATATTTCAGGAAATCAGAAGTTTTGTCTTATCTCTAAGTTCAAATGTTGTTGAAGAGGTTAGACCGCATAGAATTGTTTATGGAAAATCTCTAATCTTTAGGACATTCCTTGATATACAGCCATTGAATAATGCACTAGAAATAAATGTGAAGACGGAGACCAGAGGTGTATTAAACAAGATGATTATAGATTCTAAAGAACAACTACCAGACCTGAAGGATATTATTNAGAAAGCATACACTAAAATCTAATAACTCACAGTAAAATTATTAAATTTTTCCATATATGATTCATATTCAAGTTTAATGTTATCTACATTTGCTTCAGGAGAACCTGTACAACACCACTCTATAACTCTACTAACATTAATTTCATAGTCTTCAAGAATTGCCTCCACTTTTCCATCATTTAGGTTCCTTATCCATTCCATTCACTTGATATTGATCGAAAATAATACACATGTTCTACCTAAAGTAGACACCTTGTACTTTTTCGTGGACAAATATATTAACGCTGATCTTTTTACTAAGTATCTAAAGAATAAAAATATAATCCGTATTATTGTTATGTTATAGATTGCCGCCCTCTTCAGCGAACAAATGTTCAATTGTTGTAGTTTTTCTTACCAATACATACTGTCCATTACTCTTCATTACAACAGGTGGTTTTGTTTGACAGTGGAAGGGCATATTGAAGACTATGGAATATGCACCTACGTTATAAAACAATACATATTTGTTTAATTCTGCATTGTTAAGTTGAGATACTTTCGATGTTGGAAAAACATCATAAGTATCGCAAAGTCTTCCCGCCAGATGTATTCTATTGTTGTTATTCATATTGTTGTTATTCATATTGTTGTTATTCATATTGTTGTTATTCATATTGTTGTTATTAATTTTCTTTCTATCAGTGAATACAATTTCTTGAGGATACTCCTGCTTTAACAATGCTGAATCAAGTAGTATATGATAACCGGCGTCAACTATAACGAATTTATCGTTTCCATACTCTTTCATATTGATTATCTTACTTACCAATATACAGGCTTCTGCTGTTAGATATCTGCCACTCTCAATTATAAGTGAGAAAATACCATGCGTATCATACATGCTATTTAATTTCTCCATCATAGATAAGGCCATATAATTTGGTGTTGGTACGTTTTCACCATAGAATACGGGTGTGCCTCCTCCAATATCTAACGTATTTATATTGAAAGTTGGATTCTCCTTTTTCATCTTTATCATGAATGAATCTAGTTTCTCCAGTGCGTTTACGAAGCATGTGTAATCTGTAATCTGTGAACCAAGATGGAAATGGAATCCTTCAAAACTTAGTATATCGTTCGAAAGTATCTCTTTTACCATATAAGCTGCACTATCAACCTTATTTCCATTGAAAGGAACACCAAACTTTCCATGCCTATATGATGCTCTTATTTCTGCTTTTACACCTACTTCTGGATTTATCCTTATCATCGTTAATGGTTTAACATTCAATATCTTCGCTGCTTCTATCAAATTAATCAAACCATTATAGGAACTGACAACTATTTTTCTTACACCGTTCTTTAATGCGTATTCATATTCATCAAGATCTTCAGTAACACTTGTGTAGATTATATCATCTGGATTTCCCTTGCACATATTATGGAAATATAATTCACCAGTAGAAGTTGCATCAAACGTTACACTATCCTTCATAAATGCTTTAAGAACTGCAGGGTTGAAGTTTGCCTTTATTGAATATGCAACACTTACAGATCCCTTAAATTTCTTATATGCGTCCAGCAGTTCCTTAGCCTTCATATGTAATGTTTGTTCATCAATGATATACAGTGGTGTTCCGAACTGTTTTATTATTTTAGCAAGATCTTTATCATTGATGAACCTATTTAGCCTAGCCTCTTGTGGTAACTGTAATGTTTGTACGATTTCTCCCATTGTTCTGCTTGTGTTATTGAAAAATCTATATTTAAAAACATTGCGTTTGACATAAGTTTAGAAAAAAATTTCTATGTACGTCTGACTCTGCTCCTTCCAGTCTTCCTTGGAGCTATGTTACCAACTTTTCTTCCTGGTGGAGTTGTTCTACCAACTGAAGTTTGTTTACCAGGATGTTGATGTCTTCCACCACCATGTGGATGAAAAACAGCTGCCATTGCAACTCCTCTGACTGTGGGATATTTTTTCCCTTTAACCTTCATCGCATGGAACTTATTACCAGCTTTGAGAAAAGGTTTTTCACCTTTACCTCCTCCAGCTACAGTGCCAACAACAGCTCGACACTTGGGATGTAATGTAAGAAACTTTTTAGAAGGCATTTTTATCGTTACGCCGTTTGCTGCATGAGCAAACACTAATGCTGATGACCCAGCAGCCTTGATCAGCTTACCTCCATCACCAAAGTTTCGTTCAATATTACAGATGATAGTACCATCTGGTATATTACTTAGATTGATAATACTCATGGAATTTACAGACGCATTTGCTCCTATCTCGATCCTAGCTCCAACGTATATACCCTCTGTAGCTGGAATATACGCATATTTACCATCGTCAAACCTGATCTTGGCTAACGGTGCATCTCTGCCAGACTCATGAACTATGTCCACTACCTCTCCAACATGATATTCTTCAAGCGTATAACTAGGGTACTTTGCAGGCGCAATCTTGTGTGTAATAGTAGCTCTGAACTGCTTTCCTCCTCGACCCCTGCGTTGAACCAAAATACGCTTGCCCATGAATAAGCAAGTTAATCAAATTACATGATTTTAACCTTATGATTGTATAATGTGCTTTATAGTATCTCTAAGACTGAAACCAAAAGCTTTTGACGCTTCCTCCAGGTTTTTTCTAGAATCCCTACCAAGAAAACATCGCATTGCAATAGTTTGAATAGGAGAGAGTTGTAGTTCATTCATCACGTCATTAATTTCTACTTGCATCCTAAGATCTTTTTCTACCAGTGTTCGAAGCCTATTTGTTATTGCTTTTTTTCGCATATGTAACAATTTTCTCCTATATGTTATTTCTTCAAGCGCTTTGATATCTGCAGATGTGTTTAAACCGTATTCTCTAGAAGCTACGTACAAACACAATATACCATTTTTAAAAGTATATCCTAAGGTCAAAGGTTTACTAACTGTGTAAACACTTCTAACCTTTGATTTTGAATTAATCTTTACCTGTTGAACAATACCGTTTCGCTCTAACATCGCTAAATGTTTCATAACAGCTTGTTGCGTAACACCAAGATTTCTTGCAAGTTCGTTGATGCTTCTTGCTCTTACGTTTAAAAGCTCTAATAAATGCAATCGAGTTCCAGATCCTATGATCTCCAGTAGGTTTACGAAGTCAAGCAACATCAATATTTCTAAAGTAACATTTATAAATGTAACTAGTAGTTAGTAACTACTAGTTATGTCATATAGAAGAATTAGGATGGATGATTTATTCGAAGCATTAGAAATGATGATAGAGGATCTGCAGAATGATTTTGAGGAATCATTCAAGGAATTTGAGAATTTCGGTAATGAAGCAAGGCCTTTGATGTATGGTTTTACAATGACTATGGACCATGCTGGAGAACCTGTGATAAAGACTTTTGGTGATAAAGAGATCAAGAGTGGTTTTAGAGAACCCGTTCACGAACAATTTGTAAAAACTGATACAGACGAACTGATAATAACTATAGAGATGCCAGGTGTCAGTAAGGAGGATATTGAATTGAATGTAACAGAAAATAATCTTATAGTAACTACTCCAAATGTTGAAAGAAAATACAGATCTAGTATCGATCTACAAGTCCCTGTTGAACCAAAAAGTTCCAAGGCCGCTTATCGAAATGGTATTTTGTCTGTGACCTTGAGAGTTAAAGGGAAGAGTAATAAAGGAATAAAGATAAGTGTCGAGTGAGATATAATATGAGTCAGAATACACTTTCTCTTAAAGTGTTAGAGGCATATACCAGAGATGTCGGTAGAGGTGTTGCAAGGATAGATTACGACTCTATGGATTCACTTGGTGCTTCTACTGGTGATGTTTTAGAAATCAAGGGAAAGAGGAGAACCGTAGCAAAATGTTTACCGTTATACCCTTCTGATGAAGGTAAGGGAATAATCAGGATCGATGGTTTGGTTAGAAATAACTCTGGTATTGCTATAGGAGATACCGTTATAGTTAAGAAGATTAAAGCTATGCCAGCAGAAAAGGTAATTGTAGCTCCGTTGGAGGCTATACCGCCAATAGATGAGCGTTATCTAGCTGATGCCCTTGAGAGTGTTCCATTAATTAAAGGAGATAACGTGATGGTTCCATACTTTGGTGGTAGACTCACATTCCAAGTTATAGGCGTTAATCCAACCGCTGATGCTGTCCTCATTAACCAAAAGACCATATTCCATATAGCCGAAAAGGGGGAAACTCTTAGAGGTGTTCCGCAGGTTACATATGAAGATATCGGAGGACTAAGGGACGAGATCCAGAAAGTTAGGGAAATGATTGAATTACCATTAAGACATCCGGAAATTTTCGAAAAACTTGGTATAGAAGCTCCTAAGGGTGTGTTATTATACGGTCCACCTGGTACAGGTAAGACNTTGTTGGCTAAAGCTGTTGCAAACGAAAGCAATGCACATTTTATTAGTATAAGTGGCCCAGAAATCATGAGTAAGTTCTATGGTGAAAGTGAAGCCAGACTTCGAGAAATATTCAAAGAGGCGAAGGAAAAAGCCCCAAGTATAATATTCATAGATGAAATAGATTCTATTGCACCAAAGAGAGAGGAAGTTACCGGTGAGGTAGAAAGGAGAGTAGTGAGTCAGTTGTTGTCATTGATGGATGGTCTAGAAGCTAGAGGAAAGGTAATAGTTATTGCGGCTACGAATAGACCAAACGCTATAGATCCTGCGTTGAGAAGGCCTGGAAGATTTGATAGAGAAATTGAGATAAAAGTACCAGACAAGCGTGGTAGACTTGAGATACTACTGATACACACGAGAAATATGCCACTAGCTACTGATAACGAGAATCATGTAGAGACGGATAAAATTGCAGCTGTAACGCATGGATTTGTTGGTGCTGATCTTGAATATCTTTGTAAAGAAGCTGCGATGAAATGTTTACGAAGACTACTGCCAGAACTTAATATGGAAGATGAAAAATTACATCCTGATGTACTTAGTAAATTAATAGTTACAATGAATGATTTTCAACATGCTATCAGAGAAGTTATGCCATCTGCTATGCGNGAAGTATACCTTGAAACTCCAGATGTAAAGTGGACCGATGTTGGTGGTCTTGACCAGGTCAAACGTGAATTACAAGAAGCTATAGAATGGCCAATGAAATATCCAGATTTGTATGAGAAACTTGGACATACCATGCCAAAAGGCATACTACTGCATGGCCCAAGTGGTACAGGTAAGACGTTGTTGGCTAAAGCTGTTGCTACGGAAAGCGAAGCCAATTTCATTAGTGTAAGGGGGCCTGAACTACTATCAAAATGGGTTGGTGAATCTGAGCGAGGAATACGAGAAGTATTCAGGAGAGCAAGACAGTCAGCGCCTTGTGTGATCTTCTTTGATGAGATGGATTCTATTGCTCCCGTAAGGGGTATCGGGGGTGAAAGTATGGTAACGGAGCGAGTTGTAAGTCAGTTACTAACTGAACTTGATGGTATACAATCCTTGCAGGGAGTAGTTGTAATTGGAGCTACAAACAGAGCAGATATGTTAGATACTGCATTACTACGACCTGGGAGAATTGATAAACTGATCTTCGTGGCTTTACCAGACAAAGAAGCAAGACAAAAGATATTGGAGATACACGTAACTGACAAACCGATAGCAAAAGATATTGATATAGTTAAACTTGCAGAGATTACTGAAGGATTCACCGGTGCAGACGTTTCAGCAGTAGCGAACACTGCAGTCTCTCTTGTACTACATGAATATCTAGCTAAATACCCAACACCAGAAGAAGCTGCAAAACATGCTAAAGAAGCAACGGTATCATTAAGACATTTCGAGGAAGCTATAAAGAAGATAAGGCAACAGAAAGAAGGAAAGCCAGGCGAGAAGGTTACTGTTCCATACTACAGGTAAGCAGTAACAATATTATCTTTTTATTTTTCCTACACCACGAAATTCACTATTTATGGGTATTCTAAACCTCGGTTCGTTTACTCTATTTATACGAAAGAGGCTTCGCAATTCTTTAATCTAGCACAAGTATTTATCTGCTCATGGTAACATTAACTGGATATAAAGGAAAGGTACTAATCGCATTATCTGATCATAATATATCGATTGGAAATACAATGTTGATAAAAACCAATGTTGGTGAATACACTGGAATTCTTATGCCAAGATACGAATTTTCAGATGATAACCATATTGTGATAAAGCTCAAAAATGGCTACAATATAGGTGTAGAAGCTGATAAAGTGACTGGATTAGAAAAGGTGGAAGTTAAATGTATGGAATTGAATAAAGGTGAGACTATTAAAACGACAATTGATAAAAATCTACCTAAAATCGCAATGATCAGTACTGGAGGAACAATTGCGAGTAAAATAGATTATAGAACTGGTGGTGTTCGAGCTGCGCTTACTGCAGAAGAACTTTACTCTGCTGTACCAGAATTGTCTAACTATGCGCGAATAGATACTGAAGTACTTTTCAGTGAACACAGTGAAAATCTATCTGCAAAACACTGGAGTGAAATGGGGGGGAAAATCTATGAAAAAATTATAGATGGTTATGATGGTATAGTTTTAACTCATGGTACTGATACGATACACTACTCTGCTGCTGCACTAAGTTTTGCATTAAACAATGTACCTATACNTGTAGTTTTGGTTGGGGCTCAACGATCTTCAGATAGACCTTCTTCAGATGCTGCGTTGAATCTTATAGGAGCTGTACAATTTGCCTCTAGTGCAGATGTTTCTGGTGTATTTGTTGCGATGCATAACAACATAAATGATAATGAGATATCTATCCATGTTGGTACTCGCGTTAGAAAGAATCATACAAGTAGGAGAGATGCATTCAAATCTATAGATATTCAACCAGCAGCTCTTGTCAATGGCAAAACCATTGAAATGAGATTAGATTCTTTGTCTAGACGAAAGAAATCTAGTAAATTTGATGTAAAACCAAACTTTGAAGAAAAAGTTGCACTACTAAAATATCACCCCAGTATGGAACCTAGTATAATCGAACATTTTATCGACAAAGGCTTTAGGGGGCTTGTAATAGAAGGAACTGGTTTGGGCCATGTTGGTAAACAATGTTTCAACATGCTAAAAAAAGCTGTTGAAAATGATATGCTTGTTTGTATGTCATCACAATGTATATGGGGAAGAGTTAAGATGACAGTATACGAAACTGGAAGAGACCTGTTGAATATTGGAATTATTCCTTTGTCAGACATGATCAGTGAAACTGCTCTGGTCAAGACAATGTGGGCTCTAGCAAATTCTAAAGATAGAGAAGAAGCAAAGAATTTGATCTTGAAGAATATTGCAATGGAATATTATGACGTATCACCCTTAGACTGAATTTAAGGTTTAATAGCTCTTTTTATACTAGATAGTAAAATGGAGTTAAAGAAGAATGTACTTGATCCTTATGAACTAGAGTTTAAGGTTGGGTTTGAAATTCACCAACAACTAGCAACAAATAGTAAACTATTCTGCAGTTGTAGATGCCAAGAAGTAGATGATTATGAAGTAGAATTTGTAAGGAGATTAAGACCCACACAGAGTGAACTAGGAATGTATGATCCAGCAGCTCTTTTTGAATTTAGAAAGGGTAGGTTGATCAAGTACCTTGGTGGTATTGGTAGTAGTTGTTTGGTAGAAGCAGATGAGGAACCTCCACACGATGTAAATAATGAAGCTCTTGAGACTGTATTGATAATTGCGCTAGGACTCAAATCGAATATAGTTGATGAGATTCATGTTATGCGCAAGATGGTTATTGATGGATCAAATACTACGGGTTTTCAACGAACTATGTTGGTTGCAACAATGGGAACGTTTGAAGTAACAAAAAAAGTGAAAGTTCAAAGTATATCCCTCGAAGAAGATGCAGCCAAATTGATCTCTGATGATAGAGATGGTAGAACCTATGGATTAGACAGACTTGGTACACCACTTATAGAAGTAGCGCTTGAGCCTATTACTGGAACTCCAGAAGAAATAATGCATACTGCATTAGCGTTGGGAAGACTTATGCGTGCAAGCAGAAGAGTAGCAAGGGGTTTAGGAACTATACGACAAGATGTTAACATATCGATACCTGGAGGAGAGGTTATAGAAGTTAAAGGTGTACAGAAACTGGATCAACTGATTAAAGTAATAGAATATGAGATGACGCGTCAGCATGCTATGCTTCTGATAGCAAAAAAACTTACAGAATATAGAATAAATCCTGATGGTATAGGTGATTTAGTAATTGATATTACTTATATATTCAAAAATTCCAGCTCCAAAGTATTCATTAATGCGCTAGAAAATAATGGAATTATAAAAGCTATAAGACTAAAGGGTTTTGCGGGTATGTTATCGTATGAGCCATATGATGGCATTAGGTTGGGTAAAGAATTTGGAGAATTTGTCAAATTTTACGGTCTTGGTGGTATTTTCCACTCTGATGAGCTTCCTGCATATGGAATAAAAGATAGTGATGTTAGTGTAATTCGAAATGTATTATCGCTAGACGATAGTGATGCTTTTATAATAATTGCAGGCTCCAGAGAAGATGTTAAGGCTGCAGTCAGCGCAGTGATAGAAAGAGCAAAATATGCACTAATTGGTGTGCCTGCAGAGACTAGAGCGCCCACATTCGAGGGTAAGACCGTGTATAGCAGACCTAGACCTGGTGCAGCTAGAATGTATCCTGAGACAGATATACCCCCGATACCAATCACCAGACAGAAACTTGATTCATTGAAAAAACTTATCCCAAAATCGTGGAATGAAGTAATCGATGAATTATGTATAAAATATGGTCTTAATAGCGTTCTGGCAGAGAAGATTTTTGACTCTGACTATCTGGAATTATTCGAGGAGATCTCATCGGGTACAAAGGTACAATCAACCTTCATAGTAGCAACACTAACTGAATCATTAGTAAGTATGGAAAGAGATGGACTTGACGTAAGTGCAATTACTAACGATCTTATTAAGAATGCGTTTATACTGCTTGATAAGGGTTCTATTGCCAAAGAATCAATTGTGCTCATATTTGAAAAGATAATGAAGAAAGAAGCTATATCGTTAGATGAAGCAATTGTAAAACTAGGTTTGAAAGCCATGAGTGATGAAGAGATAGAACAAATATTGGAGAAAATAGTGCAGGAGAACAATCAGATCATAATAGGTAAAAAAAGAAATTCTATTAGCATATTAATGGGCAAAGCAATGAACATTTTGCGTGGAAAGGTCGATGGTCAGAAGGTTAATGTGTTATTAAGGAAAAAGATCGAAGATCTGATTGGTGGTACTGTAGAAGATTAAAAAAGGTTTTATACATCTTTGGGATTTCAATTGCAATATGTCATCCAATAATGTTAAGATTAAGGTCAAGTTTGGTGTAAATGAAGTTGAAATCGAATCTCCCCTTGACTCTATTCATGATGCAGTTGATACTATACCTAGTATAATCAGGAATTTGGGCACAAGTGTGAAAGCGTCTGAAAGTGTTACTGCAGAGCTTAACAAACAGATTAACGGAATTGAAACAAATCTAGAAATCAACATGCCCGAAATAAAAATAGAAAAAGGTGATTCGTTAAGCAATATGATAGTGAAAATGTTCAAGGACAGTTGGGGGAAGCAATCTAGAAGGTTATCTGATGTTAGACAGGTACTTGATACATACGGTCTATCTTACCCAAAGCAGTCAGTAGCGGTAACTCTCATGAGATTGACCCAGAATGGTAAATTAAGGCGTTTTAAAGGTAACGATGGTGAGTTCATATATACGGCTGCCAGTATATTATTCCCAGAGAGAGAACAAATCGCTAGAGATGTTCAGACTAATAATGGTGAGTAATAAGAATGTCAGAAAATAAAAACGTGAACGTTGTTGTGACCTATGGAGAAACCACTGTGGAGTTTAATGGTGAGCCAGAGACAGTGATGGAATCTTTACTAAGATTCCTTGCAAAAGAAATTCCACATATTGATCTAGCAAAGAAAATTACCTTAAACTATCAGGTATCTGAACTAATCGATATATATTCTGAATTTGTGAAGATAACACCAGAAGGTCCTAGGGTAATAACAGAAGGAAAAAAGCTAACCGATAAAGAATTTGTTGCACTACAGCTAATTGCGTGTAAATTAGCCAATGAACTTGGAAAAATAGATAGTGTTGATATTTCTATACAAGATCTTCAGGTAGCAACTGCATTGAATCCTAAATCTCTAAGTTCTAGATTAAGTGAGCTTGCAAAAGTAGGTTATGTACAGAAAGATAATAGTGATACGGGAGTGAAGTATAGGATCACTACACAGGGAATACATTGGTTGAATTCAATATTGTCTAAAAAGGTCAAGAATTAATCCTCAGAGGGTCTTTTTTGTATGTATCTATATGTACGCATAGTGCCAGTTCTTGTCAGAATATTTTCTCTAACAAGATCTGTTAAGGAATGTGACACAGCTGTCCTGTCGTAATTATATCCACGTCTTGATAGTTCTTCATGTACATCAGCAAGGCTTCTTTCAATACTAAACCAGCTTTCTTTCCATAATGATTCTATTAACACTTTGCATGTTTTAGAACTTCGTTGTTGTTGTTGTTTTCTTTCTGAAATAGATGTTAAAAAATCAGAGCTTAAAGTGTTCGGTGTTTCTTTAGTTGCAAAAACACCATCCATACCCGCCAAAACATTTTCTATTATTTCTTTTACCTTATCCTCTCTACAAGAGATCTCAATCTCCCATGAACCTTTCTTGAGTTTTATCTTTACCACATTTGAATCGCTCATTATCCCACCTTGTTGTTCATCTTGTACATGTTGCGCAACATTTATAGGCAGCATGATGTATATGTTGTTGAACAACATGCACACGCAATTAAACCTTCCTACACAATTAGATATGATTGATTTAAATGATATAACTCATAGGTTCGATGAAGCGATAAACGTGATATTAGAGCCTAAACTCGATGCTCTTCTTGGAAAGCAGATTTTGTTCAGTTCTGACGAAAAGGAATTTAGACCATTGGAGGGCTGGGATTCGAAAAAATATTTCACGAATATTAACATTATAAATGCGATAGATGAAACTGCTATTGTTGCAGCTATAGACTCCAGCTGTTTGTTCATAGGTGAAACTGCAGACGGTTCAATCTATTCTGCCAAATGTGGTTTGGCTCTAGCATATAGAGGTAGACCTATAATGCATTTCAAGATCGGACCTATGCTTTTTTATATAAATGAAGATAGCGTAGTCTCATCTAATATAAATAAAAAATTATGGAGGTTTGTTTTATTCGATACTGCTACAGCCAAACGGATGATCAGAGTAAGGATTGAACGATTATTACAGAATGAGGTTTGTAGATTGCTTACAAACACAATCATACTTGTAGATGGTTCACTCAAAAGATCTATTTTTGAAGACAAGCAAAATAGTTTCAATAACATATTACAGAATTGTGAAGTAAATAAGAACAAGTTACTTGGAATAAGTAAGACTACAAAATTTAAAATTCTTGATCAGTTTGCTTCGTCGCTAATGCGAAATAAAGATGCTTGCTACGTCGATGTTTCATCTATAGTGAATAGTTTGACTAGAAATATTATAGGTAAACCACTTTTGGTCAAACTTAACAATAACGGATTGATATTAAGGATAGATGTATTAAAAGACCCTGGAGAATCATTGGGTAGGTTAGTGACAAATGATGTCATAACTAACGGTTATCCAGAAACGTTACGACTTGCACATCATATTTCCATATTCACAAGAACTGATGTAACTTGTCTAAAGAGTTTCATACTGAGTAAGTTTGGTATGAAGGAGATGATGTGTGAAGACGTGAGAAGAACCTTATTAGGAACATTTTTGTGATTAATATGAGAATATTAAGCAAGGAAGGTAATGAGCTGGTTCTGCTTTCAATAACAGATGATGCAGTAGAAAAAGGAGATTACGTCCTTATCGAAGATATAAAGAGTAAACGTAAGCTGATAGTTCAAGTGTATGAGGAAGAGTATCTAAACATACCATCATTAATACAGGATATTGTAAAGGATGAAATTGTGAAGGCTTCAAGCAGAGAGGGTCTTCATGATCCCTTGAATATAAGTAATCTTTCTGTGATGGTGAGAGATGCTAAATTGTTCAAGTGTAAGATCAGGGCTGCGATCTATAACGGAATATTAAGTAACAATGTTTCATGGATACCATCTAGAGTTGATTCGAAAATAACCAAGTTAAAGGTATCCGATCTTGATGTTTTACTGGCAAGAAAGGGAATGTTTCCAATAGATATAGGTAAAACTAGTGATAATGATCAATTCAAGATCTATGCTGAAGATCTTGATGGAAGTCTCAATGTAATAACTGGTAAGAAGGAATCTGGAAAATCGCATCTTGCAAAGACACTAGTTAAAAAACTCGTAGAACATGGTGCATTTGTTATAGTGTTTGATCTTAACAATGAATACGGTGGACTTGCGTGGAATAGAGATGGTACACCAAGTACTATAAATGAACGCATCTCCATAAAAGAACCTGGTAGTGGGTTAAAGTTCGCCTTAAATTATACAGGGAAAGGTGCCATTGTAAATATGTTGAAGTATGCGCTGGACATGCCCACTGCGTCAATGCGAGAATTCTTCAGAATATGGGATTGGCTTAATGCAAGAGACTCATTAGGAATAGAACGTCTTGGTAATGCAATAACCAACTGGAATATCAATGAACATGTGAGAGATGCTCTAATTTCCAGATTGTATTCTATTCAGGCTTCAAAACTCTTTACCGATGATTCTACTAAATCATGCAGGTTTGAAGAAATAATTAAACAGAACAAGAATGGTCTTGCGTTAGTAGTTGGGATGGGTAAAACCTCTTCAATAGTAAGAAGAATGACCGTTGAACTTGTGCTTAGCAAACTGATAGAACTTTTGGAACATGATAGTATTCCACCTATTTTCATTTTTGCAGAAGAGGCACATCTATACCTACGTGAGACTTACTGGGAAGATGTTATAACGAGAATGCGACATTTTGGTATTTATACCACATTCATAACCAATCAACCTGATGCTATTAATGATAGTATTTACAGACAAGTGGATAACATATTTTTATTCAATTTTACAAATGATGCGGATCTAGAAAGGATCTCTAGAGTGTCTGTTGTAGACACCGATACAATAAAATCAATTGTTAGAACATTGCCGCAAAGACACTGTTTTGTTGTAGGAAAGGCAGTTCGTGATCTACCAGTTGCGATAAAGATCACAGACTCACAAGTGTTAACTTTAGGTAATACAAAGAAATTCTTCAAAATAAAAAATTAGACAATGTTCTTTCCTCTTTTCTTGATTACTTTATCTATGGATTCATCTACAAATGAAATGAGTGTCTTTCCGTTGCCTAGACTACCAGTACTAACCGTATCACTCTACATTGATAATTGTATCAACTTTAGAATCGTCAACTATAGTTACTATACTGTTTGATATGTACAGTATACATACAACCATCAATGGGCAAAAATCATACCGTTATCACATAATTTTAAAAATGGTGGGGCCGGCCGGAATTGAACCGGCGACCTACGGGTCACTACAGCTCCAGACTGTACATCATCCTTTCGTCAGATGACCCATGTAATCTAGCTTCTGGAGCCCTTAGCGGTTATACTGTCGCCCTACCGTGCTAGGCTTATCTTCATAGGGGGTTAACCTAACTCTATTTGGTCCCACCATGATTACGACCCCAACCTTATGGTAAGGCGCAAACTGAAATAGTAACTACGCATTTATAACTTTCGTGTCTTGAATTTATCAGTTTTTAGATATGTGTAATTTGATATTAGTTAAACCTATTTACAATTATGATTTTCAATGACTTTATCCTCAATAAAAACAAAATATGTGTAGATTGAGTAAGCGAATAAATGATTTACTGACAACTTTATATCAACTTCTTTGTGTAGTATGATAAATGGCCTTTGATATTGCCATAGTAAATGCTAGTATAGTGGTTCCTAAAGCAGGAATAATTAATACAAACATTGCAATAAAAGATGGTAAAATAGTGGAATTCACACCAGATGAGGTGGAGGCAAATAGAAGAATAGATGCTGAAGGTCTCTATGCACTTCCCGGTGTAATAGATCCACATGTGCATTATGGTGTTTACACATCTATCGATAAAGATGCAGAAACTGAATCACGTTCTGCAGCTATAGGTGGTGTAACAACGATGATGCGTATGTTCAGATTGTATGACTCGTATAGAGAAAAACTGAAAACACATTTGGATGCAAGTGAAAGATCGCATATAGTTGACTATGGATATCATGCATCGATACTAATACCAGAACATGTTAACGAAATCGATTACTGTATTAATAATGGTATAACATCATTCAAACTTTACATGAATCTAAAAGGAAAACTCGGATCAATTTACATGGATATGGATCCTTACACTAACAAACTGATTACTCAAAATGTTAATGTAGATGATGTTTTAGTACGATCTGCAATTAAAACTGCTGCAGTCCATAATGCACTTGTCTTAATACATGCAGAGGACCCTGACATCTGCAATTTAGAAATGGAGAAAGNGCTGGAACAAAAAAAAGATGGATTGGATGTATGGTCTGAATGCAGACCCAGTAAATCAGAACATGATACAATAATCAAGATTTCTGCTTGGGCAAGGGAAAATAAATGTAAATTATATCTACCACATATAGGTTCATCGGCAGCAATTGATGCTATTATAGATGAAAGGAATAATGGGACTGAATTATTTGTTGAAACATGTCCGCATTACCTTACACACTCTACTGATTTTCAGAATGTCATTGCAAAGGTAGTACCACCACTCAGGAGTAAGAAAGACGTCCAGAGAATGTGGGAAGCGCTAAGAGATGGAACGGTCAATTGCATAGGAACTGATCATGTTGCGAATATACTGGAGATGAAGCGTGGAGATGATGATATATGGTCTGCTCTTGCTGGTTTTCCGGGTATAGCAACAATGCTTCCTGTATTGTTGAGTGAAGGTGTGAACAAGGGTAGAATAAAAATGGAAAAAGTGGCGGCGTTGACAAGTCTTAATGCAGCTGAGATATTCGGAATATTTCCGAGAAAGGGAACCATAGCAATAGATTCGGATGCTGATATTGTATTGGTAGATCTTGAGAAGGAACAGAAAGTAACACCTGACTTATTACAATCACATTCTGATTATACAATATATGATGGAATGACTCTGAAAGGATGGCCCGTCATAACTATTGTAAGGGGACAAATTGTAATGGAAGATGGACAGGTTGTAGGTAAACCTGGGTATGGAAAATTTGTTGCCAGAAGTACAAGATCGAAATCATAACGTTGCCGTCCCTGTTACACACATAAACCATATTTCTACCTACTGAGAAGAATTCTATCCCAACATCCATGTTGAATATTTCTTAATATATCTCTGCGATTCCATTATTAGTGATAGATATTGGTCATAATATACTATTTGATATGATGATTATATTCACAACATGTCTTCTCATAATATTGTTCATATAGATCAATAAACCATTCAATACTGACCTTTTCATCTACAAATTTTGAAGAGAATATGATATAGCTCGTATAAATATAGACTTGGTTGGTTTTTTAACAACTATTTCTTAGTTAACTTTTAGATTTTTCCTTGATACAAATCATCACAAATTATGGAATTAAAACCTCCACATTTCCGTTCTTCCTTGCCTTGTAATATCTTGACGCATGTTTTGTAAAGAGGCCCACCTCCATAACACCTGCAATGTTCTTCACTTCCCGTTCTATGCTTACTGCATCATTTATCTCTCCAAAATCAGTATCAAGTATAAGATTACTGTTTTCTGTTACAAAAGGATAACCTTTATCATTACTTCTTATCGTTGGTATGGCACCCCATTTTTTCAGTCTTTCATACACATAAGTTCTAGCATAAGGATGAACTTCGACCGGAATAGCTCTTTGTAGTTCATTTACATATTTGTTTTCGTCTGCTAAAATCACGGTATGTTTGGAAGCATGTATCAATACTTTTTCCTTAAGTAACGCTCCACCACCACCCTTGATCATGTTAAACTTCGTATCTATTTGATCTGCTCCGTCAAATACAATATCCAATGACGGAATGAATGTATCATCCACTATATTGAAACCCATGGTTTCGGCCTCGAGTTTGATCTGTAAAGAAGTGGGTATGACTTTGATATTCAATTTATTATCTCTAACATGTTTTGCAAGAGCCTTTACAAATACTGCGACAGTACTTCCAGATCCCAAACCTATGATAGATGAATTTTTTACGTTTTCAAGGGCTTTTAATGCCATTTCTTGCAGTACATCACTAGAACCCAATTATTCAACCTCAGCTTGTTCTAAACTAGACAAGGTTTGCATTATCTGCTCCCTTATATTGTCTAGGCTAGTATCGCTTTCACTGTCAGCGCTTTCTACAATTTCATCAAACTCAACTGGGTTTGGAGTATTACGTTTCTCTTCCTTCCTTTCCGTACGAGTTATGGGTTTGTTATGAACTGTATTAGTATTATTAGTAATCTTACTCGTAATATCATCCAGTTTGGAATTTATCTGTGCCATACGCTGGTCCACAACTGCAACATCATCCAGTTTGGAATTTATCTGTGCCATACGCTGGTCCACAACTGCAACAAGTCTATCCTTGAAGGCATTAAGTTCACTAAGATCGTGAAGTGTAGTAGTATTAGTCCTGTTATCCAAGGTATTCAGTTCCTGTTTGTATTTGGTGATTAGCTTCTCCCTTTCAATTCCCGTTATCTTTTCCTGACGTTCGTAATCATAAACTCTATTCATTGCCTCAGTAACAACTCTCCTATGCAAATCTATATGATGTATACTTTGATCATTTATGAACGGTTTAGTATTACTTTTGGAAACTTTGGACATGACCAGAGCAGTGAATGCTCCTAAGGTAGAACCGGCCGCTAGAACTATTGATTCCATATCTCACTTAGCCCTTATGAAATTATATTTTCTAATCGTAGATTCAGGATAACCACATTTAGAACATCTTTTCCTTCGCAAATGGTAGGAATTACTTCCACATCTTCTACATTTTATGTGCACCTTCCCTCTGGTGAAGTTACCCATAGAGGTAGTGCCTTTAACCATAAGATATCACTGTGGAGGTGGAGGTGAAATTATGACTACGTTATCTCCCCTTACTACAATTGTTCCCAGATCGTTGGTCTTGTTTTCTTCATGTAGTTCCTGAGATTGTTCTAGTAAGAGATTCATATGCTGATCGAAACCCAACAATGTACCCCTGATCATCTTGCCTCCCTTTAGCTTTATTAGTACTACTCTACCAAGGCTCTCATCTAATACCTTAACTGCCATATCTACTGACATTTCTATATCACTACTACCCAACGGTTGAGGTCTATATATTAATAACGTAGTTGATTTTTCCTTAGATATCGGCAACGTAAGATTGACCTCATTTTCTACCCTTAAATATGATTTCATATGCTTTTTCAACGTCTTTTATTGTGTTTACTAGCTTTTTACTTACCTGATCCAGCATAACCTTACCCTTTCTACTATTAGCTTTCCTAGGATCACCCCAAACCCCATTACTTGTAAGTTTAGGAAACGATGATGGTATAACAGTTAATCTAGACAAAACTAGTTTTTTGTCACTCTTTATCTTATGAAGTTTTAAACTTCCAGCCTTTGCGTTTTTCATATTGACCAATTCTGGTCGTATAGCAAGCATTAGTGAAGTTTCATTTGTATCAGCATGACCCATTTCATCATCTAGAACCATCCAATATGATAAACTGTAAATCAGTGTACCTTTAGGAACCTTATCATAAATTGTTTGGGCGATAGAAGAAAGGACTGTTTCGTTTCCATAGTGAGCGTTCAACAGAATTATTTTATTGAATCCATTTTCTACAAGTGACACACATATGTCACTGATCAGTGCTACAAGTGTTTCATTCCTTATACTAACATTGAAAAGTGGTTTGTGTTCATATGAAACACCATAAAATACAGGTGGTAAGACTAGTGCGTCTACAAACTTAGAAAGTCTTCTGGCAACCTCCTCTGCAATTATGGTATCTGTAGCAACAGGCAAGTGTGTACCATGTTGTTCTATGGAACCAATTGGTAATATTNCACGCTTTATTCCTCGGGATATCTTATTTCTGATCTCATGATCCATCGCCTCTGAAACATCTGTCATATACCTAGCCATGAAAGTGGTTCTTATGAATTATTCCTATACATATGATACTTGCTAGTGTGATTCATCACTATATTTGGTGATCCGCTTTCCCCCTCTTCATTACTTACACTAGAAACACCATTCAAATGAATGTGGTTTTACAAAAGATTAAAATCACATAGTTTTGATTAATATTTGATAAATTACATTGACACGTATTAGTATGCCACACCGAATATTTGGTTCAGTAAAGTCCTTTACTGCTAAAGGTAAATTACTTTACAAAGATTCTATGCATACACTGGCAGAATCTAGAGATATAGACGAACTTGTTACACGAATAAAAAACACGATTTATCTTGACGCTGTCTCCAAGCTACAAAAACCCTATACTGCTGTAAGCGTGGAAAATGCTCTACGAGAAGATCTAGTGAATTTCCATGCTAGTATGGCCAATATAGCTGGAGGTTCAGATGTATTAAACGCTTACTTTGTGCGCTACATCATATGGAACCTTAAAGTGATTCTAAAGGGTAAAGCTTCTGGTAGACTTTACGAAGAGATCTTACCACATGTTAACTTGCGTGCAGAAGAACTTGTAGGTAGACGTGATATAATTGTTAAAGCACTTGTTGGAAAGGATCTTGACGAAGCCATAACCAGTTTAGCCGGTAGTGAATTTGGTGATGATGCACAGAAAGCCGTAAATATATACAAAGAAAAAGGAGACTTGCAAGTATTTGATGTATTTCTTGATCATGTGTTTTATAAAGCACTTGCAAAGGGACTCGCAACATCGGGTAAGGAAACAGATGTGAAGGCAGTAGTTATACCTGAAATAGATGCTTACAATGTTTTAAGCATTTTGCGGGCTAAGTTCTGGGGTCTTAATGAGCAACAGGTAAAGGAAATTGTAGTTGGAGCTACTTCTACTATTACTGACGATATAATTCAAAAGATGATAAAAGCTGAAAATATTAACGATGCTATGATCGAACTCGGAAATACTGTATATAAAGATATAACACCACAGCTAACGAATGATATAGAAATAATTACGAACCTTGAAAGATCTTTTGAAGAGATATTATTTAGGAAGTACTTAGGAACATTCAGAAAGATGTTCAATTATGCCACTATGATCTCTATTATAAAACTAAAAATGATAGAAGTAAGAAACCTTGCAATAATTGCATCAGCAGTTGAACTGAAGGTACCTACAGATAATGTGATGTCAAAACTTTTACTCGTAGAATAAATCCTACTTCTTCTTTTCCCATAGCAAACTTGTATATAGCATCTGTGGTATGATCTTCTTGAACTCCTTTCCTTCTCCCTCATACCACTTGGGGAACCACTCGTAAAGGTGTAATCTTATTGCCTGTATGTAGACTATAAGACCCTCTATCATTATAATTCCTATATTACCTCCTACAAGCAATGCTAATCCAAGACCTATACTTCCCTTACTCATATTGTAAATATATGCATCATTAACAGTAATCAAAAGTGCTACATGTACAAGAAGCATTATACCCAGTCTGCTGTAGCTTATTGTGTGTGATAGCAATTCCATCGTTCGCACCATTATTATTTCAACTACCGCACCCATGATACCTCCACCTTCAGTCTCCAACCCATGTGCCTTCCTATGTTTTTCCTCCATGATATGACCTAACATCATGATAGCTATCATAGCAAATAAGATCGGGACAGAGATCTTTGCAATCACTTCTACAGTTGCCCATTCACCAACTATGAAGGTTATCCATGGTACTGGTTCGCTATGAACGCGTTCTGTTACACCAAACATACCTATTATATCATACCCAGAACCTATGGCTGCAAGTATTAGTGCAACAACAGCACCATACATTACAAGTATAGGTATACCATGGGTATAGACTTCGTGTTTCTTACCCTCCGTTAGTTTTCTCTTAATGTTCAACACAAAAGCACTTACAAGATGAACTATACCTATGGCTATAGAGATTTTAAGCACCAAAATCACTTGCTCAAACGAAAGCTCTGAAACCTGAAGTATTCCTATGAATGGGATGTAATGTGTTATGTAGTTTAGTATTACAACTTCATGTATATGCCATCCAAAGAATTCTCCTGTAATCAAACCGGCAATGCCTGCAGCTACACCACTAGCCGCCAATAAAGTACCCCATGTTCTTGTGCCGCCCAGTCCTCTAATTCTAAGCAGCATACCTAAACCGAAAAGTAGTAAACCATGACCAAGATCTCCAAACATAAGACCATAGAATAGTGGCCAGACGAATGCAATCATCGGCGTGGGATCTATCTCCCCGTACCTAGGTATACCTTGCGTTGACGTTATGACTTCAAATGTTTTTAAATATTTGGTATTTGTGAGCAGAGAAGGAAGTACCTCCTTATCATGTTCTTCATCGTTTTCCTTTACTTCGTCTATAGCGCATACCCAGTCCTTAGATAGTTTACGCATCTTCTTCTCCATTATACTTGGTATATAACCCTGAATTATCGCAAAGTTTTTTGTACCACCAGGTTTTCTCATCGTCTCTAAAACATCTTTTGTAATCCTCGTGCATTCATGAAATGATAATATCTTTGCTGATATGGTAAGCCTGATCTTCTTTGTGTTCTTTTCCAGTTCTTCATGTCTCTTTTCCAGTTCTCTGATCTTCTGGTCTACTTGTTTATATGCCTCACTAGGGTTCTGTGGTAGATGAGAAGGTATTACGAATTCATGCGCATCAAAACTCCTAAATACTTTTGATATTCGTTCAGAGTCTTCTCTAGTTCCAAATATAACTAGAACAACCTTCATTTCGTTCAAACCCATCTTTATAACTGGTAGATCAAGTACTCTTTCTATTTCTGGTACCTCTTTAGCATTAATTATAAACATGTTTGAATAAAATCTCTTTAAATTGTTGATCTCTGTAAGATCAAGGTTTATACTTGATACAACCTTTAATACGTCTAGTAATGTTTGATGTTCTTCGAGTAACCTTTTGACCGAGCCACGTTCGTTAAGAAGAGATCTGGCTTCGTCAACTATTGTTTTTGACTTGGATTCCAGATCAGAAATAAGATGTTGTAGATCTTCTACAACAAATTGCATCTTTCCCTTCGGTGCACCATGGAACATCGTAGCTATTATACCAGTTTCTAGAGGAATGCTCAGTGCCCTGACAATCTCATCTATAGACTGAAATAATTTCTGGGCTCTTAACAACAAATTGTCAAGTTCTATGTTTATGTATTCTGAACCTTGTGATAAAGAATGAAACCATTCGAGTTCCGCCAGACTACTTACTGCTTGCGCAGCTTCGTTTCTAGGAAGAATCAACGTTGCTTTCATTAATTTAGCTATTGCCACTTATTGAAATGCATTTACAACATCTTTAAAGTCTTTCTTTATTAAACGATATTTTAAGATCTAATAACTTGGTAAATCAAATAAAATATAAATAATTATTTGTGTTTTTATGCTCACTGTCCCAATATAATGAACATCATAACTATACCATATATTGCTATAGATTCTACCATTCCGATGAATATGAAGACCTTAGACTGCATCTTTGGGTTATCACTTATAGCTGCAAGACCTGCTGCACCAACATATCCAAGACCTATACCAGCACCAAGTGCTGCTAAACCAAAAGCCAATCCTGCACCTAACAACTTAGCTCCAACCATACCACCTCCAGCCTCCTGCGCGAATGCTTGAGTAGTCACTGTACTCAATATTGATATTGCTAGTACCACTAGCAATAATCCTAACACTTCATGTCTTCTTCTCTTACCTAATTCGTTCAATTTTCTTTTCACTTCTTTTATCATAAAATAGAGAAAATCGAGAAACTTCTTCTCATCATTTTCTTATAAACTTGCTGCCGTAATGTTGTTTATAAGCCTTTGGTAAAGAACGTTTGATTTTCATCATGAAGATAATATCATTACCACGTTATAAAACATATTTTTTGCGTTGAATACATGGAGAAACATATTCCATTACAAAATTTTTATTATTTTGCAAGTGTCTTTTGTTTGGTTGTATTCAGTTCTTCTTTGATCTTTTCAACTGCTCTGTCGCGTTCTAGTCTTAACTTCTTTTCAGCTTCATTGTACAGCTCCTTTGTTGATCCACCCATCACACATTCACCCTCTTCTTCTCTAACACAATCTTGACCTTCTTCAATCTTACGAATTCAAATCGCTCTGTTTCTTCCAGTGTAGCAGCGATGAATCGTATAGAGTTTTTATACTGAGGCATAATAATATATTCCAAGGCATTAAGTAATTTTCGCGTTCTTTCTAACTCCTTCGCTAAACTGAGTATAGCATTTTCAAATTCAGCCGCCTTGCATATTATTGGTAGAATATTTTTTATCAGTTTTGCTGCGTTATCAACGGCAGCATTAGTATCAGCAAAACCATACGATAACGACTCCAAGTTTTTTGTTGATACCTGAAGTGTGGGAACTTTGACGCCAACTATTGAATTTACATTAACATCAACTTCCACACTAGAAGGTGTAAACATTGCAATTGATTCCAATTTTACAGTTCCAAGAGAGAGATAAGAGTCAAACACAGCAGAATAGATAGTTTCTAAAGGGTCCCACATGCCTTCCCTAGCCTTATTAGCTTCTCCGATCATTTCGTCAATTTTTTTCAGTATAACTTCTCTTTTATCATCAAGTATTTTATAAACCACCTTTGCTAACTTCAGAGAACGTTTGAGCCTGATAAGTCCGATCTTTGTTGGAAGAACACCTTTTGCAATAGAAGCTGGCATCTATTTCGCCTTATAGTATTGTTTTACGTAATTCTCTTTAATCTTTGTCAATTCGCCTTCTGGTAGTAATGATAGTACATCCCATGCCCTACCAAGAGTTTCTTCCAACGTTCTATTTTCATCGTCACTCTGTCTTTGAAAACGCTCTTCAAATTGATTACCAAACTCCAAATATTTCAGGTCAACATCAGTGAGACCTGCCTTACCAACAATTTCAGATAAAGCTCTCACCTCTTGGGATCTTGAATAAGCATCATACATTTGATTACTAACTTCCATATGGTCGCTTCTGGTTTTACCTTCTCCTACACCATCCTTCATCAGCCTACTTAGACTCATAAGCACACCAGCTGGAGGATACACTTCCTTTTGGAATAGCTCTCTACTAAGCACGATCTGGCCTTCAGTAATATACCCGGTTAGATCTGGGATTGGATGCGTAATGTCATCTGATGGCATCGATAATATTGGCATCTGCGTTATACTACCTTTCAACCCTTTCACCTTACCAGCACGCTCATAGAGCATTGCAAGATCGGTGTATAGATAGCCTGGATAGCCCTTTCTACCTGGTACTTCTTCTCTGGCAGCACTTATCTCTCTTAGCGCTTCAGCATAGTTTGTCATGTCTGTAGTGATAACAAGAACATGCATGCCAAGATCGAATGCAAGGTATTCTGCTACTGTTAATCCAACTCTAGGAGTTATGATCCTTTCAATTGCGGGATCATCAGCAAGGTTAAGGAAAAGTACACTTCTCCTTAACGCACCGCTTTCTTCAAGGCTCCGTTTGAAATACTGTGCTTCACCATGTTGCACTCCAATTGCATTGAAAACAACCGCGAATTCCTCACCACTTCCCGACACAGTTGCTTGCCTTGCAACTTGAGCTGCAAGTGTGTTGTGTGGCATCCCAGAACCAGAAAAGATGGGAAGTTTCTGTCCCCTTACAAGTGTAAGCATACCATCAATAACAGAAACACCCGTCTGGATAAAGTCCTCTGGGTAGTCACGCATTTCAGGATTAATGGGAGAACCGTTTATATCAAGAAAATCTTCAGCTATGGGTTCTGGTAAACCATCAATAGGTCTACCCAAACCATCAAATACTCTACCCAAAAGTTCCTGCGAGACAGGCATCTCCATAGTCTTACCCAAAAATCTTGCCTTAGTACCGGTTATACTTAGACCATAGGTACCTTCAAAGACCTGAACTACTGCTTTACCAAAGCCAATCTCTAATACTTTCCCTAACCTCGTTTCACCATCTACAGTTTCTATTTCAACAAGTTCATCAAATGAGGCTTTAGTTACACCGTCTATTACTATTAGTGGACCTTTGATCTCTTGAACCTTTGTATACTCCATACTTGCTTCAGCCAACTAGTGCTCAACCTCTTGTTTTCCAGTTAATTGCTTGAATTGGATAATCATATCATTAGCAAGTTCATCAAATTTTTCTAGTTGATCATTAGGAATTTCAAATTTTGCCTTGAGCAATCTAGTAATTATAGGCATCTTAGTGATATCTGGTAGCGAAGCACCTTCTTTAAGTGCTTTGTTTGCTTCCTTACCGAATTCAACTATAATTTTCAATAATTTCAACTGTTTCGCCGGAACGCAATAAGTATCAATCTTATCGTAAGCACTCTGCTGTAGTATACCAATCTTGATCATCCTAGCCACTTCAAGCACAAGTTTCTCTTCTTCAGGTAATCCTTCCGGACCGAGCAAACGAACGATTTCCTTCAGTGTATCTTCCCTCTGAAGAATGGAATAACCTTCACCTCTTAGATTATACCACTCTTTACTCACATTTTCTATCCACCACTTTGATATATCTTTGAGGTAGCCTGAATAACTTGACATCCAATTAATTGATGGATAATGTCTAGAATAAGCAAGCTGTGTATCAAGTCCCCAGAAGGTCTTGATGAATCTGATAGTATGTGTAGTCACTGGTTCTGTAAAGTCAGCACCTGATGGTGACACTGCTCCAACAAGTGTTACAGATCCAGTTCTATCTGGTGTACCCAATGCCTTGACTCTTCCTGCCCGCTCGTAAAATTCAGCTAACCTTGAAGCAAGATATGATGGATATCCTTCCTCTGCAGGCATTTCCTCAAGCCTTCCACTCATCTCCCTCAACGCTTCTGCCCATCTACTAGTTGAATCTGCAACAAGCACAACATCATAGCCCATATCCCTGTAATATTCTCCTATGGTTACACCAGTGTAGATACTTGCCTCTCTTGCAGCTACTGGCATGTTACTTGTATTTGCTACAAGTACTGTTCGCTCCATAAGTGGTCTCCCAGAATTAGGATCTATAAGTTCAGGGAATTTTCTTAATACTTCCGTCATTTCGTTGCCACGTTCGCCACATCCTATATAAACAACGACCTTCGAGTCTGCCCATGCAGCTATCTGGTGTAGTGTTACCGTCTTACCAGTTCCGAAACCTCCTGGTATGGCACCGGTACCTCCCTTTGCTATAGGAAAGAATGTGTCGATGATACGTTGACCAGTTATCAAAGGAATGTTTGGATCAAGTTTTTGCAAATATGGCCTTGGTTTTCTTACCGGCGAATACTGGTATAACAAAACTTCAGTATCTTTACCATTATGTTGAACAGTAGCTATTGGATGCTCTAGATCATAGATTCCTTCCTTCTCAATAGTAGTTATTTTACCCCCAGGATGATCTGGTGGTAACATTATAGAATGCAAAACCAACGGTGTCTCATCCACTTCTCCTATCTTACTTCCTGCTAGCACTTCATCGCCTATCTTAAGAGTTGGCATAAACTTGTATTTCTTCTTCAAATCCAAAGGCATTGTGCTTATACCTTTACCAATAAAAGTACCAGAACGCTTTGCAATATCATCCAACGGTCTCTGTATTCCATCATAAATCCTACCGATTATACCTGGACCTAAAAGGACGTTTAATGGCTTACCAGTACCCTCAACAGGTTCACCTGGTCTAAGACCAGCAGTAGACTCGTAAACCTGCACGAAAGCAATATCGCCAGTTAACCTGATTACTTCACCTATAAGTTTTGATTCTCCAACATGAACTGTTTCATAAATTTTAGCATCTGCCATACCATCTGCCTTTACCGCTGGTCCACTAATCCAGACTATTCTACCTTTTGCTACCATATGTATCACTTGAACATTATAGCGATATCTTTTCTTATGATGGGTTTCAGACGTTCTATTCTTGAGTCTAACGTATTATCATAAACCATAGAACCATCTTTAGACATGACTCTTAGTCCACCAAGGACATCTATCGCCTCTTCACTAATGTTAATCTTCATTTTAAGATTTAGTCCCAATTCCGAAGCCATTTTCTTTACAACATCCCTATCCTTCCCATTACATTCCACTATTACTTCTTCTGCATTGATAGAATTAAGACCGTCCTCCAATAGTTTCTTCATCATGGAAACATATTCATTACTACTTCTTACCGAGTCGATCTTTGTCTTTGCCTTTTCAAACGCATCTGACACAGCTTCCTCAATCAGCACCAACTGTTTGTTTCTTGTAGAGAGTCTACTATTTCCCACGATCTGTTTCTTTAGGTTCTCTGCCTGTTTTCTAGCATCATCCATAATTTTATTATAATCAGATTCTATAATGTGTTTTGAAGCCATTAATTTTTTTTCAGCATCATCATAGGCAACATCAATTTTTGATATCATATCACTTTCTGCTTGCGATAAAACTTTATTAATTATTTGTTCTAGAGCAGAATTTGTATCCATATAAAATAAATGCCAACATTAGGGCATTTTAACTTTACTGATCTTTTTCTGTTATCATCTTAATAAACCTGAAAACCATGTTCTATACATATGCTAGGAGACAGAAACCTGAAAGACATTATACAGAAAACCATGGATCATATATACAGGGACTTTTATTTCCAAATAGATAAAACCAATAATCGAATAATACATGTAAAGGAAATTGTAACTTGTCTACGCAAGTCATACTATGATAGAAAGAGCCCTCTTCTTCCAACCAACATGCAGAAGGTCTCCACAATAATTAGTGATGGCATGCGTAGGTCAATCAAAAATAGTGCAATAGAGGAGTACAACATAGATTCTGATCTTTCCCTTGTAAGCTACGCAGATACAATTGTTGACGATATAGTGATCAAGTTTGAAATAATAGATAAATTACCAAAGACACCCAATCCAAAGGATCTCCTGAATCTAAATACAACTATGTGGATATTTGATAAGATGGAAGGAATTATTGTTTACATGACTAACGACGGCAGATCTGTAGAATTTGCATTTACGAAGGACAAGCATATGTTCGAAGAAATCATGAGAAGAGCAAGGGTCTTCAGCACACTTCTTAAGGAGGAGAAGACACCTATATTGGAACCATCGGAAACATGTATAACGTGTCCATACTACGAAAGATGTTACATACAGCAAAAAAAATACTCTAATTTAACACTGGAAAGGCTATTGGGATTCAAGAAGTAGGAATGATATTAAATTGTAAAATCAAAGTTTAGCTCCTGTCCACCGGCTCTTACAGGATCGGTAACGAAGAAGGTACCACTAACACGCCACTGAATTTTATTGTTCAGAAGATCGTTCCATATTTGGATAAGAGGTTCAGTGTTTTTTACTTCAACCTTGTCATTCAGAGTCAAGGAGAACTCCCTGTACATAGTGAAAGTCCTTCCAGTACCTGTTGCGAAACCTTCTGGTCTTTCACCTATTTCCGAACTGGCTACTCTTATTCCATTTGCATATAAGTTGTACCGTATAGACTCAAGCACAACCGAGTTCATATTAGGGTTGAACGCATTAAATCCTACTTGTATTATGGCCTTCTCTTCATCTACAGACACAAGGTCTAAGCTTCTCAAATTCAATACAACATCCTTAATTACAAATTCTTGTTGATCCTGTGGAAGTCTTAATATGCCGCTGGAAGTCATTATAAAAAGTAATATAATAACACAAACACCAGCAATCATGGTACCCATAAGGCCTTTATTAAACACATTTTGAATTAAATTTCAATTATCATTTAAAGTTTTCATGTATACATATGAAAAAAGTTTATACACGTTGACTAGGAAAAAAGTTTGTGAAATATCACGAGGCAACACTAATGGGACAACAAAGAGCAAGGAAGTCTCAACATAAACTTTTCACATATTCTGGTTTTGCATTCCTAACTAAAATAGTTAAACAGGTAAATGGTGGATTTGAACCAGTAGGAGAAAAGGAACTGGTAGCAATAGAAGATATAGATAATGATAATATGCTGGTTATAATTTGTGATGAAGATGGTTATGCAAAAGCACAAACAAAACCATTATCGAATGAAGAAGCAAAGAAAATTTTTGAAAAGATGATTATTGAAGGTTTCAAGGAATTCAGAGGAATGGTAAAAGCCATCAAGTAATTATTATCGTTCCTACATTATGACCATAAGCAGCACGTTTTATAACACTTGGATCTGATTTTACTACTCTTGTAGTGAGTTTAGATCTTTCTATAACTTTCAACGCTACTATATCCATCAGATCATATGCTCCAGCCATAGTGCTCTCGTGAACAATCATATTTTGTAATTCACGAATTCCTATTGATCGGAATAATTTTGCGTTTTTGTATTTGTTTGGATCTGCATTATAGATACCTACAACGTCAGTAGCATTGATGAACGTATTGGCATTGATCTTTTCATCTATCTGTGCAGATGTTGCATTTGTACTCTGACCTGGATGCAACCCACCAGCAACAACAATCTTACCAGTTTCCAACGCAACAACAATTTCATGTAAATTCGTCGGGATATGTGGATAAGCTGCATCGCCCAATGCATAAACAAACAGCTGTGCGTTTAATCTAGATACTTCAATACCCAATTCATCCAAACTAGCTTCATCTACTCCAAGTTCACGTGCTAGATTGATGTAGTATCTAGCTATATATCCACCACCAGCAACAACAACAATCTGCATTTTTCTACCGATCGATTTCAACATCTTTGCATACTTCATTAAAGATTTCTTGTTTGCGGTTTCACCAAATACACTTCCACTTAATTTAATTACAATACGTTTTTTCATCATATACACCTTTCACATACTAACTTTTTCATACCATGATTCCATACCTGTACCTAAAACCTTTTTCCCAGCTTTTTCAACTTTAGTTCTGCTTTCAATTGTAGTATAAACTCTTATCATATCCATGAAACCAGAAATTGAGCTTATTAACGGGATCTCGCTTATTGGCAACGTGTGATGAATTTTCTTTCCATTAATATTCTTGCCTATCAGTACTATCGCGTTTAGTTCTTCCTTTGTAGGTGTTAACGGGACAGAGGGAGCCTTCGAAACATCAATATAAACATGATTTGCTTCAACACCAGCACTTTTTGCTATTTCTTCAGTCATGTTCTTCAGTAGTCTTTTACTGAGTACTTTTCTTATTATACTGTCGCTTTTATGTAGAATCTTTTCAAAGACACATTTTAACAGTTTTCTGTCTCTATAATCTCTGGCCAGTTTTGCTGCAAGCTTCAGTTGTTTATTTTTTTGCTGCAAAGTGATCAATCGGACCATGGTAGCATCATCGGTAAATTCAAGATAATTTTTTAACGATGCATCTGTAAGATGTAGTTCTTCATCTGCAAGTATCATAGAGCGTAACATCATAATTTCTGCTGATCGTACAGTTTTGTGAAAATAAACAGCTTTGAACATTTCATATCTTGATATCATCATTGACTCGAACGAATATAACGCAGCTTTATCAAGTGCAAGTTTATTGTTATATACTTCAAAGGAATTGATTATACGTTCAGCATCGATCTTTCCGTATTCTGCACTCGTAAAGTATGAATCTCTTTGCAAATAATCCATTATATCTACACTAAGCCCACCAGCAATTAGTTCATTAAGAAACAATAGCTTTGATTTCCCAAAAGATAGCATAGTGATTGCTTTTGAATCAAAACCATGTTTGTCAAGAATATCTTTGATTTCTGTTTGTTGTATTATCTTCCTTCCTATATCTTCATGTGTAACATTACTCCGCTCAGCCATTACTTCTTCGAATAAATGAGAAAAGGGTCCATGTCCTACATCATGTAACAATGCAGCAAGTCTGAGATTTTGAATCTCATCTCCATCGAAATATCCCTTGTTCACCAAAACATTTCCAGCAAGCCCAGCAATGTGCATTGTACCAAGAGAATGTTCAAACCTGGAATGCTGTGCAGCTGGATAGGTTAAATGTGCTCCTGCAAGCTGTCTTATTCTACGTAATCGTTGAAAAACATATGTATCAACAATATCACGCTCTACTTCAGATAGATAAATGTAACCATGAACCGGATCACTTATCTCACTTACAGGAGTGAAGGCCATACCAGATACATAATACAATGCGGTCTTAATGTTTTTGTTTCATTCCATCTTCAACAATTTGTATTATTTCCCTATGAACGTCTTCCCTGCTTCTATAACCATTAACCAGAATCCATCCATATTTAACAGCAAGTTCCCTATATAATTTTGATACATTATACATTACGTCATCGTTCATTTCGAAGATATCCCCCTTACCGGTCATTCTCTGTATTGAAACTTCTGGAGCAACATCTAACACTATTACAATATCTCCCTTAAACAAACCTTCATCTAATGCCTGTAACCACTCCAGTTTCAAACCGCTTGCTAAACCATAAACCAAATTCGATTGATAATATCTATTAAATATTACAACTTTGTTTTCTCCCAACAATTTTTCGATTTCAGCCTTCTTCTCCCATCTATTTGCAGAGAGTAACATATGCCTAACCTGTATCGAATACTCTCTCTCATCATTTAGAAACGCCTTAATCTCTTTCCCTATCTTTGTATCATAAACAGGAAATGCCAGATCGGCTACTTTGAAACCCTTCTTCTCCAGACCCTCTCTAAGCAACCGTGTTTGAGTTGCCTTACCAGCTTTATCATTGCCTTCTATTATGACTAGCATCTCTCTATACCCTTCATGATACTCTCAGATTAATTCTACTATTCTTGAAAGTTCTTCGGCATTAAAGTTGTAACTATCTTGGTTGATTTCAAGGTAAGCTGCATCCTTGTTTCCATATGGGGTCTTACAGGAAAATAGCGTAAGAACCAATCCTTCATGGTCTACCTTAAACCCATCACACACCTCATGAGCCCTTATCAGTGCTTTAGTATTAACTACTTTCAACGCCCTTTCTGTTACATCTTTACCAAAATAATTCCCGTAGCCCCTTACTGAAGGCTGTGATCCCTCCATTTCTCTCGGATCGTTCCATAATATCTCTTCTAGATGCCGTGTTTTCATATTTGTCTTGTTTGCAATTGCTATATCATCTACTGTTTTAAAATTTGTTGGAACACCACCATGCAATATCAGATATGAATTTTGTATTATAACACTATGATACATTAGATCAAATAATGAGTGTAATTGTGTATAGATCAACTGGCTAGTATTGCCGAATTTGATTAACAATTGATCTGGAAGATCGTGAGGGTGAAAAGACATACTATCTGGACCTTCATGGTTACCACGCATAAGTATGATACGATCAGGATATCTCATCTTCAGGTAAAGTGTTACATAATATACCTCTACAGATTCTCTTCCCCTATCGCCATAATCACCCAAGAATACTATTATGCTTGAAAGATCATCAAGGAAGCCACTCTTTTGCAGTATTAGAGCTAAACTCTGCAAGTCTCCATGAAGATCACCAACAAGTATTAACTTTCTTCCCTGTTTAACTCTGACAAGCCCTTCCTCAACTATCGAATTCCCTATTACACCTTTACCTCTTTCTTGTTGATGTATTGATAACACATTCCTGATCATCATGGAAAACTGTGTCCCCCTTACTGATGTTGCCTTCTCAATTATTTCCTTTAGCACATGATCCATGCTTGGAATGGAAATAAAAACTTCTACTTGAAGTTTATCTTGTAAAGGAAATGATAAGATTAAAACATATATCTAGCAAAGACTAAAATATTTCATGGGATTGGGAATATATATGACTAAAGAGTTTATAAAGGAGATAGGCAATAAGTCCAGAGAATTCTTCGAGTTTGTTTCACCACCGGTTGATATTGTAGAAGATGGCAATGAACTAGTTGTTATTGCTGATGTTCCTGGGTTTGAAAAGAAGGATATCACACTTAGAATAAATGATAACACACTTTCTATTAGTGCAACAAGAGAACCTGTTGAACACACAGGAAGTTCTTACTACAAGCAAAGACCATTGAGAGTTGAAAAGAAAATACATCTACCTATAAAGATCAAGGAAGGGGAAGAATCTCTGGGAAAAGCAACCTATGAAAATGGTGTGATTGAGATACGCATACCTATAAGCGATGTAGGTTCAATAACGATACAATGATCAACGTCTTCTATTCATTATTATCGATACACCCATAATTACAGTTGATACTATTAATCCAATCTGGCCCCATAAAGGATTCGATTGCATTATAATGGATGAGCCTATTATTACAGATGATGTTAGAACACTGCCAGAAATCAATATGTTCTTACTATGTTTTCCATTAATAATGTTAGAATTCTCTAAATATGATTTCAATAATGAAGTAACCGTCATTGAATCGTTTAATGATCTTAGAAACCTACTGAATGTATGCTTTACTTCCTCAACATAAGCTTCCTTCATAAGACCTTCCTCCTCAAGCAATGATCTCAGTACTTTGACGAATTGAAACTCAACTTTTAGTGTGAGATAGATCCCTTCAAGTATTGATGCCATCCTCATATATAGTGCAAGCTGTTTTGGAAGTCTAAACGGAAACCTTGTCAGTGTCTTATTGGCAAGCTCCATAAACGCTCTGACTTCCATCTGATCCATTTTCTTTCCATGAAGTTCTTGTATCGCAAAACTTATTCCCTTTTCAACGACATGTCTATTCGCTTCTGGTGAGAGTGCACCTAATGCAAGTAAAACATTTACTGTTCTGGAAGGTTCCTTGTCTAACAGTGAAAGGTACAATCGAACAAGCTGAAGTCTTGTTTCATTATCAAGTCTTCCTACAATCCCAAAGTCATATAGTATAATGGAACCGTTTTCTGTAACAGAGATATTACCAGGATGAGGATCGGCATGGAAAATGTCGTGTCTAAGAAGCATCATAAAGAATAACCTATGAATTCTGATCACGAGTTTGGCCTTATCTATTCCCATCTCATCTAGTTTCTTTGCATCTGTTACCTTTACACCTGATACATATTCTAAAGTTAGAACCTTGCTTGTACTCCTATCAGGATATATATTCGGAATTATCACTTTTGTTTCACCGGATAGGTTTTTCTTTATACGTACGAGGTTCTCCGCCTCCATCTTGTAATCCATCTCTTCGTAAACTGTTTCTATGAACTGAGCAAACATTGATCCTGCAGAGAATGCTATGTTTTTATCCACAAAACGTATTCCCAATGGCAAGAGCTTCTTTAAAACTGCTATATCTTTCGCAACAATTTCATGAATGTTGGGTCTGTTTACCTTTACGATTACTTCCCTACCTTTGTAACGCGCACGGTACACCTGTCCCATACTTGCACCAGAAATACATGTGGTATCGAAGGAATCGAATATCTGCTCAATGGGTCCTAGTTCCTGTTCTATGATTCCTCTTACTGGTTCGAACAGTGCTGGTGTAACATCGTCCTGTAATTTTGCAAATTCTTCCAAGTATGGTTGAGGTAAAATATCTGCTCTAGTTGAAAGCCACTGTCCTAACTTTATAAAAGATGGGCCCAAATTTATGAAAATATTTACAGCTTTCCTAGCATGCTTCCTAAACTTTTCCTCGTTAACATTCTTTCCTTCTTTCCTAACCCATTCCTTCCTATCATATTTGAAATTGATTACAATTGGTAACAATGTTAATGCGACTTGGATAGCCCTACCCCTTATTCCATTTACCATTTAGATCACTTCAGTTTCCTTATCTGCTTACCAAACCTGTAGCCTAGATATCCAATTGTTAAAGATGCTAGGCCTCCCATTAGCAAGCTTTCTAATAATATATTTTTTGATTTTTCTTTTCTTTTGTTGAACACATAACTTCCTACTTCCTTACCAAAGTAGATGCTAGAAGCAATACCGATCAAAGTTTCTGGAGAATCTTTTATCAAGTGACCAAAAGGATCTTTCTTAGGATCTACTTTATCTGTATGAACAACATATTTATCATCGTATTCGCGAATATGCAAATTACCATAACGGTATTGCTTCCTTGCACCATTTCCTTCTCCCAACTTGGTTTCTTCGACACCTTGCATCATTATAGGACGCACGGATTTTGGGATTTCCATTTCTCCATCATCCATCACTGCTCAATATGGATGGAAGTAATATAACTATAACGGGTTTTATGAGAAATCTATTTCATGTTATTAGAGCAATTATTTGTGAATATCAAGAAGGGATATATTGACTTGAGAGTGAGTATAATGTCATTAATATATTATCTCCGATAAGACTACATAATCTGAAAGGTTAGATTAGTTTCTATTACTTGTAAAGATTCATATGTTTTACATCTACTTCTTCTTTCATGTTCTTGTATGCTTTTACCAATACCTAGCTCTCTTCATACTCATAAGTTATTTCTTCAATAGAATTCTTTCCGATATGTTTGAAAAGTCATTCAATAACCCTAACTCATATTCCATAGTTGTAACAGTAGTTGAACATGTAACGAAAACACTTGCTATTCGTCATTTATCTTGATTTCCTTATCGCTCTAGCAATTTCATCAATTATATTCATCAATGTTGGTTCTCCTTCCGTTTTAATTTTTTGGTTATCTCAGCCATACAATTGATGAATTGATGGATACATTTAAGCGGTGTATTAATACATGAAGCGATATGATTGATAGTAAACGCGTATACGATGGGAAGATAATCAGTGTTAGAGTTGATAAAGTACAGATCAATGGAAGAGAAACTACACGGGAAGTTATTGAACATAGCGGCGCTGCTGCTGTACTTCCGTTAATTGGTAATATGATAATTATGGAAAAGCAGTATAGGTATGCTGTTGAAAAAGAATTATACGAAATTCCGGCTGGAACATTGGAAAAAGGAGAAAGTCCTGCGGAATGTGCTAAAAGAGAGCTTATTGAAGAGACCGGATACAAAGCAGGAAATCTTGAACTGCTCGGGCAATGCTACATGACTCCCGGATACTCCACTGAAATAATATATTTTTTTGTTGCAAATGACTTGCAAGAAGTAAAAATTCATGAGATGGATGTAGATGAGCAAATTACTATTGTAAAGATAAACATCGATGATGCTGTGAAGATGGTTTTAAATGGTAAAATTCAGGATGCAAAGACTGCTTACGCAATACTGACATACAAGTCGAAAGGTTAAATTTAATGCTTGATGAAGATATCATATTTGATGAGACTAACCTGCACTGATCCTAGGACACCAGGATATGAAGATATGCATCTCGACTGATATCTCATCAGATTTTCTTTTATAATATTAAAGAAATTACTGCTTAAGTTTAAACCATTGAAATACAATATTCATTGTGTGGATCAATATCACATAAGCGAAATATATCTTCAAATTGTCCATTATACAGGTAGTCATAGATGATATTGAAACCTGTAGGTGCGAAGGCCGTAGTATGACTGATGAAGTCAAGGCGAAAATAAAGAATATGAGTGAAAATTGTTCTTATTACCATCATTGACGGTCAAAACAAAGTTGAAGGCGTCCTGACTTCCCATGGATATGTGAAGAGGATCATACAAAAACTTAGAACAGAATCTACATTGAAAAGAGATTAAACATGAGATCTTTTCCAAATATTTATTACGTATTGAATAGGAATGTTAGTTCATGTCAGCCCAAACTGGAAAGAAATTCGAACTAATCGGAAGCAGGCCGCATTACATTCCAACCAAACAGTTCATAATTAAGCATATGAAAATTGAACTGAAGCCAGATTTCGATGAAAAGAGTATCACGTGTAAACAAACGCTTACGATAAACATAATACAGGATAAGTTAGATCACATAATACTTGATGCGGCCGAATTAAATATACGATCTACACGTGTAAATGAACAATCATTACAATTCAAAATACTTGATGACAAACTAAGAATAGAACTTCCCACACCTACAGTTGAAGATGAAACAATTACACTTTCAATCGATTATGATACAAAACCCAGACAGGGTTTCTATTTCGTAAAACCAGATAATAATTATCCTAACAAGCAAGTTCAGGCATGGACTCAAGGCGAAACCACACAATCAAAGTACTGGTTTGTCTGTTTCGATCATCCGGACATGAAATTCACGAGCGAAATTATTGTTGAAGTTCCAAATGAGTTTGTTGTGATATCTAATGGGAAGTTGGTAGATGTGACTGGAACAGATCTTGTAAAATATCATTGGGTGGAGGGGCATCCACATCCCGCATATCTGACATCGATAGTTATTGGAAAGTATAAGGAGATAAAGGAGAATTACAATGGTATTGATTTATTATATTATGTACCAGAAGCACAAGTCGATAAAGCATCACTCTCGTTTTCAAACACAATGAACATGATAAAGTTCTTCGAGGAATATATTGGAGTAAAGTATCCGTACGGCATGTATGCTCAGACTACAGTCGATGATTTCATTTATGGAGGAATGGAAAATGTTAGTGCAACTACCCTTACAATGGATACGCTGCATGACAAGAAAGCACATTTAGATTTTACAAGTGATCATTTGGTCTCACATGAACTTGTACATCAATGGTTTGGTGATCTGGTAACGTGTAGAGATTGGCAGCACCTATGGCTTAACGAATCTTTTGCAACTTACTTCGAGGCGCTTTCATGGTTGCATAGCAGAGGCGAGGATGAATTCAATTATTACATAATGCAGTTAGCTGAAGAATATTTTGATGAAGCTTCTAAGCGCTATAAGAGACCAATAGTTACCAATGTATATAAAAACCCTGATGATCTTTTTGATCGTCATGCATATGAAAAAGGCGCATGTATTTTACATATGTTAAGAAGTCTTGTTAATGACAATATCTTCAGGAAGGCTATCAAATTATATGTTGAGAGGTTCAGTAATAAGAATGCAGAAACAGATGATTTTAGGAAATGTGTCGAAGAAATATCTGGTTTAAGCATGCAACAATTCTTCGAACAGTATATCTTCAAGCCAGGACATCTTGAATTAAAAGTTAAATTTGATTTTGATAATTCTTCCAAAATAGCAACAATAAACCTAACACAGACACAGAATACAGATGATGGTACACCTATCTATAAATTCCCTATAGACATTCATCTTATAAGTACAGAGGGTAAGAAACAGATCACATTTAGTATTGAATCGAAAGAATCTATATTTCATATTCCACTGAATTCTGAACCACTGTGGTTTAGTATAGATCCAGATAATAAATTACTGAAGAGAATGGAGGTAAAAGCACCGAAGAATATGCTTATTGAACAGTTGAAGAATGGAAATATGGTAGAGAGAGTTTACGCTGCAAAAGCACTCTCGAATTTAAATTCCGATGATGTTGTAGAAGCATTGAAAGAAACTATGCTTACCGATTCCTTCTGGGGTGTATCTTCACAATGTGCCAAAACGCTTTCAGATATCAAGACTGACACTGCTTATAATACACTAACTGATGCTCTAAACATAAAGAATCCAAAGGCAAGGCGTGCTGTTGTTAAAGCTATCGGAGAGTTCAAAAAACAAGAATGTGTATCTTTACTGCAACCCATACTTGAGAATGATGAAAGCTACTTCGTTCAGGCAGAAAGCGCTATATCATTGGGAAAATCTAACTCAAAGGAAGTTTTTGCTACTTTATTGAAAGCATTACGAATTAGCTCCTTTAAGGAAGTTATAGCATCGGGTGCGCTTACTGGTCTTGGAGAATTGAAAGATGATATTGCTTCGCATGTATTGATTGAACATACTAAACTTGGAAAACACCATAGAATAAGGGAGGCAGCTGTGCTTGCTCTTGGAAAGTTTGCCAAAAACAACGATAAGATTATTGATCAATTGAAGCAATTATTGAAAGATCCATGGTTCAGGGTAAGGACTAATGCAATCAAGGCATTAGTTGAAACACAGGAATCGAAAAACATTCCTGATATAGAATGGGTGGCTAACAACGATATAGATCCCAGAGTGCAAAGAGTGGCAGAAGAAAGTGTAATATCTCTAAAAGAATCCATGCATGCATCGAAGGAAGTTAAGCAGATGAGGGAAGAAATTAATAAATTGAAGTTACAGAATCTGGAGTTGGTACAGAGACTAGACAAACTGGAAAGATAATTTAGAGAATAAATTTCTACTCAATTACCCTAAAAGGTTTCAAGTATAGAACAAGTAATTATCTCTTTGAAATGATAAGACCAGTGTATAGTACCTACGTCATAGCTTTGTTTTCAGAAAAAGAATGCCGGTAGGAGACTCATAACACAGAAGGTACAGGTTTAACCAGATCAACAACATCAATCCAACATCGGGCAATATTATCCATCGCATAAATTATACTCAGTATATTCACGGGAGCGTTTTGTTTTGTGATTTCAAGAAGATCGTTGAACCTCGCATATTGCTTTATCGCTTCTATCGAATCTACTCTGTTTTTCCTTGCAAATGCCCTTATTGCAGTATCCTGCAGTATTTCTATACGTTCACCAACATTTTTAAGTTCTCCATATTTCTTCAATTGATTAGAAGAAATCGCCTTTGCAAGATCTACTATAGTATCACCAGCACTTTCAAAAAGATTTGCCGCAATTCTGTAATCAAGAATATCAATATTAACAAGATCAAGTTTGCTTGCAAGTTTTGGATCCATAATTGCACTCCTGATTAAGCGTACAAGTAAAAAATACTGTCTATCTACCTCGTCATCCCTTCTAGCAATTATTCTCAACAGATTAGGGTCTTTGTTTGTTAATGACGCTAAAGTATCCTTATACATTCCAGATATAATAGAATTCATTCGATATAGGATCTTTGCTGGATCAAGTGTTGCAGCATCCAATAAAAATTGTGCGGTTATTTTATATATGTCTTCATCAACTATTTCCATGCCAACCATCTTCCCAATTATTTCCTTTATTATCTCCCTATCATCATATGATATCTGCGATCTACTATTCACTTTGATAATATCATAACCCAGTAGATATGCACCTGTGATTTCATTCACTATGGCTTCTGCGTATTTTGATGGATATTGAATAACAATTTCCTTGGATTCATCCTGCTCTGTTCCAGATGGATATACAACAATAGCATCATCACTTCCGGTCTCGATTACAACAGTATTACCTTTATCCAACTTGTTATGTTTTATCCATTCCTTTGGTAATGATACCAAAATACTACTGCCTATCCTCTGCAATCGTCTAGCATACTTGGCCATATTTATATACATTTATACTTTTTTATATATTTATACTTTTTATACATTATTTATATATATTCATTAAAGATATTTTCATACATGCAGGCTGAAGCATTCTCCCCAGGTCATATTACAGGATTTGCTCAATTTCCCATCACACAAAAGGATCCATTACTCAATGGATCACTTGGAGCTGGTTTCTGTATCAATAAGGGTGTCAAGACAACAGTAAATATTGAAAACTCAAATAAAAATAATTATTCCATATTGATCAATGGGAAAATAGTTAATGATGTAGAAGTATCAAGGTATGTAGTTAATGAATACATACCACTTATGAATAAAAAATATAAAATAACTATTGAGCATCAATCGGGAATTCCAATTGGTTATGGTTTAGGTTCTAGTGGAGCAGCTGCATTAAGTTTATCACTTGCACTCAACGAAGCTCTTGGAACGCCGTTAAGTCATGTAGAGGCTGCACAAATCGCACATAAAGCAGACTTTACATGTAAATGTGGTCTTGGTACAGTGCTTGCAGAATTTCATGGTGGATTTGAAATGAGACTAGCTGTAGGCGCACCAGGAATTGGTATGGTAGAAAAAATTCAATTGAGTAATAGAAAAGTAATACTATTTTGTATTGCTCCTGTCTCAACCAAAGATTTCCTGACAAATAAAATACAACTTATAAACGGAATTGGTGGAGCAATGCTTACAAAACTAAGTAAGACGAGATCTATCGATGATTTTATGCATATGTCGTTACAGTTTGCTAGATCTATAGATTTTATGAGTAATAAATGTAGGAACCTTATTGAAGATTTTCTTGCAAATGGTTACATGTGTTCTACAGCAATGTTTGGTGAAACGATATTTTCCATAATCAAGAATAATGATGTGAAAGACGTACAGAAAATTTTTGGTAAATATGATTCCAATATGCTTGTGTGCGATATTGATAATGATGGAGCTAGTGTATGTTAACAAATATTCCATATAACCATCCTAGGGCAGGATCTTTACATATAAGGGAAATGTTGGTAGAGGGTTTAAGAAATGGTATTGTTGCTCACGAAGGTCTGATTGCACATGGAAGAGGCGAAGCATTTGACTATCTAATTGGAGAAAAAACCACAAAGGAAGCAGTCAAGGCTATGAAATCGGCTGTTGCTCTCATGTTGTTAGCAGAAAGAAAAACTATCTCGGTAAACGGAAACACTGCGTGTTTATGCGCAAAAGAAATCGTGGAACTTGCTGAAGTTACTGTGGCAAGGATAGAGGTTAACCTGTTTCATAGAAGTGTGAAAAGGGAAACTGCCATAGAAAAATTATTGATTGCAAATGGTGCAAAAAATATTCTCGGTGTTGATAGTAGAACATCTGTAAATATTCCCAAACTTATGAGTGATAGGAGAAGAGTTGATCCTGAAGGCATCTACGAGGCAGATGTAGTACTGATTCCGCTGGAAGATGGAGATAGAACTGAAGCATTGGTGAACATGGGAAAGAATGTAATTACTATAGATCTAAATCCTCTATCAAGAACTGCCCGGAAAGCAAATATGACCATAGTTGATAATGTAATTAGAGTAATGCCCAAGATGATAGAACTTGCTAAGCAAATGAAAAAAATGAATAAAAGTAAATTGAAAAGAATTACACATAATTTTGATAATAAAAAAAACCTTGCTATCAGCTTGCAATGTATTCTGAATGGACTGAAGGCGAACTAGATGGAAGGCTACAAGGCAAAAGTTACAGTTGACGAGATCGTCTCCATGAAGAAAAAGAGTAAGATAACTATGCTTACTGCATATGATTTTACCACTGCAACAATTTGCGATAAAGCCGGTGTTGATGTTTTGTTAGTTGGTGACAGTGCAGGTATGGTGATGCTTGGCTACAATACAACAACACCTGTAACTATAGACGAGATGATGTTATTCTGCAAGGCAGTCGTAAGGGGAAGTAGACATGCAATGGTGGTAGCGGATATGCCGTTCATGTCATACCAAGTTGATGTTACTGAAGCTGTTAGAAACGCATGTATTTTTGTCAAAGAAGCTGGTGTTGATGCTGTCAAGATCGAGGGAGGAGAAGAAATGGTCGATACTATAAGGGCAATTGTTAGAGCTGGAATACCTGTTATGGGTCATATCGGATTGAAACCGCAGACTGCTATGCTTTGGCAGGGATACAAAGTGCAAGGGAAGTGCAAGGAATCAGCACTTCAACTTGTACGTGATGCTAAAGCAATTGAAAAGGCTGGTGTTTACTGCATTGTTCTTGAGAAGGTAGTAGTTGAAGTTGCAAAGATAATCACTGATATGGTGAAAGTACCTACAATAGGAATTGGTGCAGGTAATGTTTGTGATGGACAGGTTCTCGTTATTCATGATCTGCTTGGCTTGTATGAACAGATGAAACCAAAGTTTGTTAAAAGATATGCTGAATTAGCACAAAAAATGACAAAAGCGTTAATTTCCTTCAAAAATGATGTTATGAGTGAAAGGTTTCCATCAGATGAAAATGTATTCCATATGGATACGAATGAGCATGATAAATTAATGAAAGAATTAGGTGATATAAAGAATGAATGAACATCCTTCAAAGGATATTGTTGGTTCTGATGGAAAAGAGTTGAAAGGAAAAAGGATTGTTTTGTGTATTAGCGCGAGTGTAGCTGCATATAAAGCAGTAGATCTAGCGAGGTTATTGATACGTCATGGTGCTGATGTTCATGTTGTTATGAGTAAATCATCAAAGATACTTCTGACTCCTGATCTTATGAAGTGGGCTACTGGAAATGAGGTAGTTGATGAACTCACGTGGAAACTGGAACATATACAGCTTGCGAATTATGGAGTATCTGATCTGATTATGTACTATCCATGTACAGGTAATACTTTGAGTAAAATAGCCAATGGAATTGATGATACGCCAGTTACATCAATAGCAAGTGTTGCGTTGGGTTCAAAAATTCCTATAATGATAGCACTTGCTATGCATGAGTCCATGTATGAGAATCCAGTTCTAAAGGATAATATAGAAAAACTGAAAGGGTTAGTTGAATTTATAGAACCAAATATCATAGAGGGCAAAGCGAAGGTTGCTGAGTCCGAAGTAGTTCTGAATGCTATTTTAGCCAAATTTGATAGTAATTCAAAACTGAAGAGGAAAAATGTTCTTATCACTGCTGGTGCTACGATTGAATACATAGATCCTATAAGAGTAATAACCAATCCTGCCTCAGGTAAACTTGGTACTGCAATTGCCGAAGAAGCGAACAGACTTGGTGTTAATGTTACTATGATCTGCGGACGGGGATCTACTATTATGCCCAATAATGTGCGAATGATTAAAGTTAATACTAGTGATGAGATGATGGATACGGTCATTGATGAGTTACAGAATAACAATTACGATATTGCGATTATGACTGCTGCTGTTTCAGACTTCAAGCCTGAAAGATTCAACTATGAAAAAATAGACACGAGAAGTAATGAACAGATCATCATTAAATTAAAAACTACAAGCAAGATAGTAGATAAGATTAAGAAAGTTAGTCCTCAAACATTCTTGATTGTCTTCAAGGCTGACTTCAATGTAGAAAATGAACAGTTGGTGAAGACAGCATATACTAAAATGAAGGAATGTAATGCCGATATGATAGTTGCCAATGATGTTGGAAGGAAAGGATCCGGAATGGATTCAGACAACATAGAAGTTTTTCTGATTTCAAAGGATAAAAGAATTATTCATATACCATTACAAAGCAAGAAAGCTACAGCTAAAAAATTACTTGAAGAAGTATTACCATATTTCTAAATTTAATCAAGATTTAGATAATTCTCTATTTTAATGAGGTGGTGTAAAGTTCTGATGCAATAATTATAACAGGCTTACAAAGATCGTTGTCTGTCTATATCCAGTTTTTGTGGATATTACCAGTTAATTCTAGTGCTCTACTAATCTCAACACATAATATTCAAACACCAATAATTTATTAGAGATTTACTTTAAATACAGTAATCTTCCCTCTAGCTTAACATAGAAAGTTTTTCCGTATATTCATTTCATTATGAATTTCACAAATTAAATTGTTATACAAATAGAATCCAATTCAATAAAAAATTGATGAGGTTAGTACCTCAACTAAATGATATTGTTGGAATTTGTTCTGATGAGTTTGAGGGAATGTCAGCGGTTGGTTCGGACAGGACTTCAGAATCAATACATACGAGTGTATGACCGATAGAAACACCTCGTATAGAAGAAATTCTCTGTAATGCAATATCAGATACATGTTTCAGGTCTCTTCCCTCCACTGTAACTAATATGTCTGCACGACCTATTACTCTACACGCTTCCTTCACACCATCCGATCTCTTTATACTCTCAACGATCTTCTCTACATCGCTTCCCGGCTCGACATGAATCTCTATGTAGGCTTTCAATGCTTACCATTAACCACTATTATAGTACTTGTTTAAAGAGCACTGTTGAAAAAAGACTATTTATCTACTCAATAAAATTATACAGTTATCATAATAAAGAAATCACCAATCCTTCCAAACATTCAAAATTGAAGTTGCCTTACACTGATCACATTTTCTATAATCCGTCTCATTTGATAGTATATTTACAACGTAGTAACTTGGTGCTCTCTCATTAACAAAAATCTAGTCATATATACTTCATATGTTAAGTATGTAGAGATACATTTCTCAATTCTACAACACTTACTTGTAGAAAATGATTAATTTATCATAATAACCAAATACGACAATATTTATCAAATATAGATAGACCGGTAGAGATTGAAATGTTTGATTATTTTATACTCTGTTAATTTCTTTATCCCATGCCCGTAGTACTACATTAACACACAAATTCTTGACTGTCTTGATGAATGTTCTAAGACAGCATATTGTAAAACATTGGGATGTAAAAGTAAGTAATTAATATCATATAATTTTAAAGTATTATCATTTTTTTCGTGTATCTATTCAGATTCTTCGTCTTTTCTCCCACTACAATGCTATCCTCTATTCTTACACCAAATTTGTTTGGAATGTATACTCCCGGCTCTATAGTGATTATCATATTTTTTTCTAATACCTCCTTGTTTTTAGTTCTGATCCATGGTCGTTCATGTACTTCCAAACCAATACCATGACCCGCTGAGTGTATGAAGTATTTTCCATAACCTTTTCTCTCTATCAATGAACGGCATGTATTGTCAACTTCACCGCAAATTGCTCCAGTTTTAACAGCATCCAGCCCAGCTTCTTGCGCTTCTTCCACTACACCATATATTTTTCTTATCTCAGAACTTATCCTTCCAATGGCAAAAGTTCTAGTTGCATCAGCAACATATCCTTTATGTCTTAACGTCAGGTCTACTGTTATAACATCACCATTTCTAATATTCCTGTTGGTGGGCTCAGCATGCGGCAGTGTGGAGTTTATACCAGAAGCTACTATTAATGGAGACAATGTATACTTATACGAAGGAGGATACGCTCCCATTTTCATAGCTTCGTAAAGCAAAGTAGCTTGCAAATATTTTTCCGTAACATTAACCCTAATAATTTTCTCACATAGTGCAAATAATTTATCAAGAATATTTGCTGTGTGAGCTACAATCTTTATTTCATTGTCGTCCTTGATTTTCCGAGAATGGTAAAATACCTCTGTTGAATAAATAAGTTCAGTTTTCTTCTCTATAACCTTAAATGTAGTTATATCATTGCAATCTGTACATGTAGTATCATTAGTTAGGTTCGAAAGTAATATTTCGATCATGTTACTACCGCGTTCTGTCGGTATTACCTCGCATTTTTCACTATCTTTTTTAGCTCTTTCAATTTCAAGTTTTGGTGTTATTAGTTTCACACCATCTTTATTTATAATTGCTACAGCTTCGCCCCAGAAACCTGTTGTATAAAATACATTTTCTGGTTCAAAGGCAATCAAACTATTACATTTAATTTTTGCAGCTTCCTTAAGCAATACCTTACTTCTATCCATATTGATGATATGACGAAGTTTACTTTTTAGTTTTACTTACGGCAAATTTTCTTTCACAGTTACTAAGATATTTTACATATTATACCTTTTATGCACTACTTGCATTCTTCAGGCGTTGACAATAACAAATATTCAATATATAAGGCGGAAACACATTCCTTTACATTCGTATAAAAACAACTATGATCAAAATAGTAACAAGCTATGTTTGAACTGTAATAAACCAGTTCTAGGTAGAAGATCAGATGCAAAGTACTGCTCTAACGATTGTTCTTGGGATTTTTACGTTAAGAACAATTGGCGCTTGTTAAGAATAAAAATAATGCGAAGGGATAAATTTACATGTCAACAATGTGGAGATAAAAGAAATAGGATCAAAGTAAATGAGAGGAGTAGAAGAAATTTCCAAGTTGATCATAAAATACCAGTATTCAAAGGAGGAAAACAGCTTGAAGAATCAAATTTATGGACGTTATGCATTAAATGCCATCTAGCAAAAACACGTTCAGAATTAAGAGAGAGATCTTATACTAAAAACAACAAATGAAGTTATCTTCCATATCTACAAACATGTAAGTAAAAATAAGTCTATTAGTTGGTGTTCATTTTAATGCCTTAGCCAGACGTATTTTACACTGATTTTACCTTCTTTTCTATTTCTGAATGTATAATGCTCTAGGCATTGAATCTAATTTTTAACATTTACATATATGTGATTTGAAATACTTATAGAATGGAAGAAAAGAACAAGGAGAAACCAAAAGCCGTGGCGTTATTATCTGGTGGACTGGATAGTACTTTAGCTGTTAAATTAATGAAGGAACAGAATATCGATGTTAAAGCAATTGCCATAAAAACTCCCTTTTGTGATTTTGATTGTGGACACGGATGTGGCTTTAAAGTTAAGGAAGTAGCTGAAAAGCTTGACGTAGAGTTGAAAACATTCTATCTTGGTGATGAATACTTAGAGATGTTAAAGAATCCAAAACATGGTTACGGCTCTGGTATGAATCCATGTATAGATTGCAGAGAGATGATGTTCAACGTTGCCAAAGATTACATGCAAGAGATCGATGCCAAATTTATTATCACTGGTGAAGTTTTGGAGCAGAGACCTATGAGTCAGAATCCAAGAGCATTAAAGATCATTGAACAGGAATCAGGGTTAGAAGGAAAGGTGTTAAGACCATTATCAGCTAAACACCTGAAAGAAACTGAAGCGGAAAAGACAGGTTTGGTAAAAAGGGAACAATTGTTGAATATAAAGGGGAGAACAAGAAAAAATCAGATAGAACTTGCAAAGAATCTTGGTATCACAGACTATCCCAATGCAGCTGGTGGTTGTCTATTAACAGATCCACAGTTTGCAAGGAAAGCAAAGGATCTTTTTAAGCATATTGAAAAACCAACATTGAATGATACCGAATTGTTGAAAGTTGGAAGACATTTTAGAATGAATAATAAGTCTAAATTAATTGTCGGAAGAAACAAAGAAGAAAATGATGTTATCAGTTCATTAGCTTTACCTGATGGTCTTCTGTTAGAGGTCAAGGATTACACGGGACCGGTAGCGTTACTATATGGTAATTATGATGAAAATGTAATACAATTGGCATCTTCTATAGTACATAGATATTCAGATGCCCCTAACGATGAAGAATGCGTTGTAATAACCAATAATAACAATAACTTGAAGGAGATTTTTGCCTCATTAATAACTGATGAACAGCTAAATTCATATAGAATTTAGTCTCTTTTAGCTTCATGTTAAGTAGTGTTGATGGGCAAGGATATGTGCTAAGAAGAGGTGTTACAAGTTAATGCAAGAGCATAAACAACCAACTTATGTGAAATCTATAACATTAAGAGATCCAACTGATGTTGACGAAATTAAACTTGATATGAAAAAACACAATGTGGTCATAATTAGAGTTACACCATTAGCGCAAAAAGATATTGATGAATTAAAAAAAGTTGTAAAAGAACTTTACGAATTTACACAATCAATTGGTGGTGATATTGCAAGACTTGGTGAAGAAAGAATTGTTCTAACTCCTCCAGGCGTTAAAGTCTGGAAGGGAGTATCTGATATGAAGTAATTTTGATATAATTTAATTTTAAGCAAAATGAATATTAGATTAGTAATTAAAATAAATTCTTACTATGTTTGTATTGTTGAATTTTTTCATTCTTTGATGGTTTTCTAAACACATAGAGATGCTCATGTGCTATTTTGTAGAAATCGTAGTATGAACCTCCCCATACTTCCCTTGTTTGTTTTGTCTTATGTTGTACTTTTATGATATCTTCTTTAAGAATGAAACCAGCATTAAGGAATATATGAAGTACGTTATGTGATATAGGTACGTAATGTCTATGCTTTCTGGTATCTCCTATAAGTATCGAACAATGCTTACCAGGTTTAACAACCCTGAAACATTCTTTTGCCACTAAATACATTTCTGATAAATAATTATCAATAGATAATGCAGATAGATCGGCCTTGTTCTCTGCTCTTGAATAGGGAATTATACCAGCGTATGGTGGATGTGTTGCGATCAAGTCAATACTATTGTCATCGATCTTATCCAAATTACAGGCATCGCCTTCATATGTTTTAATTGTAACCCCGCTATCATAGTCAAAACTCAATCTATCCAAAGCCACCATTACCGAATTATGGTTTATATCAACGCCTATTGCATTTCTACCCAACAACTTACATTCAACCAGGGTAGTACCACTTCCCATCATCTGATCAAGAACCGTATCTCCTTCTTTCGTATACTTCCATATCAAATTATGCGGAATATATGGACTCCAGTTACCCCTATACTTTCCATCATGTGTAGACCAATCGCCTCTATTAGGGAAAGACCAAACAGTAAATGATTCATGTTTATAGTCGGTTGGAGGAGTAAAATTCTTGATTAATACTGCTTGTCCTATAGGTATGGTAACATTTCCAACCATTACCTGTTTATACTTCTTTGTAAACCGCTGAAAATCTCTATCGGTCACAAGTATCATACTTGCATATTTTTCCTGTTTTAGTTGTTCTAAATGTGATGCTTTTTGCACTCTATCTAATTGAAAATTACATAAAAAAATACACAAGCAACATTGAAATTACCTAAGAAGCAAATTTGTTAGACTAGATCTCATGAATTATCTTGGAACCATAAGATCATATACTAGTAATGTGAATAGTGTGATATGAGTTCTGATGGCCACAAGAGAATAAGAATAGTTATCCATGAATTGGATAAGGGTAAATACAGGAAAGCCACCTCGAGAAACATAAGTGTCTTCGATAGTGCATCAGTGGATGAGGTACAGAATATAGTCCTGAATGCCTTGGCTAGATACGGTATAAAACACAAATATACTTGGAATAGCACTGAAATACCAACTGTACAGACGCAGAACTGATACTGTGGGTAGATTAAAATATAATATATTTCCCAGTTTACAGTTTATTTTCTTGTTAAAGTAACCTAATCGCTTCCTTCACACTAGGAGCATTTGTATGAATCTTGAATATCCTACCAACTGCACTGGCAACGTTCTCCACTTTTCGTCTCTCACCATGGTTTACTATCACCCTTCTTAGCTTCGGCCTAAGCTTACCCACATAGGATATTAATTGATTATAATCACTATGCCCACTAAAACCTTCTATCTTCTCTACACCACAATTAATGTTAATTACTTCTATCTTTCCCTCTCTTCCCATAACGGAAACCTGTTTAGAACCGTCCAATACTCTTCTTCCAAGTGTTCCGTTGACCTGATACGACACAAAGACTACCCTATTCTTTGGATTTGATGCCAATGCCTTGAAGTATTCTATTACTGGTCCTCCCTCCAGCATACCAGAAGTTGCCATTGTAATAGCAGGTCCGTCCCTAAGGGCTTCTTCTCTTCCATCAGCACGCTCTATTATTGTAAAGTATTCAGACATGAACGGATTGTCATCAGTTTCCATTATACGTTGTCTCAGTTCCCTTGCCAAGTATTCTGGATTGGCTACATGCATCGCAGTGGCTTCAGAGATCATACCTTCAATGAATACCGGTGCTTCTATCATCTTACCTGCTTTCATGTAAGAATCAATTACCATTAGTATTTCCTGTGCTCTACCCACTGCCGGAACAGGAATTAGTACCTTACCACCATCTGTAAGTGTTCTGTTAATAGTGTTTACGAAGTTCATTTCCACTTCTTCCCTTGACGGCATGATATCTTCTTTCGCACCATAGGTACTTTCTATGATCAGTGTTTCGACCCTGGGATAGTTCCACGAGGCACTTTCAAACATCTGACTTCTTCCATATTTTAGATCAGCAGCGTAAACCAAATTATGATCTCCATTACCAATATGCAGATGCATTGTTGAGGAGCCCAAGATATGTCCAGCGTTTGATAACACTAACTTTACATCGGGAGCAATGTCAGTAACCATACCATATGGCAAGGTTATCGTATGTTTGATAACTTCTTTTATATCACGTTCAGTATAAAGTGGAATCTTGCCTTCTACCATTGCTACCTTTATCATATCGTTTTGAATAAGGGTCATCAGTGGGAGTGTAGGCTCTGAGCAGTAAATAGGACCTTTGTAACCATACTTGAATATAACGGGAAGAAATCCTGTATGATCCAAATGTGCATGACTAATCACAATAGCATCCAATTCATCAAGCTCTATGTTTGCCCAATCAAGTCTTGGGAATGCATTTAGTGATTCCCTGGCACCTGGATTTATTCCACAATCAAGCAATATTTTACTCTCGTGAGTTGTTAGCAACATACATGAACGTCCTACTTCACCAAAACCACCTAGTGTAAGCAAACTTGCTTCTGCAGTTTGATCAAGTTTAGGCCGGAATATTTGATCTCCCACATATTTGTAGAATTTATTTCTCTCATTTGCGTTCATCTTCAACGTATAATTCACTTGCTTCATCATTTCTGATTGAATATGTGATGCTTTCTTTACGCGTATTTTCCATCCAGTTTTGTTAATTAATTCTATCATATTGAAGTCATTAGTGGATGTATCTGGCTGATTTACTATCCATGGCTTCTTAACCTCTACCGTTATTTCTCCCAAAGCAGTATCAAAAAATGTGCTCTTTACTTCCGCATCTTTCGGTAATAGTTGAATTAAAATATTTCTAGCATCTTCCTCGCTCTTGCGTATCGATTCATCAGTTCGTACAATTATACGTTTTTTGATCATGTTAACCATGTTTGAAATTATTTGATTATTTTCCATCAAATATTTTGGGTTTTTGGTGTAAAGAGCTATCATCGGTCCTTCATATTCTATCTTAGTTATAGCAGCATCGCTAGGAATACTCTGTAATATTATGGACATTATATTGTATCCTTGTTCACCCGTATTTTCTTGCATCATTAACCACTAAGCGAAAACGATTGTATTTCTTGTCTTGAAAGCTCGCGATATCCATTTGTATCTATTATAGCCACATCTATTCCATCCCCAGTGCCTGCATTTCTTCTAATAGCAGCTGCTATTGCTCTTGCTGCAACTTTCGATCCATCTTCTACACTCATACCTTCCTTGTATTCACTTTCAAGAATTCCATACGCAACTGGTGAACCACTTCCAGTTGCCATAAACTTCTCTTTATTCAGTGAACCAAAGAGATCTACGTTATAGATAATGGGGCCTTCTTGGTCATGTCCTCCAACCAAGATTTCAACCATGTATGGAACAGGATATCTTTGCGAGAAGAACATATTGGATGCTAGTCTTGCACATGACTTCAAAGGCATAGGAATTCTGTTTTGAAGTTTGTAGATATTTGCATGATAACGCAATATGTCTCCAACATTCTGCGCTTCTGCAACACCACCGGCAATAGTCATTGCTATATGATTATCTATTTTCTGGATCTTCTTCACATGTCTGTGTGCTATGTAAAGAAAACCAGCTGTTGCCCTAGTATCAGTAGCTAATACTGTACCGTCGGAACATTTTATTCCAACGGTTGTAGTTCCGTGTAATGTATTCTGATTTACATAGTCTGACAAAAGAGATCACTTAAGGAATAAATCAAATAAGATTTCACCACTTAAATAAGGTTTCGATTAAGGTCAGAATTAAATAACAGCTAGCGATAGATCGTATGATTTGTCAACTCATTTGATGGAGTTGCCTAGAAAGATACTGATCGGAGATGGTGTTATCAGAGATCTCGGTAATTTCGTTACTGATCTAGGTGTGAAGAATGTTGCGATAGTAAGTGGTGCAGTTGTGAAAGCAAGAGTAGGAGATCAGTGTCATGAATCCCTTGCAAATTCTGAACTGAAGAATGTATGGTTTCTTACCACTGCAGCCAACATGGAGACTGTTGATGTGATTCAGAATGAGATTTTAAAGAATGGAAGCGAGGTGATAATAGGTTTTGGTGGAGGAAAAAGTGTAGATGTTGCAAAGACTATTGCTTATAATTTGAACAGACCGTTTATTAGCGTCCCTACGTCTGCGTCGCATGATGGTATATCCAGTCCATTTTCATCAATTAAAGGTCATAATAAACCACATTCCATTAAAACGAAAACTCCTATAGGTGTATTAGCAGATACAAGAATAATTGCTGGTGCACCAAGGAGGTTGTTGGCATCTGGCTGTGGTGATCTGATCGCAAAGGTAACAGCTGTGAAGGATTGGGAACTTGCAAGGGATAAAAAAGGTGAATATTTTGGTAAATACTCATCAAACCTTGCATCCATGAGTGCAAAGATAGTGATGGCGGAATCAAAATCAATTGGAGAAGACAACGATACTAGTGTAAGGACAGTAGTTGAAGCATTGATAAGTTCTGGTGTTGCTGCATGCATCGCGGGTAGTAGCAGACCGTGTTCTGGTGCTGAACATTTATTCAGTCACGCACTTGACTTCATTTCTCCAAACCAGGCACTGCATGGAGAGAAGTGTGGTATAGGTGCTATAATGATAGCCAAACTTCATGATATTGAATGGGAGTATATAGCTAGTACGTTGAAAGATACAGGTGCTCCTATTACTGCAAAAGAGATAGGTATTGATGCCGACACTGTAGTTAAAGCATTGATAATAGCTTCTACGTTGAGACCTGAGAGATACACGATACTTAATAAAATAAGTTTGATGGAACAGGATGCATTAGAATTAGCAAAATCAACTGGAGTAATTTAACTAAGTGATGTACTAGATATTCTCAAAGAAGTTATTCTTTAGTTCGGTGAAGAACCTAGGTTTGTGGTTGAGGCTCATAAGTTTCTATGAATTTTATCTTCTTGATGGTATTAGCATACTTGAAGATATCATTCACAATTGCACGTTTAATTATTTGCAAGCCTTCATACATGTAATTCTCTTCAGGTAACTCAACCTCAATATTACTTTCACTTACTATTATCTTCAGTTTGGTTTCATCAACTGGTATCCTACGTTTTATCAACGCTATAATCTTTTCATTGTCCTGTTCCAGTAGTTTCAATATCTCTAACGCATACACAATTGTTTTTCCTGCCAACCTGTGGTTATAGTCTAGTTGTACTCTTCCAGAACTTATGAAACGCACAATAGCAACCTTGTTGTCAATTTCTATTGCATCACCTACTTTGATTTCATCAGCTTTCTCACCTAGTTTTCTTAACGATACCATTCTAACCTTATCCTTGTCTCTTTCACCAAATCCCTTTTCAGGTGGTACTTCTACATCCATTTTCTCTCCAATGTTAGCATTCACCAGTGCTTCATCCATACCTTGTAGAACCCAGCCCTCACCTACGGAAATCAGTCTTGGCTCGTAAGTCCTCGTATGATCAAAAACATTAAATTTTTTAGCATCTTCTTCAATAGTGGTTTCTATAACTTCATCTGTGTCCTTTACCTTTGCAGTGTAATTCAGTAATACAAGAGAACCCTTCGCAAGTGTCATAAAATCCGCTAATAAATGACCATATATTAACTTTGCAAGGAAAAAATATTACCGTTTCAGTTTTTCTTCTGCAACAGAAAGTGCATCAGTATTTGTGTTTATACCCATTATTGAAAGTGTAGACACAATTGCAGATAGTGTTCTCATCACATGATAATTACTTACTTCACCCATTGAACCGATTCTAAATAATTTTCCTTTGAGATCTCCAAACCCACCAGCCACTAATACCTTGAAATTATTTGCTAGTAATGTTCTGAACTTTTTATCTTCTACATTATCCTTGTAATTAATTGCTATAATAGTCCTTGATCTAACATCTGGTTTTACAAAAGGTGTAAAACCCATACTGGATAGTGAATCATAGAACGCTTCTGCACATGTTATATGGCGTTTTATTCTATTATCTATTCCTTCTTCTAGTATCCTGTCTAGTGCATCGTCAAAGGCAAAGTATAATGGTAAAGCAGGTGTAAATGGTGTCTCCGTTTTATCACTATAATATTTGAAGTACCTTGGTAAGTTAAAGTAAAGTGTTGGAGGGGGATTGTCAATCATGAACTTCTTCGCTCTTGCGCTCACAGATATTGGTGCAAGTCCAGCTGGTGCAGCCAATGCCTTCTGACTTGCAGTTACACAAATGTCAACATTCCATTTGTCTACGGGTAATTCATCACCACCAAGATTTGACACGGCGTCAACAACAAAGAACGCATCATGTTTTGATGTTAAATCACTGACCTTGTCCAACCACGTTATCCTAGTTCCTGTAGATGTTTCGTTATAAACAACGTATAATGCTTTTACACCTTTGTTATTTTCAAAGGCTTCTTCGATCTTCTCAAAACTAGGTATTTCACCGTAAGGAGCTTTAACGCGTATAGTCTGTCCTCCTATGGTATCTATGAGGTCTGCCAGTCTAGAACTGAACTCACCGTTAACTGGTATGATCACCTTATCGCCCTTTCTTATCAGATTTAGTACTGACGCTTCAACACCACCTGTTCCAGACGCAGTTAAAACTACAACATCATTCTCTGTCTGGAAAACCTTTTTGGTCTTCTCCTGAATTCTTTTATTCAATGGCCAAAAATCTTCAGATCTGTGACCTATTACAGGAGCTGACATAGCCTGTAAAACCCTGTGTGATACATTAGTTGGGCCCGGAAGCATTACCAAGTAATTTGGAGGGTATTCCATCTCTTACATACTATAGTACGTATATCCGTTATTTATACATAAAACTATTTGAATTGTAGTAGTTTTATTCTATTTATTCCATCTATTTCTTTCACCATTTCTGCTACCTGTTTGGGTACAAATGCTTTCCAGTTTTTATCACTAGCAATTCTTAGCCTTATCTCTGTTCCTTCAAGGATTTTACGCTTTAAAAATGGGATCTTCATAACCTTTTTTTCATGCTCATTGAAGAGCATACTGCTAAACGGATCGTTTGTAAAAACAATATCATATCTTGGTATTAGTATGTCAACTTGGCTTACCCATAAAGAATGAACGTTCACATCGTTAACTGGAATGGCAAGCCATCTTTTAGGGTTGATCTTATTTACATCAAGTACTGCCTTGATCATTGTCAAGCGCTCTCCAGCAGTAAATGGGTTCTTTTTCTCATAACTCTTCTGTGCGCTGCCTATTGCAATCCACAACACGTCAACTTTTCCAAGTGCAAACTTTACAGCATGTAAATGACCATTATGAAAAGGTTGGAACCTACCAACAAACAAACCGTGCTTCATATAGTAGTCTTTCTACAAATATTATTTAAACAAATTTTGCTTAATATTTCTTAAAGTTAATGGTATTCATGGTGATCATAAACACCAATAAACAATAGATTCTAAGACTCACCATATCTAATTTCATTCATTGAATAGTATGATAAATATGCATTCAAACAAATACATTTCAGATGTTTATTGCTATTCTATCTATGAACAAGAAGTAAAGATAGATATGATGAAATATACGTGCGTATAAAACTAAGAAAAAACAATGATCACTATAAATCATATGATATGATATGAGATCCTTATCAACACTACAGATGAATAATATTACAAAACTTTCTCCATTTATCGATCATAAACACATTGAATATGAAATGTGTGGTAGAGAACTCAAATGAACAACATATAGTGATTATAATAAGTATAAAGAAGTAATTTATTCCAATAGATGGAAATGTGTTAGTTAAAAATATTTGTATATTCTTACGATTATTTTGATATCATTGATAGAAGTTAGCGTAATATTAAAATCCTTTAATAATATTACCGTATAATATTATATACATTCAGTGTCTAACACGGGGAGATTATAAATCTAGTTCCACTAAGTGATCAATGATGGTAATTATCTTACTCAGGTTTTTACAGGATTAATATGATCCTAGAATCTTTTGATAAGCTTTATTGATAACGATGTGAGAAAACGTGTGATGTTGATTAGGATTTCACTAAGGAAAAAAAATTTACATATACACAATCGAAGATTAACTTCATTATAATGATACAGTGGAACTAGATTAACTTATTTTACTAGCATATACAAGTATTGTCATGGAATTCAGAATTGACGGATCCTATGGAGAAGGTGGAGGACAGATCTTACGAACATCAGTTACATTGGCAACAATCATGAAGAAAGCTGTGGAAATTGTTAACATTAGGGCAAAGAGGAGCAATCCCGGATTACGACCACAACATGTCAATGCAATCAAAGCAATGGCTTCTTTATGCAACGCTTATGTAGAAAATGTCTATGTGGGTTCTAATATGATCAAATTTATTCCGAAGGATATGCAAAGTAATTCTATCAAGATTGATGTTGGTACAGCTGGAAGTGTAACGATGATACTGCAGACAATTATACCTGCAGCAAGTCTATCTGGCAGACGTGTTGAAGTTGAATTGAGAGGAGGTACAGATGTACGATGGAGTACAACGTTAGATTATCTCCGTTTTGTTGTGCGGCCGGCCTTTAGTATGCTCGGAATTGATTTTAATATAGATGTGCAGAGAAGAGGATATTATCCTGTTGGTGGTGGTATTATAAAAGCAACTATAGAGCCTTGTACAAAGCTAAACACATTAGATATGATCAAAGCTCCAAAGGTGGAACCAACGATGGTAAGTGTGTGCTCGTCTCTTCCCGCACATGTTGCACAGAGACAGATAGCTTCTACTCTTGCCAAATTACAGAAGGTAAATGTTGCATGTAAATCCTATTCTGCGTCAGTTGAACAATCTAGTTCGCCAGGCTCTTCAATTCTAGTTTATTCTGTAAGCAACTTCGGTCCATTCATAGGTGGTGATGCAATAGGTCAGAGGGGCAAACGTGCGGAGGATGTAGGTATAGAAGCTGCTGAGAAGTTTCTTACAGCATATAATAGCAATGCACCAATAGACGAGTACTTGGCAGATATGCTTGTACTTCCACTATGCTTGGCAGAAGGTAAATCAAGATTCATTGTAAACAAAGCTTCACAACATCTTAACACAAATCTTTATGTAACGAGTAAAATAGTTGGATGCAAGTATGGAATAAGTAAAGTTGATGATAACTATATCGTAAATATAGAACACAGATCCTAAATTGAATTACTTCTTCAAACGTTGAAATTTTTACATATGTAACAAAAACTACGCCATAGATAATACTACAATTATATTAACCAACAATATGATGTTGAAGTTTGAATCAAATAATATATTCTGAGATAAAAAATAACTTTATTCGTGTTACAATTAATACTAGGTGGTATTTTGTTGAACATTCTATCGATTTTTGTCATTGGTGTGTATTTTCTCGGTTGAATTAGCAGAGAAATATTAACATTGTTATAAGCGCTTACTGGTGAAAATTGAATCGTCTACCTATGTGCTACCTGAAAGTAGATGATCCAAGTAGTGAGAATTATACAATTAGTATTTTTACACTGAATCAATGGAACTCTTTATGTATAGTTTATAATAAAAAAACATAAATGTAAAGTGGATTATAGAATAAAAATAATGAAGTTAACTCGAGGTAAGATAGTTATAATACCAATTTTTGTTATCATCTTTGTCGGCCTTGTAAGTCTTGTCGCATTCACAGAGTGGGAAGAGGCAGAAATTAATCCCAATGTTGGTGTTATTCTTGAAAATGTAAAGATGAAGAAAATAGACGATGATAATCCTGATCGTATGATTGTACGAGTTGATCTTGCGGTATTCAATAATACTGAACGAACACTTGCAATATCTAGGATAGGCTATTATCTATATGCAAATGAAATTCTAGTGGGTAGAGGTAGTTTGTCATTCGCGGATATACCTCTTAGTGGTAGAGCACCGATATTCTCTGGTTCAAGTACAGCATTATCCTCTGAAATGCAACTCCCTAAATCCCCAGAAGTTATGGAAATATGGTCCAAGTTACTCAATAATGATACTGAAGGCGTAACATGGCGAGCCGATGGTGTGGTACAGATAGAAACAGCATTCAGCATAATCGAGAAGGATTTCAACTCTAGCCTCTAGTAACCATTCATCTGTCTTTCTCTGTTTACCAAATTTTTCTCTTGGTATTGATTAAGGATGTCTTTAGGTTCCATTCCTAGTTCAATTGAAGTATGAACTACAAAATGCCATATGTCTATAAGTTCTTCCATTGCTTTTCCCTTATCAAACTCTCCAGGAGTTTTCCACCACTTCCAGTTAGTTAATCTTTGCAGCTCAACCACTTCGTGAATTATTGCTGTGCATAGATTAGAGATTCTTTCTTCCTTTATTTCAGGTAACCTGTTTTGTTTCACCATTGAAACAAATTCCTTCTGTATTTTGAATATAGTATCTAGTGTGTCTTCCACAATAAATGTTATTTTTTAAGGTTATTAAGAATTTCTGGAACATATTTACAGAAGTTAAATAATGGTATGCAGGGGAACTGTACCAAACATTATTGCTCATATAAACATTCAAATTTCAGCAGTGTTAAGTTCTTTCCATTCACCAGATTTTCTACTATATTTACCACTTCAAAAATTACTATCGTTACGACTTCAATTTAATCTGTAGAACATTAATAATTAATCCGTGTAAAACTTACAGATATATCAGTTAGCGGTCTCAGCTACAGTGAATGAATGTGATAGAGCTGTTTGCGATGATGGTTGAAAAAACTCAAGACACTACGAATGTTGTATTCACAAAATCGCTTGACATGACACTTGGATATGTTAAACTTTCCCAAAGAAAGGCTTGTATTGTATACTTTCCTTCTTTTTCTGGTGTCCATGACAATACAGTGTTGATTGATTTGTTTGCTGACATATTACCATCGATCCAAGAGAGCATAACCGTAACACCTGTAGAATCGTTTATCTTCATTATATATACGAACTTTTGTTTGTTATCTATATTATTAGCAATGATTGACTGCAGTTGTATTGGTTCAGCAACCTTGACTAAAACCGGTTTGTTATTTTCAATAGATTGCACTGTGAACACTAAGCGATCTGAATGTTGTTCAGTCATCTGTTCAGATAATATTTGCAAATCATCTCTTGATATTATATAATGAATTGCAGTATTTCCCTTATATGAATAAGGATCTATGAAGAATAATCTATCAGGTAACAACACTCCGTTGATTGTAGCTTCAAATGATTCTGTAGATAAGAATTCATTAAAGGTGTTGGGAATTATTATTTCTACATGAATTATTTGTAAGGCTGGATTTGTACTTTTTATATCTCCACTACTTGTCAATATTGTTATAGTTTTAATATTTTGTTCATAGTGAAAATCAATCAATTGATTTTCATATGTTCTTATTTGTAATTGATATTCATTTACACCATCATTAATGACAGTGGTTGATTCAGTTGATATTGATTCAAAGTGATGTAAAACTGATTTGTTCTTTATAGGAATTTTGTCTATGATATTGTTTCTAGTGTCTTTTACTACAAGATCAGTCATGCTCATAGTATCAACTCCAGGCAATAGTTCATTGTCACTATTAGCTTCATGAAGACGGAGCATGTGTTCGCCATTTTCTGTGTACATAGAGACGTAATCTTCGCTTTCGGCCATCAATGTATAGTAACCCATTGTTGGATGTGTCATCACCATAAATCTGCTACTCTCCAGTGGTACTAACTGTCTAACTGTAGTTTGTATATTATAGTTGTAGTATTGGCCTCTCTCATCATACCATATAACAATGATATTCACTGTCTTCGTAGCAAGATTACCTATATTTTTTATCAAAGCGGATATTTCTGAATGTGCATGTGAATTATGCTCTATACCGGTATTCAATTCATGTGGATTTCTTAGCTGTTTTGTATTAGGATCTATATGAGTCCACACAAAGGCGTTGAAATCTAAAAATGTAAACTTATCTAATTTTGTTTGTACAACCTTCCATTCTAGCGAAAGAGTATAGGAAGAGATGTCGCTCCCGACCCTTTTATCACTTATAGGTATATCAAAAGGAGCTGTGTAACCTGCCGGAATAGTTCTCAAAAGAGTGTACGTATCATAAGTAGGAAGATTATTTCCATTTTCATCAAAAAGGAGTGCGATTACGCGCACTAAACCTATAGAATTGTTACTAGTATTTTCAACTATGCCTGTTATGTGCACCACACCTGCAGTATCAACTAACATCCTATGCCCTGATACTCTTACTTGGTCGTCAGCAAAAACATCTATATGCGTAAAAATGTTTAGCGATAATATTGTTATAAGTATTAGACTGAAAGTTCTCCCCATGATACTTCCTGCTATTGATATTGTCTTATAAAGTTAATAGCATTAAAATGATTAGATATGTCAGTAACTAGATTTGGAGGAGTTATGTACATTATTCTAAAAACTTAGCATGTTAGGAAATAAGTTCATCGTAACAGGTAAGATATCCAACATACTTTCTTATCTTACAGTAACGGTTTCACTAATGAACAAAAACACTTTACATATATTGTTCAAAACTAGTTTTCACATTATTATATAGATAAACCTATTTTGAAATTATCGTTAACGAATTGATTTATAATTACATGTTATTCTACACTGACTCGTGGAAAGACATGATTTTCATCTCTGCAATTTTTTGCCCATCTATTTTGGCTCTCAGTTTCGTTTTAAATTTTAGATTTCTTGGCTTTGTTCTCAATCTATAACCACAACAAGGACACCATAAACCATCCCATTTGAGAAATATTTCACATATTTGACAGCGTTTCTGCCCTAATGCGTATCTACCAGCACCAATCGGCTTCTGAGCCTTATAAGAAGTACATCTTCCTTTGCATACCATGAATTACCTAGTCGTTACTTCCGAAATTATTTAAATGATCTGCTGATCTGTTAGTGAAAATTACAAAAAATACAATATTTTTGTATATACGATTATACCGAGTAAAAAGGTCACCATCTATTAGATTCTATAGAATTGTGGACGTGCTTTATTGTTTTATAACAACGAAAAGATACTAAAGAAATGAAATTGTTTTCACTTATCATATATTATTTGATAGGAGTCATTAAAATAACACTATACCATTTTTTCTTATCAGTCCAGATCTTTACTATCTGAAAACTCTCTTTAATCATATTTTCAATTTGTTCGGAAGTAAATTTATACGAATTTTCTGTGTGAATGCTTTCATCTTTTTTAAATTTAATAATCTCTTTAATTCCTCTGATATTTACTTCTTGTTCTACTTTTGACACAAGATGCATCTCGACTCTTCTTTTTGATTCATTGTAGAATGCATGATGCTCAAATTTTTCAGAGTTAAAATTACCGTTCAGTTCAAGGTTAATCCTTTCGAGAATATTCAGATTAAACTGTGCTGTAATACCTCTAGAATCATTATATGCGGCATTCAAAATATTACTATCCTTATGCATATCGAGTCCAATTAGAAACATATCCCCATCCTGAATGTTGTCGCTGATCATCTTTACAAACTTCTTTGCTTCCGCAGGGTTAAAATTTCCAAGACTAGAACCAAGGAGGACCACTAGTTTTCTGGAAGGAGTGTCTTTTTTGATAAGAGTGATCCCTTTATTGTACTCTGCCACTACACCAGTAATAGATAGATTTTGATACTCCTTCAAGAGTGCTTCAGAACTTTCTTCTAGAATTTTATGTGAAATATCTATAGGAAAATAACGCAATGAATCACGCCTAGTAAATAACGCATTCAATATAACTTTGGTTTTTCTTGAGTTACCACTACCTAGCTCAACAAGTATTCCTTCGTTATACATATCGGCAATTTCATTTACAGATGATTCTAGGATTGAAATCTCAACATTTGTTACGTAGTATTCAGGTTGCTCAGTTATCAATTCGAATAATTTAGAGCCTTTTTCATCATACAGATATTGTGGGAGTAAGAATTTGGGTTTGCTGGTGAGGCCGATTTCCACTATGTTAGAAAATGCTTCATAGTTGTGATCGCTGGGCGTAAGATAATATTTCAATCTTTCATGTGTTAGTTTTTTTATAAAACTCTGATCTGATGCCATATTTATGTCAGATAAATCCATAGGAAATCTCCGATATCAGATATTAGTAATTTATATCATTTATACATTTTTCTATATTTCTTATTATTTTATTATCAAATCTATACTTTTACAACTATGCTACTGTTTACTTGTGCAATTTACCGAATATGTCTAGTTTTTACGATTATCTTTCCTAAATCCCAAATTAGTCCAATCCTTTTGACTCCCTAGTACCATGAATACGGTAGCTGAACAAAGACTCACCGTATTCTTATGCCTTGCTCAATCTCTTCAAATTTGTTACCCGTGTACCAGCTTTACCTCTAATTATCACAATAAGCACTTTCCTTTCAGATTCAATCATATTTGGTGGAATGTGTGTTGACGTCGGGTTTAGATATTTCTGTCAATCAACAGAAGGCTATATGCTGTATACTTGAGGTAACAGTTGATGTGTTACAATGACTGATTTCTTCTCATTATTTTCATTGGTATAGTTGGATTGCTGCGGTATCATACTCTATGTACTTTCATTATTACCTATTGTGGTTGGTGGTAGATCGACTGGTGGTTTGATAGAGTACAACTAGCCAGTGACATATCTAGCGTATCGTAGTTGTCTATAGATTCAACTGTATGATAATCTGCAGGTTACGAAAGGAATAGTCCATGTATTCATCCAACGTTAAACTCTACAATTCATATTAATTCTAACAATAGTTGTAATATAATAGATTATTTTATGTTAGGCTCTTTGATGTATTACAACTTTTTGTATTGTCTGCTGGAAAGGCATAACATAGTCATCTAGTTGTATGGATTTTGCAACTTCATTTACTATTACAAATGTTCTACCATCATACGTACATTTTACAGTTGGAATTATTTTCTTAATTAACAATCTATTAGCAACCTTATAGTACTCATGTATCTGTCTATACTGATAACCAGAATTACCCTTACTCCTAACCCGTCTCTTACTCATAAATTTGAACGCAAGTATAACATATTTTTTTTCATAGAGACCAAATACATCAAGTATCTTAGCACATCTTTCTATTTGGTCGGGAGGAACGTATAGATTATCAGATGTACCTGTTTTCGCTTCCACAGTTAACAGTGTTCTTTCATTGTTATTTACTGCAACTATGTCTGGAAAGCCTGTACTGGAACCACCAAATCTCCTGGCATACCAAGTATGTGAGGAATTCATACGTTTCACTAGAGTGTATTCAAAACTGTATCCACGCCATCTACTTGTATTACCCATTATATTCACTCCGATAGTTGTATTGACATTGAATGAAATTAACAGATTCATTCTGATACATTTTTACTACTAATATGGTAGTAACCTGATCAAATACTTTTTGGTTGTTAAAGTACACTAAAGAATAGATTTCTTATCGTATAGAATATTGTTCATTAGAGGGATATCGTAATACCATCTCTCTTACTCCTCAAAATACTTCTTAATTATATGCTCCATACGCATCTGTCTGATTTTATCATAAATACCATGTTTATCTTTCAAATGTTTCAACACAAAACGAACCTCATCTCCACATAATCTGCATTTGGACTTGCTAAACATCATAATTCAATAACAAGCTTATAATATTAAGATTAACTATCACATCTTCTTCTTTGTCAGACTATGTAAACCAGTCTTCTTCTTCTTCTGTATCATGATTATTATAATTGCTACTGCCCATAGCGGAATCGCTATCGAATATTCACGGCTAAGTGCGAACCAGCCACCCACTATTGCACATCCTATTCCTATGCCGCCCAGAATCTGTATGGAACGTCTTTTCAACCATATAACGTCCACATAATAGCATTTTAGGTTTACTAGTTAATCTACAACGATACTTATTTTCATCAAATCTGTTAATGGTACAGCAGTTTCTATCGTGTTCCAGAGAAAGACCTCTACTGTGTATTCACCCCGTGTTTCTGGAATCCATGATTGCGACATCGGAAGTGTTTTCTCACCGGGTATAACATTCTCTTTCCATGAGAGATATTCTGTAAATCCACTAGAATTCTTTACTAACATTATAAGTGTGGCTGGTATTTTGAAGGGTTGTTGGTTTGTAACATCAGATTCAATTACAACACTCTGGCCCACCTTAGTCTTTACTTCCTGTGATTGTCCTGGTGTTACTGTTATTATAACACTCTCACTATTGTCGATGAAGTATTTCATAATAGAGGAAATCATTGATCCTGACGAATCATAATAAGCAATTGCGTGAACTATATACTGCCCGTTTTTATATTTGGTTGTGTCAAAAGTAAAATCGAAAGGTGCTTTGTATTTTGTATCCATAAGTTGGCCCTGTATATACAATTCAATCTTCTGCGCATTTTTTCCTAGTGAAATTACTTTTATGGTTGCATCATCCTGTAATATTGTTTCTTCTTTCGGTGAAATTATAACTACATCTATAGTAGATTTATCGATAACAACAAAATCAAATGTTTGACACTGATCTCCATCATCTCCAAGAGATTCTCTATTCGGACATGCTTTGAGTTGATGTTGCCCAGGATTCACTGGTAATGTAGCTTTAAATGATACTTGTACACTCTTTCGAGCAGGTACATCGACAGACATATCATCAATTATCCATACACCATCGAGGTTAAACGAGATTGTTACGTTCGACATATTGGTATTACCTTTATTTGTTAACACAGTCGTTATTGTTACTAGTTGATCTTCAATAGGATTCTTAGGATTCATTTCTAATACTGGAATTATAATATATGTATGACTTGCATGAACTTGTTCACTATCTGCATATGCTGAAAAAACAAATAATAATGATAGAAGAACTCCGCCTACTTTATACATGTGATTTTTGTTCATGGTGAATTGTTTATAATTTTATCTGAGATTGTCATTTAACGACATGAATACTGTATCACTAACAATTTCTTTATGCTCCTGTATAATCGCGGCCCTGAATCTTATTCTAGCTTCTTTATACAAGATCTTTTCAACCCTTGCTGTAAATCTGAATGATTTTTTATCACCTATTGAGTCTTTACTCATATATAGTCTTGTTAAGAGAGAGGTCGTCTTTCCATCTACGTTTGTAAAAAATACTTGATCGCTTGTACCTGTAACGTATGTGTTTACTTGTATACCATCAAACCTTCCATTATAATTTACAGTTACGGCTCCAGTTATGTCAGAGCCTATAATAACACTGTTCTGATCCATAATAATCTGAATCTCCTTCATATGCAATGCCATACCTCCTTCCAAAAATTCACCATCATAATTCGTTCATAATGTAATATTTGTAACGTTTTTCCACTTCCTTGTTATCTCCTTTAAGAACATTATCGATCATCTTTTTCAATGTGTCATTAACAAAACTTTGCAACACATCATAATTTGGTGTATCAGAAAATACTTTTAGTGTGTGTTCATAATGTTTCATAAACTCAACCACTTTCTTCCTATACTCCTGTTGGCCTGGCATCATTTTGTTTATACGAAAATAATAGTTTCCATTAGGCACTCCATAGTTATGTGCGAGATTTTCAAGTAAAATGGTCAGCTCGAAATACAGGTCTGACACATAGACTCTTCAGTTACAACACTAAAATATCTTCCTACATTTTCGGCTATTAGTATAGTACAATGTTAAAGATAGATGCGTGAATATACAAATCTATCAGTGTGTATATTATTCAAATTATATTGATAGAACCTATAATGAATGTAGTAAAAATGAAACTAGAAGTTTTTGTTTAGGATTTTGTTGTCTAATTACTTCATGTTACATGTATTGTTTCCTTTGTGATCGTTGTAATGCTGTATGCAAAAGTCCTTACTACAGTCATAACAGTGCCAGTTTGCAAGTGTAGAGCAAGTACTGCAAACAGCTACTGGATTGTTATAATCATAGTCATGTCTGGTTTTATTGGGATTCATTACAATACCTCAAAATATAATTGTGTTATGTAAAAACACCAAGGACAATGTACTATCATGTATATGTATTAGACCTCAGAAATTGCATCAACAATCACTTTTTGTTTCGAAATTTGTTCCGAACCCATACTATATTTCAGTGATAATATCAAGTTATGTCTATTTAAATATTCATCCTAAAAGTTCTCAAACAGGACAAGTCTTTTTATTTTTATTGATGAATCAATTCATCAATATCTAAAATTCTTACACAATATCTGCACTTTAATATTGGTTTCAGTTTATCTATTACATCTATTATAGATTTGATCTGTTCCTTGCTGTTAGTAATACACATTGGGTTTGAGCATTTGAATATACCAATGAATGCAATTGGAAGCTCAACTTTTCTCTTTTCTATCACTTTGTAATCACGTATTATATTAATAGTGGTCTTTGGGGCCAATAATACCAGCTTATTGGTATCATTAGATTCAAGAAATCTATTTTCAATTTTGATCATGTCTTTAGCCTCGAACTTACTACTTGGCACGTTCAAGGCTATGGTAATAACATTGCCTTTTCTCCCTGTAATGTTGAGGGCACTAAGAACTACTAATGCCATACCAGGATCAATATGATCAATAACAGTGCCGTCTTTTATCCTACGGACGAGAAGTTGTGATTCGGACATGAGAATACTTTGTATATGTCTGTTTATAACCATATTGTGTATATAGCATGAAGAATTGCTTCTATAACAGGGACATAGTTTCGATAAAAGAATTCAATAGAGACAATCTTGACTTTATGTTCAAATCAACAGAGAAATTACAGAGCTTACATCAAAACGAAAAAATGGAACTCGCTCGAGGAAGGAATTTAGGTTATATTTTCTTCGAGCCAAGCACAAGAACAAGGCTTAGTTTTGAAGCTGCTATGATATCTATCGGGGGAAATTCGATGGGAATTGCAGATGCAAAATCATCATCCGTAGAAAAGGGAGAAAGTTTGGCTGATACTGTTAGGGTAATTGATCAGTATTCAGATGTTATAGTATTAAGAAATCCATTAGATGGATCTAGTAGGTTTGCTGCAGAGGTTGCGGAGAAACCGGTCATAAATGCTGGTAGTGGAACAGAAGAGCATCCAACACAAGCAATGGTAGATCTTTATACAATACAGAAGGAAAAGGGTAGAATAGATGGGTTGAATATAGGAATTATTGGCGATCTGAAATATGGTAGAACTGTGTACTCATTGCTTTATGGTTTAACTAATTATGATGTTGAAATACATCTGATCTCGCCTCGCTTATTGAAGATAAGGAATGAGTCAATATTTGATGTAAAAAATAAGATCAAATTACATGAACATGAAGTGTTGGATGATGTTTTGAAGGATCTTGATGTTATATATGTTACAAGGATACAGAAGGAGAGGTTTTCAGACATACAGGAGTATGAAAAGGTCAAGGGAAGTTACATCATTAATTCTAAAGTATTGGAAAGTGCAAAGAGTGATGTTATCGTCATGCATCCTTTGCCAAGGCTGGATGAAGTAAGCCATGATCTTGATAATACTTCTAATGCCAAGTATTTCAAACAAGCAGCATATGGAAAGGATGTTAGAGCAACATTGTTGGCATTGGTTCTAAACGAAAATTTTTAAAATAGAAAGGAAAGAGTTTACTTATCTATCAACCAGCTACGCAACTACTCCAACCGCATTCTATACAACAATTACATCCTTCTATATACGCAATCTTCCCATTACATACTGGACACGGCTCTTCTTCTTTTTCCTTATGTGGAGCCATTGGTTGGGATAAATATTCATGTGCACTCTTTGCTCTAATCACTTTCATGACTTCGTTTTGTATAAACTCATCCTTGATGTTATTCATTACATAGTCAACGACGTAATTGCTTGGAGTCACCTCGAAAGTCCTCTTCTTCGAGTCGCTCGCTATGTGTAACACCTGCTGGTGTCTAGACCCGTCTCTGTATATGGTTACACCTTTGAGCCCTAATTCATGTGATAGTAAATATGAACACTTTACATCCTCTACAGTCACATCGTTTGGCATGTTTATCGTCTTTGCAATCGCGTTGCTTACCCATCTTTGCCATACAGNTTGGGCCATCAGATGGTCTGCCCAATGTATATCCATTGCAGTAACGAAAGTATTCTGCAGCCATTCAGGTATGTAATCAAAACCCTTCATGGATCCATAGTTAGCAGATATTTTTTCCAATAGTTCATCGCTGTACAGTCCGTCCTCCTTTAGTACATTTTCTAATATCTTGTTAGTATAGAAGAATCTTCCAACAGTTACCCTCTTCTCAAAGACCAAGGCAAACATTGGCTCCACGCCGTTTGAGCAATCAGCAAGCATTGAAAGTGTTCCTGTTGGTGCAACAGTAGTTGTCTGTGAATTCCTTATACCAAAGCGTGTTATCTTATCAATGAGTGAATCCCAATCGTACGAGTGTTGGTTCTTCGGTATTGCGTAGTAGCCTTCAATGGGTAACTTACCATGTACATAATCAGAATCATTAAACATTGGAAATGTTCCACGATTCCTTGCGATCTCTACACTTTCCTCCATACTGTAATATGACAGTGTTTCAGCAAGTTTTCCAGAAAGTTCGTATCCTTCTTTAGAATTATATTGGATCTTCAGCTTGAATAGGAGATCTGCGAGTCCCATTATACCCAAACCAATTCTTCTGGAAAGTTTAGAAGAAATATCGATCTCTGCTATTGGATATTTGTTTGCGTCAATTATATTGTCGAGGAATCTTGTTGTCAATCTGATCACTTGTTCATATCGTTGCCAGTCAAATTCAAACCCCCCATCTACTCTACGCTTTACAAGATTTGCTAGATTAATAGAACCAAGATTACAAGATTCATATGGATAGAGACTTTGTTCACCACACGGATTGGTAGCTCTGATNAGTCCTTGCGCTCTCTTCATTACGTTATGTTTGTTCATATTGTCAAAGAACAATACGCCTGGTTCAGCACTCTTCCATGCACTCAACGCAATAAGATCAATCAATTGGTTAGCATCAATATGTTTTACAATGGCACCAGTTCTTGGATTTCTTAATGGATACTTCATTTTGTTCCTCATAGCATCCCAGAAATCTTCCCACATTCCAACACTGACATTGAAGTTCTCAAAGACGCCAGGTGTGGACTTGGCAACAACAAAGCTTTCTATGTCTGGATGCCAGGATTCTAGTATACCCATGTTGGCTCCCCTTCTCTTTCCTCCTTGTTTAACGACATCTGTCACCGTATCGATAATACGCATGAATGATGCTGGTCCAGAAGCAACACCAGATGTTGAAGCAACTATATCGCCTTCTGGTCTTAGATCAGAGTAGTTAATACCAACGCCTCCGCCAGACTTGAAAATTAATGCAGCGTCGGTGGATGATTTCATTATATGGGCCATATCGTCCTTCATGTCCAGTACAAAACATGCAGAGAGTTGTCCCAGCCTTGCACCTGCATTCATTAAAGTTGGGGAATTTGGTAAGAAGGTCATTTCAACCATTAAGATCTTATACTCATCTACGTGCTTTGCATATTCGTTGAATTTATCCTCTTGGAACATTTGTAGTAACTCAGAGACTGTTACCTTCATCTGACCTTGGCCTGATAGATCCTTATAGATCATAAGTAATGATTCAATATGCCATTTGTTCAAAACATATGAGCCGATCTTGTATTTTTTATCCAATTCGTCTATACGTTGCAGGTACTCGCTGATCTCCTCTATGCTCTGTTTTACACCAGCTTTAAGATCGAATATTCTTTGATCCCGCATTACATCAGGCAATGTAACGGTTATAGCAACGCGTTCAAGGAGTTGTTTTGGACTCTCTATAATCCTTCCATTTTGATCCCTTAACAGATATCTGGATGCAAGAACGCGCAAGGAGTTTACATTGAAAGCCTTATCAACTTCGTCAAGTGAAGCACGTTCAAGAATCTTCATCTTATCTTCTCTTATCTTACGCCTCTCATGCCTATAGAGAATATAGGCCTTGGCTGTTTCGGACAGGCCTTCCTCTATTAGAACAGATTCTACCATATCTTGAACGTCTTCCACACTAGGTGAGTTAGTTACATTATAATCCTGCTTTACTAGTCTCTGTAATACCTTACTAGCTAACCTATCAGCTAACGTATAATCATCTCTTTTAGTAGCAATAAGTGCTTTGTAGATTGCGTTTGAAATCTTGGAACTTTCAAAGTTTACAATCCTACCTTCCCGTTTCTTTATCTCACTAATTTCATTAGATAAGTCTGAACTAAATACGTCTGCAGTTCCTGCCATCCCTTTTTATTTGATAACAGTGCCTTAGTTAAACATTACTCCGATCTCTACACTCTCAGGCTTCAAAAATTTTTACTGGGTTTGCAATATATGTGGTGATTTACATGTATTACATTCGCTACCAGTATCAGTGTTTTTCTGTCCACAGTTACTACAAACATAAACTTTCATTACTGGTCTGAAGAACGGTAGCATGTAGGCCGCGTTTTCAATAGCAGCCTTTACATCTATATCGTTCATGGAACCGTTTACATTCATAGTTACAGAAAGGCCGCCGTTAAGTAGTTTTTCAATGGTATTACACTCCTTTATTATTGCTGATTCCTTCGTCAAGTTAATCATATCATCAGCAGGTATGTTCACTCCTTGTGAATACAAATTTTCTATACTTGTCAAGGTTTTTCCATATCTTTCTGTATCTAAGACTGCAAATCGTGAAGAACTATCATCTGTAATCATCGATATACCTACTTTATCTCCGCTCTGTTTACCTTTATCAGCTACAACCTCAACCGATGTCTTGATAACCTTCTCCATGACTTCGAAAGAACTGTTCCTATCTTCGTAACCAAGAATATTTGTAATCGATTCGCGTAAACCGATCAAGTTTATAACCAGATTTGTACCTCCCTTCTGTATGAATTGGGTGCTGTTTGTTAACGGTGTTAATCCTTTCCTAATAAGGTCTGTAAGTGTCTTCTTACGCATCGAGAGTGCTGCTACTGCAGGCTTTAACAGAAGGGCAAGCTTTGCTCTAAAGTAAGTTTCATCTTTATTCGATTCGTATGCTAGCCTTGGCAGGTTAATCGTTAGCGACTGTAGAGATATTACCGTACTTGGTCTCTGTCCATTAAGATTCTTACAAATGCCTAAGAAGTTCCTAACACGTTTTGGATCACCTACTAGTGCTAACAAACCCCCTACACGCACTATGGAAGAAATCGTATCAGTATAGTCATTTATAGTACTATTACTATATGATAAATTCAGTCCAATTCTAGGTATTGGTGTTGCCCGTACATATATTTCGTATCCCTTCAATAACGCATCTACTTGCTTCCTATCTGCGTCATCAATCGCAATATTCAATGATGTAATTGGGTGTGTTGGCATGTACGAAGAAGCTCCAGAGCCTACTATCAATGCCTTCGCCACCTTGTTTATCAAGGAATCGTCATTACCGCACTTGGAAAGTAGTGGTATTATTCCATCTATGAGTATTGTGGAGGAAGCTTCTCTGCTTAATATCTGATTTAATAATGCAAAGGAAGTGCAAAAGTCATCTACACTCTTGATAGAGTCTATTCTCGACACTTCCAGAAACTTACCCCTCAGGTTTATTCCTTCCTCTGTTAGTTCGTTCATATCGACGAATATAGAATCAGGGATAATCCCCCACGTGCCAGAATTGGATATATGTATATCGCCAGCTAAGTGTTGATCTGCTACGTCTTTAGGGAGTGCACTGAAAACAAAGTATTCCGATAACAAATTCTGTGCTGTCTTCACAATAAGAGTTTCTATACCATTCCCGACCTCTTCAACGCTGTTCATCATCTGCATTACATCAAAAACTGGCATGCCTATTCGTACAAGTTTATTTCTATATTCTTCATATCCATGTTCAATCAGAACAGAGTTAACCATTTCCCTTATCAGTGGAGCAGTCAAATATGCTGTCTGGTACTTGTAAATCTTATTTTCAACTTCTTCTGTTATCTTCTGCGCAAGTTCCAATGGGACATTTGCTTCCCTTACCAATGACTGAATTATCGTATGAGAATTAAATTCTTTAATTGATTGATTCGAGGTTCTAACATACATCTTTCCTCTCTCAATTATGGAGCGTTCCTCGATCTGCCTAGCAAGGCTAAGAACCAGCTTTCCCAAATTGGTTATTGTATAGCGCCTCTCCGCCTTGTTCAAAGCAACAAGTGATTGGCGTAGTAACTTGCGCAAGTGATAGGCAAATTTTCCACTCTCCTTCTTTGATTTGAAACCTGCCAGCGATTTTAACTCTGAATAGGTCATGGGACCCTTGGAATTTAATATACGTAAAATGTCAATCCTGTTAGGGCTTGCCATCACGGAAAAGATCATTCGTACACGTCTAGAAGCGGAGTGAAAAACTTCTCCTTTCGTTGTTTCAAGATCGTTACTCAATTCCATTTAACCCACATACTAGTTTTCTTTGCTTAAAGTAATTCTGTAAAGAATCTTTGCCTATTTTGGATAATAAATTCACTCTTTCATTGTTTACGTTGATTAGTTGCAAAATCTAGATCTATTGTTGTTTCTAAGACTCTTCTATATAGGTAGCTCATTTACAAGTGTATTTACATATACCCTCTAGTTTCTGAATTATCTAAACTGCCAAGTCGTGTTTCTATAGGTGTTAATTTCAGAAATTTTTTATTTAGGATGTCACTTGTGTTCTCCGTATCATCCATAAATTGTTGTTGTTCTTCTTCTTTCTGCATCTTAGGGCGTAAATTGGAAAAATAAAGATGCCAGTTTATGTTGATATGTAAGAAAATGGTTAATTAGATCCTCTTAATAGAGATATCAAAATCAGAAGTAGAAAGATTCTGACCGCAAGTAGGACATTTGTTATTAGTAGTTTTTAGTGAGTCCTTTACTGGCTTCAGAATACGCATTATATGAATAATATCACCGCATTTACCGCATGTTACTTCTAAAGACACAATAGTACTACATTGTGAAGTTATAAAAAGTTAGATTTGAATTATTTTTAATTAAACTGTTAATTTGGAGTTCGCTTATGACATTGAAATTATTACTACGATATTATTTTAACTGTTGGAGTTTCGACAAAATCATATCATCTTCATCATATAATTAGTATGGTTATATGTTTGGTGTATCGGAGTTAGTTATTTCAGTTTTTTCAAACAACTACTTTGATTAACATCTGATCTATAATGTAATTCTCTAAATTTTTTATGATTAAAATTAAAACTAAACGGATAAAACCAACAAACGTGTTTATGTTATCACTTGCTTAAATAAAAATAAAACAAAAGGGTGGGATGAAACTTCTATGAAAGAAAATTTATATTAGATCTTTGGACTAGTACGATATGAAAATTCTTAATGCAAGTCCTAATTTTGGTTCTCCTATGACGGAGAATGAAGCAAAGAGTTTTCTCTTAGTTAGTAAATTAAATCTTCTTTTGGGTACTGTAGATGAAAAGGAAGAGCCCAATGTGCACCCTACATGGTATTACTTTGACGGCAATAAGATCTATGTTGAGACAAGTAAAAGTTCCAAGAAGGCACACAATATGAAGAGAAGGCACACAATTTACTTTTGTATAGATGATGAAACAATTCCATACAAGGGAGTTCGTGGTAAAGGTACAGTAAGAATTTCTGAAGATGTTAGGAGCAACATACCAATAGCTGAGAAGATAATGCTAAAATATACTGGCAGTCTTGATAATAAGGTAGCAAAGTTCGTAATGGATTCTGTGAAGAGTGGACAGTCAGTAATATTGGAAATAACTCCCAGATACTACGCAACGTGGGACCTCAGCAAGATGAAGATATAATCACTTCAAATAACATGCTGTTTAGTGATAATGTGTATTGTTTACGACAAAATTATTCCAATTAAATTGATAATTTTGGTTCACTAATCTAAGGAAAGTATGATGCCTCGTTCATCATAGTCAACTATCTTAACTCTTGCATTTATTGGTAGATTCTTTGGAGAATTTATTCCAGGTAAGAAACCAGAAATGTTAAAACCAATATCCAATTTCACTACTACCCAAGCGTATGGTTTGAACTTTTCATATTCTTCTGGAGCAATGTTCTGTATCGTGTATGTAATAATCTTACCCTTACCTTCCACTTCAACAGTTTCCAAATCTTGCGAGCTACACTTGTTACAGAAGATCGTTGTTGCTAATTGTAAATTACCACATTTCTTGCATTTATACGCTAGAACCTTTTTGTTCTTTACTGTCATAATAAATTGTTCTTTGCTGATCAATTCCTATACCCTTTTGAATATGTGTACTGCACAGCTTGCACCAGTTGCGCCAAAGTTGTGCGTCATGCCAATCTCAGCGTCTTCAACCTGTCGCTGATCAGCTTTCCCAAGTAATTGTTCATAGACCTCAACTACTTGCCCAATACCAGTTGCGCCTATGGGGTGTCCCTTTGATTTTAATCCACCAGATGGATTTATAGTGATTTCTCCTTGATTTAATTTCGTCAAACCTTCTCTCACAGCCATTGCAGCAGATCCCTTGTCGAAGAACCCTAGATCTTCTATATCGATCATTTCTGCAATTGTAAAGCAATCATGCACTTCTGCAAAGTCAATATTTTTTGGAGTGAGATTTGCCTGTTTGTATGCCTGCTGAGCTGCAGCTCTTGTACTAGGAATTGTTGTGGGATCTTCTCTCCCCTGCACAGCTGCAGGTGAAGCTCCTCTTCCAGAGCCGATTACTTCTATGTAATCTTCACCGTGTTTCTTAGCAAAATCTTCTGTGCAAAGTATAACTGCACTGGCACCGTCGGAAAATGGACAACAGTCCAGAAATTTTAATGGACTTGCAACTTCAGGAGAGTTCATCACATCTTCAACTGTAATCTTTTTCTTTACATGTGCTTTAGGATTAAAAATCCCATGTTCATGATTCTTTACTGCAACCATCGCTAGATCCTCTTCAGTTGCCTTGTATTTTGTCAAATATGCTCTTGCCATCGAAGCAAACAATCCTGGAAACGAAGCGCCGCTTCCTCCCTCGTAAAAAAAATCAGAGCAATATGAGAACAACGTGGTAGATCTTCCAGTTCCGGTATGTGTAACCTTTTCAACGCCCACGACTAAAATCACATCATAAAATCCGGCCGCAATGTTGGCATATGCTTCTCTGAACGCGACCGATCCACTACCACATGCTGACTCTATTGTTAAACCTGGAACGTGTGGTAGACCCAAACTACTCATTATTACAGGAGCCAAATGTACCTGATTATCTGCCACACCGAAAACGTTTGATATGAAGCCATATTGAATATCACTAGGTTCGATCTTTGAATTCTTGATAGCATCACTTGCAGCATCTACGGCAAGTTCAACAATGCTTTCTTTTAATTTACCATATTTAGTGCTACCAACACTTGTAACACAAACTTTGTTCATGTTGAAACGATCCTCTACACCATATAAAAACGTAGAGTGTAAATTATTATATTTTCTAAAACTCTTTTAAGTTTAATCACTAACAAATTAATGTGTTAGGCCTAAAGAATTATACTTTAACCATTTGTGAAAAACCTGATACTGCGAGGAAGATAGCAAAGGCAATTGCCACGGATGATTGTAGGGAAGTTTGGATCGATGGTGTACAAGTTCATATCGCTACTACAAAGGAAAAAACTTTTGTTGTGTGTTATGCACTTGGACATCTTTACACATTAGAGGATCCTACTGGAAACAGACATGTCTATCCAGTATTTGAGGTGGAGTGGGTTCCAGTAGAAAAAAAATTCAAGGTTAAAAACATAATCAAAGTGATAGGTAAACTTGCCAAAGATGCTTCAGACTTTATCAATGCGTGTGATTTTGATCAGGAAGGTGAGGTAATTGGTTACAATATTCTAAAATATGCATGTGGAAATAAACAAGAAAAAGCATATAGGGCTAAGTTTTCAATGCTCACAGAAGAAGAATTACGAAATTCCTTTGCGTCAATGAGGCAAGGGACTGGAATTGGTTTAGCAAAGGCAGGTAGGACAAGGCATGTGCTTGATTTTATCTATGGCGTCAACCTTTCAAGAGCGCTTGTAGAGTCTGTGTACAAGAGTAGTAAGAGGTTCAGAAATTTAACTATTGGTAGAGTGCAAGGACCAACGCTCTCGTTCGTTATCGAGAGGGAGATAGAGATCAGGAATCATGTTCCCATCCCATATTGGCAGATAAATGCAAAATTCGAGAAAGATGGTCAAACATTCAACGCACGTTATGAAAAAGAGAAGATTATGAAACTTATAGAAGCGAAAGAGGTTGTAACTATATGCAAGGAAAAAGATGCTAAAGTTACTAATATCAAATATCTGGAGAAAACACAAGAACCTCCTACACCTTTTAACCTTAGTGACTTGCAGAGAGAAACGTATAGGTTATTTAGATTTAGTCCAAGTTTTACGTTATCAATCGCTGAGCGATTGTATCTAGACGCATTGATTTCATATCCTAGAACATCAAGCCAGAAACTTCCTAGATCTATAGATTACAGAAATATAGTCAGGAGTTTGGGTAGTATGGGTGTGTATACAGCTTTAGCCTGTAGTCTTTTATGTAAAAGGTTAATTCCTCACGAAGGCAACAAAGACGACCCAGCTCATCCCGCAATATACCCAACTGGAGAAATACCTAGACGTAAGTTGGAGGGACTAGAATGGAAAGTATATGATCTGATAGTGAAGAGGTTCTTCGCGACTTTTGGTGATTCAGTTATAAGGGAAAATGTTTCTGTTATGATAAACATAAGTGATTACAATTTCATTGCAGAAAGCAGAACAACAACAGACTTTGGTTGGATGTCGTACTACAAGCCCTATACTAGCCTTGTAGATATTGAGTTACCCCCAATGCAAGTCAGTGATACTGTTAAAAACTTGGGAGTTAAGAGTGTAGAAAAATATACACAGTCATCTCCACGTTTCAGCCAAGCGAGTCTAGTTGAGAAGATGGAAAGAGAAGTGATAGGAACCAAGGCAACTAGGGCTGAAATTGTACACATGTTAATCGAGCGAAACTACATAACTAGAGAGAGTGTAGAGGCTACAGATCTAGGTTTTGCAGTAGTAGAAATGATGCAAAGATACATGCCCGATATAATAGCAACAGAATTCACCAGAACCGTTGAGAAACAACTTGAAAGTGTTGAGTGTGATAAATTTGAGAGTAAAAAAGTCATCGATGGCGCGATTAAAATACTGACCAAATCGTTAAGCAAGTTTAGATCTAAGGAAAGTGAAGTTGGTAAGGAAATTAGTGATGTGATCGCAAGTAGTGATGTGATCGCAAGTAGTGATGTGATCGCAAGAACGTCTTTTGTGCAGAAACAGGTTGGTTCATGTGTATTATGTAATGCTGGCATATTACTAATAATAAGATCAAGACAGAGTGGGAAGAGGTTTATTGGTTGTTCAAACTATGAAAAAGGATGTAAGGCTTCAATGCCTTTGCCACAAACTGGGATTATCAGAACCTCAAAGAAAACTTGTGATAGATGTAAATGGCCTATAGTATTTGTTAAATCAAAAAATAAGCATGTATGGAAAATGTGTGTGAACATAAACTGTCCGACCAAAAATAAGATTCATAGCTGAATATACTTTCACTTCCTGAAATGTTTGGAGTAGATGTCACTACGTCTGTTTCTTAATAGTGGTAATTGTTTCCTAGTGTCATTAATTAGTCTATTACTCAGATCAACAACCTCTAGTCCCTCTCTTTCTTCCATGTCCAAGACTGTTCTCCCTAATGGATCCACAATCATACTATGCCCAACATAGACGTTACCGATCTGATCTGGGGCAACCACATAACATCCGTTTTCTATAGCTCTAGCTTTTAGCATTGTCTGCCAATGTTCAACCTTATTCTCTCCCTGGACCCACGCAGACGGCATTACTAATACATCTGCACCCATCAAAGCAAGTATCCTAGACATTTCAGGAAAACGAACGTCGTAACAGATCATCATACCAATACTACCGATGTTGGTTCTTACTGGACTGGCCAGTTCTTTTCCTTTTACTAGTTTAGAAGATTCTTTGAAACCAAATGCATCGTAAAGATGCAACTTCCTATACACCGAAGATAATTTACCCTTCTTGCTTATCAGCAATGCAGTATCGTAAACTCTATTTCTTATTCTACTTTTTTCGTATATCGTCGCAATAATGCTTATGGTGTTTCTCTTTGCAATTGTTTTTAATGTTGATACGAATTCACCGTTTATGGTTTCTGCTATTTTTGCAAGTTCATTTGCAGTTTGGTCTGGTGGAGAGTATGCCATTAAGAACTCGGGAAAGACAACCAGTTCGGCCTTCTTCGTTTTCGCTTCTCTTACGTACTCTATACCAGATTTCAAATTCTTATCTTTTTGCATGGATACTTGCAACTGAACAAGTGCAACTCTACTCATGTAACAATCAGGTTTGAATCAAAATAAAAATCTTGGTTAACGATCGTTTTTGTCTCTCTTTCCTCTACATGTGTATGTCATCAAGGTTTAGAAACGGATAGGAAAATGTAAATTGTTTAGGATGTTAGTGATTAGGGACAAACTTGTAGTATAACAACTGATTCTTTACTCTAGAAGTTTAACAGAAACGGTTTTCTTATGGTTTTTATAAAATAGAATAGATGGATTACTTTCTTTACTGGTTCATGATGCCGTTTTCAATCCTTGTGGCAACAACGGCAACACTTGGTGGTATTGGTGGTGCAGCAATGTTCATACCCTTATTCATAATCTTATTTCCTCTTTTAGGTCCAGAGTATGCTCTAGTTGGTCCTGTAGCAGCTATTGGCATAGCATTATTAACACAAACTTTTGGTTTTTCATCAGCATTAATAGGTTACTTGAGAAGGAGGTTAGTTGACTTCAAGACTGCTAAACCATTCATTGTTATAGGGATTCCTACTGCTGTTATAGGTGCATTTCTATCGCATCTAGCAGATCCTACCTTGTTGAAGTTCTTCTATGGGATATTAATGCTGGTCCTTGCTTGTTTCCTATTAAAAAAACCCAAACAGAAAGAGATGTACAAAGTTAGTAATGCACTGTCTGGAGACTTGAATGTAGGGCAAGAAAGAAAGGTTATCGCAAAAGATGGTAGTGTGTACAATTACCATGTTGTTCGTTTAGGCAACGGCTCCTACATTACTGGTATTGGAGGTTTCATAACAGGCTTGATGTCTGTTGGTATAGGTGAAGTTGTTATGACGCAATTGATAAGAAACTTCAGGGTACCGGTACCAGTTGCTGCAGCTACCTCTGTATTGATAGTTACACTAACTATCATGTTAGCATCATTCACACATGTTTTATCATTGATATCTGAGGGGGGGTTAGGGGCGGTTCCTTGGAATTTAGTGATGTACACCATTCCTGGAGTTATAATCGGAGGACAGATAGGAACGAAACTCCAAGGATGTGTGTCTTCGAAAAAAATGGAGAAAGCAATAGTGATTGTGTTTGTTTTGATAGGGATATCTATGATGTGGGTTGTATGTCAAGGTCTATAACTTTGGTATATAGTTTGGAGCTCACTCAACTAGAACCAGTTTTGGAAGATTGTCTCGGAAAGAATTTAAGGTTAGAAAAGTAATAACACTCATGTCAGAACTTGAAGAATTAATTATACTTATGCAAGAGAAGGCTGAAAACAATCTGGTCCTTATAGTTTCAGATAGTAATATCGAATTAAATTTCAAGGAGAAGAGTAATAGAATCTATATTCTTGAAGTAGATGTTGATACTCATGCTGCGGGAGGTAGGGGAGGAGGTTTTGGACAGAGAAGGTTCAAGAAGGTTTATGGTTTTGATTATCAAAATGGAATCTGCAACAAAATTCTAGAAACTTGTCAAGATCTTGATGAGCTTGATTCTGGTTATGTAGTAAGAATGCCCATAACTCTACCTGATGGAAAAGAAATAATGGCTTCTTGCTCGATCGACTCGGGTTTGGTGCAGGAATATAATAGAAAGTTTAACAAATGATCACGGTAAATGTAATGAAAAATCAAATGGAAAGAAATGGAAAGTTTGTTAAATTATGTCAAGAATTATTTGATCTATGAAATTTTTAAGCTATGCTGTATTAGTGTGTGTAAACAAGTAAAGATAAAACAAAAGACAAGATAAGAGTTTTACAAGGGTGGATCAAAGAGTTAAAGCTTACTTGAAATCCGGACCCGGAAACCACCATCTCGTTAAAAGAAAAAGATCTAAAGAGAGAATATGAAGAGGGTGTTGTTGGTGATTGATAATCAACTATTATGTAGATCATGTAGGATGTAAAATAGATGTTTTTGTGTGTTGAGTTTTATTTGTTATTTATTGAAAATAAAATCAAGTTAGTTTGTTACCAGCTACATACCAGTTCTCTTTTGGTGTGTCCTGATACACAACTATGATGTGTTCTCTCTTAGAGCCTAAGACTTTTTCTACTGCGTCGGTAATTGCCTTGGCAAGTTCTTCCTTCTTTTCTGGAGTTCTTCCAGGCCAGAGAGAAATGTTCACTAGAGGCATGGTTTTGAGGTGAGAATATCATATTTAAATGCTGGAATATAATCTATAGACATGTTTCCGCTCTACGATGAGAACCCAAGAGCTACAAGACCGTATGTGAACTATGTGCTAATAGCTGTTAACTTTGGAGTCTTCATGTGGGAGGTTATAGCGACGGGGTTTTTTACAAATGAAGAGGCGGTTGTAAGAATATTCATAGATCATGGTTTTGTTCCAGTAAAATTCCTTGAAAGTGGTCCGCTGCGGATAGAGGCTTATTCATCAATACTCAGCTCGATATTCATGCATGGTGGTATTATACACTTACTCGGGAATATGCTTTTCCTATGGGTTTTTGGTGATAACATAGAAGATAGATTTGGACATGGAAAGTATCTTGGGATATACCTCTTCTGGGGTTTTTTTGCTAGTATGGCACATCTAGTATGGGTCATGAGTGTTGGTGGAAATCAGTTACTCATACCCGCAGTAGGCGCCTCTGGTGCTATATCTGGTGTTTTAGGTGCATATCTCCTGATGTTCCCAAGAGCTAAGGTAATTACTTTATTATTCTTCTTTTTCATAACCACAACAAGAATACCTGCCTTTGCATATTTAATAATTTGGTTCATCTTCCAACTGTTTTCAGCTTCCTTCGGTGCTGGAGGTGACGTTGCATACTTAGCACATATTGGAGGTTTCGCTATCGGTGCAGTGTTTGGAGCTCTATACAGATCTTTGATTAAAGTGCGATTAAAACTTGCATCTGTGCCAACCAAAAGATCTGAACAAAAAACATTAGAGCCAAGACGTATGGAGCAAGTAGTTAGACCGTTGCGAATGGAGGGCATCACTGCAGACAAGTATGTGGAGATATTAGTGGAAATGCCCGGAGTAAGTGAAAGAAGTATAGTGATTAATGTTTCAGACAACATAGTGTTTATAGATGCAGTTACAGAAGATGGTTATAAAAAATATGGTGGAAAGGCAATATTGAGAGTTAAGGTAAAAAAAGAACCAGAATTCACGCATTATCTGAATGGTGTATTACGTATAAGATTAAGTCGTGTATGAGTATGAAGTTACTACGTTCTTGGGAATGAGTTGAGCTCATAATTACTAAAATTGGATTGAATCTAGTGAACAGTTATATTTGTTAGAGGGATAGAATTGAAGGTTTTCAGATGGGTAAAAGAAAAGTCCTCAGTGAATCAGAGTTGAAGGAATTTGCGTTACCGCAGGGAAGTGAGTTGTTAGGTAGGGTTATGAAATTGCCTGGAGGTGACCATGTAATTGTCAAATGCACAGATGACAAAGTAAGGGTCTGTAGGATACGAGGGAAGATGAAGCGTAAGATGTGGGTTAGAGAAAATGACGTTGTTCTGGTGGTACCGTGGGACTTCCAAGATGCAAAGGCAGACATTATTTGGCGATATATAAGTGCCCATGCACGATGGCTAGAAAATAAAAACTACATACGTAAGGAATGATAATAAATCAGCATTAAATATAGTCTTACTGTGTGTGTCTTTCATTGTTTTGAATTATATTAAAAAACATTTGTTGTGGGTGTTTGGTTTTAAAATGCGGGAGGTGGGATTTGAACCCACGAACCCCTGAAGGACAGGGTCCTAAGCTTCGCACTCATAAGAGACCTGCGCCGTTGGCCATGCTTGGCGACCCCCGCATAGCAAGTGGCAATATAACCAGGAATTTATCTATTATTGCTTAACACAAAAGTCTATACATATCTATCAAACATCATTTTACAAGTAGGTGTAGTATCTTCTTTGGTACTTCATTCAGGTTGCTAACTGCGATACTTCTGTTGCATCCCAGTGATTTCAATTTCTTTGTTATACCTATAGCCTCTACGTCGATAGGCTCACCATCAGTAAATGTGAGAAATATCTCTGGTTTTAGTCGTTCGATCAACGGTCTTATTCACTCATAAACTTCTGTCAGAGGGGTCACTCCAGTAACAACTATCTATACCAACCATATAGTTGGTGTGTTACTTCACCGAGCTTCTGGAGATCTTACTATCCAACGCTTAACCTTGTTTTTTTGAGTGTTAAAGGTAAACACAGAAAACTTAACATCCAGATAATCCAGTGCTTTCCACGGAGTTATAGTATACTTGTGTTCCTACTCCATACGTAATATGCTACTAGAATAATCAAGTAGTATTACAAGATTAGTTTTATAGATTGTCTTTAGGTCTACAAAAAAACATTCATAGTGTTTTTCTATGTAGCTTTCCTCATCGAATTCGTCGCCACTACTGTAATGTTTTTCAACCCAACCGATCTTCCAATTCCTGAATTCGGTTTGAAGTTTGTTTATCAAGTCTTCATTGTAAAGTAATGTGTGTATTAATACCAAGTTTTTCTGGAATGAACACGAGCTTTATTCCAATCGTTTTATAATATGATAACCGAACTGTGTTTTTACTATATTAGAGATCTGACCCTTCTCTAATGTAAAGGCCGTTTTTTCGAAATCTTTGACCATCTTTCCTCTTCCAAAGTATCCCAAGTCACCACCGCGTTTTCTACTACCATCCAATGATCTTTCTCCAGCTAGTTTAGAAAAACTTTCTCCTTTTTTGATCTTGTCTAAAATTTCTTGTGCTTCACTAAATTTTGCCACTAGAATATGTGCACATCTTATCTTGTTGCCCATGAATTTATTTCAAAGTAGGAATTGATATGTCTTATGGGTGTGATAACTAGAAATCGATATAATGGTGTAAGACAGAAGTGATAGAAATAAACTTGAAGGCTTTACCAATCAGTTAATTATCAGTCTTTGGGTATATTTTTGCCTAGAACTGTGTTTTTACTACATAAATATCCTATAAAAAATTATTAGTCATTAGAGATTTAATTACCCTTGTATTTGATCATAATGTTGGAAGATATTGAGCAGATAATTTCAGTACTTTTTTCAGTTTGGGGAACAGAGAAAGGACTCTTCAAGCGTGGTAGGGAAGGTATGCTTGTATTAACTAGTAAAAGAATAGCTTTCGTTTCAAAAACAAAGATGAATATCAATTGGTGGCGTGATGAGGTTAAAATGCAACTGAAGTCTTTCAAACAGTCGAGTAATACCATAAGAGTGTCTGATGAGTATACAATAGAAAGGCTAACTAGGGATCTGTTAGATGAGACTAACGTAAATATATCTATAAAACAGGTCTTAGTTGTTGAGTTCGAACAGAAGCGTTGGGGTTCTGAATTAAAGATAAAATTTGAGCAGAATGGTGGAGTTAAAATGCACAAGTTTGCTATCGTGAAGGGGTGGACGACTTATCCCGTAAAGGATCCTGTTGCTTTCCTCTATGTAGATTGGAAACCATGGATAAGTGCACTTAAATCAAATATGTAATATGTTTTTAAAGTTAATAGAAAGTGTAAAGGTGTGGGTAAAGTTTATGTTGTTGGTGTCGGTCCAGGGTCTCCAGAGTTTGTTACTAGGAAAGTTATTCATGTTATACAAAACTCTGACATAATAGTAGGGTACAAGCATAGTTTAGATGTAATAAGGGATCTGCTCGAGGGTAAGGATGTAAGACAGATAACATTGAAGACGCAAGAAAATGTTTATGCTGATGTTGTTAAAAATCTAAATAATAAAACCTGTGTAATTACTTTTACTGGCGACCCTGATTTTTCGGAATCGGAGATAGTTGATCGTTTAATAGAGATTTTTGATGATGTAGAAATTATTCCAGGGATAAGTTCCATACAGGTAGCTGCTTCGAAATCGAAGATACCTATCGATAAAAGTGTACTTATCACATTTCATATAACAGGTGATATAGAAAAAGAAAAAGAAATGTTATTACAAGCAATTAGAGATGGTAGAAATGTGATTATGTTACCCCGGCCTTGGGATTTTATGCCACAACAGGTAGCACAATTCCTACAAGAAAACGGTGTTGATATTAATAGGGTAAATGTTGATATTTATGAGTTCCTTACTTTGCAAAATGAAAAAATCACAAAAAATAAGTTAAGTAATATAGAAGATAAAAATTACAGTGACCTTTGTGTGATGGTAGTCTATTATTAAAATTTTACAATATTGAGAGCTCTTACTAGTTGTTTTCCTTTTGAGGTTAAAGTGTTAACAACACACCCGTTCCTCTTTTCACGTTTAACCAGATCTAGATCTTGTAGATGTTTTAGGTGTCTGCTTACAGCGCCGTTATCGTTTAGTTTTCTTCTTAAAGCTCTTACATGTAAAGAAACTTCGCCTAAGAACGTCAGTATTTGTATTTCTGTGTGGTTAAATCTTCTTTTAGATACCATTAGTGTCCGTTTAACACGGACATCGCTATAAGTTTTTTCTATGTTTATGCTATGCCTGGAGGATCTCCACTTTCCGTGGTGTGTTCAAGATGCGACATCTGGTCCTCCATTAACTTTTTCTTCTCTTCTTCTTCGTCAAGCTCGCTCATGTTAAATGGCTGTATTCCCAGTATGTTGACTAGAACCGCTAGTATGTTTTGAGCGGTCTTTGGTTGAACGATGTTAGGGTTGTCTATTTCACCAAGTATACACGCGGCGTCCAGATGGCGCTCCTTAGCGATTCCAAGTAGCAGTCCATTAAAACCAATTATCTCACCCTTACCCTCAAGTATTGATATACCGAAATTTCGGATGTATTCTAATAGGTGTTCGTTGTTGACCGCACCAAAAACATTTAGTTTAGTACTACTCTCCTGTCTAAATGCAGCCCCTATCGAATATAGTCGCTTAACTTTCATGCGTTCAGCCATCTGCACTACTTCGTAGCATATCTCATATAGCCTTCTAGGATCGGTGGGATTGAATTCACCGTTAAATATCAATAGATTTTCATTCTCTAGGTAATAAAACTTGTAACTTGATTGGTTATAGTCCACTACGCCGTTGGTGTATGAAACGTATGGTGGCCAGTAGGCGTATATCTCTGCAAATAATTTTGCATTTAACTTCTTTATAATATAACTTACTCCAATACCTGCAACGTTCCCCATGTCAGGGAGTGCTGCAAGCATGTTGGGTGATTCTAATTTTGGATGGTTGTGAATCTTTATCCCTAGCATTAGGTTCAAAATCCTGGTCCTGTTTAAAAACTCTAACTATGCCATTTCCATTATTTCTGTCTCTGGCTTTAATGTTTCTATCATGTAAAACTCTATAAATGCGCCGCTAAGAACAAGTGCAGCAACCACACCCAATTCAATTAACGTTGGTCTCAAAATTGATTTTAGGTTGTGCTTGCGTATAATTGCGTTTATTAAAATACCACTTCGTGACATCGCAATTCCATATGAAAATAGTTCAATAGCAGCAAACGGTGTTGTAAGTATGGCCAAGGGATGGAAATTTGTAAGTTCTGGTGTTGTCTGCACGATTGCGTTGAAGACCATTCCAGTGGAAAAGGCAGAAAACACTCCTACCGCTATACCAAATCCAGGTATGAACATTGTTGCTGCTATACGAAAATTGTTAAAGAAGATATCTTCAACACCTATATCCTCCACCAGTTTCTCAAACTCGTCTCTGAGTTGTGTTGCATCACTATCACTAGTTTCCACTATGGCTCCGATGTAATAAACGCCGGTAAAAACCATAATCACAATTCCAATAAAGACAAGTCTTTTTATTCTATTTATGAGAACCTGTCAGATGTTTTCTTATTTCTACCTTCGTTCATACAAGTGCTGCCGTAGTGCTATCTTCCTTGAAGGCGCTCCTGACGATAGAAGGTGAAATTGCTAGAGATATCTTCTTCGTTCGGCCATACCTACCATGACTAATTACTGGAGCAGAAATGAGACCTAGAGTGTCAAGCGCACTTATTATCATACCAACTCGTCTCTGCGTGAGTGGTTCTATACCGATCTTAACACAAAATCCGGTGTATTTAGCAAATACGTCTCCCGTAGAGCCTTTGTCGGACAGCATTATGCTGTACACCGTTAGCTTCTCGTGTATGGTTAAGGAGTGCAACGCCTCGCTTGCAGTGTCTTGCTCAATCTTTTTCTCTGCAACCCTAACATGTTTTTCGTCAACAAAGCTTGCACTATCACGTTCCGCAACGTCGCCTGCAACTCGCAATAGATCTACAGCTCTTCTAGCATCTCCGCGTTCTGAGCCCGACATTGCAGCACAAAGGTTGATGGCCGCTTCCTTTACAGTGTTTTCATTAAACCCGGCTTTAACTCTGTCTTTCAAGATTCCACATAACTCTTCTACCGTATATGCGGGAAAAACTATCTCCTCTTCACTCAAACTGCTTAAGACCCTTGGGCCAAGAAATTCCTTGAAGTTAAGGTCATTAGATATTCCTATCAGGGACAACGATCCCTTATTAAGCCGAGAGTTTGCTCTAGTCATTTCATATAATATTTTATCCCCGTGGTTCTTCACTAACTCGTCTATTTCATCGAGAACAAACACGGTGTTTATACCGCGTTCGTTTATGTGCGCAAGTATTTTTACAAACAGATCTCCAGAAGCCAAACCCGTGGCCGGTAACTCTAAACCTATTGCACTACCTAATTGTACAAGAGCCGTATATTCTCTACTACTCTTTGTATTAGCATACCCAAGTGCTATTTCTGCATGTTGTTTCGTAACGTGTTCTTTTAACCGTTTTAAGACATGTGTGGCAACAGCGGTCTTTCCAGTACCGGGTTTACCATAAAGAAATAGGTTTGATGCTTTTGCTCCTTTAAGGAGTGGAGAAAGTCCTTCCCCAATAGCTTTTATTTCCTCTTGTCTAAACAACAATCGTTGAGGAGTATAGTCAGCCCTTAACACATCTCTATCTTTTATGAGTGGTTTACCGGTAATCGCCTTTGAAAACACATCGTTAAGAATATCATCACTCAATTCTTACACTCCCACACCATGTGTTCTTCTGTAAACTATTAACATTAAACATAATAATTTGTATTACGATTATACTATTTCTTTTTAATCACTTAAATCAATTATTATTATTATTATTATTAATTAATTTAATGTAATTATTTTGTTATGTAAAAATACTTCCAAAGGATCATTTGGTGTGTATGTGTTAACAAATACTAATGTGATAATATTTTCTTTTCAAGAAACACATTAACTTACACTGTTAAGGTGTTTTCAGTTTATTACTAAATAATAAGAAAATAACACATTAAATTAGATTTGGTTGTTAGGATGGGTGTTAACAGTGTTAATACGGTCTATAGAGACCACGATTTCCATTGGAAACCCATTTTATGGTCGTTAACGACACCATCACTTCCACTGGAAGTTAACTTGTGAACAGATTAGAAACACTCTCACATCAGCTTAAGAATAACGATCAACCGTGTTAACAACTTTATCGTTATCAAGCTTAAGTGTTAACCTGTTAATGATCTAAGCAAATTTGGCCCGTAAGAAGATTAGAATAGAAATGGACGACGGAGAGGGTGGAAAATACGCACTTTCGGTAGAGGGTAATGTGACTCGTGAGAAGATTCTCAAAGTATTTGAGCTTATGCAGTTATTGGACATGGAACAGGTCGCCGATTACACAAAACCGGATCCTACATCAGTAGGATCAAAAATTTGGAGTCTTGTAGAGAATAAATTCAATTTTGGTGAGTTTACTTCCTCCTCTCTATTAGAAGCATATGAGGACCAGTATAATGAACCAGTGAAGTTAAGCGTGATTTCTACCTATTTATCTAGGTTTGCAGATAGGGATAAGCTAGTCAGGAATAAAGGGCGCAAAGAATGGTTATATCGTAAGATGATTATTAAGCATTAGAGTTTATACTAGATACCTGCGACAGAACTACTTTTCCAGAATCAGTTAGGGCATACATATAGGGCTTCACGTTCGTTTCTCTAGTAACATAACCTAAATCAAAAAGCTTCTTCATAAGTCTCGCCGTGTGCTCTCTGGATCTACCAGTAATAATTTCTATCTGCCTTGAAGTCTTCGCCTTCTCCACTAATAGCTCAAGCACATGGTTGACCAACCGTTTACCCTCCTGCTCCAAATTTCTCTGTATGATTTTTGAACTGTGACTAACATCACTAACATCACGAATTACATCACTAACATCACGAATTTTTTGTGATTGTTGTGACATATTATTGGCTATACGCAGCTCTAACATGTCGAGTCTGACACATATATCTACTAACATTCCCTCATATTCCTTAAACTTACCTTCATATCCCATAAACGTCTTCGACGTAGATGACCTATATTTAATGAAGAACGTGATGCTCAGAAGACCTATGATATAGGTCACCACAAACATCAATACAACCTCTATCTCAACTAACATCACAACCATAACTACTATGTGATATATCACCATACAAGCCAACTATCATTGATAATTTACTCTTAACCATTCTTTCTTCATCTCAATCATACCTTACTCAACTTTTTTACTAGCTCATCAATAACACATATCACATCACGTGCCACCCATTCATCAACATCACTTCCTTGCGTCACAAGCACTTGCTTGGCCAGACGCTGAATCACTTCTTTTCCCTTCCCATCTAACAAACCTATAAGCTCCATCAGCAGAACGCTGTATATGACACCCCTAATCTTTGTTCTACTCTGCTCCAATAACCTGTAATATGCACCTCTACTCTTGTTATGTGCATATCGCTCCCCTTTGAGTCTTTTAGATATTATCTCTAATTGTTTGTCTGTTATTAGAGATTTTTCAATTATAAAGCGCATAATATCATTATTTTTCAATTTACTATCACCCATCTTGTTACCAGATCTGTATAGCTAATCAGGATAATAAAGATAAATCTTACATGGTGGATACTGAAACAATGGGATCGATAGAGAAAAGGATCTGTAGAGAAGCCAAACAAAACGCCCTCTGCTTTGTCCTATTAGATTCTGAATCATTATCAGATAAGATGGCCATTGATCTAGTGAAGAAGGCAGAGAACGCAGGTGCTAGTGCAATACTTGTTGGCGGATCATCTACAATAGATCAGATTGAGCTTAACCAAGTTGTATCATCTATAAAAAAAACCATTCAAATCCCAACTATACTCTTTCCAGGCAACGTAACGGGAATATCACCAATGGCAGACGCCATACTTTTCAGTTCTTTACTAAACTCTGAAAACCCATACTTCATAACACAGGCCCAGGCACTTGGTGCCATTGCAGTAAAAAAATACAATATAGAGGCCATACCGATGGCTTATATTATAATAGGTGAAGGAAGCTCTGCCTGGTTTGTAGGTAGAGCTAGGGGTATACCTTTTGATAAACCAAAACTTGCTGTAATGTACGCCCTTGCAGCTCAATGTATGGGAATGAGATCATTATACCTAGAAGCTGGGTCCGGCGCTTTACATCATGTAAAACCAGAGATGGTTACCGCTGTAAGGAAGAATTTTAATGGTTTATTGATAGTTGGAGGAGGCATACGAGATGTGAAAACTGCAAGAGAAATAGCTCAAGCAGGAGCAGATATAATAGTTATAGGGACCGCCTTTGAGAAAACGAACTCTGACAAACTACTGAGAGCTGTAATAAAGACAATAGTGTCTGTGAAGAGATAACTAAAATATTAAACCTAAACCAACACAGTTTCCAGCAAAGACTCTTTAAATAAATTCACATTCATACTTCATATCAACACAGGTAAGAACCTCTAACTCTTCTTCTTGACACACTATACAGTAACATTACCACCAACTCAATTTCTCTCACACTCGTCATCACAAACACAGTCTACGTTCACGAAAGGCTCACTATTAACATCGTATAGATGTCAAACCGGAGGAACCACACACCCTAACACTGATTATTATCAGCTAACATAAAATCATTTTATCCTCTCTAACACCAAATCTTTTACAATACGAATTTGATTAATAGAACACTATAGGTGTAAAAGTACTTGATACTGAAAAGTTATAATTTTCAATTCCGGGTTAAGAGTAGTAATTTCTATAGAAACAATTCTACACGTCTGGTAATTTGACAATACATATTAATCATTATTACGGGACTGCAAATTAGAATGCGTTGTATGATATGTGGGCTTGTTTTTGCTTTTGATAGAGGAAAGGGTATTAGTTATAGGAACAAACCTATCTGTGATGAGTGTTTGTTGAACTTAATGATAATATGTTTGGACAAGCATAAGGACGGAGTGAAGCGCTACATCAAACAAGAAATAAAACTGGAACACTATAGTGATTAATTACGATTTAATTATCTGTATGTAGTCATATGCTTCAACATCATTATCAAATGCGTAATGTATCTTCTGGAAAGCTTCACGGTAGTCAGCAACGTCATCACTCACCTTACTCGGTTCCTCTTTACCTATGATAACTCGTTTTATGAAAACAGCTAACTCCTTCATATCACTCTCCTTCATTCCCAACCGTGTTATCTCTGAAGTACCAAACCTTATACCTCCAGGGTGCATATAGTGCCTTCCAGCCTTAATATCTCCAGGTAATAACTGCCTATTACATATAATACCCGCTTTCTCTAAACTCTCCTCCACAGTACCACCATCACCATATTCACTCACATCAACCACAATCTGGTGTGATTTTGTAAACCCATTCTTCTCTGCAAGCACATTTAAACCAGCATTATAAAGCGATTGTGCAAACATTTTAGCGTTTTTTATTACCTGTTCTGCATATTCTGTTCCAAACTCCAACATCTCGGCGAACGCTATGGCCTTCCCTGCTACATGGTGTAAGTGATGATTGCTAGTATTTCCTGGAAACGTAGATTTCTTTATCATTTCCGCATGTTTTTCAGAACTAAGAATAATCCCTCCCTGCGGTCCGAACAACGTCTTATGCGTACTCATGGTCATAACTTCGGCCCCCTCCCTTAACGGATCTTGGAATTTCTTTCCAGCTATCAAACCTGCTACATGTGCAGCATCATAACATATGAAAACACCATGATTTTTAAGATAATCTGCAAGTTCTTTTACAGGGTGGGGGAAAAGAAACAAACTCCCTCCAAACATAGCCATTTTAGGTTTCTTTCCACCTTTGATCAACTGTTCTATCTTTTTCTTACTGGCATCCACATCAATATTCATCTCTTCCTTATCAAACACGAACGTTTCGATAGACAACCCCCTAACAAAACCAGCTGTACCAGCATTCTCTTTTCTACCATGTGAAATGTGTCCCCCGCTAGGGATAGATAATGTAAGCATGATGTCAGAAGGTTCTGCAAATGCAGCGTAAATAGCAAGGTTTGCACACACCCCAGACACAGGTCTTACATCAGCAAATTCTGCTTCAAATAACCGTTTTGCAAGACTCATACAAATCAATTCAACTTGGTCTATGTACACGCAACCCGCATACACTCTTTCTCCAGGCCAACCCTCCGCATACCTATTACCAAAATCACTCATTATTGCCTCTCTCACAGCTGGGCTTGGTACATTCTCACTCGCAATAAGAGGCAAAGATCGCTTGAACCAGTTATGATGTTCCTTTATAAGCTTAAAAACATCATTATAAGAATTTTTAGACCCGCCCATGTCTCGTCTCATCATATGCCTTAATTTAAAATATTTGTTAATTACGTGTTTAATCATCACTAGTAAGTTTAAAATATGTGTAAATTGTATATTTCTTCTATAATTTTAGGTGTTATATATGGCAACTGTACAACAAGCTACAACAAGTAACGGAATGCCCGTGCTTATTCTAAAGGAAGGTTCGAGCCAGAATAAAGGAAAGGAAGCACAGAAAAACAACATAATGGCTGCTAAACTAATAGCTGAAATGGTTAGATCATCACTGGGTCCAAGGGGTATGGACAAAATGTTGGTAGACACTTTAGGCGATGTTACCGTAACGAATGATGGTGCAACTATTTTGAAGGAAATTGATGTACAACATCCTGCTGCAAAGATGATGGTAGAAATATCCAAGTCTGTTGACAACGAAGTTGGCGACGGTACAACATCGGGAGTAATTTTTGCAGGTGCACTAATTGAATTGGCCGAAGAACTGATCAATAAAGATGTACATCCAACAATAATTGTGGACGGATATAGGAAGGGTGCTGCAAAAGCAATTGAAGTAATGGGTAAAATTGCACAAAAGGTGGATCCAAAAGACAAATCATGGTTGATCAAAGTCGCAAAAACATCCATGCAGACGAAACTAATATCCTCAGAAGCTAATGAATTATCAAACATCGTAGTTTCCGCTGTATTGCAGGTCGCAGTCCAAGTTGATAAGGATTTCCGAGTCGACATTGACGATATAAAAGTAGAAAAGAAACCAGGCGGATCAGTACGTGACACTGCGCTGATAAAAGGTATTGTTCTTGATAAGGAAGTTACTCATGGTGGTATGCCAAAGCGTGTGGAAAAGGCAAAGATTGCATTGCTGAATGCTCCATTAGAGATCGAGAAGACAGAATTTGATGCAAAGATAAGTATCTCAAGTCCAGATAAGATGAAGATGTTTCTTGACGAAGAGAACAAATTGCTCAAAACCATGGTCGATCAGATTGCACAGAGTGGTGCTAATGTTGTTATATGCCAGAAGGGAATTGACGACATTGCTCAACACTACTTGGCTAGAGCAGGTATACTAACAGTAAGAAGGGTGAGGGAAAGTGATATAGTGAAACTTGTAAAAGCAACCAAGGGAACAGCTATTACAAACTTAGAAGATCTAACAGCTGATGATTTAGGAACAGCAGATCTTGTGGAAGAGAGAAAGGTGGAAACTGATAAATGGGTCTTCGTAGAGGGATGTAAGGAACCAAAGGCTCTTACAATACTGATAAGAGGAGGCTCACAGAGAGTTGTTGATGAAGTTAATCGTTCATTACACGATGCATTAATGGTAGTAAAAGACGTCATGGAGAAACCAGCTATTGTTCCTGGAGGAGGAGCACCAGAAGCATATGCAGCAGCAAGGTTGGCTGAATGGGCTAACACACTGTCTGGTAGAGAACAATTAGCAGCTCAGAAGTTTGCAGAAGCGTTAGAAACTATACCATTAATCCTTGCAGAGAACGCTGGTATGGATCCAATAGATACAACAACTGAATTAAGATCAAAGCAAAGCAAAGGACAAAAGTGGACTGGAATAGACGTTAGGAACGGCAAGATCGTTAACATGGTTAAGGGTGACATTGTGGAACCATTAGCGGTAAAGGAACAGATAATCAAATCTGCTACAGAAGCTGCAAGTATGATATTGCGTATAGATCATGTTATAGCGACAGCAGGCTCTAAGGTACCACCTGGAGGCGGACCGAGCGGAATGGGTGGAATGGGCGGACACGGCGGACACGGGCATTAAACGTAATCAAGCCCTCTTCTATTTTCTTTTAATTCTAATTTTATAATATCTTTAACCCATAAACCAGTATCTTTAACCTTCAATAATCTCTCTAGGTATTCTTTCCAAGATAGTTTACAGTAAGCCTTGCACCAAACACCATAGTTTTGCTTTAGCACCTTATATGCTAGTAGATGGTATTTGCAAAAATCTTTTGATTCTACTTTTCGATTACAAGCTTGGCATTTTACCATAGAACATACAATATAATGGATTTATCTATGTAAGTTTAGTGTTATCTTGGCATCATAACATATCATCCTTAACACCATCTTAAGTCTAGTTTTATGAATATAATGACTATTAGTTATAGAAAGGAATGAAGTAGGATCTTTCTATCTTTTTCATAATTTACAATATATCAAATTATATTAATAGACCCCTTGGTAATCAGGTGTATGCAATTCAGCAGGACAGTTTCTATCACCAGTACGATCTACTTAATACTCATGTTTGCCCTTGCTTCTGGTTCTATTCATGCATTAACAGAAGGTAGCAGATCACAAGACCAACTCCTTCTAATTCCAGAAAGAGGAACCCAATCAATAACAGAGGCCGTACTTGGTACGATGCTCCTCTTCTTCGGTCTTGCAGGCGTTTCTTTCATACATAGATCAACAAAACCACAAACAGCAAAAACACAGAAAATGCTATTTATCGCAGGTTTTGTAATAATGGCGATTGCACTCTTGTCAGGTTATCTGTTACTGCAATTCAAGATGCAATAGGTATCTGCTCTTTTGTTAACAACATTTTTGTTGAACTGATCTTCAACTTCCTATGTTTAAGTAAATTAATTTCCAAGGCACCATCCAAAAGATCCACCATCAATATAACGCCGCCTTTAGTTTCAATGAATCTTCTATTCGATGGAACTAGAATCCACTCTGTTGTTTTTCTTTGCCTTATCATACTAGTTATCAATAACCTGCTACCAAGCCTACTGGTGTGATCTAATAAAAGCGAAACATATGAACTTAGTAAGTGGTTTAAGGAGCCGACCTTTACTCCATCGTATAGATGATAAAAAGAATTTAGCGAGTCTATTATTACCAGAGCAACATCGGAGTTTATCCTAGAACAGATGTCTGAGAGTAGCTCCTCAAACTCATTTGCAGAGGGCGTATATATCAATAGATCATTCACTTCAGAAAAATTAAAGACACCATTTCTAACATACGATGTAAAAGTAGTATCAAGATCTATGTATATGACATTACCACTACGCAGAAATTCAGACACAGTACTGTAGATAAAACATAGTTTAGAAAAAGGCTTCATAAACAAGAGTGAATTAAGACTCTTTTCGTCAAGTAAAATACGTATATCAGAAGTTTCTATTTTGGTAACCCCTGATTGGGATGCAGCTAGGTTGATATCTCCGAGACTCTTAAATGGCATATTAACCCTAACTTCCAAGTGGTATAAAATGGATATTGATATCAATATATTGAAAGAAGATTTTCCAATAATGAAGAAAACAGCCTATATTAACAACGCATCATACACACCAGTACCTTTTTACAGTATAAAGGCAATGACAGACTTCCTTGTGGAATGCTCTCTAAATGGTCCAGATTCACCAACAGTTATAGATGATATAGAGAAGAGAATAAAGAAGACCAGGAACGAAGTTGCTAAATTGCTCAACTGTAGTGCTAATGAGGTTGTATTAACACAAAGTACCACAGAAGGCCTAAATTACATTGCCAATGGCATTCAATGGAGAAAGGGAGATACTGTAATAATAAGGGATGGCAATCACGAACACCCAGCAAATCACATTCCTTGGCTCAGGTTGAAAAAGAACGGCGTTAAGGCAAAGAAGATGCAAATAGACCATAACGGCTTCTTTAACATCAAAGAACTGAAGGAAGCATTAGACGGTGACAAAAAAACAAGGCTAGTTGTGTTTAGTCATGCATTATTTAACACTGGCTCAATACTACCAGTAGAAGAGATCGGAAGGATAACTACAAAAAAGAAGGTTATGTTCTGCTTAGATACGGCCCAGACGGTTGGTTGTCTGCCTGTCGATGTTAAGAAGATTGGATGCGATTTTGCTGCATTTCCAGGCTCAAAATGGCTCTGCGGTCCACTAGGCATCGGCATTCTTTACTGTAGTAACAAGTCATTCGAGAAGGTTGAGCCCTTACACAGTGGAGGAGAGTCTGCTTTCATACTTGATGATCAAAGTATAGCGTACAAGAATATGCCTGACAGAATGCAAGCAGGTTTTAGAAACTGGGTAGGGATGGTCGGGCTTAGTGCTTCCATACGTTATATCATGCGTTTAGGTATAAATAATATAAGAAAAGCGAACATGGAGCTTGCGAATATCTTCAGAGAAGAACTAAAGAAGATGCAGCATGTGACTATCTACGGAGTGGAGGAAGAAAACAACCGAACCAGCATAATATCATTCAATGTGAACAGATTTGAAGCTGGTGATGTAGTTAAGAGGTTGGAAGAAAACGGAATTATATTCGCAAAGAGGGATATCTCCAAGAAGAATGTTGTTAGAGCATCCCCACATTTCTTTAACCAGATCGGAGAGATGCAAAAAGCAATAGAGATAATCAAAAAACTACAGTGATTGATTACCTTAACCCTTTACAACTACACCCGGGACGAATTTAGATTCTAACATCTCCACCTAAACTTGATATTATATGTCATGATAAAGCCATTGAATGAATGTTATTGATTTAACGCAAACAATTCACTATAATATGCATATTTTCGAATCAGATCCCAAACCTCTAACAATTCCTTGGGCAAAAATGGATACTCATGGATATGAATCAGAATTGATCTTCATGAGTTCACACACAGGTACCCATATAGATGCACCATACCACTTCTCTCAAAATGGAAAGAGAATAAACGAGATTCCTGTAGAGACTTTTGTAACTGATGCACTTTTACTCAGGTTAAATAAGCATACAAAGGAACACATTATGAAGGATGATATAGTAAACCTTGATAGAAAAACAAGGATCGATAAGGGCAAGGCCGTAATCCTTTCAACTGGGTGGGAAGAACACTCCAACAGAAATGATTATCTAATTGGTAATCCAGGATTGTCCAAAGAAGCAGCAGAATACCTTATTGCCAAGAAAGTAAGCATCGTGGGTATAGATTCTGCTAACATTGATCATCCGGACGCAGATGACTTTGGAGCTCATAAAGTACTTTTGCAGAAGGGAGTGTTAATAGTCGAAAACCTTTGTAATTTGAAAAAGATAAAACAAACAAGATTCAAACTTATAGTGTTACCTTTAAAGATCGAGGGAGCTACTGGTTCTCCTGTAAGAGCCGTAGCATTACTATAACTATTTTTCAACTTATTCTCCGGATTCCATAAATTTACCTCGGGCACAACTCTGATTTCTCTGTAGGTTTAATAGTAAACTACGTAACCGTAATAACAATAAAAAGTAATTACTTCATTAACAATATATTGTATTTCCTTAGCGACCGTGTTTCATTTTTTATTTAGTTAGCTTTTACTAAATAACATAAAGGAATCTATTTTCCTTAGCTGAGTTGCCTAACTTACCTATAACGGGAATAGAGTAACCACATGAATTACAGCAGTTTTTATCATCCAGATCCCATCTTGTAATGTTATATGTGAATCTACCAATAACAACATTATTACATTCTGGACAGTAGGTGTGCTCATATTTGTGCCCAGGAACATTTCCAATGAAAGCGTACTTAATACCTTCTTCACGGGCAATCTCATAATGCTTCTCCAATGTTACAATAGGCGTTAACGGCAAGTTCATCATCTTATAGTCAGGATGGAATCTTAGAAAGTGCATCGGTGTATCAGGACCCAGTTCATCGTAAACAAACTTACATAGTTTTCTTGCGGTTTCCAGATCGTCGCCAACCTGTGGTACGACGAGGTCCGTGATTTCAATATGTATAGACGTCTTATCCCTTATTTCGCGCAAAGTGTCAAAGATCGGCTGGGGATCTGGTATACCGACGTATCGCCTAGTGAATTTTGGTTCAGCACTTCCCTTGAAGTCAATAGTTATGGAATCAAGAAATTCATCCATCATTTGGACCGTTTCTGGTGTATCATAACCATTTGAAACAAAGACGTTGAATAGACCGTTCTTCCTTGCTATAACACCACAGTCCCTTGCAAATTCAATAAATATCGATGGCTGATTGTAAGTGTAAGCAATACCTTCACAACCATAATACATAGTCCGTTCAACAACCTCTTCAGCCGTCATATCAACACCTCCAATCTTTCTTCTCTGACTGATGTCATAATTCTGGCAATATTGACACAGCCAATTGCAGCCAGTTGTTGCGATAGAAAAAATCTTGCTTCCAGGCATGTAGTGTATGACTGGTTTTTTCTCGATAGGATCAATATTCCCAGCAATCACCTTACCATAAACAAATAACTGTAGCTTACCATTAACATTACCCCTTATACCACACAATCCAATTTTACCTTCGGGTATAGCACAATATCTTGCACACGCAGTACATTTTACTCTATCACCTTCTTGCTTGTATAGAAAAGCCTCTTTTCCAAAAACTTCTTGCATTATATTACGAATATAGTCAATTTGTAATATAGGTTTTGATCAAAACCTGTTTTATATCGAAGTAAACAAGGTAAATGTATGTTAGTAGCTACAGGCACTTCAAATATGATCAAGGTCGAGGCAGTGAAGATAGCTTTTAAACATTTTTACAGAGATGTAAGAGTGATGAACGTTAATACTGATAACCTTCCACTACAACCCATAACTCTGAATGGAACTGTCAACGGTGCAATAAAAAGAGCAAGCACTGCAATCCAGAAAATTAATGATGCGGATTTTGGTGTTGGTATAGAGGCTGGATTAATGGAAATTCCAGATATCAAAACATACCTCAACGTTCAATTCGCGGTAATTATAGATCGCGATGAAAAAATAACCATAGGATCAAGTTCTGGATTTCAACTCCCAAACGAAGTTAGCAAAATTGTTCTTATAGAAAGGATGGAGGTTGACAAGGCCGTTGAATTTCTATATGGTATTAGTGATATTGGAGAGAAGAGGGGAATAATTGATCTAATGACCAAGGGCGCTATAAGTAGAAAAGAACTTATAACAAATGCATTGATAATGGCAATTGCACCCAGGATAAGTGAAAAACATTGAGTACTCCAGGAAATTTATGGCGTAAGATCTATGGCGCAATAACAAAGAAACCCACTAACTTCTCTTGGATCATAGACGGTATACTTGCAGGTAGTGGAATACCCACCTCTAGGGAAGAATTTGACTGGGTTAGGGAGAATGGCATCAAAGCTGTTATAACCTTAACAGAAGACCCATTACCAGAGGAGTGGTTAAATGATACTGATTACTTATATGTTCCAACCATTGATCGCACAGCACCTGATATAGAAATTATTGATAAATCAGTAAACTTCATAGAGAAAAATTTAAAAAATAATAAATCAACCATGGTTCACTGTGCAGCTGGTAAGGGTCGAGCTGGCACAATACTTGCAGCTTACCTGATCAAGTTCAAGGATATGGATGCTAAGAATGCTATAGAAAGGATAAGGAGTATGCGACCTGGTTCGATAGAAAACATCTCACAGGAGACTGTACTATCTGTTTATGAAAAATATTTGAAGACTAGACTATAGTTACTCCGGCACCGCATCTATAACTAACTTTCCACTCTCTACCTTGATTGAGAAACTACCATCATTGAATGTCAACACGAGCTCATTCTCATTCTCTTTCGCTTGCACCAATTCCTTTCCCTTTATGTTAGGGTACTGCTCACGATCTACCAAGAACTCACCATTTACTACTTTGACAAACAAATATCTATTATCCTTGAAGATCAAAGTAATTTCATTACCCTTCTCTTCAACCTCCATTAGTTCTTGACCACGAACACTATCATATTTTGCCATCAACACATGTGAAATTAAATCAGAATATATCTTTGCCGTTTACTCACAAACTATCTCAATTTCATTTGATGTAGCCTCAATTTCAACAGGTTCTGTGAAAAGATGCTTGCCCCAAGAAACGCTTATGTGTGCAACTAATTTCTGGGCACCCTTGTGTATATTAGAACCCATTAATTCCACAGAATATCTAACATCGAGTAACAACGATTTCACCTCTTCAGCATTATCAGGAAATTTTGGGGAATCATCTACTACTATTAATGCCCAAATCTTCTTGTTTGGTGGAGGAGGTGGCAGCTTAGGGTTTCTACTCCAGTAAAAAGACGCTTTTCTAATGAATTTAACTGGTTCAAGAACATCACGTTTTTTCACAGAGCCAGTTTGAACTCTGACTACATATTTAATCAAAAAAGTGGTATCATGCTTATTGTAAGCATCAGTCCAATTCTGCTGGTTAAGTGCCTTCCTTATATAACCATCTACCTTGAACCACAGGTCTAACTCCAAGGGCTCACCGGGTTTGATCCTGGTGGCTGAAGATGACAACCTCACATCGCCTATATAGCTACTCTCTGCCATCTTTACTACTAAAGATTATAGCAAATATATCCTTACTCTCTGATAACACACAATTTATATCACCATAATAAAGTGATGCTAACATATGGATGCTACAGTTGTTGACTTTGATGATAACCGAGTGGATCTAATAGTGAAGGAAGAAGATATATCGGTTATGCATATTCTTCAGCACGAACTCCTCAAAAATAACAAGATCGAATTTGCTGGTGCTGTGATAAGACATGACTTGATGAAGGAGTGTGAGATGAGAATTTTAACGAAAACCGGTAACCCCTTAGATGCACTTATAGAATCAACCAAGACAGCACACGAGTACGTCAAAAATCTGGCTCAATTAATCAAAAAAGTGGAGTGATGATATAATGCAATTCTGTCCAAATTGCAGTACTAGAATGAGGGCTAAACAGACACCCGAGAAAGAAACACAAAACATCTGCGCGAAATGTGGTTACTCAACAACTCAGAAAGAGACCACTGAAACAACATATAAAACAGAAAAGAAATCTAGACTTGTTGCAAAAAACGACGTGTCGATTAAGATTGTTGAAGATGGCGATGATATCAAGACACTACCTACAACAAGTATTGAATGTCCAAAATGTAGTAATGGTGAGGCTGTGTGGTGGATGTACCAGACAAGGAGTGCAGACGAACCTACAACACAATTCTACAGATGCACCAAATGCAATCACACATGGCGTAATTATGCATAAAGGTTTAATATCGTAGTAATCATTGCATATCTGTTTTGACGCTAGTGGCAAAAACGAATAATCCAGATGGATGGAAGGCTGTAACTTCTGCCATATCAACCATAGTTGAAGAGGCTACATTTGAAGCTACGAGTGAAAGTATATCATTCAGGGGCATGGACCCAAGCCATGTTGCACTTATTGATATACTTTGGCCTAATTCTGCTTTTGAAAAGTTTGAGTGTGATAGTGCGATAAAATTTGGTGTTAGGATAGACGAATTTTCTAAATTAATCAAAAGGGCCGGTAAGAATGATAGTGTTGAACTCAATGTAACAGAGGAAAATACACTGTTGGTAAATATATCAAATGGCTATAAGAAACAGTATAAAATGCGATTGATAGAGAGCACAGCTGGTTCGACACCAATACCAAAGATAAGTTTTAACACGAAGTTAGCGATAAGTACCACGGCATTTGATAAAATATTGAGTGACATACAGATTGTTTCCGATTATATATCCATTGAATCTGATACAGAAAAAGTCGTCTTTTTAGGTAGGGGAGATTCTGGTGAGGCGGTTATTACACTGGAATCTGGGAATGAGGGAGTTGAGGAATTAGATGTCAAGGACGAGAGCAAGGCAACATATAGTTTGGAATATCTCAGCAGCATAGTAAAGGCCATAGGAGCAAGCTCACACGGTGTAGTTTGTGAATTTTCCAGCAAAATGCCACTTCGACTTGAATTTATAGTCTCAAACATAGGTAGGATCCATTTCTTCCTAGCACCAAGAGTTGATGGTTAATAATTCAAACTAAGGATCAGCGTATAGTTTACGAAAGAATTTAAGGCAAGAATAGTTAGCTTGGTCTGAATTGAAGATAGTAATGAAGTTTGGCGGCACATCAGTTGCCAGCGCAGATAGGGTGAAGCGTGTAGCACGCCTTATCAAATCACATTCAAAAGATAATGAAATTGTTGTAGTAGCCTCAGCAATCAAAGGAGTAACTGATGATCTAATACAAATTTCTGAAAGTGTAAGAAAGGGAAGCAAGACCGATGTTGAGAAATTTATTGACAGATTTAAGAAACTACATATGGATATGGCGAAGACTTCAATGACTAAAGAAAAAACTAGGAAGGAACTTCGAAATGTATTGAATGTTGTAATAAAGGAGTTGGAAGATGTTTTGAACGGCATGGTTCTGCTCGGTGAAGTAACACCCAAATCACAAGATTATTTGTTATCTTTTGGTGAAAGGCTTACTACATCCATACTGTCCTATGCATTGAAAGATATAGGCATCAGCACAGAGTCTCTTACAGGAAAGAATACTGGTATAATTACGGATTCCAACTATGGTGAAGCAAAACCACTCATGGATACAACGAAATTAAGAGTCTCGAATAAAATTATACCAATGTTGAGGAACGGTACTGTGCCAGTTGTGACTGGTTTTGTTGGAGCGGATCAAAATGGAAATCTTACTACACTAGGCAGGGGCGGCTCCGATTATACCGCTACTATCATAGCATCTTGCATAAACGCAGACGAAGTGTGGTTGTGGACAGATGTAGACGGTCTTATGACAGCAGATCCAAGAATAGTAAAGAACGCAAAAGTTCTGAAGGAAGTATCATACGCAGAAGCAATGGAGATGGCACTCTTCGGTGCGAAATACATGCATCCCAGAGCACTTGAACCCATTCTAGATAAAGGCATACCTACACGAATAAGGAACACATTCAAATCAGAAAATAATGGAACACAAGTGCTTAAAAATCCGAAGATCAACACACGCCAGATAGTCAAATCTGTTAGTATGATTAGAAATACAGCATTAATTGATGTGAGAGGTGGTAGTATGGTTGGCGTTCCTGGTATAGCTGCCAAAATATTCGATATTATGGGTAAAAACAACATCAATATAATGATGATATCTCAAAGTCCTTCCGAGTCAAGCATATCTATGGTAGTTAGCAAGAACGATCTAGACAGTGCCGTAAACTCATTGGAATTGAGTTTGCTTGGTAAGGTGATAAAGACCATAAATGTTACTGATAATGTTGCAATAATTGCTGCTGTTGGTTCTGGTATGAGAGGAATCAAAGGAGTAGCATCAAGAATTTTTGGCGCTATTGCAAAGCATGATGTTAACGTCATGATGATTGCACAGGGCTCCTCTGAACTTAATCTAGCATTTGTGGTAAACGACAAGGATTGTGAAGAGGCAGTGCGCGCATTACATGAAGAGTTTGAACTTAGCAAGATAGAATAAGTAGCAAAATTGCAAAGAATTAAAGATATGTTGTTTTAACGGATCACAGTGACAAAAGGAAAATTATACATAGTAGGCATAGGGCCAGGCTATGAAGAGCACATGACTCCTAGAGCAAAAAAATGTATAGAAGAGAGCGAGGTTATCATAGGGTATTCTACCTACATAGCCCTAGTTCAACATCTGATCAAGGATAAAGAAATTCATGAATATTCAATGACACAGGAAGTAGAGAGAGCAAATCAAGCTATAGAGTTTGCAGAGAGTGGAAAAACAATTTCATTGGTATCAAGTGGTGATGCTGGTATATATGGTATGGCCGGCTTGGTTTATGAGGTGCTTGCAGATAGGGGCTGGAAGAGGGAGAATGGGATTTACGTTGAAATAGTTCCCGGCGTTTCAGCACTGAACTCATGCTCTGCTTTAATAGGCTCGCCTTTGATGACGGATTTTGCTGTAGTAAGTATGAGCGATCTACTGGTTCCGTGGGATATTATTATGCAAAGAGTGGATGCTGCAGCAAAGGGTGATTATGTGATCGTAATATATAACCCTCAGAGCAAGAAACGTATACACCAGTTACGTGACACAAAGGATCTATTACTAAAGTATAGAGAACCAAGTACTCCTGTAGCAATAGTCAAGGCCGCATACAGGGATGCCCAAAAGATCATAATGACAGATCTTGAACACGTGTTGGAGCATACGGACAGTCTTGGAATGCTTAGCACTGTGATAATAGGAAATTCATCAACTTTCATGCATGATGGTCTGATGATAAACCCAAGAGGATACAAGTCGAAATACACACTGGTAAAGTAAGAAGAAATAAAAGCTTAAACATCTACTCTTTCTCGTGGTTTTATGTATAGTATACTCTTTGGTGTTATAGTACCACAAGGATGGCTTAACGATCTACCAAACACAAATGCACATAAGCAGTTTGAACTAGCAAAAAATATCGCAACAACAACTGAAAAGCTAGGATATACTTCTATTTGGACCTATGATCATTTCGTACCCCACTACAGCTACGAACCACTAGAAACTAAACCGTTGTTTGAGTGTTACACATTGCTATCTGCACTAGCAAGTATAACTAACAAGGTAAAACTTGGTCAAGTAGTGACCTGTAATTCATACAGACATCCATCTCTTTTAGCCAAAATGGGAGCAACGCTTGACGCAATAAGTAACGGTAGATTGGAGTTGGGTATAGGTGCAGGTTGGTATGAAGAAGAATATGTAGCATATGGATATCAGTACCCAAAAGACAGTGAAAGAATAGAACGGCTTGATGAAGCGTTACATATAATCAAGGCAATGTGGACAGATGTAAAAGCATCATATTCTGGCAAGTATTACAGTATTAAAGAAGCTATATGCAATCCAAAACCATTACAGAAACCATATCCATCAATAATGGTAGGAGGTTCTGGTGAAAAACTTTTGTTAAGAATTGCAGCTAAACATGCAAATAGATATAATCACCCTTTTGGAACTCCTGAAGAACTGAAGCGTAAGATAGAGGTTTTGAAGGAACATTGCAAAAGTATCGGAAGAGATCACAAGGAAATTGAAAAATCCGTTCTAATACGTGTTGTAGTAGCGAACAGTGACAAAGAGATTAAGCAGATAGTCAGGAAAGTAAAAAATAAGGAGGAAAGCGTGGAGCAATATCTTTATAGAAACAAAGACAAAATGGTTATTGGCACGCCTGAACAAGTGCTTGCAGATCTGAACAAGTACATACAGCATGAAGTAACACATTTTATATTGCATTTCATGGGTATTGATTCAAGTAAAATGCTGCGATTATTTGCATCGAAGGTAATGAAGAAGATTTAAGATTATGGTGTTATCATATGTTTGCTATTGTTTCTAACGTAGATTCCTTACCCTTGAAATGCATTCTAACGGGCTCAATTATTTCATTCAGGTATTTACCGACAGTTTGCTTCAAATCCTGTGGGTGTAGTTTTTTGTTAACAAACGCTTCTTCCACTTCCCTATAACTACCAAATGCAATACTTCCTCCATACTTAGCAGATCTTTCTACTGTAAACTCTTTATACTCATGAAATATTATGTGACGAACAATTTCAAGAATAGGATTATTTTCAACTACACGCTCTGGACAAAACGCTTTGTTCATCTTTTCGTTTATGGACTTCTCACAGTCATGAATGAACACACTAGTCCAAGGCTTTGACTTACTCATTTTACTAGATATCTTAGCATCCATATTGCTGTCATCATCAAGACCCATCTTTACAGGCTCTGCAAGTCCAGGTAGGAGATGGTGATGCACACCAACAGGCACTTTCCAACCTAGTTTTGGAAAAACTTCTCTAACAAGCATATGCACCTTCCTTTGATCTATACCAGCATGCACTATATCTAGATCCAAAGCCCATATGTCAGTTGCCTGTAAAGAAGGATAAAGTAATTGGGAGAAATCCAATCTATCTTTTTCACTCCTGCCCATTATAGTAAGAGCGCGTAAAGTTCTGGTTAGTGTTATTTGCTTGCTGAACTTTACCATGTTAGCCCAGTAATCATTTGTTTTTCTATACAAATCAGAGCCAAGAACAACATTTACACCTGGACAGAAAAATTTGAAAGCATCAGCATAATAATTAGCTGCTTTCGCGATGATATCCCAGTTACCTCCAAGTTTATCGTTGATGTAAGTGTGCCAGTCAGCCAGAAACACAGTGCAGTTGACACCAGCCTTTATGAAGTCATTGATCTTATACCCTGTCAATATCAAACTACCAAGATGTAACAACCCAGAAATTTCTAATCCTATATAGTGTCTAGGGTTTGAGTTAGTGTTAAACAAATTAACCAACTCATCTTTTGTAACAACCTCTTCAATTGGTTCTTTTAATACCAACTCTACCTTGTTCGCAGTATCCACAACACAGGTTGTGAAGATTCCGCTATAAATCTAATCCTGTAATAACAATATAATTACGGAACACAAGAGCGAGGAAAGATGAGCAACGTACAGAAGCGAAAAAAGACATATGTACTTGTTGTTGCGGTGAGTATAGGAATACTTGCTGTAAGCATGATCGGAGGGTTTTGGACAGCGCAAAACACATCAGTTATACCAACAGCAAACGGAAAGACGTCTAACGACTTTATTACCAAACAGATGGCTGGAACTTCGACTTTTTTAAAGAACGAGGAGCAGAATGACACATCTCAACTATTTGTAACGGGAACTGCCTCGAAGAAAATCAGTCCAGATAAAGTGTCTGTAACACTTGGTGTTGAGACGCAGAAGAAGACCGCACAGGAAGCTGCGAAGAATAATTCAGAGATAATGAACGTAGTAATCAATGGATTGAAGGAACTAGGCTTTAGCACCAACCAGATAAGCACTAGTTACTACAACATTCACCCAGTGTACGAGTACCACAAGGATAGACTACAACCAGTCAAGAATCAGGTATTAGTAGGATATAGGACTACTAACACAATAACTGTAACAATTTCAGCAAGTGAAAACATAGGCGAAGTAGTAGACACTGCAATTAATGCAGGCGCGATCCGAGCAAGTGGTATAAACTACTTCATATCTGACGAGGTTCAGAGCCAGGTTAACAATGAACTGATTGAACAGGCAGTGCTAGATGCTACAATGAAGGCAGAGAAAGCACTAGCACCACTAAACATGCAGATCGTGGGAGTAAAGGACCTTAACCTACACGATGTCTTTCATCCTGTCTTCGGATATGACAAAGCTGTATTAGCAGAAAGAACTTCTGCACCAACACCAATCTTACCATCAGAACAACAGACTTCAGTATCTGTGAGCGTTATCTTCATGATAGGTTAGAGTTAGGTAATGCCAACACATCTATTTTTTATTTATTAGGTAACATAGTTCTCTTCAAGGACACAGCGATCACGACGTGTTCTGTAAATATGTTTGATAACAATTCTTTACATCAAATGAGGAAATACAGTGTGGGTATGTAAATTTACCTGACTGGGATCTTTTAGTCCCTTCAATTATTTATTTTCAGGTTTAGAAAGCATATAGAACGTATACCAGCTTATAATGGTGGCAAAAAGGAACATCTTTGTTGCAAAGATAAGACTCCATGGAGTTTCCGGATTTGGATAAGATGTGTTCAAAATATCTATCCTGAATATACCACTAGCGCATTCCATACAACAAAGTTGTAAAATAGTTCATATGTTGCTGTAACTGCAATTGTAAGTGTGATCATCCTAAGTATTGATTTTTTAGTCTTGGACAGATTTTCGGTTTTACTTCCTCTGAGTTTCATTATACAGAACTAACCAACTACAGATGCCACCATACTATATGAAACTAATTTGGCAAATTTGATATTGGAAATTCAGCGTTAACCAAAACCTCACCTAGTACAATCTTCCCAGTTACTAAATATTTACTCAAACTTTCTACCATCGCATATGTTGTTGCAACGATCATGATTGTAGCACAAATATAGAAGATCATCTTGTACATCTTTATGCTGTTTCTCTTATCCCTTTCAATACTGGTTGGTTACATTCTTGGTTTTTAACCTAATCTAAAATATAAAATTTTCAATATTGATATACTAACGATCTGATAAATACTCTTGGTGCATGAAATGAAAAAAATTCCAATTGGTAAACCCTTCTTTGATAAAAGAGAGATAAGCGAGGTTAGGAAGGTTCTGGAGGAGGGAAATTTAACCAACAGTTCATTCAAAGGAGGAAGCAAGGTCAGAGAGGTGGAATCAATGATGCACAAGTTTGTTGGCACCAAACATGCCGTAGCATTGAATTCAGGTACAGCAGCACTACATGCAGCTCTTCTGGCTCTTGGAATAGGCAAGGGAGACGAGGTCCTTTTACCATCATTCACATTTCTTGCTACTGCTAATGTTGTTGTAGTAACAGGTGCAACTCCCGTTTTTGTGGATATTAAGAAAGATGACTATACAATGGATCCAGACGATCTAGAGGAGAAAATAACAGAAAATTCTAAAGTTGTCATTCCCGTGCACCTGTACGGCCATATAGCAGATATGAGACGAATAAAGAACATTGCAGATAAAAACTTTTTACATGTAGTTGAAGATGCGTGTCAGTCACTAGGTTCCACTTTCAATGGAAAGCAAACCGGTTCATTCGGTGATATGGGATGCTTCAGCTTCTATGCCAGTAAGGTGATTACATCTGGTGAAGGTGGTGTAATTACAACAAATAACAAGGAACTAGCAGATAGGATAAGGATGATCAGGAATCATGGAATACTGGAAGGATACGACATAAAGATACCCGGTCTTAACCTGAGGATGACAGAAATATGTGCAGCAATAGCAAAAATTCAGATGGAGAAAGTTAAAAAAATTCTTCAGATACGAAGGAAAAACGCTAATGCACTAACAAGAATGCTTGAAGGTCTGGATATTACTCTACCAAAAGAAGATAATAACTCCAATTACAACTGGTATCTCTACACTATAGCTATGAAGAACAGAGACATGGTAACGAAGAAACTCAATTCAGTAGGGATAGGTGCAACAGTATATTATAAAACACCTATTCACAAAACATCACTCTATTCAATTTATGGCGCAAGCGTACCAAATACAGAATGGGCTGCAGATCACGTCTTATCTCTTCCAGTACATCCATCAGTAAGTGTAAAAAACGTAAATTATATCGCTGACACTATAAGAAAAACTTTGGGCAGTAAACAGTGAGAAATCGAAAATCCGTATGTGTTGTTTGAATAAGCAAATTATAACGAGTAACAAGATGAAAATCTCTGTTTACACCCGATAAACATGTTGTGGATAGTATGAGTAAAGGACAAGCAGCTGTTAAAGTATACATACATAAGGCTTATAATATCGCTAGTGAAACCATAAGGCATGCGTTTGATACTGTACACAGGAAAGGGAGGAACAGGAAAGACTGTTTCCTCCTGTGCCACAGCTTTGAAAAGCGCAAAGCATGGATATAAGACACTGATTATATCGGCTGATCCTGCACATACACTCAGCGACGCCTATACACAAAGTATTGGTGAAGAGATTACGCATGTATATGACCATCTAGATGCACTTCAGATAGACCCCTTGAACGAAATGAGCAAGAAATATGAAAAATTACTATCATATATGACATCACTCTTTTCATCTAAGGGTATTGATGAGACTCTAGCCTATGAAATTGCCATGCTTCCAGGCATGACGCAATTGTTTTCATTGTTAAAGATAGAGGAAATCGAAGAAAATGAAACCTATGATGTTGTAGTGTTAGACATGATGGCTTCCGGTGAAGCGTTACGTTACCTATATCTCCCAAAACTACTAGGGAGCTTGAACAAACATTTGTTAAATTTAACGAGTTTGTTCAGCGGCGTAGCAAGGATATTCGAGTCAATTACAAAACTACCAACTCCAAGTTCTGCAATATTTAAGATGGAATTCGAACTGGTCGAAAAACTGGAAAAGTTAGCTGAGATAATAAAGGATCATGATAGAACAAGCATAAGGTTGGTTGCAAACCCAGACGCCTTCAGTATAGAGAATGCAAAACGTTCACTCATGTCTGCAAACCTGTACGGAATCAATGTAGATATGGCAGTAATAAACAAAATAATGCCAAAAGTCGAAGATGCATATTTTACGAAATGGGTAGATTTCCAAGAAGGCAAGGTAAAGGAGGCTGAGGCTAACTTCTATCCATTACCAGTTAAGAAACTTAAACTCTTTGAAACTGAATTGAAGGGAATTGAGATGCTTGAAAGGTATAGTGATGAATTATTCGGGACAGAGGATCCTACACAAATTTTCTACAAAGGTGAATTATTTAATTTCGAGACACGAGACAAAACGTTCAACATAAAGGTTAAGGTTCCATTTACGGAAAAGGACGATTTTGATATTGAACGTTTTGGAGACCAGCTGATGATAAAGGTTAGAAATAGTGTAAGTCAACTGGTTAACATAGTGCCCCTTCCAGCAGCAACTATGGGAATGAAGATGTCTAGGGCAAAACTACAGGGCGATGAATTAAATATACTGTTCGAAAAATCACTCTAGTCGCTCGATATTTACTTTTTAATTGGTATACCATTTTCAATTAACTCTGTACCATCACAACGAAAACTCCACTGATAGATCAGAATCAAAAACTATCTTTGACAACAGAAATGGTAACTCTTGTTAATCATACTTTTTTTCACTGGTTGTTAATTATACGGAAAAGTTCTTGATAAATATTGCTTGGTTTAATACAATGCGATGGTAAAGTTCACCAGGAGGGAACTTGAATTCATAAATAAATATGAAGTATGTCGCATGGCAACAGTTGCTAATGGTAAACCACACGTAGTGCCCATCTGTTACATGTTCATAGATGAGTGCTTTTATCTTGCTACAGATTACGATACTAAAAAATATAAGAATTTACAGAAGAATAGGAATGTAGCACTTGTAATCGATCTCTATCAACCAAACAAGGCAATTGTTGTAGAAGGTGATGCAGAAATAGTTGAGGAAGGAAATGAGTTCAGAAAAATTTATGATAAGTTTTACAAAAAGTTTACATGGGTAAGAGATACACCATGGAAAGAGAAGGAAGCACCATTTATTAAATTAAAACCATTAAGAGAGATGAGTTGGGGGTTATAATATGACCAATTTATTAGTTAGATTTGCAGGCAAGATATGCGAGATATTGCTTCCGATAAAACACGACATCTTTTACGGTAATGAAAATTCTAGTATAGCTATATGCACATTATCTAGCATTAACATACTTGAAAAGATCTCTAAATCAGAACTTATGACTAAAGTTGTAATTACAGCAAGATTGTTTTCAGAAAACAAGGGGATAGAGACACTGCTTAAGTATGTGTTGGAACATAGGAAAATAAAATATATTGTTTTATGTGGAAATGATACAAAAGGACATCTTCCAGGACATGCTCTGCTTACACTACAAAAGAACGGCGTTGATACAAAAGGCAGAATAATAGGTGCCCGGGGAAAGGATCCAGTTCTTGACGATGTAACACAAAATGAAATCTCTGAATTCAGAAAACATGTAACTCTAGTCGATCTTATAGGAACTACTGAAATAAACATAATTGCTGAAATGATAACAAACCTGCAGAAAGCATAATCATTTTCTTATGATCACCTTCGTGCTGTCATTAACCTTTTTTATTACGTTCTCTTTACTAACGATCCTACCGATCACGTTTACTGGAGAGTAAGGTTTTATTTCATTGCTTTTGCTTATCGGTGTTGGACCGAAGAACAAACATAAAGCATTTCCCTGTGGCCAGTAGGCAACATCCATCAAGTTTACAGTAGATTTTGCATTTTCTAATCCGACTTTAACTGATATTGGTTCTGTGTACAACTCATCTCCCCATCGATTGATCACAGTATTTATAGGCAACTTCTCCAGAATCGCCTTTACTGTTTTCGGTGAATACACATCATCTAATTCTACATCTATCTTTTCATTGAGGTCAGGAAATTCGATAATAATTTCATACATTAACATTTTGTGCACTTCCTTAAGTATATGAGATTTATGTTAATTTTTCCAAACCTGAATGAGCTACTATAATTCAAAAGAAACAAGTAACTACGGAGATAAACGCTTCTTGTTAAAGCATTCCAACACAAATAACTCTGCTGCCACTTCTATTACTGGTCTAGTTATATCACTAATTCTATTTACAATATCACCAACCTTTCCTGACCATATTGATGCGAATGATAACAAACAATCGCAGTATGCGTTCAAGACATCATTATTCATCATGGGCGGCTCACATACCTTACCTTCTGAATAGAGCTGTTTCCATCCATTATCTATATACCAATTTCGTAAGAACTGTTTGCTAAAGTCTTGGAAATGTTTAGGTTCTTTCTTTACCTCATCTTCCACAGCAGATACTTTTGCAGGGTCAAGCTCCCATCTGCGTTGATAAAAATCGAAGAATCTTGCTATTACACTAAAATCTTTTATTTGAACCAAATACCTATCTTCTTCAGGATTTCCAAAAGTATCTGCTAGTCCGACGTTACCATCAGAATCCACAAATAATTCATACTTACCATCAGACCTTAGTAATCCCTTTTGCTCCGCGTATTTAGAAATCAAAGGAATACATTTTTTAATTACATCTTGTCCCTGTTCCCATTGCTCATCGGTGAGTCTGGATCTACTTTTTGCTTGTTCTTCCGTTAACGCCATATCACCACTCTTGTCATATTTTGTTGTATATGATAACTTGAAATTATCATGTTCCACATCAGGAATGATCTCTCCTCCTTCTGGCATTTCAGTAAAACCATAATCCTTGAAGTTCTTTTTACCAGATTTAAAATTACGCAAAAGTGATGACCTTGGATGTAAATAATAATTGAAGATAACTTCAAGATCTACAACTCTGTTTCTGGTACCAACTTCGATCTCATTAGGTTCTTTTGGAAGTCCATTCTCGCCAGGAATTCTAACTACATATATTTTACACCCATCTTCAGTTGTCTTGATAAAACATGTTCGCAAGCCATTACTCCTAGTTATTTCAAAACTCTTGTTGATGATATATGTCATAGCTATGCTTTTGTTCTTGATATCAAAAGGCCACTTGCCCTTTACCTTATAATCGAATATGGAGAATGAATTCTTGGGAATGAAGTATCCTATACCCATCTCATCATTCTCTGGTACTTTTTCAATAACAACATTCTTTGCAGAACCTTCACGTGTAAATATCTGTGTCATGATAGAAAGTTATCACTCAAAGTTAAAAGTATCACTATGTGCATACGGACTTATCTACAAACGTAAAGATATTTACATTCTTTACAGTTTTTGGAAAGATGGCTGATAAAATAATAATCAAGGCAGTAGACGGCTATTTCGCATTATTGGGGATTGAAAACAAGACTCGTTTAAAAAGAAGGAGATACAGGAAGAAGAGAGATATAATAATTGATTTAATATCATTTAGATACTGTGATCAAAGAGTGTCTGGTTTGGTTTTAAGATTTATAAACCAAATGTTCAAAAGTTTTATTATTGCCAATCCCTGGACCAGATTTTGATTCAGTGGAAGACCCTGTTGTCGTTATTAGAGATTTTTTGAAGAGAAATAACAAGGATGCATGGATACCAGAAGAGATAAGTGAACACACAGGCATCAATGTAACTATAGCATATAATATATGTCAACTATTACGTGCAAAGTACGTTGAATCCACTGCAAAAGGAGAATACTTTCCAATACGATCAACAGAGAGGCTTGGTCAGACATATTTCAAGTGGATGATAAGAAGTAGAAAAAAAATCAACAAATAAAGACATGAAATAAGATTGTTACAACTCTATGAATTCAGGTTGTTTGGTTTGTGTATCAAATATTAGAACAGTTGCTTTATCTCCAAATCCATGTGCCGTGCCGGGATTAATAACCAATGTTTTGCCAATCTTTGTATTTTCCAATACATGTGTATGTCCATAAATGACAACATCATATTTTTTGCACTCGATCAACGCATCTCTTAACTGTGGCTCGGTTCCATGATAAACTGCAAATTTTATACCATCCTGTTCGATCTCACAGAAGTCACCTTTAATCTCTCCACCTATCTGACTAAAGGCATTAACAAGCCTGAACTTGTCTCCATCATTATTTCCAAATACTCCAATCAATTTTAACCCCTGAAATATTTTAATCGTTCCCGCATTGATATAATCGCCTACATGAATAACAAAGTTTACTTTTTTATCTTTGAATAGTTGTACTGCTCTCCTAATATTACTCATATGATCATGTGAATCTGCTATCACACCGATTTTCATAATATCAATTTAGTAATCAAGGTAATAGATTTTTCTGTACATGACAGGAATTAGAAGTGTACATAACTTCGGTTTAATAACACATAAACAATCTGTAGTAACTTCGTAGAAATTGTCGATGTGTCACAGCATCAAGGTTTATTTACGAGAGATATTTTCTTTGCTATGTGTTTATAATTGACTAGAAAATTATACGTAATTTTTCCTGTAGTAATAATTGTTATAGCTGCTGTAGTAATAACCTTTGCACTATCAGCTACAAATAATAACGATCGATATGATAACAACATGAACCCTGAACTTCCAGTCAACGATTCTAGACAATCTGTATTTACTACCGGTTCACCACTATTGGGTTCTCCTAATGCATCCATAATAATGCTAGAATTCGGGGACTATCAATGCCTTATGTGCGAAAGATACTTCGATAACACAGAGCATAATATTTTACGAAATTATGTTGAAAGTGGAAAACTGAAGATAATCTTTATGGACTTTGCTTTCATAGGCCCTGATTCCATACTTGCTGCACAGTCAGCTCACTGTGCTGAAGACCAAGGTAAGTACTGGCAATATCACGACGAACTTTACTCTAACTGGGATGGCGAAAATACTGGCTGGGGAAGCAAGCGCAACCTGAAGAATTTTGCGACCAATATAGGGCTGGATAATAACAACTTCAATGAGTGTTTGGACAGTGGAAAGTATGCTAGTAAGGTCGAGAACAACATGATCATCGGAAAGCAACTGGAAGTTACAGGAACTCCAACATTCTTCATATTCAAGTCAAGTAGTGATATGGAGAAGATTATTGGTAATGTGGAGAAGATCGTTGGTGCACAACCATACTCAACCTTCAGCAACGTACTCGATTCAATGCTTAACTAAAAATTACAAAGTAAGTGAATAAACACATAACAACCACTCACATTTAAACACCGTAAGATATTGGTGAAGAATACGATCTTCTAGTCGTTGTTGTAATTAATTACGTACTAGTAGGGTTCCCTAGAGAAACTCGATGTAACACATCATTCTTTCACATAAAGATAAAAAAGGTTGAAATGATTATTTATGTATTAGATATGGGAGCTAAGACAAATCGGGTATCTAGGCTTGAACTCTTCGTTGAAATAGGAAAAGTACTTGAACTTGAGACCAGTGTAACAGAAGAGAGGGACGGATTAGCGGTAAATATATCTAAAGATGAACTAAACTTGAAGGTCTTTTTTGGAGACTTCAAGAAAGTTAGGATATGGAAGAAGTTTGCTTTTACACCTGCTAACATAATGGAAGAATATAGCAGAGCTGAGGAATTGCTTAAACCCTTAGCACACGCATTCAGTATAGAATGGTACATAGTAAAGAAAAAGATTGCAACTATATGGCCCCTTGAGAGCCAGACTGATCGGAATTTTCTATTAGAGGTTGTATTGGAGAATCTGGAGAAGGATCCAGAATTCCTGAAGGAACTCCTTACAGATAAGAATAGAAATTATTTCGTTAGAAAGTCCATATCATATATGATAAATGATTGGCCAGAGTTCACGAAGCAAAAGAGCAACAGCTTATTGAAACTACTTGATCAGGCTAGTAAATGACTACGCTAGGATAGAAAAGTTTGGTACACTACCTTACTTATTATGGTATGATTATTGATTGTTTAAAGAAGAACTTGATCGTTAATTTTTAATGAATTCATAAAAGATAAGAAGATCAGATTGGATGATGTGTATAATAACTTGGAACTGAGATACTTAAAGAGTACAAAGACGAATGGTCAAGTTTTATACTAAAATATAGGAATACAAAAGACAGCTGTAGGTACAGCAAAGATCATATAGAATCCAGACCTAGACCCAGAAGTGAAGGAACCGAAGATAGCAGTTCATGATTTTACTCTTGTAGAAAAAACTAAAGATATCTATCATACACAGAGATCAAGACAAATGTAAAGTTTAAGAATTTTAAGCTCTTGAGAACCTCACATCTATCGATAATATCAACTCTCAATATGTCCAAACAAAAATAAGTATGAGATTTTAGGTAGTAGCAGATGCCACCAGAACTTGCCACGGGAACTCAATCTTGTCGCCTTTCAGAAACCTCTGTGCTTTCTCCCTTGACTCATCCTTGATCTTTTCAAGTATGTGTGTATCGAGAGACTCTAGTCTATTTCTTATGATATTGGCAGTAGATCGCATAAATTTTAACCAGTAATCGTCGAAGGTTCCAACATTGTACGTATACGTGTAGCTTTTGATATCAATGTCATTTAGATCACATTTCTCAAGTTCTGCTTTCATTGCATTGGGTTTTCCAAATCTATATGGACTCGGCGTACCAGAAGGTCGTATATCTGGAATGTAATGTAGGATAGAGCTTGATATAGAAGTAAAGTATGGAACATTTTCTTCTGCACCATGAACAGAAATAGCTACCCTACTATTATTCAAGAGAACTCTCTTAATCTCTCTTAATGCCTTTTGTGTGTTAGGAAAGAAGAAAAACGCAAACTGGCTGATGACAACATCAAAGGATTGATCGGGAAACTTCAGATCTTCAGCATCCATTTCTAACAGTTCAACGTTATCTATATTACCAATTTCTCTCTTGGCAATTTCCAATGGTCCAGGAGATATGTCAATACCAACTACTTTACCACTTTTACCAACTTTCTTTAAAGCCTCAGTAGCAACTATTCCAGTCCCAGTAGCTATATCCAGAACTCTATCTCCTTCACGTAACTTAGCAACTTCTATAAGTTTCTGTAAACTGTTGAAAGGTCCAACCCTTGGGGTAACATAATGTTCATGGTAAAAACACGCTTTCTCACTCCAGTCTTTTTTAATGTTCTCCTTATACTTAATAGGGTCAAACTGTTTATTCAATAACACAACCCTAACAATACATGTATAAAATTCTTCAACATCAAATAGATACGTGGGTTTGAAATTTAGTTGACGTCATGTATCAATAAAGTTCTGAAATATGAGTAATATTTGAACATGTTCAAATCACATATTTTGGTAAGATCCTGTAGTCATGATAATGCGCTTCTTGCTGTAAAAGAAAGTTCTAATTTCAAAGGAAGATACATAATCACATGACCTATATCTCTTAACACAACGTACACAAATCTAGAGTTATTCTATGTCACATTAACTAAAAAATGGGTTAAAGAGTTGGTAGGATTGAAACAAACAAAGGAGATAATGAATAGTTAAAGTTTTTATGATAAGATAGTAAAATTAGTTGTTATGTCAGATGACTATCAAAAACTTTCAGAAGACCAGATCAAGAAAGAATTGATGAATTTGAATGGATGGACAATAGCAAATGGAAAACTTAACAGAACTTTTGAGTTCAAAGATTTCAATGAAGCATTTGGATTCATGACAAGGGTAGCAATGGAAGTAGAAAAGCTAAACCATCATCCGGAATGGTTCAATGTTTACAACAAGGTAAAAATTGAGCTGGTAACACACGATGTAAATGGTATAAGTAACTATGATTTTAAACTCGCTAACATAATCAACATCTTGGTTGAAAAATAAACCATAAGATATAATATTATGCTAACTATGATGCGAATATGGGTAAGTTAGATGGTAAAATAGTACTCGTAACTGGTGCCACTAGTGGTATGGGGTATGTTACTGCAGTAAAATTTGCTCAAGAGGGCGTAAAAGCGATGGTAATACATCACTCGAGTTCTGAAGACAAAGCCAAGAAGATACTGGAAGAGATCAAAGGTTTGGGATCAGATGGATTGATAGTTAGAGCTGATGTTTCCAAGTACGAGGAGGTAAAATCAATTGTTGATCTTACAATAAAAAAATTTAACAGGATTGATATTGTGATTGCATATGCAGGTTTTCCAGCTAAAGTAGAGTACTGGAATGCAGATCCACTGAATCTTACGGATGAAATGCTTAACGATCCATGGAATGTAGATCTCAAAGGCTCCTATCACTGCATAAAAGCTGTAGTTCCATACATGAAGAAACAGAAATACGGGAAGATAATTTTGGTCAGTTCTACACCTGGGGTTTCTGGCGATCCTATCGGTCTAGGTTTTACTCTTGCAAAGACAGCTGTGCGAGCATTGGTACGATCACTTGCTTCAGTATTAGGACCTGATATATTGATCAATGTAATTGCACCTGGTAGTATTGGCACTGAAGCAAATCTCAAGAATTATACTACAAAACAAAAAAATGAAATGATAAAAACTATTCCAATAGGAAGATTTGGGAAACCAGAAGAAATAGCCAATACTGCTCTTTTCTTGGCTTCTGATGACTCCAGTTACATTACGGGTCAAACCATTGTAGTTGATGGGGGTGAGATCAGACTTTAGGTACATACAAAACATCCGAAAACTTAAATATTCTATAGTTAATCTCAAGTTTGAATGTCTACTGTACAGGTAACCATTGAGAGTGTAAGCGTACCCACATTTGTGTTGGGTATTCTTTCTGCAGTATTTTTATTTGGCATGTTTATTGTAGGATATGATCAGGGGCATTTATTCAATGTTGTAGTAGGTGAACAGGCATTCGACGATCTGTATCTACATGAATTGTATCACGATCTGCGTCATGTATCAGGTTTTCCTTGTCATTAGGCACGTGATCTAATTGAGGGCAACAGTTTTCATAGGTATAACTTTACTTGCAGGAATAATTTGTGGGTTAATCCTTGGTGGTACTAACCTAGTTGTAACAGAACCTTTTATCGATCAAGCAATTGATATTGAAATACAAAATGCTATAGTAGAAGGCGAAAACATTGGTTCTATACAAGAGATTACCAAGTATAGAATATGGCAGAAAGGCGGTCAGGTGCTTGCTGCTAGTATATTAGGACTATCGCTAGGTTCTCTATTCGCACTTGTATATGCATTTGCATGGCCTTCTATACCAGGTTCAAATGGTATAAAGAAAGGACTCTTCCTAGCAGCCATAATATGGTTCACAATATTTCTAATACCATTTCTCAAGTATCCTGCAAACCCTCCTACAGTTGGGGATCCTGAAACTATTTTCTACAGACAATCTCTATATCTAGTTTTCATGGCAGCATCTGGTCTTGGTGCACTTGTATTAGCATTTCTGTACAAAAAACTTAATAACAAAAAATCCAGGAAATTTATAGTACCTGTACTGTATGGAGCTTACATATCAGCAATATTTGTTATGATGCCCCCAAACCCAGACCTTATAACCACCCCCATGGATCTAATTAATAATTTTAGAATCGCAAGCGCTTTAACAATAACTCTATTCTGGTTCTTGCTTGGAGCAATATTTGGTGTATTATGGGACAAATTTAAACCATATAGAAAAGTTACTAGTAAGCTATAATTTTCAACCATGATTGATTAATATGTTATGCATCACATTATACACATCCTAAAAGATAACAGTCAAAAACTAAACATCAAAAAGATTTTTATAATCTGAATTATCATTTATGTTTATAGGTTCTTGCTAATATGGTAGTTGACAATAAGGGAATCATTTCATACATACGTGTTTTGAAAAATAATCTAGCTATATTCAAGATAAAACCAGAGAGTGGATCAGTTCCAGATTTCAAGGCGGGCCAGTTCACAACACTGGGCTTACCGGTTAATAGTGAAGGAGGTAAGCTAGTAAGACGAGCTTATTCCATCGCCTCTCCACCAGAACAGAAAAAGTATTTTGAACTTTACATTCGCTGGGCGGAAAAACCCATGCCAGGCAGATTGACTACTGAATTATTCGAAAGAAAACAAGGTGATGAGATCTTCTGGCTCAAACCAACTGGTCCATTTGGGATTCTTGATAAGGGACGTGATGGATCGCAGGACACAAGGCGTATAGTTATGATGGGAGGAGGTACTGGCATTGCTCCGTTTATCAGTTTCATTTTACATCTTAAAGCAAGACAGGACAAAAGGGAGATTATCTGTTTACATGGTGTTAGTTACGTTGATGAACTTGGTTACAGAGAGTTACTTACAGAACTGGAAGAGGAAAGTATTGACAAGGGAAGAGATAAATGGAATTTTAGGTATAGAGCAAGTATAAGCAGACCAGATGAACATTTTAACAGATCGTGGGGAGGACATAAGGGAAGAGTAGAGACATTTCTAAATCCAAACAGCTCAGGTAAGTCTCCACTTGAAGAACTTGTTGGTGAAAAAATCACACCAGAAAATACCATGTTCTATGTTTGTGGTTTCCAGGGAACTGTTGATGCTGGACTAGGACACCTTACTCCAGCAGGATTCGTTGAAGAGAGGAAGAAGAGACCTGATGGTTCCCATGATTTACGGTATGAATCATATGGTTAAACGTAAAGTTTTATTCTAGAACTTTTAGTGGAATAATGTTGAACAAAGATGATCAGCAATATTCTCTGTACATATCATTTTTGCAGATAATATTTAATATTGTTTGATTATATCTGTTAATCTCATTCCCCTATAACAACAATTTCTTTGAAACACAAAACAATTACCGAGGATTAAATAATGACTGCATAAAATATAATACGAAAACGAACTTTTGGGGGCGTATGTTAGCATGGTAGACTACCAGCCTCGGGAAGACTTCGAGAACGCTGGAGGTCGCCGGTTCAAATCCGGCCGCCCCCGTTAATTCTTCAACTATTAGATCTTATCGTGTATGCGTTCTAACTATTCAATAATGTACTTCTTCGCTTAATCTCCTTGTAAAACCATATTTTCTTTTCTATGGATCTCTACCATTTTTTCCAAAACAGGTATAGAGTTATTTTGTCCAATTCTTAGAATAATTCTTTTCTAATATCTAATACTCTAACTTCTACACAATTTTACTATTCAGTATTTACCATATGAAATTATTTAACCTCTACATATCTTAACTAAATTTGAAACTTTTTATAACTGATAGGGTCTCTCGTTGAGAGATGCAGTTCAAAGAGTTCAATTATGTTTGGTTTGATGATGAGATAATAGAATTGGCAAACGCAAAAGTACCATTAATGACTCATGCTTTGCACTATGGAACCAGCGTTATAGAGGGTATAAGGGCATACGCTACCAAGGACAACCTGTACATCTTCAGGGCTGCGGATCACATGAAACGACTGCATAAATCTGCAATGGTTTATTCTATAACCATAAAAAACAGTGTAAATGAACTGGTTGATGCTACTGTTGAAACTATAAAAAAGAATCAGATCAAAAACTCATGTTATATAAGGCCTATAACATTTGTGGGTTTCCATGGTATAGATCTTGCCGTTACTGAAAATTCACCTTCGCATACAGCGGTACTGTTATTCACATTCGATCAGTATCTTAATCCAAAGGGAATAAGGGTTTGTATATCTACATGGAGACGCATAAATGATTTATCAACACCACCACTTGCAAAAGCTGGTGGTAATTATCTTAATTCTGTTCTTGCGACGCAGGAATGTAAAAGGAATGGCTACGATGAAGCCATAATGCTAGACAGTTATGGAATGGTGAGCGAAGCCCCTGGAGAAAATATCTTCATGGTTAGAGACGGCAAGATTTACACCCCCCCAATATCATCTTCTGTACTGGAAGGAATAACCAGAGACACTGTGATCACTATAGCAAAGGATTTGGATTACGAATTGATTGAGCGTGCTATTCCTAGAACTGAACTTTACATAAGCGATGAAATTTTTCTTACTGGAACAGCAGCTGAAGTTGCCCCTGTAATCAGTGTTGATGGGCATCAAATAAGTGATGGTGTGGAAGGTCCTATATCAAAAAGCATACGAGATACGTATTCCAAAGCTGTTAGGGCTGACATCAAGGAGTATATGCACTGGCTAATACCAGTGTGGTAGTAGCTATGGTGAAAATAGCAGTTATAGGAATTGGGGGATGGGGCAAGAACCACGTAAGAGCTCTATCAGAACTGAATGCATTAAGTGCGATCTGCGATGCTGATACGAGTAGAGCAGAGACATTCGCTAACAAATATGATGTTAATTCATATACGTCTATAGATGAGATGCTTAAAAATGAAACATTTGATGGAGTAATAATAAGCACCCCCAGCTCAACACATTTTACCATTGCCAAACAGTTAATGGAAAACGGAATTAACATTTTGGTGGAAAAACCCATGGCACCTTCATCTACAGAGTGCGAACAGATGCGTATCATAGCAAAGCGCAATAACGTTGTTCTAGCTACTGGATACATAGAGCGTTTTAACCCAGTAGTTAACGAGGTGAAGAACTTTATTTCGGAGAAAAAATACGGGGATGTACTTATGTTAGAATTTCACAGGGAAAGTAGAATGCCTGTAAATATTCATGACGTGGGAATAATATACGATACATCTGTACACGATATTAATACAGCATTGTACCTTTTTGATGATAAGCCAAATATGGTATTTGCTAGAGCTGGAAGTGTAAGAGGAACACATGAGGATTTCGCAGCTATAATTCTTGGTTTCAAAAACCAGAAGACAGCATTCATAGCATCAAACTGGGTAACACCGAAAAAGGTACGCCAGTTCAATGTTGTATGCACAGACGCAATCATATTGGGAGATTTTATAACACAGGAAATAAAAATCGATCAAGATGGAAATACTATAATACCCAGAAGGGAAGTGAAGGAACCATTGATGCTTGAACTAAAAAATTTTATTGGAGCGGTATATGGAAACGTGGAAACTTTAATCAGTGTAGATGATGCCATTAATACTACCAGAGTTGCAGAAGCAGCACTATTATCAAGTAAAACTGGTTCTCCTATTTACCTTGATCTGAAATGAAGAAACATATGATAAATATACTTGCATGTCCTATAGACAAGAACAATCCTCTTGAGATTTACGAAATTAAAACAGAGCAGGATGTAATTATTAATGGAGCACTATTTTGTAGCAAATGTTTGCGTTTCTATCTCATAATAGATGAAATACCCATAATGCTCCCAGACGAGTTAAGGAATAAAACTAATGAAATTAAATTCCTTGAACAATGGAAGGAAGAGTTACCAAGAAAGATAGTTAATGAGGGTGAACCATGGAATCTGAAATGAAAATAATCAACTTTATTGGTAAGAATGTGAAGAGAGGCAAGAATGTTAAGGTGTGGCATTTTACATATGTTGGAGATCGAACAAGAATTGGCAACAATGTAATGATCGGTTCGCTAGCTCATATTGATTATGATGTTAACATAGGTGACAATACTCGCATTGAAGGAATGGTATATATCCCACCAAAATGCAGAATAGGAAAAAATGTTTTCATAGGCCCAGCAGCGGTACTCACCAACGATCCATATCCTCCCAGTAAAAAGTGGGCTGGTGTAGTTATACAGGATAATGCTATAATTGGTGCTAGAGCAGTCATCAAATCCGGTATTAAGATTGGAAAAAATAGTGTTGTTGCTATGGGTGCAGTTGTTACTAAAGATGTTAAAGACAATACAGTGGTAATGGGCATCCCTGCAAAAAAGGTACCAAACTACACACTTGATACTTATAACAAAAAAAGAAAGAAATGGGAGAGTTAATTCCTTGTTACCAACTTACGTCTTGTGTAGTAGTTCTTTATTACAACAAGTATAACTAACCAGGTTACTATCATTGATAACGCAATAATCGCTTTGAACAATGATGTTACAAACACTCCAGCGTCGAGCTCAATAGGTGCAATTATCTTGATTAGAATAAATGATCCTATTATGATGAGAACCCACATAGTTACGATGTAACCAAAAAGAAAACCTAATCTCATATTACAACACGAATAAGAAATGCTGTAAGTATTGCCATACCAGCAGAAAACGCAGCAAGTTTGAATATATTTCTGGTCACTTCATTCTCATGCAAGGGACCAGCGGCAAGTATCATCCTGACCAGTGTGATAGGAGCAGCCTTCTCCATTGATGCCATCAATTTGTAATCATCAAGTAGGATTACCGGTCTTACTTGAATGGTTCTATGTTCTGCTATTCGCTTTACACTTGCAAGGAATAGGAAAGAGTTTATTATTGCTGGTAATAATGCCACTATTGCTACAAATTCCACCCCTCCAACTATTGCTATCGCAGCATACATTGCACCCCAGGCCAGAGTACCAGAATCACCAGGAAATATTCTACTCGGATATCTATGATACTTGTAGAACGTTATTGCTGAAAAGAATAAAGGCAATGCCGCTATCGCAATCTCAAATTTGTTATTCATAATCAACGCAACTATAAGCGGGACACTTGCAATAGCAATGAACCCACTTACTACACCGTTTAAAACATCAATAGAATTTATAGTATTACCAACCACTGGAATGATTAACACGATCAGACCTATGTAGAGTAGAGGTATTCTTGCAGAGTTGAATAAGGGAAAATCAAGATTAAAATCGTATGTACCAAGCAGTATTATTGGTATAGCTGCTACAACTAACGCCAACGGTTTGAAGTATCCAGGCATAATTTTTTTATCATCAATATATCCAATAAAGAATGCAATTAACGTACAGATCAAGATCGTTAGTACACCATTATTCATGGTAAGTAAGAAAAGATTTACTTCAGCAGTGGCTAGTGAAATCATAATGATTGGACCACCAGGTCTGGGTACATGTTTATTGTTGGGTTTATGATAATCTTTTACAGTCATGCCATTACTCTGCAAATATCTGATAAAAGGCGGTGTAAGGAAATATGTTATGATAAATACTATTGCTGATACAATTACTGCAAATACAAAATTCATTGTTATACCTTCTTCAGTTGTTCCTTTATCTTCTTTGCCAATGTATTACCGATCTTCTGCACAGTAGCTAGTTTCTCTACCGGCATATCACGTATACTCTTTATGTCTTTATATCCAGCTCTATAAAGTGCTCTTGCTCTAATTCTTCCAATGTTCTCCAGTGATACTATTGGAATAAGTTCTTCTTTAATTCCATACTTGACACGTTTTCTTAAAGTGTGTATTTGGTGAAGTAAGTCTTCTCGTTTAACTAATTTCGCAACTTCATATAATGAATATAGCAACCAGTCACTTGTTTCCACTATTCTATACATATCGCCAGGATCCACACCAAAAAGTTCCAATATTTTTTTGTCTGTGTATTCTTGTATCCACGAGTAAAGTGCAAGTAAACTCCTTGAACAATCGTATTCATTAAGATCAAATAATAATTCATGTTCATATTCATCTATTAGCATTCGTACTTCATCAACATCCTTGTTGCGTAACTGAAGTTTTGGATAAAAATCTGTGCAATCAGTAACTATATGCAGGAAACCAAGTGTATGTTTTCCATTATCCTTTGCACCTGTGATAGCTCTTTTGAATTCAACTGCAGTTGCAGGATCTATATATAATAATGAAATTCTCGTACCAAACTCACTTGCAGAGAATCTCTGACCTCTTCTCTTCACCATCATTTCAAGTTCCAAATAATCCAAGGTAGATTCAAGCTTCGTACTGATCGTCGATTTTCGGTACTGTTTTGCGAGAAGTGTATTAGAAAACAATACATCGATCTCCTCCTTCTTTATTCCTGGTAAAGATGCGATCGTGCTTAGCAGATGAACTCTCAGAGCTTTCTCATTAATTAGCTTTGATCTAATAGGTTCAGGTTTGCCATACACATAATGCTCAAAGAACTCCTCCGTATTTGCATTTGGTGCGATTGTTATTGCCTCTCCATATGTATCGTATTGTGGTCTTCCTGCTCTTCCACAGAGCTGTTTGTACTCTAAAACACTTATTGGAATACTTGCACCACACTCATAATCATATCTGGTTATACTACTTATCACAACTCTTCTAGCGGGTAAGTTAACACCAGCAGCTAGTGTTGGTGTTGCAGTAATAACTTTGATTAATCCACTTCTAAATACATCTTCCACGATCTTCCTACTCGATGGATTAAGACCAGCATGATGGAATGCAACACCATTTTTAACAAGTTGTGCTAGTGTATGTGTAAGTTCAGTTTCATCACCATTTAATAGATCATTAGCTTTCTTTTCAACTATCATTTTTTCCTCATCATTAAGAAATAGTTTAACAAGCTCTGATGCTTTTACTGCCAACGAAATTGCTCGTTTCCTAGTTTCTGCGAATACCAAAACTTGCCCCCCATTTTTAATGGAATCTATTACCAGATCAACCACTGGTCCCTTAGTAGTATTTTCTACATTGATAACATCACCACTATTTAGTTTTACAGAACCATAATCATAAACACCTTCTATAAGTTCAGTAGGTCTCCAGTTACTGTTTATCAATTCGCACCCAAGCCATGATGCTATTTCATCTACATTGGTTACTGTAGCGCTTAAAGCTAACAACTGTGCGTTGTTTTGAAACATCCTTATCTTTGTGAACATCATTTCCAGAGTTGGACCTCGATCTTTATCACCCAACAAATGCATTTCATCTACAACAAATAGACCAACCTCATCAATCCAATCTATTCCATGTCTCATTACAGAATCCATCTTTTCATTTGTCATAATTATAACATCTGCATTCTTCAGACGCTCACTCGTGGAGTCGTAATCTCCAGTTGTTACCATTACCTTTACCTTTTTACCATCACTCTTAGTCATATTCTCGAACATCTTAAACTCGGTAAACTTTTCACTTGCAAGTGCACGTAAAGGTGTGAGATAAATAACTTTGGCATTTCTATTTAAGATCGTATTTGCAGCAGCAAGCATAGCTATCAAGGTTTTACCACTTGCTGTCGGAGTAGTTACAAGAATATTTTTTCCATCTAAAAGACCCCGTTTTATCGCCTCCTCCTGTGGTGGATACAGTGTTTTATATCCAAGTTCGTTTAATATAACCTTGAATTGATTAGGTATATCCATGTCAACGAAGTCATTCTTCATGCTCGCTTGTAGAAACCACTCTTCACCTCATAAATTGTTCCATTCCTGTTAGCTCTAGTTATAAGTGACTTCACCTCTTCCTCTGTAAACTTGTTAGTCTTTACAAGATCATCAATGAGCTGTTTACCTTCAACCGGGTTCTTGTCTGGACCTGCTAACATACTAAACGCATCATAAAACATCTCCATCTTCGATCTCTCACTCTGTGGCATCCCATGCATTACACCTAGATCAACCTTCCCGGTTTTTACATCCACACCTACAGTGTGTAGCATATTACTGACAAGGTAGACTGCCCGTTCCGCATCACTCACATCAACTTCATCCTTCAGAAGTAATCTAGCGCGCGCAGTAGCCAGTCTAACTAATGCCTCCAGCTGTCTCGGTGTAACCGTTATCATATCTTCTGATTCAACATTTCTCATTTGAAGATAGTAATCGAATATCTTATCTTCAGCCTCCTGGCTCAGTACTGGATCAACACGCTTTGAGTATGCAAGATATTTACCCAACATATCTATATCAAGAATCGGTGTTACCGCATATGTACCTCTTCTATGCATGCCAAGTATATGCCTTGCAATTTGTGAATCAGCCTCCTTCTTTGGTTCGTCACGGATTGCAAAGACAAGGTCAAACCTAGTTAAGAGCGGAATGGGCAGATTAACATTTTCAGTTATGTTTCTAAAAGGATCATATTTTCCCAGTAGTGGGTTTGCAGCCGCAAGTATGGATGTCCTTGCATTCAACGTAGCAACTATACCTCCCTTTGCAACACTACACGTTTGTTGTTCCATAACCTCATGCAGTGCACTTCTATCTTCAGGTTTCATCTTATCAAATTCGTCTATACATACAAGACCCTGATCTCCTAATACTACAGCACCAGCTTCAAGCATCAACATACCACTTTTATCTCGAATTACTGCAGCCGTCAATCCAGCGGCAGTGGAACCTCTTCCCGATGTATAAAGACCTCGTGGGGCAACTCTGGCAGCATACTTCAATAGTTCACTTTTAGCAGTACCCGGATCACCAACTAAAAACACGTTGATGTCTCCCCTTATTTTTGTACCATCTTCAAGTTCACGTCCAGGGGCACCTATTATCTGAAGCAATATTGCCTCCTTAATTATATCATGCCCGTAAACATGAGGTCCAACCGAAACGATCAATTTTTCATACGCATCTTGACCGCTTGCCATACGTTTTATCTGGATTTCATCTTCAGTAGTAATTGCTAATCTTTCAGTAGTCCTAACGTCCTTATCACCAATTCTTCCACCCAAAAATTCTATGTTATTACCTTGTAACCGCAGCCTGAATAATCTGATCTTTATTTTTATATTTTCGTAATCCTGTTCTATCCTAACTATACCGGTTAAAATTATTCTATCACCAGGCCTTGCGTTGTCTACAAGGTCATGTGTTAGCATAATATCTGAATAGTGTGGCAATTGACCTGGAGGAAGATCTTCTGGCAATTCCTGCATTCGTACAATTTGAAAATCATTAAACTTGCTTTTAACAAGATCAATCTCTGCTTCATTTTGACAATCATTACAATGAGTTGTTTTTTTGATCTCAAGATCCTTTTGTTCCACATACTGTATATGACCTTCTGGACATCTAAACGCCAGCGAATCGACCATGGGTTTTACTTCAGACGCTCTGACAACCATACCAGAAACACTTACTAGTTTACCGATAAGCTCTGCATCGACATCTCTTAATGTTCTCTGTCCAGGAAAGTTTCCTATTCTTATCCTTATATCATCATGGATCTTTTCAGCATAATCCGGATGTTCTAGTTTCAGTGTAGAATAAAGCGCATCACCAAACGCATGCAAAAAGTCATCAGGTTCTTCTCTAAGCTTACCTTCCATGATGGGGCTGAACTCTGCGATATCATTGTGATCTACCAAGAGGGATTTCTGGTTAAGAGCCTTCATCTGCCCTATCCTATCCCTATACTTGTATACTCCATTCTTGTCCCTGAAGCCTTTAAGGAAGAACTCAAGTTCCTCTGATAGTTTAGCAAGTGTCTGTTCAGCCATCATTTACCACCGAGAACACATTCCTTGAAATCACTTGATGCCTTATGTATCAATTGGAATAATGTTTTTTCCTCGTAGGTTAATTTTTGTTCCAGATCAGGGTTCATGGGCGCAGAACGCGCAAGGTGAATTATCTTACCCAATCTTAATAATACCAGATCTTGCATGGATATATTCAGTTTCTCTCTCTCAACACCCTTTTTAGTCTCGATGTATGTATTCAAGCGTACATAAAAGTCGGACTTTAGAGCAGAAAGATGATCTGTACCCGCTATTCTTTCTCTGCTCAGCGCACGCAGAAGGTCTACACCCATGTCCTGTACTTGAACTTCCACAATATCGTTCTCCTCGAATATACTTGCCAACCATCGGGGTATATTCTGCACGTCATTCTCTTTGGCTTCTATATTAACACTGAAGAGGTCGATTTTAGTATCCTTCTTGAATCTGACCTTAACATCTTCAAGTATATGACCTATATTATGCACTTTCGTTAATTGATTAATATCCACACGTAATGTTAGCGATAGCGCACATTTAATTCTTTGATCAATAGTAAATTATTAATCAACCCAAACACGATATATGATACTCAATAATGGAAATCAAAAACTTGATGTGGGTAGAGAAATATAGACCGTTAAAATTTAACGAAGTTACTAACCAGAAATCTATTGTTGATGGTATAAGGAACCTTATAGAAAGTCCAGGAGAGATGCCCAATCTGTTGTTTTCTGGACCTGCAGGTGTGGGTAAGACCACTGTTGCATTATGTATAACAAGAGAAATTTTGGGAGATTATTGGAAGGACTACACGTTGGAACTGAATGCTTCCGATGAACGGGGAATAAATATGGTTCGTGAACGCGTGAAGATGTTTGCCCGTTACACCACCATTGTTTCAAAAATACCATTTAAGATAATTATACTTGACGAAGCAGATGAGATGACCAATGATGCACAAACAGCATTACGCCGTATAATAGAAGATAGCGCCAGATCAACTAGGTTTATTCTGATATGTAATTATTTGTCACAAATAATAGAACCCATACAAAGCAGGTGTGTGATATTCAGGTTTACCAATTTGAAGGAAGAAGATGTAGTAAAACACTTGGAAGGTATATGCAAGAAGGAAGAAGTGGAGTATGATGCTAAATCACTCTCATTACTTTATGAATCTACGGGAGGTGACCTAAGGCACGCTATCAACTCATTACAAGCTGTTGCAAGCATGGGTACTGTTAATACAGTAAACGTTAGCGTAGTGATGGGAATATCTGAAAAGGAAACTGTTGGGGAAATTGTAAAACTAGCCTTAAGTGGGAAGTTTCAGGAGGCTAGAATCAAACTTATAGAATTAACAAAAGTATATGGTATGTCGGAGCGTAATTTCTTACGGTATGCGAATGAAGAAATACATAAATTAAAAACCTTAAGCCCTGAAGTGGTTTCTGCACTGGCTGAATGTGATTACAGACTTGTCTCAGGAGCACACCCAGACATACAACTAGCATCACTATTGGCAGAACTGAGCAAGATAGGCAAGGATATGGATTTAAAGAAAAAATAACCTATATTATCCAGTCTATTTCATTAAGGATACACAAACTTCTTTTATTCATTTCTCTTTAGCACTTTCCAATATCTATATCTTCAACAATATTTTTGGTGAATATTTTTCCTCTTTGATTTCCTGTATCATTCCATATATTTCTTCTATAAATGGAATTCCTATTGTTTCTATAACTTAAATCGTTGATTCACATATTTCCATTTCTAGGATAAGACACACGAAAACTTTTAAATCCTAACTCTACAGCAGTATATTTGCGCCTTGGTAGTATAGAGAGCGAGTTCATGTAAATGCTCGTAAAACCTGGCCTAGTATGTGAGCCTGTCACGCTTGCGGCCCGGGTTCAAAAGGTTGTAATGACCTGAAATTCCCGGCCAGGGCGCCTTACAGATCTAATAAATTATATCTGTAAGAATACACAAATTCCCAGTGAATTTTTCTAGAACAATGATAATAATATGTTTAATAATTATAGTATTTGGTATACTATTCACTGCACAAAGCCAATCGTTAGTAGGACCTGAGAGTTCTTTCATGTACAGAAATCCAGAGTGGGCAGTAAATGGAAGTGTAATAACTATTATTGGTGTAGCTATACTTGTTGGTGGTATAACACTTAGCATTAGACGAAAAAGACTTTCTTCATCTTAATATTATTACTCTATATCATCTAAATAGAATTCTTCACTTATTCTAAATCTGGGTTCAGCGCCATACAGTATTTCGTAAACTCTGTACATAATATTACGAGTTGAATCGTATCCTACTTCTACTATCATTCTAAATGTTTCCAGTTTATGATTTGCTATTATAGTACCTATTCCCAATTTCCCTTCCTTTATATCAGCAACCACTCCACTGGGTATAGTTCTAACATCTATTTCCGTTGTTGCATGTACTAGATCTTTATTATTTACTCGTAAAATCACCTCTCTTTCAATTTTATAATCGTTGATAACTTGTTTCTTCACTTCAACAGTAACGGGTGAGTCAAACAAGACACTTAATATTTGTTCCACAGTTCCAATCTCTACCAACAGGATTTTATGTGAGTTTTTCAATTTTATGTTTGCTTTTTTCTCTAACTCTTGTAATTGGAACAACACCTCTTTACCGAAATCACCCTCAACGCTTACCTTCACAATATTATACCTCTTAACACACCAAATATTACTATAACGGATATGGTTCCTATACTTAGACTCTTCAGAACCCTTTCGTAGTAATTCATCTTTACTATCAGTTGTTTCTGCGTTAACTTTCTATCATAATTACCTCTTTTCAGTTCCTTATATGGTCGTGATGTCTTGATTTCAACATAACTTACGAAACCAGTTGCAGTAGCTACCATACCTGCAATTAACGACACATCATTGGTTTGTATGATATAACCAGCAAGCAGTGGAAGACTACCCCAGGAAAACGCAAACCAACCATCTGTATGAAATTTTCTATTGAACCATTCCATATTATATGCGAAGACAAAGAAACCTTCCGATATTGCAATCACCCATAGCAATGGAACGTAAATAACCATATAGTAAATGCCTATTGCATATGCTGGTATCAATGTGCTTAATGATAGAATCCATAGCTGTTTTTTACTAAAATAATTACCCCACGGTTTCACTTTTTTTGACCCAATACTATCTAGGACGTGCGCTGCTATCCCCAATGCCAAGAAATAAATCAAAGCTATTATACCTGCTCTATCCCACAAGATTGTTGGAGCGAGCATGGAACCTAGTATTGTAAATGATACACACATACCAGTGTAAGGAAGGAAGAGTAATCCTATGAAAAGTCTAAACTTTAAGGGACCAAACTTTGGTACAAACCATTCATTTATTCTCAGAGTATCTTTCTCGTCACTCATTTACAATATAATACACTCTGGTACTTGAATAGTTTTATACGAAGTAACATATCTAAGTTTTAGGCAAGTTTCTATACGAAAAGTTCATGAATTATACTGAATTTGAAACAGATCAATATTTGGAAAAAAATATTTGAGGGATAAAGGAACAATTGATACAATGAACAAAAATAACCTACAAATCATGACTTTCGCGGCAGGTTGTTTCTGGGGGGTCGAGGAGGCATTCAGGCAGATCAATGGTGTACAATCAACGATTGTAGGTTATACTGGAGGGAAGTTCGAAAACCCTACATATGAGGATGTATGCCGTGACAAGACTGGACACGCGGAAGCTGTGCAAATACAATATGATCCAAACGAGGTTTCCTATGAACAACTCCTTGAGTTATTCTGGTCGATTCACGATCCTACAACCAAGAACAGACAGGGATTTGACATTGGTTCACAATACCGTTCCATGATTTCTTACCACACTCCCGAACAAGAAGCAATTGCTAAAAAGTCAAAAGAGGAACTCGAGAAATCCAGAAAATTCAAGAATGAGATCGTGACTGAAATTGTACAAGCATCAACATTTTACAAAGCTGAGGAATATCACCAGAAATACTACCAAAAAAAAGGCGGTGGCAGCTGTCATATATGAAATCAACATTTAATGTTGTACCAATTATTACACTTTAATTGTATTTGTTGATTTCTGCTAGAATGAATTTTTTGAGATACACGGTTCTTCACAAACTTAACGGAAAAAAGTAAATTTTTCATATATGGTCGTTAGAAAAAACGGAACAACTTCGATTCAGGGCGAACTTTGAACTATTTGTAATAGGAGGTAGTGAATTACCGGATGAATATCATCTAAAATAAAGTAGTAACAAACATGGGATTGAATTAAATCGTTAATATATGGAAAAATATGGTAATAGTTAGATGAATATTCTAGTAACTGGAGCATCTGGTTCCATAGGTACTGTTTTGGTAGATCGCCTTGTGAGAAATGGCCATGAGGTAACATGTTTGATTAGAGATGGTAGAAAGAGATCAAAAATAAATATCGGTGCTAATTTCATAATTGCCGATATAACTGATAGGGAAAAATTACTTCAATCCATGAATAATATCAACGTTGACGCATTATTCCATTTAGCAGCTATAAATCCATTGGAAAGGGACAAGAAATTACAGAACAGGGTAAACATTGATGGAATGAAAAACATTATTGATGTATGTATGAAAAATAATGTAAAATTATTGGTTTATGCACAGGGAATAGGTGTATATGGAGATACTAAAGGTGAATGGATCGATGAGTCTGTACCAAAAAACCCAGATACGTATTTTACAAAGAAAAGACACGAAGCTGAACAGATGTTATGGAAGACAAACATGGATAACGGATTACCGGTTACTGTAACAGTTCTAGGCGATGTGTATGGACCTTCAGGATGGTTTGCAGATATAATTATTGATAAAATTAGAAATGGTTCTTTTAAGATTCCAGGATCTGGAGATTATTATAGAAGCTTTATCCATGTAGATGATGTTGCAAATGCATTAGCGCTCATAGCAGAGAAGAATGCAAAGAATAACACGTATATAATAACAGATGACGAACCGGTTTCATTTGCTGAATTCGTGTATTATGTTGCAGATCGCATGGGCTTGAAGAAACCGGGTAAGGTTCCAACATTACTTGCTAAAGCTATTCTAGGTTCTGATATGGTAAAACTACTTACACATTCTGTAAAAACCAGAAACAGAAAGACAAAGAACGAACTTGGATTAAATTTACAATATCCAACATATAAAGAAGGTGTTGTAGATATTTTGCAGAAAATGTTATTACTTAAGGAGCGAGAACCAGAGCCATCTTAACTTCCTTCGATTTTATCTTATATTTACATTGTAGTTACACTTCTTTAGCTTGATCACCAATCTATTGGTAAAATATACGGAGACATCTTACAAAACAAATTCGTTTAGAAATTTCATACAATTAAGTAATTTGATTTCTATAATGTCTTCTTCGGTAGAGAAGAAAACCAATAATACCAACTAGAAATATAACTGCTATTAGTATTGCTATAATCTCATTCATTGGAACTATATCAATTACAAACCTTGTAATCTATTTTTATCTAACCAAAATAAACTTTCGCAATAATAACTAGCTTTAAAACAAATTCTTTTTATAATCGCAGATTTTATTTGACTTAATGACAAATAATGAATATTTATGTTCTATCTGTAGAACGAAGTTAGTAGAACATTCTGAAGTACAAAAGAACATATGCAAAACTATCTTTACAAAGGAATTCGCTAATAATTGCATAGGATTTATTGAATAACTATTCTCTGACACTGCATAATTATTATAATATGGATAAAGGAGAGAAGAATTGTCCTATATGTGGTTGTACAAAACATATGTACATTGGATGTATCATTCATTGGTTGTTTCATAAGAATGATGATGAGAAAAATCAAGTAGATTGATTTGATTACTGTTTATCTTGAATTCTTGTCATAATTTCGTGGTAAAGATTCTGCCCAAAAATCCTAACAATATATCTGTAGTATTATACCTACACTTGCCAGAAGATTGACTAGAGTTAAGATTCTGGGAAATTACATAAATCTTCACTCAGTTAATTATTATTCAATATTTGAATTGCTGTTTGAAACCAATATCATGTTTGTAGTTTCAGCCCAGTTGTCTCTACTATATCATCCAGTACTCTTCTATTTGCTGCAGCGATAAAGGATAGCCGTGAATCACTGTCAAGATCAGCTTCCAATTGTTTACCATCTTCCGCTATTAGTATCCCTCCTGCTTCTTTTACGATCAAATACGCTGCTGCCATATCGGTTATCCTGATCTTGTTTCGTATGTCGATGAAGACATCCATCAATCCCCTTGCAAATATACATAATTCTAAAGCATTTGCACCCATATGTCTCACATGGTTTGATTTTGACAGTACCGGTTTCAACAACTCAATCTTTTGTGGTTCAGCACCAGACACATTCATACCAACCACATATCTATTCTCTTCAAATTTCTCTTTTACATGTATCTTCACACCATTGAAAAATGCACCTTTACCCTTGGTTGCAGAATAAATATCACCAGAAAATAGGTCCATCACAATACTATGCTTTATAGCACTTAGCCTATTCTCATCTGCAAAAGCAATTGAACAGCAATAAAATGATATCCCCCTAAGTGCATTTGTAGTTCCATCAAGCGCATCTACTACAATGTAGCCTTCATTTTTTCCATCTGTGATATTGACCTTTCCAGATTCTTCTGCAACAATGATGGATTTCAGACCATAGTTTTTTAATATGTCAATGACAACATTCTCCGCAACGATATCTATTTTTTTAGAAATGTCACCACCTGCACCCAAACCATATGATTCATTAGCTTCCTCAGTTCCAATAAGACTACCTACCTGAGATCGTACTTTCAGGCAGATTTCTATCAAAATCCTTGGTATGTCTAGCACAATTGTCATTAACTTTAGGTGTATAATAAATTTAAGTTTGTTCAATAAAATGTTATATTAATTATACAAAGAGAACACTCCCGTTTCCATGTGTAAAAAATCCACATTCACTAGATCTATACTAAAATAATGACTAACATCTTTTATTATTCTTCACGGTAAATCTAACTTAGGTTAACT
>PAWD01000009.1 GCA_002713325.1 Nitrososphaerota archaeon
TCCATTAGAGGGGTACCAGAAGTATAAGTTCCAGATTTAGTAATAGACTTAGTAACTAAAGATAAGGCCGTTATGTGCACTGAATCAGTAATAATAAGGTTGTCTATGATTCCACAACCCCCTGAAATAGTGCAGTTTTTACCAATTGTAGTACTACCAGCGACTGTAGTATTTGCTGCAATCACAGAAGCCCTTCCAACATGGACATTGTGAGCAAGATGAACATCGTTATCGAGTTTAACTTGGTCATCAAGATGCGTGTCTCCAACAGAGCCTCTGTCTATAGAGCAATTCGATCCTAGCTCAACATCATCGCCAATTATGACCTTTCCTAAATGTTCTATTTTTACCCAATTTTCTCCTGCCCTGGCAAATCCTAATCCGTCAGAGCCTATCACCGTTCCTGANTGGATAANACANTTTGTACCAATNNAAACAGAATCATAAATAGAAACATTNGNGTAAATAAGTGTTTTNTCTCCTACCTTCGAAGAANTCCCTATAGTCACTCCACTGCCTATTGAAACTTTATCTCCAATCTCAACATCGTCAGAAATCTTACAAAAAGGACCTATATTTGCAGTAGCACTTATCCTTGCAGAGGAAGAGATGTCAGCTAAGTCTGAGATTCCTATTTCTTCCGTCTTCACATTGAGTGTTTTAAATACATGGGTAGCTTTTGCATAAAGAAGATAAGCATCTTCTGCAATAAGAACATCACAGGAAGCTAAATCTTTATCCTCCTTCCCAATAATTACTGCACAGGCTTTAGTATTCTTTAAGTCCTTAAGGTATTTCTTTCGTGNGAAAAAACTAATCTCTTTAGCAGTCGCGTCGGAAAGAGTATTTATNCCTTCGATAAATCTTTTGGGGTCACCAATCAGCTTGGCATCTAATTGCTTNGCAAGCTCTCCTAGAGTTATTCCTTTTTCTGAAGACACCTAAACAACTTACTCTTCTGTTTGATTTAGAAGCTCTACTACTTCCGGAGTTAGGTTTAAAGTAGGATCNCCAGTATCAAAACCTAGAACAGACTGTCTATGTAGAAGTATTTTTATACCTTTCGCTCTCATTAGCTCAGAAACAACCTTTTGGAATTTTGGAGCTTGCTCATTTTGAANNAGTCCCACCAGTTCGTTTCTCATGGTGGTTAANTTCNNATTTAGGAAGTTAGCGTCTTGACTTAANGAATTTAGTCTTTTCTGNGCATCTAGCTTATCTTCATCTGACATAGTAGGACCNTCTTTCTGAAGTTTTTCCTGTATATCTTTAGCTTCATTTATCTTTAATTGGAGATCTTCATCCACTTCTTTCCATTCTTTGCTGGTTGAAAGTTCTTCAAAAGCTTGTTTTGAAGCTTCTGTACTTAAGATAGCAGCTTCCACATCGATTACGGCTATAGATCCTCCTACAGCTTCCTCAGCGGACAAAGCAAAAGGGATCAGCATTGTTATTACCAATACTAAAATCTGTTTCTTAAAGTTCATAATTTCTCCTCTTTCAGCATTAAATCCTAACAAAGTGGCAGTTTAACGGTTAATAGGCACCTGTATCCAGTTAATCTTTTAAAATTGTGTACCTATTTCAAACTGAAAACCCTCGGTCCTATCTAAGGGCCCTTCATTGCCTACTGTAGCAAGTGCTAATGACATAGGCCCTAATTGAGTTATCCAAGTTACTCCCACTCCATAAGAGTACCTTAACTCTCCGAGATCCAACTCACTACAATTTACGTTTAACTCTTTATCTCCACAGTCCAGTGCAAAAACATTGCCAGTATCAATAAAAAAAGATGTTCTTACAGATCTTTGGTCTTCAAGAAAAGGTAATCTAAAAATAAAATCAAAACCTCCTTCGACTAAGTAAGCACCTCCTATCGACCTTTCATCGTTCCGGTCGTAACCGAAATAAGGATTAAACATCTGTTGTCCATTAGCATCTAATAAGGGGTTACCATCAGCGCCCAAAATAAATTCAGATTGGGTAGCCCTAGGCCCTAAAGTGTTAGCTCTAAAACCTCTTACAGACGTTATCCCTCCGGCATAAAAATGTTCGTAGAAAGGTGGTACTTTAGTATCTCCGTAAGCTTGCAAAGCTCCAATTTCACCCCTTAAACCTAAAATAAATTTTCCCCCAAATATGGGTCTATAATATCTATGTCGATAAGTTGCCCTTGCGTAGGTAATTGAACTTCCAGGAACAGCCAACTCGAAACCGAAAGATTGAGACTGACCTCTGGTAGGGAAAATACCTCTATTAAGAGTGATCCTGGACCAAATGACTTGGCTTTTTAAGGCCTCAAATTTTGTTCCCTCAGAAGAAGTAAAAGATAAAATCTGCGAAGCTGACATAGCTCCTACATCTATAGATGTACTTTCATACCTTAAGTTAAGNCCTATTCTTTCTATNTCACTAATAGGTAAACCAAATTGGATGCCTGTNCCATATGAATCTGAAGTGTAGCTGGCNANATTGTATTGACCATAGTCGGATTCGTTGNAGAAAACGCTGTATCCCCTACTTANTCCATCNATGGTGTAATANGGATCGCCATAATCAAAAAAGTAACTTTTACGCCATGNNCTATCNTTAATTCCAAGGTTTACTCTTTTCCCAGTGCCAAATGCATTATTTTCCGAATAATTTAATCCCAACATGAGGCCCCATGAAGAGTAGCCGAAACTTCCGCCTATACTTCCTGAAACTTCTTCTTCTACTGTAAANTCAACNTCNACTTGNTCATTTATTCCNGCTACTGGTAGCGTTTCTGATTCAACCTCNTTAAAAAAACCTAACCTTTCAAGTCTCAGCTTAGAATTCTCTATTAAGGCGTTAGAAGCCCAAGCTCCCTCCATTTGTCTCATTTCCCTTCTCAATACAACGTCATAAGTTCTTTGGTTTCCTTTAAAGACAATCCTTCTTACATAAGTTCTTTGCTGGGGATCAACGTAAAACGTAAGATCAACCTTTCCTGTTTCTAGATTTATATCAGGTACTCCTTGAACCTCTGCAAAGCTATAACCTTCATTTCCCAAGATATTGGTAAAGAGTTCTTCAGTTTCGGTTATTAAAAACTGAGAATAAATATCTCCTTCTTTAATTAAAATAAGAGAACGTAATAGTTCTACATCTACCGGTATATCGCCAGTTAAGCTTATTTTGTCTACTTTGTAAGGTAGCCCTTCTTCCACATTCAGCGTTATATAAACTGATTGCTTATCTGGGGTAATACTTACTAGGGAACTTGATAAAACAAATTCTACATAGCCCCTGTCTTGGTAATAAGAAGTTAGTGTCTCTAAGTCTCCCTTTAATTTCTCTCTAGAATATTTGTTCTCACTGCTAAAAAAAGCAAACCAGCCCCCAGTACTTAATTCAAAATCTCTGAGAAGTTCTTCATCAGTAAAGGTTTTATTGCCTACAACATTAATTCCCTCAATCGTTGCGACCTCCCCTTCTTCAATCTCTATTTCAAGCTCTACCCTATTTCTAGGTTTTGGATTGGCTTTGACATCAACCAGAGCTCCATACCTACCTTGAGCTATATATTGTCTTTGAATTTCCAATGCTAAATTACTGAGCACAGATCTTTTAAAAACTTGACCTTCGGACAAGCCTGCTCCAGTTAAACCCTGCATAAGATCTTCGGTCTTTAAAGCCTTATTACCATCTATCTCGATTGCTGAGATAGACGGCCTTTCAACCAAACTAATAATTAAAATATTTCCATCTTTTCCTATTTGCACATCATCGAATTGACCTGTTTTAAATAAAGTTTTAGCTACAATTTGTAAACTATAGGTATCCACTCTGTCGCCCACAGCTATTGGCATTTCGGCGAAGACACTTCCTGCCGATACCCTTTGTAAGCCACTAATTCTTATATCATTAACGACCCAGGATTCTTCCTCTGTCTTGACTGGTTGCACTGAAAAGATCATTAATAAAAAAACAAAGAAAATGGGGTTTATAGGCAAAAGAGTTTTGATCATCACACTATCCTTGTAATGTCATTAAAAACTGCAAATATCATTAGACTTATAACAAGAAATAACCCAATTCTATAAGCATATTCAGTAAAAGCTTGTGATAGAGGAGAGCCTTTTAATTTTTCGGCAGCTATTAATACTAATTGGCCTCCATCCAGAATAGGAATAGGCAGTAAATTAACCAGGCCTAGGTTAATACTGATTAATGCAATCATAGAAATAAAAGGTAAGAGTCCTGCTTTAGCTGATAACCCTGCTATCTTTCCTATTTCTATAGGACCTCCTATATTTTCAGAAGAAACGGAACCTGTGATCATTTTTCCAATGAAATCAAACAATAAAATGACAGTTTTATATGTCTTTTCTGTTGCAAGAAAGATGGCCTCAAGTGGACCTTTTTTACTAAAGACTATAATCTCTGGCAATTCATCATAATTTTCTTTTATTCCCACTCCAATCAACCCTCTTTTAACTCCTAAGTCGTTTACAGCCAACCCAATAGTTATTGGAAGAGCAAAGTTGTCTTGACCCCTTTTTACAAGAAAAAGAGTACTGGTTTCAGGCATTCGAGATATCATCTCTACGAAGTGGGTTAGGCTATGAATAGAAGTTTTGCCAACCTCCAAAATTCTATCTCCTTTTAATAAACCAGACCTTTCAGCAGATCCCCCCGGAACCACTTCTGATATTTCTACAGTAGAAAAACTTTCTATACCAAAACTCCTAATAATGCTTTGATCTAGTTCAGAACTTAACCAATCCTGTATGTTTACTGAACCTAATTTTTCTTGACCTGTCTTTTCTTTCAGGAATTTAATATTTATTGTGCCTGATTCTCCAATCCTGGAAGCCAGAACACCATTAACGTCGCTTAAACTAGTAACTTCTTGTTTATCTACCGATAAGATCCTATCCCCTACCTCCAAACCTGCCTTTTCAGCTAAGCTTGCTTTATGAACATAACCCACAATTGGAGCCAGTTCTTTCGTCCCAATTATAAAAATAAGAAAGAAAATAAAAATTGCTAACAGGAAATTAGCGAAGGGACCTGCAGCGGTGATTATTGCTCTAGCTCCCAAAGATACTTCTGGATAAGAAATCTTTACAGACTGAGAATCTTCTTCCTCTTCTTTTCCTTGTAAAGGATTTTCTTCCCCTAGCATTTGAACATAGCCTCCTAGAGGCAGTATTCCAAGAGAATACTCGGTTCCTCTTTTATCAAATTTACTTAACAAAGTTTTTCCGAAACCTATTTTGAATCTAATTACGTGAACACCAAACTTTCTAGCGGCTAAGAAATGTCCCAGTTCATGAACACCAATAACTACAACTATTAAAGTGATGATAGAAATGCTGAATATAAAAAAATTAAGCATTTTAATTATTGACTTGGTGCATACGATTTATGGCTGATTCTCTTCCTAAAGCATCTGCTTCTAAAATGCTCCCTAATTCTTTGACAGTTTTTATTGGAATTGTATCCATTACAAAAGAAATAATTTCTGGTATTTGTATAAAGCTAATTTTTTTGTTTAGAAAAGCCCCAACCGCTTCTTCATTAGCCGCATTTAATAATGTGGAGGCTGTTCCTCCAGAAATTAAAGCTTCTCTTGCGATCTTAATGCTGGGAAATTTTTTTAAGTCGGGTCGAGAAAAATTTAATTGGCCTATTTCTTCTAACCTGAGACTATTTGAAGTAGATTTAATTCTTTCAGGGAAACCTAAACCGTAAGCTATTGGAATCTTCATGTCAGGCACAGACATTTGAGCAATTACTGAGGCGTCTTGAAATTCTACTAAAGAATGAACTATACCTTCTGGATGTATTAAGATTTCTATTTTTTCTGGATCAAGTTTGAATAACCACTTTGCCTCAATCACTTCCAACCCTTTATTCATCATTGTTGCAGAATCCACAGATATTTTTTCCCCCATGGACCAAACCGGATGCTTGACTGCTTCTTCAGGTGTTATATAAGCAAAGTCTTTTATGTTCCTATCCAAAAAAGGGCCACCTGAGCCAGTAAGAACAAGTCTTTTAACTTCATCTTTGGTATCTTTTTTACCTGCTAAGCATTGATGAATAGCACTATGCTCGCTATCTATTGGAAAAATATTAGCCTTATTGAGATCAGCTAATTTATTTAACAACTCACCAGCGACTACATAAGATTCTTTATTAGCCAACAATATTCTTTTTCCTGCTAAAACTGCTGCATGAACAGATTTTAAGCCAGCAACTCCCACAATACCTGCGACTACAATATCTACTTCAGATCCAGAAGTTATTTTTAAAAAATCATCTTCATCAACTACGGAAGTGTTAAGCTTCTTTGAACTCAACTTATCCTTAAGTTCCTTAGCCGAAGAATCTTGTTTTAGGTAAATATATCTTGGGTTGAATTTTTGACACTGTTCAAATATTAAATTTGCATTAGATTCAGCCGCCAGTAAATTAACAGAAAAAACTCCAGGATTTGCTTCGATTACTTTGAGAGTTGAAACTCCTATGGACCCAGTAGATCCTAAAATGGCAATCTTTTTCATAAAGTTCCCTTCATTATGTACGCCAGTATGACAAAACAAGGGGCTGCTGCTAAATGACTGTCTATTCTATCTAGAACTCCTCCATGACCGGGCAGGAGATTGGATGAATCCTTTACACCTGCTATCCTTTTAAAGAGACTGGCTGTGGCATCTCCAAGAACTGAAAAGATTGAAACTAGCAATACAACTATTAGTAACTTAATAAAATCGTATTGATAGAACAAAGCCAAAATAGGCATAATCAATATCGGAGTTCCCAACAAAGCAATTAAAAACCCTTCTAGAGTTTTATTTGGGCTAATGTTAGAAAGAAACTTTCTTCTACCAAGACTTTTGCCTCCAAAATAAGCCAATGTATCCATCAATGCGCTCAAACTGATCATAAATACTAGTGTGGATTCGGGAGATAGCCCTAAACCCAAAGGCTCTAAAAAATTACCTTCAAAATTAGCTATCAAAAAAACTGATGTCCAAAAAGGAATGTGGATGAAGAAGCCAGATATTAGCCAAAAATATTTATTCTGTAGGATGTTCTTATTATGAGGAAATCCCATGATAAGAATCCCAAGTATTAGCCATACTAAAACTCCAGCAGAAATAATAGTCAGTTTGAAAGCAGTACTAAAACCACCAGTAGTTAAATAAATTAGAGAAAAGAATAAGACCAAACTTATAACAAGAGATATTTCTGAAGAGAACCTTAATTTGAAGAACTCCCAAGCTGACAAACTAACTACAATACTTAGAAGGGGTGTAAGAATATTGAGTGGAAGATATAAAAAAGATAAAACAATAACTAAAGCCACTGTTATTCCCGTCAAAAACCTCGTTTTATCAATTATCATGTTGTATTAAAATTTGACTGGTCCCCAAAACGTCTTTGACGTCTTGAATATTCATTTAAAGCTATCTCAAACTGAGCACTATCAAAATCTGGCCAAAACAACTCACTAAAATAAAGTTCTGAATAAGCCAGGTGCCATAACAAAAAATTACTGACCCGGTATTCACCTCCTGTTCTAATACAAAGATCAGGGTCAGAAAAAGGCGCAAGGGAAGTTAGAGAACTAACCAACTTTTCATTAATTTGAACTTTTTCCTTTATCGCCCTTATCTTTTCTACTGCCTGTACGATATCCCATCTACCCCCGTAACTTGCAGCTATTACCAGATCTAGTTTTTTTTCTTCCCTACATATAGTTAGTTGTTCTGCTTTTTTCATTCTTTTTTGTAAATCTATATCAAATTGAAGTAAATCCCCAATGAAAGAAAGCTGAACTTTATTTTCTATCAGGTTTGGTACCTGTTCTTCTAGTGCTTGAGCAAGCAGCTTCATTAATAAACTTACCTCCTCATCTGAACGTCCCCAATTCTCACTACTGAAAGCAAAAAGAGTTAAGGTTTCAAGTTTCTTTTCAACAGCGTACTCGACTGCCTCTCTTGCCCTTTCAACTCCCTGTTGATGCCCCGATACTCCAGGTAAGTTACGAGACTTAGCCCACCTGTTGTTTCCATCCATAATGATGGCCACATGAGAGGGTAATGATNGNTTATTATTTTTTGATTGCATGGACACAGGTAGAAAACTAAAAATCAAGCAAGTCCTTTTCTTTATTCGNNAANGCTTCATCAGCNTTTCTTACAAACATGTCAGTCAACTTTTGNATCTCATCTTCACCTTGCCTTTCTTCGTCTTCGGAGATCTCTTTNTCTTTAAGAAACTCTTTCAATTGAGAATTNCCCTCCCTTCTAACNTTTCTTANGGAAACTTTGGCTATCTCTGTTTCTGATCTAGCTTTCTTGATAAATTCTTTTCTTGTTTCCTCAGTTAAATCTGGAAGAATTACTCTAACAGTATCGCCAGATGTTGCTGGATTTAGTCCTAAATCTGATTCCATTATTGCCTTTTCAATATCTTGAACTACTGATTTTTCCCAAGGAACGATGGCTAATGTTTTAGCATCTTCAACTGAAATATTCGCTAACTGAGTTAGTGGAGTTAGGGTTTCATAATAATCAACTCTGATGTCATCGAGTAAATTAGGACTAGCTCTCCCGGTTCTAATCCTCTTGAAGGCTAAATCAAGAGAATTAAGACTCTTTTCCATGCCCCTTTTAGTATCATCTAATATTTCTTGTAACATATTCTTAAGTATTCTCAATTAAAGATTTTACTTCAGCAACAAAATCAGTTTCTTCAATTTCTATGCCTTCTCCCACTTGGAATCTTTCAAATGCGAGTACTTTAGCTTTATCCTCTTTTAATAAACTCCTTATTTTTATTTTGGAGTCTTTCACAAAATCTTGCTCACTTAGACTTACTTCAGCAAGGTATTTCTTTAGCTTCCCTTCTACCATTTTATCTATGATATTTTGGGCCTTACCAGTTTCAATTGATTGGGCTTGAAATATTTCTTTTTCCTTATCAACAATCTCTTTCGGAATGTCTTCAGGGTAAATAGCTATCGGGTCTGTAGCAGCAACATGCATGGCTATATCTTTCGCGGTTTCTGGACTACCTCCTTCAAGGGAAACTATACAAGCTATCTTCTTGTTTGAGTGTAGGTAAGAACCTACATTAGTAGAAGAAATGTGATTCTTGGCTATTCTTCTTACCACAATATTTTCTCCAAGCTTCTGAATCAATTTCTCTCTCTTATCTTCTAAATTACCTTTCATTAACGCTTGAACGTTTTCATAATTTCCTGAAGAAAGCTCAGCAATTACCTTTTCAGTGAATTCTATGAAAGTATCATCTTTAGCTACGAAATCTGTTTCACAATTAACCTCTACCATGAAAGCCTTGGACCCATCAGAGTAAATTGCTATATTTCCATCGGCTGCAGATCGTCCAGCTTTCTTACTCGCTTTTATGCCACTAGATTTTCTTAACTCTTCTATAGCTAGCGAAATGTCTCCTTTGGTTTCTATTAAAGCCTGTTTACAGTCCATCATCCCCATTCCAGTTCTTTCTCTAAGTTCTTTTACTAGGGTAGCTGATATTTGCGTCATGATTCTCTCATCGGATTATCCAGAGTCTTTATTATCCTTAGTTTCTACAGCTTCTTGTTTAGATTTTTCTTCTACTTTTTCCTCCTCTAACTTTTCATCTTTTTTAGAGGAATCTTTTTTCTGAAGGTCTTCTTTTTCTTCTTTCTTAATTATTTTAGGCCCACTAGTTTCAGGAGTTGCTTTAAGGCCGGTTGCAAGCTTCAATCCTTCTAAGCAAGCATCAGAAACAGCTCGTGTGAATAGAGTAATTGACCTTATGGCATCATCATTTCCTGGTATCACATAATCAATCCCTTCTGGACTGCTATTAGTATCTACTATCCCTACTATTGGTATACCCATCTTGCTTGCTTCAGAGATAGCTATAGCTTCACGTTTAACATCAATGACAAATAGGGCATCTGGCAAACCACCCATTTCTCTAACTCCTCCAATGGATTTTTGCAACTTATCTATTTCCCTTTGTAGTTTCAAGCCTTCTTTTTTAGTCAGTTTTCTAAAAGTACCATCCTCTTTTTGTCTAAGAAGATTTTCTAATCTATTAATGGAAGATCTTATAGTTTTGTAATTGGTAAGCATGCCACCCAGCCACTTTTCATTTACATATGGCATTCCACATCTTTCAGCCTCTTCCCTTAAGATAATGGAAGCTGAACGTTTTGTTGCTACAAAAAGTATCTTATTATTTTTTTGGGCTACTGATTTTAAAAAGGATAAAGCTGGTGGTAAGAGCTCAACCGTATGTCGAAGATCAATAATGTGAATTTTATTTCGAACTCCAAAAATAAAAGGGTCCATTTTTGGGTTCCAGAACTTTGTTTGGTGTCCAAAGTGGACACCTGCTTGAAGCATATCCTCTAGCGATATTTCAGCCATTTGCTCTCCTAATGTGTAAGCGAGTTTTCGTCGCTTGGGTTATTCCTCCGTGTTTACTGCTCTTAACTTAAGATGAGCATTCTTAAAGCACCCAAGATGCAGACAACTAACACGTGTGTCATTCTTAATAGAAAACAATCAAACTATTTCTAAAAAGGTGTGCGTTTATACCACAATTCTTTGATTTCAAGTATATATATCTGTCATGCTGTAAAGTCCTTTCGGCTTTGTTTTAAGCCATTGTGCAGCTACAAGAGCACCTTCAGCATAAATAGAGCGATCCAAAGCTTTATGACTCAACTCTACTCTTTCAGATTGCCTAGAAAGGATAACTTTATGCTCTCCAGCTACATCCCCACCTCTTTGACTTTCTATAGAAATAGAATCCTTATACTTTACTCTCTCTGACAAGAAGTTAGCTAAATCTATTGCTGTGCCAGAAGGAGAATCTTTTTTATCTTTATGGTGCTTCTCGGAAATTTCTATTTTGTCGAAAAAAGAAAAAGAATCTGAGGTTAGATCTATAATCTTTCTTAAAAAGGCTATACCTATACTAGTATTGGGAGCTTTTAGTATTGGAATTATTTTGGCTGCTTGCTCGATAAAGCTTAAATCTTCCTCTTTGTATCCTGTGGTTCCTAAAACTATAGGAATATTATTATTTTTTGAAAATTCTATAGTTCTCAAGCTAAAGATTGGTTCAGAGAAGTCTATGATTACGTCAGCCCCTGAAAATTTATCAAAGCTTGAATACAAAAGAGCTCCGACTTGACCTATTTCAGCTATCTCTCCTAAATCTTTTCCAACTTGGTTATTTTCTTCTCGAGTTGCTCCTGCTAACAGGACAAAGTTATCGTTTTTATTGATGGCCTTGATAAGGGCTTTTCCCATGCGTCCTGAGGCACCAGATATTGTAACTTTTATCATTTTATTATTTATTATCAAAAAACGACGAAACTTTACCAAACCAAGCTGAGCTCATAGGTGTATTTTTCTTGTCTTTTAAGGAAGATCCTAATTCACTCAATAAATTCTTTTGCCTAGAATCAAGTTTTTGAGGGGTTTCTACTACCACTCTACACATGAGATCTCCCACGGCTGTACTTCTTATTTTCTTTACTCCCTTACCCTTTAATCTAAATAGTTTTCCAGTTTGAGTTCCTTCTGGGATCTTTATTTTTACTTTTCCATCCAGTGTAGGGATCTCTATTTCTGATCCTAGTGCTGCATCCACAAAACTTATAGGTGCCTCGCAGTATAGATGTTGACCATCCCTCTCAAATACTTCATGAGGAAGAACTCTTATATGAACATATAAATCACCGCTGGGTCCTCCACTTGGACCTACTTCACCTTCACCAGAAAGCCTAATTCTGTCACCAGTATCAACTCCTGCAGGGATTTTTACAGAAAGGGTTTTAGTTCTTTCTACCCTGCCATTACCACGGCATTTCCTACAGGGATTTGTTATAACTCTGCCTGATCCTCCACATTGTCTACAAGTCTGAGAGATTGAAAAGAAACCCTGTTGCATTCTTACTTGTCCAACTCCTTTACAAGATGGACAAGAAGAAGGCTTAGTTCCTGGTTCTGCTCCAGATCCACCACAGTCACCACAAGAAGCTAAAGCGGGAATACGTATTTTTTCTGTAGTTCCCTTTACAGCATTCTCCAAATCTACTTTTAATGAAAACTCTAAATCTGAACCTCGATTTGATCGCCTCTGTCTGGAGAAAGGATCGCCTCCGCCTAAAATATCTCCAAAAATATCTCCAAAAATATCGTTGAATGCATCTGTAGCAGATCTGTTACTCGCAAAGCCAGAGGATTCTACTCCTTGGTGACCAAATTGATCATAGGCAGATCTTTTAGAGGGGTCAGATAAGATTTCATAAGCCTCGGTAGCTTCTTTAAACTTTTCAGAGGCAGAAGCATCATCAGGATTTCTATCCGGATGATATTTCATTGCTAATTTACGATAAGCCTTCTTTAACTCTTCTCTCTGGGCACTACGATTAACTCCCAATACATCGTAATAGTCCCTTTTAGACATTTATGGACCTTTAGTAAAATAGAAGACAAAGAAACAAATTATGATTTCTCTTCTTCTTTTACTTCCTCGAAGTCTGCATCAACTGCGTCAGAATCAGAACTAACATTCTCATCCGTAGCTTCATTCTCTTGACTAGATGCCTGAGCCTGTTCTTCGTACAACTTTTGTGCCAAAGAAGCAGATGCTTCGCTTAAAGATTTTATCTTTTCGTCTATCTGATCCTTGTCATCAGATTTAAGAGCTTCCTCTAGTTCAGTTATGCCCTTCTCTATAGCTTCTTTCTCATCAGCCTCAGCTTTATCGCCAGCTTCTTCTAAAGTCTTTTTGCAACTGTGAACTAGATTTTCTCCCATATTCCTGGTCTGCACTAAAGCTTCAAACTTTTTATCTTCTTCTGAATGCGCTTCAGCATCTTTAACCATCTGTTCAATCTCTTCATCGGATAAGCCACTGGAAGCCTTAATTTCAATTGATTGCTCTTTGCCTGTAGCTTTATCTTTTGCAGAAACATTCAGTATTCCATTTGCATCAATGTCAAAAGCTACTTCAATCTGAGGCATGCCTCTTGGGGACGCTGGAATATCAGTTAAGTTAAACTGACCTAAAGTTTTATTTTCACTTGCTTGCTTTCTCTCACCTTGCAAAACGTGAACAGTAACAGCAGTCTGATTATCCTCTGCAGTTGAAAAAATCTGAGATTTATTTGTAGGAATGGTTGTATTTTTATCTATTAGGGGTGTCATTATTCCTCCCATAGTTTCTATTCCTAGGGTTAGAGGAGTTACATCTAAAAGAAGGACATCCGTTACATCTCCAGCTAATACTGCTCCTTGAATGGCTGCTCCGACGGCTACTGCTTCGTCAGCATTTACATCCTTTCGGGCTTCTTTTCCAAAGAAAGATTTAACTTTTTCTTGTACTAAGGGCATTCTAGTCTGGCCACCTACTAAGATAACTTCATCAACATCAGAGGCCTTCAAGCTTGCATCTTTTAATGCCGTTTTCACGGGGCCAATTGTCCTTTCAATTAG
>PAWD01000010.1 GCA_002713325.1 Nitrososphaerota archaeon
AGTCAATTATTTAGGAGATTTAAATGACTTACATTATTTGTGAACCCTGTGTTGGTACCTGTGACACGGCCTGTGTTGAAGTTTGCCCCGTGGATTGTATTCATGGTCCGGAAAGCACTACAGGTGCAGGTGCTGAGGCCAAGGAACCAGGTTTTGATCCAGATAGTAAACAATTATATATTGATCCAGAGGAATGTATTGACTGCGGTGCTTGTGAGCCGGAATGTCCCGTCGAAGCAATTTTTGAAGAAAGTGAAGTTCCTGATGAGTGGAATAATTTTAGCAAACTGAATTATGAATTTTTTGGACAAGAGTACCCTGGCTAATCCAAGAAACCGGTTTTTAAATAGAAAATTAACGGTTGTTATAAAACAGCCGTTTTTTTGTTTTTATCATGAATAAGGATCAAACGCTCGATATTCTTAAAACGATCAATTACCCTGGATTCAATCGAGATATTGTTTCCTTTGGGATGGTAAAAGATATATCCATAGACGGCAAGACTATTGTGGTTAATCTGAATATCACATCTCAAAATGAAGAAAAGAAAAGTACTGTCATCGAATCAGTAAAAAATAAACTAGCAGATCATTTCGAGATTGTATCTGTAGAACTAACCGCTGATGTCCTAAAACAACAATCCCCGCCGTCTCCTTCTGAACAAAGACCTATTACGGAATCGATCTTGTCAGGCGTAAAGCATGTGATCGCTGTTGCCAGTGGAAAGGGCGGTGTCGGAAAATCGACTGTGGCGGCAAATCTAGCCTGTGGTTTAGTTCATAAAAACTTAACAGTTGGTTTGCTTGATCTCGATATTTATGGGCCATCGCTCCCAATAATTTTAGGCATAAATGAACAGCCAAAAATGACACAGGACCGGAAACTGATCCCTCTGGAGCGCTACGCTATGAAAGTAATGAGTTTTGGATTCATCAGTGGGAATGATACTCCAACTATCTGGAGAGGACCACTGGTTTCCCGTATGACGGAACAATTTTTTCGTGATGTAGAATGGGGAAAGTTGGATTACTTAATATTAGACCTTCCCCCTGGCACAGGAGATATACAACTTACGTTGACACAGAAACTGCGTATGACAGGCGCCATTATTGTAACAACACCTCAGGATATTGCTTTGGCAGATGTTCGAAAAGGAGCTGATATGTTTCGGAAAGTACAAACCCCTGTGCTTGGTGTAGTTGAAAATATGTCTGGTTTGCTATTGGAGGGCTCAATTAAAGATTCAAATGGGACTAAAATTCCAGGTGGTAGTGTTGTTCTATCTGATGGAAAAGTTGCGCAACTTGATTTGGATGGATCATTTAAATTAAAAATTGATTTATTCAAACAGGGTGGCGGTGTAGCTGAAAGCAATCGGTTGGGGGTGCCTCTCCTGGGGCAAATTCCAATTGCGATTGAGATTATGGAATCAACTGATGCCGGAGAACCTATTGTTTATAAAAGCCCTGAGTCTTCTATATCACAGATCTATCTGTCTATTGTTGATTCGGTACTTTCTGTTATTGAATAATATTTAAGTGGGAACCATATTAATTTGTTACCGTTTGATCCTGCTAAAAGGGTGATTTACTGTCGAGGTTGCCGGTTGTTTGATGTATTCGTCAGCGGTAATTTTATCACGTTTTTAATGAATGTATTATGAACACCCATCTCCGGGAAAAGGTTGAATCCGGGCCCATTCCAAATCATATAGCTATCATTATGGATGGTAATGGTCGATGGGCGAAACAACGTTATCGGCCTCGCATCTCTGGACACAAAGAAGGAATAAATTCAGTACGTGAAGTAACCCGAATTTGCGGGGAAATCGGGGTAAAATATCTTACGCTTTATACTTTTTCAACAGAGAACTGGAATAGACCTGAAAAAGAAGTAAGTGCTCTTATGCAACTTCTGCTAAAAACGATAAATATAGAGGTTCGGGAACTTAATAAGAACAATGTCAGGTTTTCCACTATTGGCAAACTCAGTGAATTACCGGAATCAACGCAGCAGGGAATAAAAAATGGCATTGAACTTACTTGTAATAATTCTGGTCTTAACTTGATATTGGCCTTGAATTACGGTAGCCGTCAAGAGATAATAAAGGCGGCACAAATGCTATCCCAATCAGCTGTTAAAGGGGACTTAGAACCGTTGTCTATTGATGAGAATGTATTTGCATCCGTTTTAGAAACAAAAGATAAACCAGATCCTGACCTGTTAATACGAACCAGTGGTGAGTTACGCTTGAGTAATTTTCTTCTTTGGCAAAGTGCCTATACAGAGATTTATCTTACTGAGACCTATTGGCCTGCATTTCGGGAAGATGCGTTAATGCATGCCATTTTGGACTATCAGTCTCGGGAGAGGCGTTTCGGTCAGATAAGTGAGCAGGTTCAGTCTTAAGATGATTAAAGAATTAGCACGTTTTATTGCTATTTCCAGCTTTATTATTGCGCAGAACCAGCAAGAGATCAAATTACAGGATGTTCAGGTTGAAGGGCATATAATCTCATCTCCCAATACAATAATATTCACTTCTGGATTACGTAAAGGGTTAACAATCTCATCCAATGAATTTCCAAGAGCTGTAAAACGATTATGGCAACTGGGCCTTTTTGATGATATTCAACTCCGTTACGATAACGAAACTGAGGATGGTCTTTCGCTCACCATTGTTGTCAAAGAAAGCTCTGTTCTTGGCGATGTTCATTATGAGGGTAACCGCAAAATTAGGGACAGCAAATTTGAAGAGGAATTAAACCTGACTACGGGTCAGAGAATCAAACCAAACTTGTTGCATGAAAAAATAAAAAAGGTAAAGGAACTTTATGCAGAAAAGGGCTACCTCATGGCAGAGGTTGGGGCAGAACTAACGGATGCTGAAAATGAATTGAATCTTTTTGGTGGGAAGGCAAAAGGGATAACTCAAGATATCATTTTTAGAATTAAAGAAAACGGAAAAGTAAAATTGCGCAATATTCAATTTAAAGGAAATGAAACTTATTCTGATCTCCGTTTGCGCTTGGCTATGAAAGAGACTAAACAACAACGTTGGTATCTTTTTTGGCGGTCCACATTTGATCAGGATAGTTCGATGAGGACATTGACAATGTCCGTAAGTATTACCGAAACAAAGGATATCGCGACTTCAATATTATTTCTGATTCAATCCAATACACCGAAGACAGACGATATATGGATTTAATCCTGTATGTACGGGAAGGTCCGATGTATAAATACCGAAACTTCTCCTGGGAGGGACAAACCCTCTACAGTGAAAAGATATTATCCCGCGCGCTGGGATTAGAAAAGGGTGATAAATATAGTGAGGAAGATTTTGAAAAAGCAGTATATGAACGAATGCAGAATTTATATATGGATCGGGGGTATATCTATAGCCGTATAGAACCACAAGTGACGCCGGTTGGTGAAGATTCACTTGATGTACATTTTATTATGGTGGAGAACCATAAGGTGCATATTCGCAATATCGNTATTAGAGGTAATGATAAAACCCGTGAGAATGTCATTCGGCGGCAGTTACGAATATTTCCTGGAGATGTGTTTAATAAAGATAGGTTAATGCGTAGTTATCGCGAAATTATGATGCTGAATTATTTTAGTAATGTACTTCCGGATGTAGTGCCCGTAAATGACAACGAAGTGGATGTGGATATATCCGTTGAAGAAAAACTCTCAGGCACGGCAAACATGAACATGGGTTTTAGCCAAGCATTTGGGGTCACTGGNGGCGGCGGTTTTACATTCCCCAATTTCAGGGGGAAGGGTCAGCGCTTGGCATTATCTTTCAATGTTGGCACCAACATTGGCGCCAATGTTGGTAGAAGTTTNTACACCGGTGGTTCTTATCAACCATCCAAACAGCGATCCGCAAGTTTAAGTTTCACTGACCCGATGGTTAATGATACAAAAAATTTATTAGGAGCATCCATTTATTATTCTTTTCGTGGCCGCTCATCTTTGTATTATGCTCCTCTTGATTTTACAATTGCGGGTGGTTCCATAACCTGGGGAAGGATCTTTAAATGGCCCGATGATTTTTTTAGAGGGAATTGGTCCTTTCAAGTGCAACGTAAAATGTACGAAGGAAGTGAAGACGATCTTGAACGATATACTGGTGGGTTGCAGCACTCAGATGGTGTCAGTATCACCCAATCCATTCGTCGAGATAGCCGAGATCATCCTGAATTCACGACTCAGGGATCCTTAATGTCCATGACTTCTGCTCTATCTGGAGGTCCTTTTGGCGGGAATGAGGATTTTCATAAACATATATTGAATCTGGAATGGTATACACCTACATTCTGGAAATTCGTCTTGATGANTTCTTTAAAACTGGGCGTCGTTAGGATGCTACCTTCTTATGATGATGAAGAATCTATCATACCATTTGATGAACGATTTATCATGGGTGGTAATGGCTTAATGTATGGCAACCCATTGCGAGGGTATGAAGATAACCGGGTGGGCCCATTAACATCCAGAGGTAGTCCGGTGGGTGGTAATGCACTGGCGAAAGTTTCNACGGAATTTCGTGTTCCGTTTTCTGAAAATCCGGTGGTTTATGGTCTGCTATTTGCAGAAATGGGGAATGTGTGGGCAGAAACGAGTCTTCAGGAAAAATTTAACCTNCCTCGTGTAGGACCATTTGATCTGAAAAGATCCGTGGGAATGGGTATTAGGTTTTTCATGCCTATGATTGGTCTGCTGGGATTTGATCTCGGCTATGGTTTTGATGATTTGGATGGAGATGGTGAACCAGAAGGCTGGAAAACATCTATAACAATTGGGCAACAATATCGGTAACTAAGGAGGAAAAATTGAAACAATTACTTCGCCCCATATTTATTATCGGCATAATGCTGGGTTTAACAGCATCTGCCACAGCACAATTAAAAATTGGATATATTCTGTCAGAGCGTATCCGAAGCGAATTTGAGGAATTCAAAGAGGCTGAATCTCAACTCCAGCTNGAATATCGAAAAGTACAATTTGAGTTTGATCANAGAGTACAAAANTTNGATAGNCTNAAANAAGACTATGANGTNAAACGTCTCATGTCATTAGATAANGGTGAAAGTATTAAGCAGGAAATTGATCAGACAGAACGCCAAATTCAGACCTATCAGGCTGAAAAAGTTGGTCCCCAAGGCGAGTTAATGCGCAAACAGGCTCAAATGGAATATGATATACTGGGTAAAGTAAAAAAGGCTGTTGACAAGGTTGCAATTGACGGCGCTTATGATTACATCATTGATGCATCTGTTGGGTTGTTATATTTCAAATCAAAATATGATTTGACCGATGATGTTCTTCATGAATTACGGAAATTGGAATCAGATAATTAGGCTATATTGGAGTTCTCTCTNAGTGAAATTGCCACGCTGGTTAGTGGCGATGTGTCAGGCGATCCAGATCTGAAAATCACCGGTGTTTCGGAGATTCAAAATGGAGAACCGGGCACAATTACTTTTTTAGGGAATCCGTTATATGGGAAATATTTGGAAAACACTGCTGCGTCAGCAGTGTTTGTTTCTGAAAAGAACCATCTAAAAGGCCATGATGGTATTATTGTTAAAAGTCCCCAGTTAGCCATAGCTAAAACGTTATCAGTTTACTATCCCGATAAAGAACCACCNGGACTAATTAATGCCGGTGTATTCATCCACCATAATGCTAATGTAGGTGTAAATGTAACCATTGAACCCGGAGCTGTGATTGAAACAGGTGCTCAAATTGGAGATCGCTCATGGATTGGTCCTAATGTATTTATTGGGGAAAATACATCCATTGGGTTAGAATGTAAGATTTTTGCTAACGCTACATTGTATCATAATGTTGTCCTGGGTGATCATGTTATTATCCATGCTGGTACTGTAATTGGATCAGACGGGTATGGGTATGTTTCCGACTCAGATCAACATGTTAAGATACCTCAAATTGGATCAGTTCTAATTGGGGATAATGTAGAAATTGGNGCGAATTCAGCGATTGATCGGGCNACAATTGGCAATACGATAATTGGGGATATGTGTAAATTGGATAATCTGGTTCATATTGCTCATAATGTGAAAATTGGTCGCGGGTGTTTAATTACTGCTCAGGTTGGAATCGCCGGTAGTGCAGAAATTGGAGAGTTTTGTACCTTAGCTGGGCAGGCCGGTGTTGTCCCTCATGTTAAACTTGGGGATCGTTCAATAGTAGCTGCAAAATCAGGGGTTACAAAATCCCTTCTTGGAAATGAAGTCTACAGCGGACACCCGGCACGACCAATCAGAGAACAACATAAAAGAAATGCAATTTTTTCAGAAGTATCAAAACTGAGAAGAAAACTAGATCGATTGATTCAAAGTCAATTCAAAGAGTAAATTACGGTTATGCAACGAAAGCAACGTACCATTGAAAAATCCAGATCTTGCAGAGGCATTGGTTTACATACCGGTGTGGAAAGCACGATTACTTTCCACCCTGCTCCTGAGAATTATGGTATAAAGTTTATTCGTTCAGACATTAAGGATTCACCGGAAATCAAAGCTGATATTGATCATGTGGTAGATATTTCCCGTGGAACAACAATTGAGCAAAATGATGTCCGCATCCATACTGTTGAACATGCCCTGGCAGCAGTAACAGGATTACGGATTGATAATATACTTATTGAATTAAATGGCAAGGAACCTCCAGTGATGGATGGCAGTGCCAAGGACTTTGTGGAGGCACTTTTAGATGGGGGCGTGGTTTTTCAGAATAAAGAACGCAAAGTCTTGGAAATAAATCGTGCGGTCAACTATACCGATTATTATCGGGATATCGATATTCATGTAATCCCATCTGACCGTTTCCGAGTCACTTTTATGGTAGAATACCCTCTTCCAGCGTTGGGTACGCAATATGAAGCAATCTATAATATGGAGGAAGATTTTGCTGTTGAAGTAGCCCCGGCCAGGACATTTTGTTTTCTTAGTGAGGTCGAAATGTTAAGGGAACAAGGGTTGATTAAAGGCGGTGCATTGGATAATGCGTTGGTAATTGTTGATAAAAAGATAGATAAGAGTGAGATAGAACGTTTGCGCAATCTCTTTGGTATAGAAGAAACTATAATTCATGGTGTAAATGGTATTTTAAATGGAAAAGTATTGAGATTTAAAAATGAACCTGTTCGTCATAAAACTTTGGATCTCATTGGTGATTTAGCTTTGCTGGGAGTTCCCATCAAAGGACATGTGACTGCTGCGAGAGCTGGACATGCAAGCAATGTTGAATTTGTAAAGAAACTGAAAAAAGAATATTCTAAAGAATTAGATATGTTATGGAATGGGAATATTGATGGATGACCTGCTGAAAAAAACAAATTATGATATTCAGGATATCCTAAAAATCCTACCTCATCGTTATCCCTTTGTTCTCATCGATCGTATTGTTGAAGTAAAACCCGGTAAATCAGTAATCGCTATAAAAAATGTGACATTCAATGAACCATATTTTCAAGGGCATTTCCCGGGTCAGCGGGTCATGCCGGGTGTTTTATCTCTTGAGTCTCTGGCTCAGACTACTGCTTTTTTGATGCTGCATGAGCTGGACGATCCATTAAAGAAAAATATGTTTATTTCTGGAGTAGATAAAGTTCGTTTTCGTCGATTGATTACACCAGGGGACCAACTAATTCTTCATATTAGATTATTAAATAAAAAACTCAACCTATATAAATTTTCCGGTACATGCACGGTTAATGACAAGATAACAGTAGAAGCTCTGATATTCTCGAGTTTAGTTGACCGTATGGAGGTCTAAAATTTCTCTCCAGATTCACCCCACAGCTATTGTGGATTCCAAAGCTGAAATGGGAAAAGGTGTATCTATTGGGCCTTATTCCATCATAGACTCAAATGTGATCATCGGTAACGACACTATGATTGGTAATCATGTAACGATTGCACAGGGGAGCCGCATCGGTGCGGAATGCAAAATTTTTCATTCTGTATCCATTGGAGAAATTCCCCAAGATATGAAATTTGCCGGCGAACAAACAGAAGCTATTATTGGGGATAGAACCACTATTCGCGAGTTTGTTACTGTCAACCGGGGGACAAAAGTCACTGGGAAGACTATTATCGGTTCCGATTGCCTTTTTATGGCCTATGTTCATATTGCACATGATTGTCTTATTGGTGACCATGTTATTATGTCCAATATGACCACCCTTGGCGGTCATGTAGATATAGGCGACTGGGTATCTCTCAGTGGTGGAGTTATGGTTCATCAATTCTGTAATATTGGTGAGCATGCGTTTATTGGGGCTGGCTATTGGGCAGTGCAGGATGTACCACCTTACATCCTTGTTGCGGGAACACCTCTGAGATTTAAGGGCATTAACAGCATTGGTTTAAAACGTCGTGGATTTTCTATCGAGGAAAGAAAAACTATTAAGGATATTTATAAACTGTATTTTAAGTCTGATGTAAACCGGAAAGGTTCTCTATCGAAAATAAAAAACGATTTTCCGGACTCTAAGTATAAAACCTGTATTCTGGATTTTATTCAGTCCAGTGAGCGGGGCATTATTTAATTATAATATGAGATTTCATCTGATAACACTCGTTTTAGCGGGTGTAATCCTGTCTGCTCAGCAAGCGAATTTCCGGTTTGATGATTTAAATAGAGAAGCGGCTCGTAATATTGCATTTCATTCATCATACTGGCTTAGTAATCATCCGCAGTTAGATCCAAATGATAATCATCGCTTGGTGATAAACGGAGGATTTTCTTTCTATTTTAGAAAAATCCATGGTACTAGATGGGTCTTACCGGATCTTGATATAGCTGTCCGGATTACCCGAAATCTTTCTTTAACTGCTAAACTATATGGCTTTCAGGTGGATAAAGATGCCCCACAGGTAATTGGCAGTGGATTCCAGTACTATTTTGGCAATGAGGATAATAAAGCTTGGGTAACCTCATTTCAACGGGTTGATCTAAAGGGGATCGCTCATTTTCGACTGACATCTATTACTATGAATGTCCAGAAATGGTTTTCGGGGTCTTTTTTAAATTACAGTATTGGTGCTGGCGCTAATATCTTCAGAGAAAGATCTTACTATCACTCAACGGAAATACCTGGAAGAATTGAAGGCGAATCCAAATATTTTGATCTTGATGCCATAATACCTTTTAAGGGGTTCCGGTTAGGGGCAGGAATTAAAATTCACCCTGAGAGTCAATTATTTCGAACCTATATCATGAAAGATTTTTTTTAATGCAAAAAACAATATCGATCTTGGGTTCTACTGGTTCGATTGGTGTGAATGCATTGAATGTCGTCCGGCATTTATCCGATGAGTTAGATATTGTGTATTTATCAGCACATACCAATGCAGAACGTATGGTAGAACAATGCCGTGAATTTCATCCTCAGACAGTGGTTATGATTGATGAAAATGCAGCCGAAATTGTTCACACTGAACTGATCGTAGATGGAATTGAGGTTCGCTCCGGTCGGAGAGGACTTTTAGATTTGGCCGGCAGGAAGGACGTGGATGTGATGTTGAATGGTTTGGTAGGAGCCCTAGGAATGGAACCGACATTGGAGGCGATACTTGCTGGCGTAGATGTTGCTTTATCCAATAAAGAAAGTTTGGTGATGGCAGGAGATATTATAACGAAGGCTATGGAAAAAACCGGAGCTCGCCTATTCCCGGTTGATAGCGAACACTCTGCTATCTGGCAATGTTTAGTAGGAGAATCATTGGATGATGTCCGTAGAATTATTTTGACAGGTAGTGGTGGTCCATTCCGAACTCGATCGATCGATACATTTGGAGATATAACAATTGATGAAGCCCTAAACCATCCCAATTGGGACATGGGAAAAAAAATAACTATTGATTCAGCCACAATGATGAACAAAGGCTTAGAGGTAATTGAAGCTTACTGGCTGTTTCAACTTGATCCATCCCGAGTTGATATTGTAGTTCATCCCCAATCCATCATTCATTCTATGATAGAATTGAAAGATGGCTCTATTAAAGCTCAATTGGGGGTGCCCGACATGAAGGTCCCCATACAATATGCGCTGATGTACCCCCGGCATGCGGAGGCTCCTTGGGAAAGGCTGAATTTTATGGAATGCGGGGATTTGACTTTTCAGCCACCAGATTCAGAACGATTTCCATGCATCAAGTTAGCATATGATGCGATTGATCAAATGGGGACAGCTCCAGCTGTATTGAATCTGGCTAACGATTATGCCGTGTATAGTTTTTTGAATGGTAAAATCAGGTTTACGGATATTCCAAAGATCATAAAAAATGCGATGGAAAAGCATAAATGGCTAAAAAATCCATCGCTTAATGATTTGAAAGTGTTAAGCAAGTGGACAAAATTGTACGTAAACAATTATTCCTGATTTGGAACTTTAAACCGATTTTAATGTAGATTTCACTAATGGGTAATATTTCATGATTTTTCTTTGGGCTACAATCTTAGTTTTGGGCGTACTCATCTTCGTCCATGAATTGGGTCATTATCTCGCAGCACGATCTGTTGGAGTCCGGGTGGAACGATTTTCCATTGGATTTCCCCCTCGTTTTATTTCCTTTAAATCTGTTGATAATGGCTGGGATGTACGCGTTTTCTTTTATCGCCGTCATCAAACCAAGATTTCGTGGAGACCTGTTTTTGAAACTCACTTTTCTAGCCCCGGGAGGATTGGGAGTACCACTGAATATGTTTTAGCACTTATACCTTTGGGTGGTTATGTGAAAATGGCCGGAGCCATTGATGAGAGCATGGATACAACAATAACCCATGCCCCAGATGAATTAATGAGCAAATCATTTTGGGCAAAGCTCTGGGTTTTGAGTGCCGGTGTGATCATGAATATAGTAACCGCTTTCGTTTTGTTTAGTGGAATAGCCTATGTACAGGGAAGACCTGAAGTGCTGACTAAGCCAGTAATTGCTGAAGTTCGCCCGGATATGCCCGCTGAAGCTGCCGGATTAAAACCCGGGGATAAAATTACCACCGTTAATCATGAATCAATTGCTTCGTGGAGTGAACTGCAATCCGCTATTAATAAGGTTCCTGACACCCCAATTACAATTACATTATTGCGCGGGACAAAAGAGATGGAATTTTCATTAACTACATCTCATTATATTGTTCCCAGAGAAAATGGTGTTGATACCTTGGGTGTTATCGGCATTATCCAGGAATCTGTATACCACCCAATAACACTTGGACAAGCAGTTGTATCCGGATATATTGGAACTATGAACAGCTTTGGAATGATTTTTTTAACTTTCGAGATGCTGAGCAATGGCTCTGCTTCGATGAAAGATCTTGGTGGACCGATTCTGATTGCTCAGTTAGCAGGACAATCCGCACAAGCTGGGTGGGCACCATTACTCACATTTATGGCACTAATCAGTGTTAATCTTGGGTTTATTAATATTCTACCTATTCCCGGTTTAGATGGTGGACATATTCTAATTATTATAATAGAAAGTATTATCAGACGACCATTAAGTATCAAAGCCCGTATGGCAATTCAGCAAGTGGGCATGGCTTTTCTACTATTATTGATGGTAACAGTGATGTTTAACGATATTTCCAGATTGTTGAATTAGTCCACATTAGCCAATTCTAGGTTAAGCGACCCAAACTTCAATTTTATACTTATTTTTACAGGAAGTTTATCAATTTCTGTTGAGTACCAAATTGTTAATTGTCCTGCGTTTTTAAATGGTTTTCCATCAGTTCGTTTAGGAGTCACTTTTAGGGCATCGAATTCACCTGCGGGGACACGGATTGTTTCAATGGATGAAACATCAAATTGCAATTGAGTGATTTTTCTGCCATCAATTGTGTTTAACTGGAATTTATTTCCCGGGCTCAATGTTTTTTTCCTAAATAAGTAGATCAGAGAATAAGGATCATGAACAGGATGGGCATAAGAGATTGTGTCTTTTTTATAAATAAAAATATTTTCTTCCGGGAGAAATTGAGTGAAAGAATCATGTTTATATTTTCCTTCACGAACGACTTTTTTTACGGAAATAGGTGTCCATGTTTTTGAGTCTACCTCTATGTTGATTTTATCATTTATTGGGAATATATAATCAGTCACGGATATAGTTTTCGCTTGGTATAAAATGTGAATGATAGAACTCTTACCACCTATTTGTTGTTCACTGATCTTTAATTCTGCTTCTGCTACATGTATTCCACTAAAGTAGGCATGGTAATTAAGTGATTCGGTCCAGCGATCAGTTTGTCCGAACAAGACACAGTAAAAAAGTAAAGGTATACTGATTTCTCTCATCGAGTGATTATGAAATCACCATCTTGGTATTGATATATTGTTGATGCGTCTCCGAATATTTTACCATCTTCGATCATAAGCTTAATTTTATTGCCAAATGTTATTGATATGTCATGGGGAATTTCTAATGGTTGTTCTCCAGACCGGTTAACACTGGTTGTGATAATTGGCACTTTACATGATGATGATAAAGCTTTACAAAACGGATGATTTGGAATACGAATTCCGAGAGAATAGCCAGAGCCTAGAATAATATCATGGACCACCCCTGGGTTCACCGGTACAATCACAGTTTTAGCTCCGCCCAGTATTTTTAATGCTTTTTCTAGATCGGGGGATTGAAGATTAATCCACCTTGTAGCGATCTTTTTATCTGTAGCTAAGACGCTCATAGGTCCTGTTCGTTTTTTTAATCTATTCACTTTATTAATTGCATCCTTATTTGTTGCATCTGCACCAAATCCGTAAAGTGTATCGGTAGGATATATAATAACTCCGCCAGAAAGCACGATATCTAGGGCAGCTTTCAACGCATTATCATGTTGCCAGTTTATTTGGTTCAATTTGATTTTTCTGGTTTAGTTTTCCACCTTCGGTGAAACCAGAAATACTGCTCTGGATAGGCATGTATGAGTTTTTCCAGTATTACTGTATATGCTTGGGTGATTTTTTCTGTTGTATCATCTCCGGCAATGATTGGCAGGAATTCCAGCTGGTATTTTTGAAAGCCCGTTCGAACACAAACACTAAATATCATAGGAGCATTTGTGTTTTTATGGAAAAGAGCCGCACCTTTTGGTGTGGAAGCCGGCATACCGAAAAAATCAATGAAGACACCTTTTTTCTTTGCATCCTGATCGCTCACTAGCCCAAGAAGTTTGTTCTCGTTGAGGATAGCGTACATTTTTTCAAGCGGTTCCTTCCGAAATATATGTTTCACACCGCTCAGTTCACGTTGTTCCTGAAAGAATTTATTTGCACCTTGATTTCGCTGACGATGGGCAACACCAACAAGTTTGTAATTATTAAGTCCCAGCCACACACCCAGCATTTCCCAGACACCAAAATGAGCAGAAATAAAGACAACTCCTTTCTTTTGTTTAAGGGCTTCGTCCAACACATCTTTTCCGTGAATATCATATTGAGCGGTTTCCCATACTCCAGGAAACGCTAAGAATTGTATAAAATTATAAGCGAAAAACTGATAAGAGTTTTTCAATGTATTTTCAATCCACCCTTCTGATTGATTCGGGAAGGCTCTCATCAGGTTTCTCCGAGCTAGATTCTTTCGTTTTGGTATGTGGTGATATCCCAAACTGGCGAGCCATTGAGCCAGGTGATATTGTGAAGATATTGACAATTGCGAGATAAACTTTCTCAGGTTCATAAGGAACTGGTATGTCAATTGTTCTGAAACTTTCATAGCCAGCGGGAAGTTTAACTGTTAAAATCTTATCGAATCAGGGAATAAATACTGGATTGGTTGTAGACAAATTACAAGAAATAGAGTGAAATTTAGCTTACATGAGAATAGTTTTTATTTATCTTACTGTTTGGTTATCCATTCTTTATTCCCAGATTGTTTATCGAGTTCCAATTGAGGGAACCATTGATCTGGGTCTTCCGCCATTTATAGAACGGTCTATCCAAGAAGCGGAATCAAACAGTGCGGATGCAATTATCTTTGAGATCAATACATTTGGTGGACGGGTAGATGCCGCAACTCAAATCAAGGATGCTATTATGGACTCAAGGGTCAAAACAGTAGCGTTTATTAATAAACGGGCAATTTCTGCCGGAGCTCTTATTTCTCTATCGTGTGAGAAAATTTATATGACTGGAGGAGCAACGATTGGTGCTACTACGGCTGTTGATATGTCTGGAAAAAAAGGCAGTGAAAAGGTCATCAGTTATATGCGTGAAGAAATGGCTGCTACAGCGGAAAAGCGAGGCCGCAGTAAGGATATAGCCCGTGGCATGGTGGACGAGGAATTGGAGTTCCAAAAGAAAGTAAAACGAGAGTATATTACTGAAGATGGTGAAGTTGATACCATTAAGACTGTAAACTATTTTTTAATTCTCAACGGTGATACAATGTATGTTAATGATATCGAGGGCCGAAAACAGGGGAACCTGATAACTCTGACAACTGAACAGGCCCTGAAATACCGCATGGCAGATAAAACGGCAGAAACATTCGATGATGTGCTTGATTCACTTGGCCTGTCAGGTGCTTTTGTGTATGAAACAGGTGAAAACTGGTCGGAGTCCATCGTGCGATTTCTAACTAATCCAGTGGTGGCATCTCTTTTAACAACGTTTGGATTTCTCGGAATTTTGTTTGAACTGCAGAGTCCAGGCTGGGGTGTTCCCGGTACGGTTGGCCTGACCTGCCTGATTTTATCACTGGGAGCTTCATATATTGCCGAATTAGCCACCATGACCGACTTTCTCATTATTATAGCAGGATTAATGTTTCTTATCTTGGAAACCTTGGTGATTCCCGGATTTGGAATACCTGGAATTGTCGGAATCGTAATGATTCTGTGGGGCTTATATTTGTTGTTGTTGCCCGATGTCCCTGTTGGAGAAGAAGTATTGAGTCAAGCCACGACTGGCCTGCTTATCGGAATTCTTGGGGGTATAGCAGGTTTAGTTATTTTATTCAAGGCTATGACCAGAACAA
>PAWD01000011.1 GCA_002713325.1 Nitrososphaerota archaeon
GTCTATTTTCTGGTTTTCCTCGTCTATTTTCTGGTTTTCCTCGTCTATTTTCTGGTTTTCCTCGTCTATTTTCATGCTCTCTAAAACTTCTAATCCCTTAGGTATGATTTCAATATTTCTTTTGTCTTGGATTGTTAAAGTCTATACAATACAGCAAAAATCCAAGCAAAGGGCAGTCAATACCAAAGAAGCTGAATATCTAATCAACGACGGTTGGCAGTTTGTTGGCGTACTATCAGAAAATAAAACAGTCAAGTTATCTAGCCATTTCTGACAGGTTCATTCTATTTATCCAGTTCATCAAGGTCTACTTTTAGATTTCTTAGAATATTCTGAATAACCACCATCCAAACTATATACATTTTTAAAACCTTGATTAACAAAATATTCAGCTGTGTTTATACTGTTAATACCATGATAACAGTATATTAATAGCGGCTCTTCAGCATTTGTATTTTTCATGAATTCCTCTAGGTTATCTTGACTTAAATGTATAGAATCAGGGATGTTAGAAGTTAGATAGGATTTTTTATCCCGAATATCGGCAATTGTGACCCTGCCGTTTTCTAGTAATTTTTCTACTTCCAGGGCAGAGATACGTTTGGGAGTAGCTTTTTCACTTTTCACTACATTTCAATCATTTGGGATTACATATTTTAATTTTTGTTAGTACAGTTGTATCAAACCGTTTCAGGTATGATCTCATTGCATTCTAATCATTTTAAATTACTCTTTAATTACTTCCTAGTACTGTTAAGATGGTCAAGATTACATTAATGTGGTCTTAAGAGGATGCCTCAACTCGCCTATATTTTTCATCAAACTTCAGACGGCTTTTCCAATCATCATCAGCATCCAGATTATACCACATGGTCTTTAATAGCTCTTAATATATTCTTAAGACTTTCAATCCTATAATAGTTAGATTCAAACAACATCCACAACGAAAATATCGATCTTAACCATCATCTAACTAATTATTACCTAGTCATAATCTAGAAGCTATCAATTTCACTCCTGTGAACAGTATCGTCTTTTTTTATTGAGACTCTTTTTATTTATACTCATAAAATAGAACACTTCTCTTTCATGCACAAAAACATGATATTCATTACAAAAATTTTTACCATGATAAATTTACTAATATATTATGAATAATTTGACCTAAAGCATATCTAAGGTTATACATAAGACGTATCTTACTTTGTAGTGAAAAACCAATATTGAATCTGAAACACTAAAAGATCCGGATAACCTTAAAGAGCTAATAGAAGCTAATACTAAAGAGAAAGTAGAAAGACATGAGTCATCAAATGTAGTTTGATATTCAATTGTATATCATCCACGGCGAAAAGCACGAATCAGCCATATTATACCTACAATTGCAAGTAGGAGTGAGGCCATTTGTTTGATTATAGGCTCTAGGTATTCCCATTCCCATCCTAATCCATTTTCTAGGTCTATAGGAACAGTTTTACCAAAATAGATAAACCCTACAATACCACCTATCAGTAGAATAATACTAGTAACTACAGTTGTTATTTGCATGCTAATTGAAGATTCAATTCTAATCTTAAAAACATACCTGTATTTTGGGAGAAGTTTCTAAAAATAAAAAGGAAAAGTTTTGATTATTAATAATTAGGTATAACCAGAGTGGCTTGGAGAGTTTTGTCTATTAATATATTCATATTATTATTCCAGAAGAAAATAGTAACTCGATTGGAATCTGTCATATGGATATGGGATATGGGATATAGATTATAGGTTAAGCAAAGTTCATTCGATAAAGTAATTGGTGTAATTATCAAGAAAATATACACTAAAGAATAATGATACAGTGTGAGTTTTTAACATTTTTGCGATGGTTTTACTTTTTGTTTTCCTTATGACATCAATAATTTAGACTACGTGTTTCTATATTATTATATTAATAAGCCATTACTAATTCTTTTACTTTATCTTTAATATTACTAGATTGCATTATAGCAGTTCCTATTAGGAATGCATCAGCACCAACATTCTTAAGATACTTTATGTGAGCAGGTTCTGATATTCCGCTCTCGCTTATTATGAGTTTATTCTTCTCATATTTTTTGAGTATATTTTCTGTGGTTTTGATGTCAACGTGCATTGTATCCAAATTCCTATTGTTTATTCCAACCAGATCAGCACTACTATTAATTGCCTCCTTGAATTCTTCCTCCGTATGAGTCTCAAGTAACACTTCTAAACCCAGTTTATGGGCTTTTGTTATAAAATATTCAATACTATTTTCGCATAAATTTTCATTGAACATAGAACTTATGAGTAATATACAGTCAGCACCGATCTTCTTTGCAGCTTCAATCTGAATATCACTAATCATTATGTCTTTCATCAGTAAAGGAATATTCATCACCAATCTGATATTAGCAAGGTAATCTATCGATCCATTAAACATATACGGTTGTGTCAATATTGATAATCCTGTACATCCAGCGTCAACCATATCTCTAGCTATAGTTATAGGGTTTATACGCTCCCTTATAGTACCCATTGAAGGTGACGCAAATTTTATCTCTGTTATTACAGGAACGTGTTTGCAATTTTTAATTGCATTCTTCATACTGAACTTTGGTTTCCAAATCGTAAAGGCAATGTTATAATTTCCATTATCAATTGATTTTCTAGCATTATCTGCTAAAGTTTTCAAGAATTCTGCCATTTCTTTTCCAATTCCTCTAATACTGAAATATCACCGCAGGATTTGATCAACAATTTTAGCTTTTCATACGCTTTACCCCTCTGAACCATTCTGCTTGCAAGTTCAAGACCATCTTTAAATGAATCAACCTCATTTGCAACTATAAGTGATGCAGCAGCATTCAGCAAGGCTATATCAGTTCTCTTTTCGGTTGCAGTTCCATTTAAGACCCTGAACGTATGTTCCACAGATTCTTCCTTGCTTATCACAGTTAGATCTACCGGATCTGCAATGCTTATCTTTAATCTCTTTGGATTTAGATCGAATTTACTAATGCTACCATTTCTTAACCATATTATCTGGTTTATACAAGTGTTAGACATTTCGTCTAAACCATCTTTTGCATGAAAAACCATTACCTCTTCTCTTATATCTTTTAGAACTTGTACAATCTTATCTATGAATGTTGGATCAGAAACTCCTACAACTTGTGCATTTACATTTGCAGGATTGCTTAAAGGACCAAGTATGTTGAAAGCTGTTCTGACACCAAGTTGATTCCTTGCATTTGTGACATTCTTCATTATTGGATGAAATTTTGGAGCAAACATAAATCCTATTCCTATTTGTTCTATACATTTCTCCACTTTACTAGGTTCAGTATTCAAATCATAACCAAAACATTCCAAAACATCAGCACTTCCGCATAGTCCAGACATAGTTCTATTTCCATGTTTTGCTACTCTTACGCCAGCAGCTGAGGTAATAAAAGCAGTTACAGTACTTATGTTGAATGTCTTTATTTTATCACCTCCTGTACCACATGTATCAATTAGTCTTTCATTAATAGAAGGTCTTATCTTGATGCTGAATTTGTTCATGATATCAAGTATTGCTTTCAATTCTTCAACGGTTTCACCCTTCATCTTTAACGCAAGTAAGAAATTTGTTATCAATGTATCACTTGTCTTACCAGTCATTATCTCATTCATGCAGTTCACAACTTCATCATACGTTAGATCCGTATGTTCTGCAAGTTTCTTCACTGAATCTATAATCATCGCTTCACCAATTTTAGAAAATTTGCAAGTATATTCTTACCATGGTCAGTCAATACAGATTCTGGATGAAATTGGACACCCATCATCATGTACTCCTTGTGTTTTATACCCATGATCTCACCATCATCATTCGATCTAGCAGTTATCTCTAGACATTCTTGTATTGTATCTTCCTTGGCTATCAATGAATGATACCTTGTTGCTCTGAAGGGATTGGATATACCTTCAAAGATATCTGTATTATTATGTTCTATATCACTGGTCTTACCATGTCTCAACTTTTTTGCGTGTACTACTTTTCCCCCATAGACGTGTATTATGCCCTGATGTCCCAAACATATACCAAGGATAGGAATTTTGGGTCCAAGCTTGGTTATCACATAGGAACAAACACCAAAATCCTTCTTGTTTGCAGGATGTCCTGGACCCGGAGATATTAGAATAGCATCAGGATTCATCTTTTCTATTTCGTTTAATGTTATTTTATCATTTCTTATGACAACTGGATCTGTTTTCAATTCTCCTAGCAGCTGTGCTAAATTGTAAGTAAATGAATCATAATTATCTATAACAAGTATTTTCATTTAGATGCCCTCTTTAGAGCTTCCATTAATGCATCTACCTTATGTTCGGTTTCTTTCCATTCATTTGCGGGAATAGAATCAGCTACGATACCAGCACCAGCTTGTAGATATGCTTTATTTGCATTTACAAACATTGATCTTATTGTGATTGCAAAATCACAATTTCCATTGAATGAAAAATATCCAAGTGCACCTGCATATGGCCCCCTCGCATCAGGTTCCAGTTCATCAATTATCTCCATTGCTCTAACCTTCGGTGCGCCAGAAACAGTACCTGCAGGAAATATAGCTTTGAACGCATCGTAACAATCGTTGTTATTCTTTAATTGTCCAAAAACATGAGATACTATATGTTGCACGTGACTGAATTCCTTTACCGTCATCAACTCATCAACTTTTACTGTACCAAACTTGCATACCTTGCCTATATCATTCCTTGCAAGATCTACTAACATGGTATGTTCTGCAAGCTCCTTCTCGTCATGAAGCATCTCCTCTTTCAATTGTAGATTTTTCTGCTTATCACTACTGATCGGTCTTGTGCCTGCAATAGGAAAAGTTTCTACAATATCAGCATTTACTCTGACTAACATCTCTGGACTTGAACCAATTATCGATTTATCTGCCATTTTTAGAAAATACATGTACGGTGATGGATTTACTTCTCTAAGTTTTGAATACACTCTTCTCAGATCCCCATTCACATCAAAATTGAACTGCTTGGAAACAACTACCTGATATGTATCACCATCATAAATGTATTCTTTGGCTCTCTCTACCATCTTCCCAATTTCATCTTCATTCAGATTTCTTGTTGGTTCACTGTAGCTGAATGATCCGCTAGAAATATCATCTAGTTCCAGATCGTTTATTCGTGGCTTATCCAGGTAGAAGTAATAGACCCGATTCTCTCTATGGTTGAATAATATACCGTCTGTATATATTCCGAATTCCATTTCTGGATATATTGATCGTTTATTCTTCATAGGTATGTTTTCCCAATACCTTATTACATCGTAACTTGCATAACCAACAGCTCCACCAATATACTTGAATCTATCATCATTTACTTTGGGCATTAATTCACGTATATGTTGCAAAGGTTCATCAACTTCATATGTGTCTTTTCTACCATTGCTATCTGTCAGTAGGAGTTTGTTTGCGCTCACGGTAACAGTTAACATTGGGTCGAAACCTAATATCGACATTTCTGACATTTCCCTAGGTCCAGTTAGCGATTCCAAAATGAATACATACTCATATTTAGTGTAAAGTTTTTGGAATAATTCAAACGGTGTTTCGTTTATACTAAGATGTTGGAACTTTACTTTACACTTTGAAAGGTGTCCAAAAGCGTTCACCCATTGCTATCATTCTGTCTAATGCTTAGAACGCCTTATGAATATTTCGGGTATTAAGAGCGAGAATGACTCACAGGACTAGAGGAAAAAGAACATTTTCTAAACCTTCTTTCCTATTCATACATTAAGAACGAGATTTCTCTAGAATCTCACTAATTTAACATTTTTTATCTTAGAATATAATAATAGGTAGGTAGATAGTTTTAATATGACAAAACTTGTGGTTAAGTGTTATCATTGTGATCATAAATGGGATTATAAGGATCAAAGTGAATCTGAATATAAATATAGATTGAAGATGTTAAAGGGTATTGATTTAATATTAAAAATGGGTGATCTCAAGGACGTACAAAAAACTTCACACACATATAAAAATATAGTAAATTACGTAACTTGTCCTAAATGTCTAGGGAAGCTTAACGTAAAGAGATTATGGAAGCAGGCCTATGTAAAGGGGTTAAAACAAAAAAAAGAAATTTACCACGGGTTAAGAGTGTATGAAAAGATATTCGTCGAACAGTAGAAGAAGGAAATTCTTAGGATAGTGGATAAATCCTATTCGATTGATAAAACTATCATGAAATGAATTTCTGGAATTTCAGACCTTTTTCATTTAGATTATGAAATGTAAAATTTTTATTCAGGCTTGTATATTATATTAGGAATTATGATGAATATACAACTATATACAGATAATCATAATTCTTAGTGATAGTTATATGAAACTAAAATCTTATCCTGTAAAGGGTAAATTCGGTAAATTTGGGGGACGATTCGTTCCAGAAACTCTTATTCCTGCATTAGACGAGCTAGAGAAAGCATATCTGAAGTTTAGTAAAGATAGAAAATTCAAAATGGAATTAGATTATTATTTGAGAGAATATGCAGGAAGGCCTACCCCATTATATTTTGCAAGTAATTTGACTAGAGTTATGGGAGGAGCTAGGATCTACTTGAAACGTGAAGATCTGCTACATGGAGGTGCACACAAGATCAATAACACTATTGGACAGGCTTTACTTGCGAAAAAGATGGGTAAGGAACGTATAATAGCAGAAACTGGTGCAGGGCAGCATGGAGTTGCAACTGCAATGGCATGTGCAGCCCTTGGACTGAAATGCGAAATTTACATGGGTTCTAAAGATATTGAACGTCAAAAATTAAATGTTTTCAGAATGAAACTTCTTGGAGCGACAGTACATTCTGTTGTCATGGGCTCTCAAACACTGAAGGATGCAATAAATGAAGCGTTAAGGGATTGGATAACAAATGTAAGAACAACTTACTACCTACTTGGATCTGTGGTAGGACCACATCCATACCCGATGATGGTTTGTGATTTTCAAAGTGTAATTGGTAGGGAGATAAAACAACAAATCAGGAAACTAGTAAAGAAAATACCAAGTGCAATTATAGCATGTGTTGGCGGCGGTAGTAATGCTATAGGAACTTTTCATGAATTCTTAGATGATAAGATTTCATTATATGGTGTTGAAGCAGGTGGTAAAGGATTTAGTATAGAGAAACATTCGGCAACTCTTTGTGCAGGAACTGAAGGGATCTTACATGGAATGTTATCATACTTACTTCAGGATAATAATGGTCAAATACTTGATACTCACAGTATTGCAGCAGGTCTAGACTATCCAGGTGTTGGGCCTGAACACTCATTCCTTCAAAGTATGGAACGTGTAAAATATACAAATGTTAGTGATGCTGATGCTGTAAACTCCTTTCTAACACTTTCAAATTATGAAGGAATACTCCCCGCATTGGAATCAGCACATGCACTTGCATATGCTATGAAGATAGTGAAAAACTATAGAAAGAACGATGTTATTGTAGTAACATTGTCTGGTAGGGGCGACAAAGATGTAGAGGTTGTTGAACAATATCTAGAGATGGACAATGACTAGAATCAGTGAAACGTTTTCAATTTTAAATTCTAGGAATGAGCATGCATTAATAGGATATGTTGTAGCTGGTTATCCCGATTACGATACTACTTTTGATATTGTAAAGGCAATGGTTAATGGTGGTGTTGATATAGTTGAATTAGGAATACCCTTTTCAGATCCAATAGCAGATGGTCCAACAATACAGAAGGCATCGTATATTGCACTTCAAAATCGAATAACCCCTAGCGATGTATTAAATATAGCAAAAAGGATCAACGATAACCTTAATGTACCATTAATAATAATGACTTACTGTAACATATTATATAAGCCTGGTTTCGACAATTTCATGAAAAATGCAAAAGTAAATGGTATTGATGGTTTTATTATACCTGATCTAAACGTTGAAGAATCTATAGAATTAAAAAAATGTGCGTATAAACATGATCTTGATATCATATTTCTGGTTTCACCAAATACCAGTAATAGCCGGTTGAAGACCATAGTAAAGGCAACATCAGGGTTCCTTTATTTGGTGTCGGTTTTTGGTACGACAGGTGAAAGAAAGGGTTTTGAAGACTATACCGTGAAGACAATAAAACGGGTTAAAACTGTCTCTAAAAACAAAGTTCCATTAGCAGTTGGTTTTGGTGTAAGTAAGGACGAGCATGTAAGGTTCATGCTCAATACTGGCGCAGACGCAGTAATAGTAGGAAGTGCTTTCATAAATATGATCGAACAATTTGACGGTCACGAAATGTTAAGTAAGATAGAATCATTAGCAAGAAGTCTAAAGAGTGCCACTAAAATAGAATAACGATTAAAAAGAAGTTTTATTATATCCAGATATGCAGGAATCAGAGGTAGTTCACAAGGCAAAATATATCTTCGTTACTGGTGGTGTTATGTCTGGTTTAGGCAAAGGTATTGTGGCAGCCTCTTTGGCTAAACTTTTGCAGTTATGCGGTTTAAAAGTTTCATGTATAAAGATTGATCCATATCTTAACTTTGACGCAGGAACAATGAATCCAGTAATGCATGGGGAAGTATTTGTTACCAATGATGGTGGTGAATGCGATATGGATATTGGAACTTATGAGCGCTTCCTTGATACGGATCTTACGAAGAATCATAACATCACTACTGCACAGATCTATGGGAAAGTGATGGAATTGGAGAGAAAGGGAGGATATCTAGGACAATGTGTACAAATAATTCCACATATAACGGATGAAATAAAGAATAGGATCAGAACTACTGCTAAGTCTGATGATCTGGATGTGTTGGTTGTAGAATGTGGAGGTACTGTTGGTGATATTGAAAGCCTTCCATTTTTGGAAGCAATGAGACAGATGCGCTTACAATATGGAATGGATAAAACATTATTCATACATGTTACACTGGCACCAGTGCTTGATGTTGTAGGTGAGATTAAAACCAAACCTACACAACATAGCGTTCAGGAGTTACGAAGAATAGGTATACAGCCAGATATTATTACTGTAAGATCGAAAGTTCCTTTAGACGCAAGTACAAAGAGAAAGATATCGCTTTTTGCAAATGTTGAAGAGAAAGATGTTATTTCCAGTCATGATTCCACTTCGATATATACCGTTCCTGAAATTTTAGAGGAACAGGGTATACATATTGCTATTATACGTAAACTTGCCCTAGATACTAAACCATTCAGATGGGGTGAATGGAACGGAGTATTGAATTCATATAAGAATTTCAAGAATGATGTAAAGATAGCAATGGTTGGTAAGTATGTGAAGTTAGCAGATAGCTATGTCAGTATTAATCATGCATTAGTTCATTCTGGTGCAAAACTTGGTTATAAGACCAATATAGATTTTATAGATTCTGAACTACTTGAAAACGATAATTTGCAATCGTTGAACAATTACGATGGAATACTTATACCGGGAGGATTTGGTGAGCGTGGAAGCAAAGGAATAATCGCTGCAGCAAATTATGCAAGAGTGAAGAATATCCCTTACTTGGGAATATGTTTTGGTTTTCAATTAGCGGTAGTTGCGTTCGCCAGATATGTATGCAACTTATCAAATGCAAGTTCTACAGAAATTGATCCAAATACTGAAGATCCTGTAATCTATTTATTGCCAGAACAGAGTCATATTGATAATATGGGAGGAACAATGAGATTGGGATCACATGAAATTGATGTTATGCCCAACACAATTGCAAACAAATTGTATGGTTCTACCAAGATAGAGAAGAGACACAGGCACAGATACGAATTCAACCAAGAATACAGAAACCGATTCGAAAAACTTGGTATGATATTTTCTGGTGTTAGTTATGATGGTAGTAGGATGGAAATATTGGAAATACCAAATCATAACTTCTACTTCGCGGTGCAATACCATGCAGAATTTACAAGCAGACCAGGAAAACCAGAAGAGGCATTTCTATCTTTTATAGAAGCTTCTATAAAGAACAAAAATGTCAGATCTTGAGTTCGTATATTCTTTGTCTAGCATCTCTTAACCATACTTTCTTCTTTACGTAACCCTTATCCAATAGGTAGCTTAAGGCAAGTCTGACAGTTCTTTCCGGAAGCATACTTTTTGATGCAAGTTCTTTCTGGCTTAAAGGCCCTTCATATTCAAGAGTTTTAAGAACTAGTTTGGCACTTGGAGTCATATCAAGTAGATCTTCAGCTACACGTACTTTTTTTTCGATAAGTGATGTCGCAACGGAATTCTCTGTAAGACTAATTAACCTAGCAGGGAATTTGTGTTTTAAGCATTCAAGATTCTTCCTTATTCTTAGACGTTTACCTCCATCTAAAATTACTTCACAATGATATCTACTCGCAATATCACTAATCTCGATTACTGTATTTTCTGGAACAACTAACGGTCTTCTAGTAACGTCAACAGAGTTGACAGATAATACAATGAATACATTTGCCTTTGGTAGAACCATTGGACCGCCAGCAGACATTGAATATGCTGTTGAACCTATTGGTGTGGATATTATAACACCATCACTGTTATCATGCCACACATTATCTTGGTTGATCTTCAATTTGTGTTCCATCAATGTAGCACTTTTAGAAGGAAATATCGCAACATCGTTAAGAACAGGTTCTATTTCTTTACCGTCTACTTTAACACCTATACGTGTAACTTCATCAATACTGAAATCTCCACTCTTCAATCTATTGATCGCAATATCTAAGTTTTTAGTTTCGATCTGTGCAAGAAACCCTGTAGAATCTGGTTCATTTATACCTAAAACTGGAGGAGAGTCAGTTACCATATTATGAAAATAATGTAGCAATCCTCTATCTCCTCCCAATACTATTATGATATCAGCATCATTAGTAGTAACATATTGTTTCTTCATAACAAGTGTTTGTACGCCCATATCGTCAAGTGTTTTTTTTACTTGTTGAANAAGACCTTTATTCAATTCGCCGCCCAAAAGCGCTATACGCACGTAGTTTAATGTTTAATCACTTTAATTTAAGTTTAGAAGTTCTAGTCCTCAATTATCATCATTGTTAACGTAGATTTTACACGTTCTAATTGTCTTATTTTATTAAAGACGGTTTCTTTTATCTTTGCATCAGAATCACCTTGCACCATGACAATAATATCATATGCACCATACACTTCATAGATCTCTTTTACATTTATCATATTCTTTATTTCCTGTACTACTTCCGTATCTGTTCCAGAATCCACAGTGATGAGTATTAGGGCTTTTGGCACAGTACTATTATAATATACTGAATAAAAAACCTGTTTATGTGGTCACTGTTCTGATTCTATTATAAAGTGTGGATGCATATTCCTCCACGTCTTTTCTTAATGGTATTTTTTCTATTCCTAATTTGTTTGTTCTTAATGCTGTAACCGATGCTGCAACACCATAGGATAGTGCCCATTGCGCATCATTGGTTTGTACGAACGCTGATGTATATGCACCAGCTAGTATATCACCTGCACCGGTAGAATCCTTGTTATGAATAACATCTGTAGTAATTTCGTAAAGATGTTGGTTGTGCATCATTAACGTTCTATTATCGACTGTCATTATTACAGTCTTAACTGGTAATTTGTAGAGTGCATCTGTACTATACAAACCTGTAAGTGCAAAAGCTTCTTCCCTATCAATCTTGATAGCATCTATATTTAGTTTAGTAAAATCCATTATAGTTTTATCAATATAACAATAACCATCATCTCTAACTTTCCTTATGAATCCCTGTGGATCGATGAACGTAAAGTTCGTTCGTTTAGAAATTTTACTGACTACATCAGAACTAATCTCATTTATTATAGGACTTATTATACATGCATCACTATCAACATCAAAATCGTCAATGGTTATGTCAGCACATCTCGCAAGAAGGAAAAACTTCCTTTTATTTCCATTTATAACAATCTTAAATCTGGTAGTGGGTTTATCTGATATACAATTATCAGAGATGATTAGACCTTTCTTACTCAGAACATCTTTATAGTTAAAATCTTTACCTATTTTTGTTACTAGATTCATGTCATGAGACAACGATTTTATCATCAGACCACCATAACAGGGAGGACCTCCAACTGTTATTGTGTTTACTCCACTACTTTGAATGTGGTCTATCGCTATATGTGAAACTACAGCTATTCTCACATATAGATCTCTTCTGATTGATTTTATAATTGTGTCTTATCTCTACTTAATTATATAGCAACATAATAGATCTATTTGTTATCACTTCTTTTCTGTACACTAACACAACACTTAAAGAATACCTAATAGTGAAAAATACATGCCAAAGAAAAGAACTAGCAGAGGACGTTCTAAGGGCGGTAAGGGTCGTAGTACTTTAATTCAATGCACTAATTGTTCACGATGGGTTCCTAGAGATAAGGCAAAGACGGTTACTTCAAGACTAAGTTTAGTAGAACCACAGCTTGCAAGGGAACTTAGAGAGGGTGGAACGTACATCGCATCTCCAACTGTAGTGAAGAAGTATTGTGTCTCATGTGCTGTTCACTTTGGTGTTGTGAAGGTTAGATCTTCGGCGGACAGACGAAAGAGTGGACGTTTACGTTAATTTCGTTTTATATGAGATACTAAAACAACTCTCTGAATGAATGTTACACCAGCTATTATTGATACTATTATCATACCATACTCAACTGCATCAGTAAAAACTATACTAAAGATACTAAAGACTACTATGACAATCAGACGTTCAGCCCTTTCTCCAATACCTACTCCTTTCAACTCAATTCCCAACGATTCAGCTTTTGCCCTAGTATAACTAACCAATAGTGAGAGACCCAATGCAAGTAACACTATTTTCTCATCTGCAAATCCGCCATAGAGTATACCAAGAAATATCGCTACTTCTGCGACCTTGTCAAAAATTGAATCTAAAAAAGCACCTTTATGCGAGATCTGTTTAGTTGCCTTTGCAACACTTCCATCAACAATATCGAAGAATCCTGCTATAAGCAAGATTACACCTCCATAAATTGCTGCATATATTATTCCAATGTTGGCACTTGCATATACTAGTGATGATAAAATGGCAAATGCAAAACCAAAAGAAGACCAGAAAGTTGGAGAGAGTCCACTTGCTGCAAACTTCAATCCTAAACTATTCATTGTGGGCTCTATTCTATCACGTATTTGATTGAGCAATATCACTTTTGATATTTAGTTAGCAAGTATTTATAGGCTAGTTCCAAACACTGAAAATAAATGGGTAGGATTAGTAAAGGAGTAAATTGTAATGTGAACGGGTGTAATAATAGCGCAGTTAGATCGTTAAATACCAACAGAGTAAAGGATGCTGGTCTTGATATCAATACTGGATCAAAGCAGTCGTATCTTTGTAAGGATCATTATAAAGAATGGAAGAAAGAAATAAAGCAAAATGAAAAAGATGATGTATCACTTCGATATGGTGGAGGATTCTAATTATAATATCAGAAAGTTCTACCTAGTAGCCTAGAAACCTTTAATTTCACTTTATTTATTCTAGGAAACTATGCGTATATTGCAGTTACACTCTAACTTCATAGAATATGAACCAATTGAGAAAGAAATTGCGTCTGCAGAGGAGATAGAGAAAAAGAAAATTAGGCTTGAAGATATAGTAGTTATTTTCGTTGCAGTTGAAAATGACGATGATGAAAATGTCGCTAAAACTACAATAGATGAAATAAAGAGATCACTCTCTAATCTACAATGTAATAAATTATTGATTTATCCTTATGCACATTTAAGCTCTAATTTGGCTTCTCCAAGCATCGCATTGAGTGTAATAAAGTCTATGGAATCACTCGTTAATGATGGTATAGAAGTTCATAGGGCACCATTTGGATGGACAAAATCGTTTAATATTAGCGTTAAAGGCCATCCCTTAGCGGAGCATTCAATCTCTACATCAAAGCAAACTACTAAAGAAAGTGTCTCTGTTGCGTTGAAGTCTGAAGAGAAACTGATATCATGTTGGTATATTCTGGCACCTGATGGAAAGTTAACACCTATAGAGAAATATAATTTTTCACATAATAAAAAACTAGAGTTTTTGGCAAAGTATGAAACTGTAAAGAAAAGAATTGTTGATGAGCAACCTCCACATGTAATGTTGATGAAAAAACTAGCAATAGCGGATTATGAACCTGCATCTGATCTTGGTAACATGCGATTCTATCCCAAGGGTAAATTAATAAAATCATTAATCGAGCAATATGTTACTAGAAAGGTAATGGAGTATGGTGGTATAGAAGTTGAGACACCTATAATGTATGATGCAAAGCATCCTAGTATGGAGAGTTACTTTAACCGATTTCCTGCAAGGCAGTATAACATAAGTGAAGAAGGAAAGCATTTGTTTCTACGGTTTGCAGCGTGTTTCGGTCAATTTCTCATGGCAAAAGATTTTCAGATTTCCTACAAAAATTTACCCTTGAAATTATATGAACTTACAAGATATAGTTTTAGAAGAGAGAAAAGTGGAGAGTTAGTTGGTCTTAGAAGATTAAGAGCCTTTACGATGCCCGATTGCCATTCATTTTGTAAAGATATGGAACAGGCAAAACTGGAGGCTATAAAAAGGTTCAAACTTTCAATTGACGTAATTAATGGTTTAGGGTTAACACTTGATGATATTGAGATGGCAATGCGTTTTACGGAAGATTTTTACACAAATAATAAAGAGTTTGTTAATGAGCTTGTAAGAATTCTTGGTAAATCTATATTAGTAGAAACATGGAAAGAGAAATTCTTCTATTTCACACTAAAGTGGGAGTTAAATTTTATTGATAATCTATACAAAGCATCAGCATTATCAACTGATCAGATAGACACAGAAAATGCAGCAAGGTATAACATATTTTTCGTTGATGAAGACGGTTCCAAGAAGAATCCTATAATACTCCATAACTCGCCAAGCGGAGCGATAGAACGAGTTATATATGCATTATTGGAAAAAGCGTTTAAAGTTCAGAAGGAGGGTAAAATACCAACTTTACCAACCTGGCTTTCTCCAACTCAGATCAGGATATTACCGGTTTCACATGAATATCTACAGTATTGTGAAAAGCTTCTAGAAACATTTGAAGTGGAACAGATCAGGGTTGATCTAGATGATAGGGATGAGACGTTAGGAAAAAGAATAAGAGAAGCAGAAAAAGAATGGATACCGTTTATAATAGTTATAGGGGAGAAAGAGGCGAAGAGTAACAAATTAAGTGTAAGAGATAGATCTGTAGGTATTGTAAAAGAATTAAACATCAATGAACTTGTTAAGGAAATTAAAGATACTAGTAAAGATAAACCGTTCATGCCTCTAAATATGTCTAAACATCTATCAAAAAGACCACAGATAATGGTCTAATTAGTAATTTCGGTGTTCAAACATATTAAATTGTCTAGTTCCTAGAATTCATGATTATTATTTCTGCCATTAGTTTTGCTGCTAGTACAGAAGTTGCACCAGTATCATATGGCGGTGATAATTCTACTATATCAAGACATTTTATTTTTTTATCTTCCATAACATAAACAAGGTCCATTAGTTGTTGTGATGTTATACCTAGAGCTTCTGGAGTACCTACCCCTGGAGCAAATGCTGGATCTACAACATCAAGATCTATACTAACATACATGTTATCAAAGCTTGATATAGCATCTTTGAACAATTTTATACCGTTATCACTCATTAATTGCTTACCAGAAATTGATTTTAAATTCATTTTATCTCTGAAATCCATTTCTTCCGCACTAAATCCTCTAGCACCCACATGTACTATAGTCTCACTTCCCCTTTTCTCTATTATTCTACGCAAAAATGTGGCATGACTAAACTTTGTATCCGTAAATTCATCTCTGAGATCATAATGTGCATCAAATATTATTAAAGGAGTATCATTAGGCATGCTCATGAATGTTCCAAAAGTAATAAGATGTTCCCCGCCAAGAATTATAGTTTGTTTGTTTTTCGCAATAATATCTTTAGTAACTTTACCAACCATGTCAAGCATAAAAGATGGATTAACAGTGAATTTTACATTTCCAAGGTCTTCTATTGTCAAATCTTCTAATTCAGTCTTGTATCGTGTAGAATTTATCTCTATGTTAACAAATGCATCTCTGAGACTATTAGGTCCAAATCTGGTCCCAGGTTTGTATGAACATGTAGAATCAAATGGCACACCAAACATGTATACATCAGACTCTTTGTTTATTCCATGTTGTATAGTAATAGGTTTTGTTAGATATAGATCAATATAGCTCATTGATCTTCAACCCTATTTACTTATTGTTCCTTCTACATTTCTCTGCTGTATATCCAACTGAGATATATCTTTCAATTTTTCATAGTAATCACCTAATTTGGTATAGAGTCTTTTGGGTTTTCTTGTTTCATGCTTTGAAATAGCATATGCGCACAATAATGGAAATGAAATTGACGCATCACCATACACTGTCACAAGATTTTCATGTGATGACTTTACCTTACCCCAGCTCTTACCTTCTTGTAAAGTAGCACCAGAGAGTCCTCCAGTATCTGGTCTAGCATCAGTTAATTGGATGATGTAATTTAGACCACCATGGCTTACACGTAGAATCTGATCTAGTGCAGGACCAGTCTGCTGAACTGTATTTTTGGGTACACCTCCACCTATCTCAAGAGCTCCAGATTTTTCAGAATTATATACTATGGCAGCCTGTTCAGCAATCTCTCTAACAAAATCTAGTAAAAATTCTCTACCATGAAATCTTAGAGGTATAAGATCTAGAGCAAGAGATGAGTCTTTCAATGTTGAAACATATACAGGAACATCGTAGTCATAAGCAGTAGCAATAAATGATCGCTCAGGGAATTTGGATTTCTTTACATGTTTACCAATTACACGTGAGAATTCTGCAGTAGTAAAGCCCATACCTTCCATCTCATGTTTGAACGCTTCCTGTAGAACTTTATCTTGTTCCTGTAAAGTACCTTCTCCTTTGATGAACACATCGTATATCCTTACTATGTCCTTGTTATGTAAAAGATCATCATCAACTTGGTGATGTCCTTGCTTCACTGGGAGATCCCATGCAAAATGGTCTTCATGATAGATATTTGCACCTGTAGAAATTATCCAGTCTACAAATCCTCTCTCAATCAATTCCTTTACCAAACCACCATAACCTATAGGCGTCATCGCTCCAGATATGGTAAGGCATATGGTAGCATCATCATCAATCATTCTATAAAACAAATCTGCGGCCTCACCAAGCTTTCTAGCATTATATCCAGCAGAAGAATAAAGTTCAATTAATTCAGAAACGTCCATGTTAGGATTGATTGTGGCATAAGGTATTTTTTTTCCTGTGAATGAATGTCTAAAATCTTTAATCTCTATTTTTCTTCACCTATTTTTATATTATAAATAGAAAGAATTCCATTTATAACAACGTTTAAAATTATAATTTCACATGTTATCGTCTTCCATAAACTCTCTTGCAGTACATCCATTTCCGTCCTATTACTATCTATATTCATTACTTATAAAATTTTTTAATCAATTATTTACTTCAAAGAAAAAATCTTCAAGTTTTGAGGCACCAAGTATCATATCAAACTCATAGCCTAGAGCAGATAAAATTTGATCGAATGTACTTTCCATACACTCTAAATATTTTTGTGTGTCAATTTCATCTGATTTTGCAAGTTCTACAGGTTTTACACTAGATGGAGTATTTGTCTTTATGTAAGATATAATATCTCCAGCTTTAACTTCTTTCCTTCCTAATTTTTCTAACATTTCAGCAGCTCTTATATGTTGAGGTATTGTCTTTTTGTATTCATCAGGTGATTTTCCTACCATTACATTGAAAGCAAGTTCGATAAGAGGAATTTCTCTCGATTTAAGTCTAGCAGCATTATATTTAAGAATCTTTTTAATTTTTTCTCTAGCATCTTCAAAATCAGCTTCAGTATTTACCATGCTTAGGATATCTATAACAGCATAGAAAGCATTTCTTATGAATGGAGGTGTGTGACTCTTCTTTCCTGTTAGGCCCTTAACATCCACATTTCCATCCTCTTGTACTCCCAGGTAGTTTTTCTTCCTTTCACTGAATGCAACATATCTGTACTGTTTGTCAATGTCTAGATCTACACTCAATTCCTTCTTTGCCCAATTCGCTACAGATTCTATTTGTGATTTTAACGGCCCCTTCAGGAATAATGAATCTGTATCACCATAAACAACTTCTATACCTAATGCCTTACACTTCTCTATTGTCTTTGTGATAGTGTATCTACCTACTGAAGCAGTGGCATCAGCTACAGGCAGGCAGTACAATGGAAATATTTCCGCTCCCATTACACCATAACTAGCATTCAGAATAACTTTTAGTGCTTGACTAATAATACTGTAAAGATCTTTTTCGTTATCCGACAATGATTTATCTTTAGATAAATGTTTGTAGTAATTGACTCTTAGATCTCTTAAAGAACCTATTAGTAATGATTCTATCCCTTTTCGTTTTTTGCATACCCAGTGCTCCGTCTCTGGTATAATATTTGATTTACATTCATCATGTACACACCTAACAGTATCATATGAAAGATTGTACACTTTGATTATGCTTGGATACAGACTAGCAAAGTCAAGCACCATAACATTGAAGTGTACACCAGCTTGCGGCTCTACTACAAATCCTCCCCTATACTTCTTATCTTTCATTAAAGCAGTACTAGATGCTTGACCCTTCATCTGCAACTCTTCCCTTCGCGGTATTAGAATATTCTGTTTTCTATGTTCAAAGTAAAGCATACTTCTTATCCATTGTGAGACACCAAATCTGGAAATATCATCTATCGACATCCTTCCAACTCTGGATATCACTACAAGTAATTTCATCAGGAGATCGTTGCTGAAACTAGTAAGCTTCAAAGTTAGACGTGAATCATTGTGACAATAACGAGCTAGCTCGTACAGAGGAAGTTCAGCTATACTACCATCAAAATCAATCTTCGATTCATTAATCAAACATTTACTGATAGCATTGAGTGTATGCTCTGAATATTTATGGTTGAATGCATATATCTGTATGGAGCGATTTGAAAATGTCCTGTACAGATCTATATGAACTCCATGTTTAAGTGTGACCATAGATCTTTGTAAGATTAGCGGAATTTCATTTTTAGATATTCCAAGATTTAGTGCTCGATTATAGAGATAAGGCATATCAAAATCATCACCATTGAATGTAACAATGAACGGATAATCCAGAATTCTATTGAATACAGCTTGCAGTAATTCTTTTTCATCATTGTAGAATTCAATCTTAATATTTGGCTCAAGTTTATTTTCTCCATCATGTGAGTTTGTATGTTTTAGTAGATAAACTTCATTAAGATCATCACTACCAACGAATGAAACTGCAATAACTTTATTATCGGCTCTCTTTGTATCGGGGATGCGCTCTTCTTCGGAAACAACCTCTATGTCTAATGCAGCCCGTTTGATCTCAGGTATGGGCTGGTTGAGCAATTTGGCCCAATTTGTAATATATTTATGAGATTCACTGTTGTCATCTTTACCAACACTTTCAGTGATCTTTTCCCACACTAAACTCTTGAGTGCAAGTTCTACTTGTTCTATTACCTTATAGGAATGTTGTAAAACATTATTATTTTTAATTGCATAATATGTGCCTACAATAAAACCTCTATCATACAGGTAATTCTCATGGTATTTGATATCTGCCTCCCATGCTTCTATGAGATTCCTTACACTCTTCTCTGTCGGTGTGCCTCCAATAGCCAATGGATCTTCAGCTATTATCTTTGTTAATACAATTTGTCTGTCATTAAGCAGATCCATTTTTTCTTCACTTTCGATAGCATGTATATCTTTCCTATCTTTTAATTTCTCTTTTAGCGCTGATAATTCATCTGGCTGCAACTTTGCGTAACAGTAAGGCTTATGTTCGCTATTGTCATACCACAGATATATTCTCTGATTTGTAGGATCGTAAAACTTTAGTATAATTCGCTTGCTTTCACCGTCGTACATTGCAGATACCAGCAATGATGGATCGAGTTCCTGCGTATTCTGAGACAGTTCTTTCATCTTTTGTATCAGATTAAACTTTCTTGTTAACTGCATCTTAATTACTTATATTAGCTTTAACATACCATACTAATTAACAGATCGTAATTTCTTGCCTTAAATATAATATGTCAATGCAAACTTTTTACCTTGTATTTGTTAAGATACATTGCCAAATTGAAAGATGAAAATATATGGATCGAACACAAGTTGATCAAAGTTGGTAGTGTAGAAAAACGTGATTATCAAATTTTATTAGCAAAGACTGCCGTAGAAACTAATACTCTGATCGTACTTCCCACCGGTCTTGGTAAAACTACTATAGCCTTACTCATAATAGCAGATATATTAACTAAAACTAAGGATAGATGTTTATTCCTTGCGCCTACTAGAGTTTTAGTTCAACAACATTATACATATCTACAAAATTTCCTAGACATTCTTGATATATCTATGATTACTGGCGAGAGTGTCCAGAGAGAGCGCACAAGGATATGGGATAATAGTATCATATGTGCCACTCCCCAGATAACTCTGAATGATCTTAAACGTGGGATAATCAAACCCAATGACTTTTCACTTGTAATATTTGATGAGGCACATAGAGCAATAGGAGACTATGCATATTGTGGTATCGCAAATTTGATCAAGGAATATAATCCACGCATAGTTGGTATGACTGCTACAATACCTAGTGAAAAAGAAAAGGCAAATGAGATCGTTAATAACATTGGTATAAAAAAAATAAGTGTGAAAGACGAGACCAGTGATGACGTAAGACCATACATAAAGGAAACCAATGTTGAATGGATCCAAGTGGAATTACCTGCAGTTATGAAACAGATCAGATCACATATAGTAACAACACTAGAGTCTAGAACACGTGAACTGGTACAAAAGGGTGCTATACGTAGTATCAAAGCAACAAGAAGTGAGTTAATCAGGGCCATGGGCTTCGTTCGTGTAAATAGAGGTGCCGCAAAGGCATTATACACTGCTATAAGGATTAGTCATGCTCTTAATAGTCTGGATACACAAGGGATAACCTCTTTTCTACGGTTCTTGCAAAGGCTTGAAGCAAAGAGCGGTATTGGTATAAAGGAATTATTTCTTGATCCAAACTTTAAGACTGCTTATGAACTTGCTAAAAATGCAGAATCTACTGGTGTAGAACATCCGAAGATCGAAAAGTTGAAGGATACACTTTCTGGCGTAGAAGGTAAGATTCTTATCTTTACTAGTTACAGGGATTCAGTTGAAGTTATTTATAATAAATTAAGAAGTATTGGTTATAGTGTTGGTTATCTTATAGGTAAAGCTGGTGAACGCGGGTTAAAGCAGGGGGAACAGATTGATACCGTTAACAAGTTCAGGGATGGTAGGTATAGCATACTTGTAGCTACACAGGTAGGTGAAGAAGGTTTAGATATATCAGAATGTAATTTAGTAGTCTTTTATGATAATGTTCCTAGTTCAATTAGATTTGTGCAGCGAAAGGGAAGGACTGGTAGAAAAGCTGCTGGAAGAGTCGTGGTGTTAATGACTAAGGATACTCTTGACGAAGCATATTACTGGATAAGCAAGAGAAAGATGAGGGAATCGAAGAATATGGCGAGAAAAATGAATGGAATGATAGAAAAGGAGAAACCTAGTCTAGATAAATTCATGAATGGTTGATTGTACAGCTTTCAAATACCCTGATAGATGAAAAGGAGCTTATTTGATAACGTGGTCACCAATAACTGTGATACTTTTGACTGTCAATGTCTTGATCTTCATTACAACATATGTTTATGAAGATATAATCTATGAATTTGTACTGGTTCCCATAGATATAGTTAGAAACCCATTTTCATTCCTAATATCATCCCTTTCTTCAATGTTCTTACATGCTAATGTAGTACATATAGCATTCAATATGATTGCCCTTGTGACATTAGGGCGTATACTTGAACCACATATAGATTCAAAAAGGTTTACCATTGTGTATTTCGCTTCAGGTTTCGCGGGTACTGGTATACATTCAGCATATACGTTGATAACTGGTAATGGTATCGATGTACCTGTTGTCGGTGCGTCTGGGACCATTTCAGGGATTATCGGTATAGCAGCTGCGTTAGGGGATAGGCCGGCTATATTCTGGCTGATAATACAGGTACCATTTGCTATATTTGGAGGATCTTCTATAGCTTATTTTGCTCATATAGGAGGTTTTATCTTCGGTATTACAGCTGGAAGGATTATGGTGTATCTTAGTAGAAGGAAAGATCATATGGGCGACTATTATATGTGAGATATCTTAAACAAATTTCATAATAATAATAAAGTGAAATTATATTAATCACTTAATTATATATTATATTATTATGTAATCATGTCGTGAAGATTACATCTGTGAGTATAATAGTAGTATTCATAACTATTGGTATTATCATTACCACGTCATTTCTAATACTCAATTTTTCTCCAAAACCAGATATTCATGTGGAAGTTATACATGGTAAAACACCAGAAACAAGCGGTACAATTGAATTTACACGAATCAAAATAACAAACTATAGTGGAAAAGATCTTACTAGTGTCTTAGTAGACATGGGGCCAGAAGATATACACGATATAAGAAGGATTAAAGCCGGAGAATCAATTATCATAACACCAAAATCAACCGAAGTTTCTAGGATCTTGATAAACACTAATGAAGGTATCAGTGTAATAAAATATCTCTAATAAATGTTGGATGATGAAAAATATCTAAATGATTGATGTTTTAGCTAGACTTAAGGTAATTGTAATATAAAAAATAGATTTTATTTGTGAAGGGTTTATAATTCCAAATGGATTTAAAATTGTATTAGTTACATCATGAATATTTCCAAATATTTTTGATACACTATTATATAATATCGATCTTCTCTTCAGAAAGATATTTTTTACGTTCGATCATCATACTTCTATTTCTATGTCTGTTAATTCTTTTTAATACCCACAATAATACCAATCAATCGTTCAAAAATAGCAATATAAGACGTTTTGAGAGGCAACGATTGGGCAGTTACAAAGCCCTTCTTTATCTTTTTTATTAGACAATCGTATACTCCCAATTACGCTAAGTGAAGAGATAGTCCTTTTCAATCGCTCTTTTAAGTTGACATGCTAACAATAGATAAAACTAGTAAAAACAGAGCTAGACCAAGTACACAGATTAAGTAATATTTTCGCATTGGCGTCATTGGCCTTCGGGTGGTACCACCAAATGCACAAAACGCCATTACTTGGTGAAAACTTGGATGAGATTATTTAATTTTTCGATAATTTTGTCGCACCCCATTTGAAGCAGGCGCGACAAAATTATCGTGTGATTTTTGTCACATACAAATCGGTAAATAGCATATAGTGAATATTGGTTTTAAGTTTTCTTTTTCTTTAGTTTTTTAAGTTCTTTTGTTACTTGCAGGGTTGGGTCTTCTCCTTTCTTTAATGCCTCTACCGCTTTTGCTAAGATGTCTTTCTTATTCTTCCTTAACTTAGGTTTTTTTTGTACTTTCATATCTAAATTTGCATGTGAGTGTTAGTTTGCTTTAAAGATGCTCTGTGCACAGGGTGTTTATGCCACTTCAGACGTATTTGATAGGTTCACGGATACCTATGTCGTTGTATACACAAGTGGAGGCTTATGCTGGTAGCAAGTATACCATCGGGAATGTTGTTCGGTTAGCATTGGAGCAATTGGTGTCTACAGCATCAACAAAAATCCCTGTTAACAGTCAGAATATAGATAATTCAAAACCATCATTAGCTGATTTAGTTGGAAGACGGAAACCATCAGGTAGGAGTGATGACTTTGCCGTGTAAAGAGCATCCTTGGAATGATAATAAGCAAAGGGTAGTCAATACCGAAGAAGCTGAGCATCTAATCCATAACAGTTGGCAATTTGTTGGTGTGCTATCAGAGAACAAAATAATAGTAGAGTACGAAATATAAGGGGATTTTTGGATAGTTGGTACTAATTATATGAATACAGAAGAGATTATGGATCTAGCGTTAAAACTTGTAGATATGAATTGTATACCTGCTGATAGTGCAATACACGTTAGCGGTATGAACATCAGTAAAGTATTATTATGTATAGATGCAAGTACAGCAGAGCTAATACTAGCAAAGAATTTGGGATGTAATGCTGTAATAACACATCATCCAATAGGTAAAGCATCACTGAACTTCCATTTGGTTTTCGATAGACATGTTGATTATATGCTTGAACATGGTATACCAAGATATATAGCGGAAGAGGCCGTGAGAAAACTGAAAGAACGCATTGCACTTAGGACTCATACGACAATTTATACACATACAGGTGCAGCAGCTGAGAAGCTGAATATGCCGTTGATAAACATACACTTACCATGTGATGAATTGATGAGACTAACGATTCTTTCGCAGTTAAGATCAAGTAAAATAGAGAAGGTTTCTGACATTAAAGCAGCTATTGAAGAGATACCTGAATTTAGGAATTCAGCAACAAGAGTACAAATTCCACATGGTGATTCCTTCAACAAAGTTAGTAAATATGCATTAGTAGTTGCAGCTGGTACCAATGGTGGTTATCATATTGCAAAAGCATATTTTGAACATGGTATATCCACTGTGATCTTTCTACACGTAAATGGGGAAGATCTAGCAAGACTAAAAGAGAATAAAGTTAATGGTAACCTTGTTATTCTTGGTCATCTCGCAGGTGACTCTGTTGGTCTGAATCTGTTTGCTGATGTATTGGAAAAGGAAGGGATTGAGGTAGTAAAGTTAGGCATTCTTGGTAGAGATTAACCTAGAAAATCACACTGAAATTTTCATAATGAAAAATACAAGTATATTTTTAATTTGTGTATGGTCATTTGATTATGATTTCTTTTTACCCTTCAATAATTTACTTGTCTTTCTCTTTTTGTTATTCTCTCATCTTTTTACCCTTAAACACAATCTTCATCTACTCCAAAAAATTTCTTCAATTCAATACACTTACGTTTCATAACAGTATTTCTTTATTCATGTCTTTACCATATTTACAGGTTATTCCACGCCTAGCCTTGTAAAGATGTTTTTGTTCAAAAATCTTTTGGAGATAATATATGTATTTATTTTTCAGTTTGTTGGATAATAGACTATATTTCAAATAAAGAAAATTCCTACAGACTAGGTTCGTATCCTCTTAAATTTTCTTCGAACGTCTCTACTGTATCCTGAATAATTCTACGAACGAGTTGAACTCTATTCCTTATATCCACAATACCAATGTTAGACTCATCCATTTCATCTAATCCACGTTCTTCAATTTCTTTTGTGGCTTTCTTTTGCCATTTGTTCAAATCGGTTTCTATATCATTAGCAATTTTTGGTGATATCTTACCAATCATCTGTATCTGCACTCTTAGGAGCTCCGTAAATGCTTGTAGAGTATACTTTGAAGCAAGTTTTTGTGATTTGTTTTCTTCAACTCCCAAGGAATCTGCATTCAGTTTCTCGTAAGTCTTCCATACCATATCTAACCCCTCTTCATGTTTGGCTAATCGCTCGTAGTCAGATTTAATTTTCTTTATTGGATCCTCGAGCATATCAATTCCTACCTTTATTATTGTGGAGGTGTTTTTTAGGTTTGTCGATTCATTTTTGCGAACTGTTATAGTTTAATGTTATTGCAAAAAAGATATGTTTTACATATACAGAGGATTAGTCCCTTTCCATCTCGAAGAGACCCTTAAACTCTATTTTTGCTCCAATCGCGAATTCATTCATCTTGTTTCTCAACAAGGTGATATCTTTCTCATTTTCTGTAAGCAGTATGGCAAAAACTATGTTAACACCATCACTACTCTTCGTCTCCCAAGCACTCATCCATTCTGATGTTGGAGACTCCATTGAGATATCTTCTTCTGCCTTTTTCTTCATGAACATTCCTAATTGACTCAATATACTTCGTACTTGTTTCTCGTTCATACCAAGACAGTAATTTTCTTTCCATAAATCTCTTACATCTAGAGAGAAATTTAATATCTGATATAATATCTAGTTTGATATTATTCACAATACTAATAAGTGAATACTTTTTCTACACATAAAAACTATCCACGGTGAAAATTTTAGAAGATCCATTCAGTTTATTATAATATTTCTGAATCTAAAAATCTTGAATCAGACACCGAGACTTTGGTTGAACAAAGCCCTATAGTCTATCTTCTTCTTCTTACTTCCAGGTGTTGGTAATTCGAAGATCAAAGGTATAGGCGTCTTTGCCCTAATTTCAATCAGTTTTTTTTGAATATCTTTTGCAATGTCATCACTTAATAATATCAGACCAACATCATTCTTCTCAATGAGTTTGTTTATTTCGGTAAGTGCTTCTAACGGAATGTCAACCTTTAGACCTTCTACCCCTCCTAATTGAAAGCTTGTAGTAAAAACTCTACTTCCAATAGCTACTATTCGCAATGTTCTTCAGAAAAAATAATTCCAATTTAATCTTTGCTAGTAAGTATAAATGATTTTATAGCATTACACTAACTAATCCTAAATGAAACCTACAAAGACCAAGGCTAGGCGTATTGCTATAATGTTTTTTGTTGTAGGTGTATGGGGTCTGGGTGTTAGTTACGTTTTTGCTGGTAATCCGAACATACTTGTATTATCTGTAATTAATCTGGGACTTGGGATATTGTTCACGCTATATTACACAAAAGCAAAAAAATAGTTATAATTCAAGTGCGTATGCAGCCAGTATTGAAAATACTAAGAAAATATTTGTAGTAAAATGAACCGAATATGCATTATTTAATCCATATTTATCATAAATGTATTTGTAGATGAAACCTACTGGTAACAGGACAAATACCACATGTATCTGTACACCCATTGCTATATGCAGAAAGGCCCATAGTACAACTAATTTTTTATTCTTCCTGAAATAAAACTCTTCATAATAATTAAGGTGTATCAGCATATAGATCAATATTGGAACGAAAGGTAATATTCCAAGAAATCCCTGATCTCCTAATGGACCCAGTGCTATATTGTACCCTAACCAACCCCAGTTCAGTATTGGAATGACATCAACATACTGGTATATCACGAGTGCGTATACCATTAGTATCGCAATAGTTATAGATGCAAACTTGACTCCTTTCCAATTTGAAACCAGAGTGATTATTCTTGATTTAGTCTCTCTTACTACAAGAACACATGAAGCAGCTATTATAATGTAATATATTATCGCTATTTCATTCAATGCGATAACTTCTTGTTAGTGTTATTAAAGATGATATAGTTATGTACGAAGAAATTTTCAGAGTACATATCATATATGTTGCTTAGTTATGTTAACAAGAAAGTCTACAATGAATATACTGAATTAAACATATACATATTTGTGAAACAATACACGTTTATCATTGATAAACAGGATATAGTAATTTAGAGATATACAACTCTAATGTATATAATGATAAAATAGTTATTGTATTGAATAGTATTAAGATGTCATAATTCTAAAATCTCCAGATTTCTCATATTAGATTATTCCTCTAGGTTTAGATTTGAAATCTATAACTATCGACATGTTATTCCTTAGTACTATATCCATATACTTATCTTGTTCAATACCATTAACATAAACTGTAGCATCGTACTGCTGTATATTGAAGCCCCAATACCAGAGGAAATGTCCTAGCCTAAACTCATACGGCCTATCATACACAACATGTACAAGACCACTGTTATCATGTGTATGTACTGGACTAAGGCAATCCTCAAGAATGCCGATATTATCAGGTATTTCTACTGGCTTACCATCGATATTTGTAGAAATGGTTAGATAAACATCATATGAAAGATAGTCAGATTCAATACACTGGTATAGTGGATTCTGACTTCTTGTCTGTTGCGCTATTATGTTTGTCACTATACCCGCGACTATGGCTATTAATGCAAGTAGTACCATCGAACGAATTAGTTTCTTTT
>PAWD01000012.1 GCA_002713325.1 Nitrososphaerota archaeon
AGAGCTCATGAGAGGGAAGAGCTCATGAGAGGGAAGAGCTCATGAGAGGGAAGAGCTCATGAGAGGGAAGAGCTCATGAGAGGGATAAAGCAGTTGAGAGGGTATAAAGAATCAATTTCTGGTTATATTGAGAAACGTAAGCTTCTCACGATTGAATCAAGATGTGGGCATATCTATTTTGGTAACTATGCAAAACTCATCAATCCCGTGTATGGGTTCGAGTCGAGACATGGTTCTGGTCTAGCCTTGACCAATAGACACGCTTCAGACGTCATAAACGCATTATTGAACTATGATTACACCGTACTAGCTGGAGAAATTGCAAAGTTCGTTAATGGTTTGGGATTAGACGCATATTACGGATTTTATCATAAGATGCGCATTTCATTCCAAGCACTGATTTATGATTTAATGGAACCATATAGATGGTTAGTAGAATACGCTGTCTATCAGATACAAGAACAATGTATTAAGAAAAAGGAATATGCTTGGTCTAGAGAAGGAAAGGTATTTCTCGATACTAATCTGATTAGAAGATTTTTAGGGTTGTTATCTTCAAAGTTTGACCCTGAAAGGCCATACAAATCAAAACACGGATTAAAAAGAGATGATGGTCTAGCTATGTGTCAAGAAATCACCATAGCGAAGATAGAGATACAAAACTTGGCAGAATATTGTATAGGGAAATGAATTAGTATTATGAAGGAATTATTGGAGTAGATTAGTTTGGTGCGTAAGGGCTTAAAGATGTCAGAAGAAACTAAGAGAAGGATAAGTAAGACGATGAGGGATAGAACGTTTTCTGAAGAACATAGGAGAAAGTTAAGCGAGGCAAAAAAGGGTAGAACATTTTCAGAAGAACATAGGAGAAAGATGAGTGAAGCGCAAAAGAGTAGAAGAAATCAAGAATCTCTAGGAGTAGATTAGTTTGGTGCGTAAGGGTTCAAAGTTACCAGAGAAAACTAAGAGAAAGATGAGTAAGGCGAGTAAGGGTAAAAAGAATCCATTTTATGGAAAGGCTCATTCGAAAGCAACTAAGAGAAAGATGAGTGAAGCGCTAAAGGGTAGAAAGCCTTGGAATACAGGAAAACCTCGTTCAGAAGAAACTAAGAGAAAGATAAGTAAAGCGATGAAGGGCAGAAAGCCTTGGAATACAGGAAAACCTGCTTCAGAAGAAGCTAAGAGAAATCAAAGTGAGAAGATGAAGGGTAGAAAGCCTTGGAATACAGGAAAACCTCTTTCGAAAGCAACTAAGAGAAAGATAAGTAAAGCGATGAATGGTGGAAAGAAATCATGATAGCAAAGATAGACACACAGAACTTAGCAGAATATTGTATAGGGAAAGAAAAGAAAAGAAAAGAAAAGAAAAGAATAGGAAAGGAAAAGAACTAAAGTGTGATGTCTTCCCAGCCTAAGATTTTTCGAATTGTATTTGCATTGTCTTTCATTGTTACTTCGTCTGTCTCAGTATTAACCCAATTTTCAAATTCATATTCTGGTTTATGACTATCATACTCTAATAGAGTAATTTCACCAATACACGCTTTTCTTATAACAGAACTTATAGATTCTCCCTGTTGTGCGGCAAACTCGATTAAAGCTACATGTTCCTTCGGTGAAAACTTAGATGATACTATAGGCATATTATATCACCGCATAAGGTAAATCACTGTTATAATGCGCTTTAATGCGATATAATAGGTATTTATCCCGTTTTACCATGTTATAATAGGTAGGGATATACTGAGATCTAAAGGTTACTGTTAACGGATACCAAGACATAGCGAGAGAAGAAATGAATTTCAGACATAAATTATAGGCTTAAATACTATTACTACATAATTAATTATACCTACAGAAATATTTTGTATCAAGTTATCCTTTATTCATTACACGTACATTTGGAAAAACTTTTGGCAAAAAGAAAATAAAAAATATAAGCCATTGTGATGCATTTTGATGTACATCAATGAATCATTATCTAACTCATGACCTAGAGAAGACACATTTTCTAGGCGTGAAAAAGGGGTGTTCTCTTTTTATAACTCCTTAATGGAAAAGTAGAAGAAGAAACTAAACTAACTATGAGTGTAACTAATAAGGTTCATGGAAATAAGGGTGTAAAGTTTTCAGAAGAATATAGAAGAAGAACCTAACAGACGAGAAATGACAGAAAGAAATCAAAAATCTAATATTTTATCCTAGTTCTCTACCTAATTGGAAAGGAAAAAGATAATCAAAGAGAAAAATATGCCTAACAAATAAAATAGTGTTTAGTAGTCAGAATTTATAATTCATGACATTTACACACGTACTCCACCCTGAAATTCCAAAAATTAAGCAGATCAATATAGATGGTGTTCGGTACTATGATACGCCTGATGGGATGCTCATCTCAATCACCTCACTTTTAAAGAATTTCACACCACAGGGTATTTTAGATTGGAGAAAATCTGTTGGTGAGGAAGTTGCAAATGAAGTGATGAAGGCTGCTACAGATAGAGGTTCTAAAGTACATAAAATAATTGAGAACTGTCTAACAAACAAACCAGAAACTGATCTTGTTGGTAATTATGGTGAGCTTGCAGCCAGAATGTTCAGTCAGATGATACCAGCCCTAGACAAGATTGATAGAATTAGGGTTCTAGAGAAAGGACTGTATAGCACAAAATATGGTATCGCTGGAAGGGTTGATTGTATAGCTGAATACGATAAGGAATTGACTGTGATCGATTTCAAAACTGCCACACGAAAAAGGAATGAAAGAAATGAGATACATCTTATCCAAGCCAGTTTTTATTCACTAGCATGGGAAGAACGGACAGGTGAGAAGGTGAACCAGATAACAATTCTTACTGCCACGGAAGACGGTGAATTTGACGTATACAGAGATGAGTCGTCAAATTATATTGGCCGTCTAAAAGAGATGATTGAAGAATACAAAAACAAACAACTTGTAGGAACGAAATGATCGATAGACGGTTAAAGTTTAGTATTGCTGATTTCCTTTTCTATTTTCTTGGTAGAGTCTATATATGAACATAATAGTTGAATCACATATGGAACAAGTCAATACTATTTCATGTCAATAATCCCTATTTACTTCTATATTCATGATATTCATTGAAAAACCGTTTAACAAATATTATGTTTCAAAAATTGTTAGTTGTAGGACCAACTACAAAAGCCCTGTTCTATTTTTTCATATACTACATTATGCTAAAAGTAAAAATCTAGTAAAAGAGTATGAAAGAAGATAGACATATCTGATAAGGTTCATGGGAATAAGAGTAAAAATATAACAGAATAACTAGAAAGAAAAATATCAGAAGAACGATGATATTACCTATGATATTTCTTCATTCATAATTATAACCAAATCATATGTTTCATTACTTAGTGATCAAAGTAAAACTAAATTTGTGAATTTTTTACTAAAACATATACTAGATCATATTCTTGATAAGTGATAACAGTTCTTGATTTTCTCCTGTGACACCATTATTTTGATACATACGTTTGGTCTTTCTCTTGAATCCTTTTCTTGGTGGTGCAAGTGCGAACCATGGTTTTAATATATCTAATTTAGACAACGTTGTCTTACCATCTGTCAGTGCATCAGCAAGTTCGTCAATACTTGTATATCCCAGTGCCTTGAGGTCACTATCATCAATATTTTTATATCCTTGTTTTCTTGCTCTTTTTTCAATTAATATCTTTATGGTATCTTTGTCTGCCTTGCACCAAGCAACATAATTCTTTACTTTCTGAAGCATGCCAATAAATGATGGTTCTTTTGGTACTATCGTGGCGCGGAATTTCTTATTAAGATTCAATAACTGTAATGTTTTATCTGCCCACCAAGGCACATTTACCGTTCCTTTGATACGAACAACCAAGTATGGAGTCATATTAACCAACACTGTATGTACTCCTTAACGCATTGTAAATTGCTTTAGTGGTTGAAGACATAGTATTAGTAGAACCATAAGTCTTGGTCCATGCGTCCTTTATTCCAGCAAGTTTTAGTAATTTCTGTATGTTTTCTCCTGCAACGATTCCAAGTCCTCGTGGACCANGAAGGATTTCTATCTTCACACTTCCGCCTTTACCTTCAACATTGAAGGGAACAGAATGTAGTTGATTGCAACGACATTCCCAGCTACCGCACCCAAGCTTGATCGGAATAACATTAAGTAAAGCAGCATTAGTTGCCTTGTCTATGGCATTTCTCATCTGTGAAGCTTTGCCTTTTCCTATACCAAACCAGCCATTTTCGTTACCAGCAGCTACAATAGCACTAAACCTTGTCATCTCACCAGCATCTGTCTGCTTCTGGACAATACCAACATGTGTAACCTCATTCTTTATGTCTGGTAACAGAGCAGGTATTATTTCGGACTCGTGTATTCTATAACCGTTTTCAAATACATCACCCATAGATGTTATCTCTTTAGTAGCCACAAGTATACCAAGTTTTGTTCTTGGATTCCACTCTGGTCTTTCTTGTTCTCGCCTCCTTTGACTCAACTCTTACCACCCTCCTTGTTTTTCTTAGACTCTTTTACCTTTGGTTGTTTAGACCCTTTTGATTCTCTTTTTGTTTTAGTTACTGCCTTGACTTCTTTGGCTTCTTCTTTGGCTTCTTCTTTGGCTAAGAGTTTACCAAGTATTGATGATTTTGTTCTTTCAACATTTTCGTTGTAATTTTCTGGAGTAAAACCTTCTTTGATAATTGCAGAAAATCTAGTGGTATACAATTGATTATCATTTTCCTTGAGATATTTTGCATAATCAGCAATATGATTTCCATTCAACCTATTCTCTGGTGGAATTGTATCCTCTCCTATTGGAATTATAACACCTGCGTCCAATAAACCTTTGACAGAAGCAGCGATTTTAGTTGAATAAATCCTATTACCAGTATAAAGAACACATTTATTCACATTGTTTGCAATTGCCTTAGTACCTGCCAGCAATCCTGTAAGATAACATGCGGGAATACTCTTCCTGGAACCCTTCCAACCATGTTTTATGAGTTCCCTACTGTGAACAGAAACTAGAACTTCATCACCTTTTTTGCTAGGTTTTAGTACTTGAATCTGAACATTCTGATTACTCACCCTTACTACAGTAAAATTATATCTACCAATCAAAATAGCCTTTCTCTTACGATAGTTAGTCTTATCTTCTCTAATCCTTCGAAGTAATGGTGTGTAACTCAATTAATTTTATTCCTCCTTTAATTAGAGCAAGCTAATCCAAATCACTTATAAATCTTTTATATTTTCTACTAACATTAAGCACAATAAAGCCTTTTGTGCGTGTAATCTGTTTTCAGCTTCTTGCCATACCACAGATTGTTTACCATCAATAACATCATCGGTAACTTCAACTCCCCTTTTTGCTGGAAGACAGTGCATGAAGATTGCATTATGTTTGGAAAGTTTCATGAGTTCTTTATTTACTTGATAACCAGGGAGAAAAGCCTCCAATCTTGCATTCTTCTCTGTTTCATTCCCCATCGATACGAAGGCATCGGTATAAACGATATCTGCGTTTTTTACAGCTTGTTTAGGATCACTGGTTATTTCAAAAATACATTTATTCTGTACAGCCTTCTCCTTAGCAAAGTCAACAGCTTCTCTGTATGGTTGATATCCATTAGGACATGCAACTGTTACATTGATACCCATCATTGCACATCCAGCTATAAGCGAATTACAAACATTATTACCATCACCTATCCATGTCAGTTTTAACCCCTTTAATTCCTTCTTCAATTCCTTAATAGTAAGAAGATCTCCAAGCACTTGACATGGATGATAAATATCTGACAACATATTTATCACTGGAACATTTGCAGCATTTGCAATTTTCACAATATCATTATGATCGTAAACCCTTGCTCCAATAACGTCTGCATAAACAGATAGGGTTCTTGCAGTATCTTCTACTGTTTCTCCACGTGAGAGTTGTAGATCATTCATTGTAAGATTAACTGCATGACCACCCATTTCCAGCATTGCTACTTCAAAGCTCATCCTGGTACGTGTTGATGGTTTCTGAAAAATCATTGCGAGTACTTTCTTCTTCAGTAATGGTTCAGACTTCTTCTTTAATTTCAACGCGAGTTTTATTATATACTCTATCTCCTTAGTTGTAAGTTCCATAACAGATAGAATATGCTTATTCCACAATATTATCACCTAGAATTGAACTGATAAATGATTTGGGATCGAAGGGAGTCAAGTCATCGTGTTCTTGACCTACCCCCAAATACAATATTGGTTTACTGGTTGCATATACTATCGAGATTGCAGCTCCACCTTTAGCATCTGCATCACTTTTAGTTAAAATTGCTCCATCAAATTTTGTATAAAGATAAAAATCCCCTGCTTGGTTTATTGTATCATTACCTGCCAATGAATCACCTATAAAGATCTTAAAATCAGGATTTACAACACGAATTATCTTACCCATTTCATCCATAAGGTTTTTACTGGTCTGCATTCTTCCCGCAGTGTCGATCAGGACGACATCTATTCTATTAGATTTAGCATAAAGTATAGCATCTCTACCTACAGCAGCTGGATCTGCGCCATATCTCTGAGCCACAACTTTTATNGAAAGTTTTGATGCATGTTGAGATATTTGCTCTATTGCACCTGGACGATGAGTATCAGCAGCAGCTATAACAAGAGAGAAACCATGTTTCTTGAGCATGTTTGCTATTTTTGCAATGGTAGTGGTTTTACCTGTTCCATTTATACCTAGAAATACTATCGTATATGGTTCCTTCTTGGACTTTGTGTTTATGTTAGTAACAAGATCTATTGTACCTGCCTTCTCAAACATTTGCAATAAGTATTCTTCAAGCTTCTTCTTGATAAAATTTTGTGCTTTATCTCCCTTCGCTATTGTTTGACCTGTAAGTTCTTTCTTCATAGTTTTTGCTAGATCATCTACTACTTCCTGGGCTACATCACTTTCCAAAAGAGAAATTTGTAGATCGGTAAATATTTTATCAATATCATTTTCATCGAGTTCCTTTTCTCCTATGTTCTTTACTGCATCTGAAAACGTTCTCTTCAGCCTATCAAACATAATGAATCAGCTAGGCTTTTGTGCTTTCTTAAGTATGGTATTAACTTCATTCCTAGTCTGCTCCATCCTCGTAGCAATATCTTGTTTCTGTGCCATAACAGATCTAAGTGCAACCTCCATTTCCTTCATTCTTGATTCTACATATGCAACTGTATCATCTCTACTCTTTTCAGTAGCAACACCAGCACCTATGTTTATGATTAGTTTATTGTTAGGAGATGCAGATGCCTGTAAGTAAATACCCGTACCTATTGGCATTAATGTATGTACAGTATCTTGTCCAGAAATATTTTTTATAGCTTCTATTGCAAGTCCGCCCTCCTCCATCATTCTAGTAACAGTATTTTCTCTCGTAAGAATATCATTAAAATAAGATTCATACATTTTCATCTGTGAAACCAGTGCCTGTATCTTCTCTTCTTCACTCATAACGAAAAGTGCAAAAGGTTTCTTGCTTATAAATGCATTCTGAAAAGATTCTTAACACTCTGACAGTTGGTTCTTTGTCTACCTTGGTCTCTCCTAGGATATCATTAATCAGTTTCTTGTTGTATCTTCTCAATAATTATTTTATTATACTTCTTGATCTATTTTCTAGGTTATATGATTTGAATCTCTCTTCTATTATGACATCTATCGCTGTAATATGTTCATAAAATTATTTCGTTTATTTATATTATAATGATTTGAAAAAAAGAAGATTTAGGATTTATGTTTCCCACATTTCTAGAGGGATATCACAAAGGAGACGTTCTTCCAAGCCTTGTATCAACATCGTCCCAGTTCACTACGTTCCACCACGCCGTAATATAGCTCCCCTTATCGTTCTTATATTGCAAATAATACGCGTGTTCCCATACGTCAAGTACCAGCAATGGTACTACGCCCTGTCCGACCTGCATATTATGCTTCTCTATGTTGAATGTCATCAATTGATCTGAAAGTGGATCATATGCTAGTATAGCCCATCCAATTCCCTCTACTGCCTTGGCAATTTCACTGAATTGTGATTTGAATGCGTCAAAACTACCGAAATCTGTGTTTATCATATCTGCAAGCTTACCTCCAGGCTTTCCTCCTCCATTAGCCTTCATGTTAGGCCAGAATATTGAATGTAGTACATGACCGGATACATGAAATGATAAGTCTCTTGTCACACTCCTTACATTAACTCCTTTGAAGTTGTCCTTTCTAGCATTTTCAAGCTTTTCCAGTGCTGTATTTGCTCCATTTACGTACGCTAGATGGTGCTTATCGTGATGCAATGTCATTATATCCTTCGAAATATGTTGTTCTAGAGCATCGTATTTGTATGGTAGATCAGGTAATGAGTATTTTTTTACCATACAATTAGTTATTATTCTATTCGATTTAACCTTTGTGTTTGAATCTAAGGAAAATAGCTTTATAGTGAGTATTTTTACAAATTGAAAGTAATGCGTGATGCTTATCAAGAGGGTTTAATAATATTGATAATTTCTGTGTTGTTTTTAAACTTCATCCCCTCAACCGATAACAATAACCAAACACGAGTTATTATAGAGTTTAACTCGATTTATACAGATCTTAATTTGTTATATCTAAAGATTCTTGGATATGATTTTGAAATGAATGATAAATTGCGCAATGTGATGCACGGTGCAGTTATTAATATAACCACGGACCAAATTGACAGATTGAAAAATGAAACTATAACTTCTAATGTCTTTGAAGAGAAATTCCTCAAAACCAATCTAGATAAAAGTGTTAAACTAATCGGTGCTGACTATATTACGGTAAGGGACTATGTTGGCAGAGAACTTACTGGCAAAGATGTACGTATTGCGATTATAGATACAGGAATAGATTATACGCATTCAGATCTTTTTGGTTTTGGAAAGGATGGAAAGGTGGTTGGTGGTTATGATTTTCTTATGAGAGATGAGGCACCTATGGATACAGATGGTCATGGTACACTTGTGGCAGGGATCATAGCGGCTGATGGTAATACCAAAGGCGTCGCTCCAAAGGCAGAGCTTATAGCATATAGAATAGCTTCAGATGGTGATTATGTTTCTACTACTGACATGATCAAAGCTCTTGATCGTGCAGTTGAGGACGAAATAGATGTTGTGAATATAAGTTTGGGTCTTGATTATATTAGTGAAGAGATTGATTCTGCAATAAAAGAACTAGTGAGTAGAGGGATCGTAGTTGTTACAGCTGCAGGAAACAATGGTCAAACAAAACAAATAGGTAGTCCTGCGTCAGCATCTAGTGCGATAAGCGTAGGAGCCTCTCTAAACAACGTAAGTATGAGTGCTGTTTCAACATTGAAGATCAGTAGTGACACTACAAAATATAATGTGATACCTATGATAGGTTCTGCTATTCCAAAAGAAACAGTGATTGGCAATCTGGTATTCGGTAAGTTTGCCAAAGTAAATGATCTTAAGGATATAGACATTAGAGGAGCTATAGTCTTGGTGGAGAGAGGTGGTCCAATAACAGAAATTAATGGAGAAAAGCAGATGGAAATAGTATACTTCACAGATAAGGAAATCAATGCGGTAAAAAATGGAGCTGCAGCACTTATAGTCTATAACAACACACATAATATTTACCGCGGTAGTCTGATCAATAACAAATCTCCTATAGATTACAAACCAAGCATACCTGTAGTATCTATGTCAATGGAAGAAGGACTTGTACTTAGAAACCTTATAGAGAACGGAAGTGTTGATGCCGAACTCAATATATTTTACAATCCAGACATCGTTGCATCATTCAGTTCTAGAGGTCCTGTTTCACCATTCTATCTTAAGCCCACTCTAGTAGCTCCTGGTGCTTTCATAAATTCAACTAGTATTCGAAACTCTTATAATGTTACAAGTGGAACAAGTTTTGCTGCACCACATGTAACAGGTACAGTTGCATTACTATTACAGAAGAATCCTGAACTCATACCTAGTGACATTGCATCAATACTTACCACAACCGCAAAACCTGTAAATGATGTCTATGGATCTCCATATTCGTTTAACACTGCTGGTGCGGGACGACTTGACGTAGATGCTGCCCTCAGGACTAATATAATAGCCACACCATATTATATTATAATTCATCTTTTTGAAGATAAAGAAGTTTCCAAGAAAGTAGTACTAAAATCACTGGATGATATTCTTGGTAAACTAAAGGTGAATACTGCCTGGGATGAACCAATAGTACTAGATACTCATATTGAAAGTATAGAAAGTGATACAGCGAATCTGATAATTAACGCAAAACTCTCTGAACATATATCTGGTAAATACGAAGGTAGAATTTACGTAGAAGATGAACAAAATAAGATAACGATACCAGTGATAGTTTATGTAGACGAAATTGGTTTGAACGTAAACAATAATGATGGAAAAATATGGTTATCCATAGATTCTGAAGAAAGTTGGACGTTTGCTAATGTAAAGGTAACAAATGAAGAGAATAGACATGGTTATTCCGTTACACTTACACCTTCGGACAACTTGCAGAGTGTACCAGCTCGAAATGTTGGTGAGTACTGGATAGAAGCCAATGTAGTTACCAATTATGGTGATAAAAAGGGATTCTCTGTACTAAATGTAAGTAATGTGACAACCGATAACTTATTCTACGATTACCTTGGTATATATGGTATACCTCTTAAAGAAGTATTTATAATAATATCTTTTCTAGGGTTCACAGCAGTTGTTGTATATGTATGGACGAAGAGAAATAATTCAGAAAATCGTGTTAGTAAACCATTATCTTGATCTTATATAATTATTCATTATATAAGAAATAACAATTTAGACTAGTAATTTTCCTCTATGAAACCAGAAACCTATTTATTTAAACATAATATCTCCCCATATAATGATTAACAAAGGACTACTGGAGTTAAGAAGCCGGGTAAAGGCACACATGCCTGATTTTGTAAGACAGGAGACCTGGAGATATAAACGTGTAAAACCCAACTGGCGAAAACCAAGAGGGATAGACAGTAAGATGCGAAAGCAGAAGAAAGGTTGGCCAAAAATAGTTAAGATAGGTTATAGGGGACCAAAAGTAGCACGTTATCTACATCCTTCTGGTTATTACGATAAACTTATTCACAATATTAATGGATTAAACCTTCTGGATCCAAAGAAAGATGCTGCTAGGATAGCAGCTAATATTGGAAAAAAGAAGAGAAAAGAAATTATAGAAAGAGCAAAGAGCCTTAAGCTGAAGGTACTAAACACATAGGTGATAACTCATACCAATAAATCTTAGAGAAAAACGTGAACTTGTGGCAAGAACGCTGGGAGTAGGTATCAACAGAGTGAAATTTGAGCCAGAATTTATGGAGGATATTATAGATGCTATTACTAGAAATGATATTAGGAGTTTGGTTACGGCTCGCACTATCTATGTTGCTGGAAAGAAGGGAACGTCTAGGGGAAGAACTAGAGTAAGACATCTAAAGACTAGAAAACGTGGAAAGGGACATGGTTCGAAGAAAGGACGTAAGACAGCAAGAACGGGTAAGAAAACTGTATGGGTTAAGAAAGTGAGATCTATGCGACGTCATATAAAAATAATGAAGGATAGAAGTGTCATAAACAATAAGATATACTGGTCTCTTTACACAAAGATCAACGGTGGACATGTGAGATCACTTTCGCACTTAAGAGAATTGGTGAAGGTATCTACAACGAATTAAAATTCAAAATTAATCTTTTCAAAATCCAATATATTCCCTTTTGACATTTTCACAGATTCTCTTATAAGTAGTTCGAATTTTTTCTTGGGTCCATATACATATCCACCAAGCTCTCTAGTTGACTTCACAACTCTATGACATGGAATAATTATGGGATTGGGGTTTTTTTTCAATATCTGTCCGACCGCTTGGCTTGCATTTGGTTTACCAGCTGCTCTTGCAATCACCATAAGTAGTGACCTTCCCTTTAGGAATCTTTGTAACAAGCTCATAGACATTCTCGCTCAACTTCATACCTTCACCACTTCTAGACCCAGAGTAGAAACTATACTATTCAACCTATTCTTCTCTTTGCCAAGACTCTTCCAATCCATGAAAACACATTCTACATCTTCAACAGTCTTGCTTATCATTTGTTCAATCATCACCTTGTTAATGTTTTGCAAAGAATGCTTTGAAGCAACTGATGCTAGAGTATAATCAGAACTAATTAGCATATCGGTGAATTTTGAAGGATAATGAGTACCACCAAGGCCAATACCAACATTCCCGTAATTCTTTATATTCTTTATAGTGTCGATCACTGTGTCACAGACAACTGATACGGCATTCTGGTCATTCCACTGTTTTTCAGTGGAACCTATTTCTATGAAAAATGTAGGCTTTGTGAGCGACGTAGGGCCATGGTGGGTGGCTTCTATAACCAATTGATAATCTGGAACCCTTAACCTTTGTCTAGAAATGGTCTTCATGTAGTGTTTTTGAAGGCTTGGATACACATATGCCAATTCTTTAGGCCTACCACCCATTGTGGTTGAATTGGAAAAATTACCTGTTGTATGACATGTAAGTGTTGGTATACCCCTTTCAGATTTATGTCTTGACAAGAACAAATAATACGAGACAGAGAATCTGTTATCAAGCCATTCCATCGTAAGTGTCTCTTCGTTGGCAATGAATAAAACAGCAATTTCGTTTGTATAGGTATCATTTTCTTGCTGCTTGAAACCGTGTTTATCTATCATATAATGAGCCATATTGTAACCAGCAGGATCAAGTTTTGATGCTACAAGTAAAGGTAACATGAAAGAAATATAAAACTCAGTTTATTTATATTCGATCGAATGAAGTTAAATTTTAATTTTGAGAAAATATTGAGGGATATGTATAACACCTTAAAACTCGCAAAGAAGGGTGGTTGGATAGAATATAAGATTCAACTCAAATTGGTTCTTTTAGGCATGGGTGTAGTTGGTGCCATAGGTTTTATCATTCAGTTTATATCATCTTTGATCTCCTATAGTGGGGGATAGAGTTGGGTTCTGAATCAACTTCAAAATTCTTTGTCATTCGTACTACCGGAGGCCAGGAACAAGTTGTAATCAAATTACTTGAAAACAGAATTAGAACAAAGAACGTTGGTGTTAATTCCATACTTGTATTGGAAAACCTGAAGGGCTATATTGTAATAGAAGTCCAAGATGCCAATGTAGTATATGAAGTTCTTACAGGTATAAGACATATTAGAGGCCAGATAAAAGGAGAATTGCAATTTAAGGATATAGAAGGGTTCCTTATTAAGAAACCTACTGTTACAGAGCTATCGATAGATGATACTGTAGAAATTATTGGAGGTCCATTCAAGGGTATGAAAGCAAAGATAACACGTGTTGACTATGAAAAACATGAAGCTACTGTTATATTGCTTGACGCACCATATCAGTTACCCGTTACCGTAGATGCTAATTATCTTAAACTTGTACAGAAGGCATTACAACAGTCAACATAGTTGGAATAGTAAGAATTATAATTCACTTTTAAAATAGTAAAAATATGACTGATAAGAAGATCATATCAGCGCTAGTTACTGGTGGTGAAGCAAGCGCAGGTCCACCATTGGGACCAGCACTGGGGCCATTGGGAGTCAATGTTCTCTCCATTGTTAAAATGATAAATGAAAAGACAAATGATTATGCTGGTATGAAGGTTCCCGTTAAAGTAGAAATTGATACAGATACAAAACAGTTCGATGTTATAGTTGGCGTGCCACCCACAGCTTCTCTTATAGCCAAAGAAGCCGGTATACAAAAAGGTTCGGGGCAATCAGGTACAGAGTTTGTAGGTGATGTAGGAATCGATAAAATAGTAAAAGTTGCAAAATTAAAAATAGAAAAATCATATGCATATGATATGAAAGGGGCTGTGAAAGAAGTCCTAGGCTCATGTGTAAGTATGGGCATGAAGGTAGAGAGTAAGACCCCTCAAGAAATGCTACAAGAGGTAGATGAGGGGAAATGGGATGACAGTCTGAGGTAATTCAATTCGTGTAATCTTATTAAAATAATAATTTAGTAAAATATCGATCAGAAATTGGCAACATCATTTTTATATGTAAGAGGATATTTTCAGCTATGCATTCTGTGAAACTTCTTGCTTTGATTTTAGCAGTAATGTTGATAATTTCCATTTCTACTTCTCAGCTACCTGTGGAAGCACAACAAAATAGCAAAACAGAGCTAACTCTTGGTATAAAGAAGAATAATGATGGACACCCTGAGGGTTATGAAGAAAATGCAATACCAGCTGTAGTACACGTAGAACAAACTTATCTTATATATGGAAGATTAATGCAGATCCAAGATGATGGAACACGTATAAGACTTCAGGATGCTGAGGTAAAGCTTATAGATGTTTTCAATAATGCACAAAATCCTGTTGTTTTAACAACAGCCAAAACAGATAAGGATGGTTACTGTGTGTTCGAATGGAAGGTAAGTGCTAAGAAACTCAATCAAATTGGTGCCTACGAAGCACAGGAAGGTATTACATCATTAAATAACAAGAGACTCCAAGTGTTTGGTATCTATGAGGGAGATTCCACTCATGCTAAATCAACCAGTATTGGATATAATGTTAAATTAAAACCACTACGTCTTTTTGTTGATGTTGAAACCAACAAGACAGTATACAATGTAGGTGAATCTGCGCATATAACCATTACATTCAAGGATGTTGCAAATCAGCTAACTGATCCAGACACTTTAGAGGTATTCTTTAAATCACTTACTATGTTACCTGTACGCCAAGAAGTTGGTGTATATTCCTTCATCACTCCGCCACTAGCAAAAAACACCAACAATAATGTGATTGTGTTGGCTGATAAAGAAAACTATCTTAGGGAAATAATATCTAGCACTGTTATTGTTTCAGTTGTTGATAAAATATTTGTAGATTTAAATGTAAAACATGACCAAGATACATATGGTTTAGGTGATTTCGTAACTATTACAGGCACGGTTAGACCCATAATAACAGGAAACGTTGTTCTCATAAAAATTAGCAATCCTAGTGGAGTCATATTTAATTTTGGGCAAGTAGCTCCCAACATTGATGGTATCTTTGAATATGAATTCAGGCTTTTCGGAAAATCAGCAATTACTGGTGAATGGAATATAACATATAACTACCTAGGGTCACAAGTGATAAATTCATTAAATGTAGTAGAATTACCAACCAAATCACTTCAAATTATTATACAATCACAATCTGTTGTGAATGACCTAGGAGAAATGATTGATAAAGTACAGCTGGGTTCACCGGTGGGTATACAAGCAAAACTTACAAACAATGAAAAGAGTACTGTACCATTAACGTATATAGTAGTAATAAAAGATTCAGAAGATTTTACTGTAATGATATCGTGGATAAAGAGTGCAATAAAACCAAACATGGATATTAAACCAACAATATTCTGGATACCAGAAAATAAAGGTAATTACAACGTGGAACTTTTTATCTGGGAGAGTTTTAAAAATCCAATACCATTATCGGACACAGAGAATCTGAATATAATCGTCGTATAGTTGAGATAGTGGATTTTTATTATTGGTAGTTTGATCTTGTTCATAACTATTGTAAGCAAATACTATAATATGTATTGAGGTTCATTTTCTATCCTCTGCATCTCCACGAAGGTCTCCGTATTCTGAATACCATCTATCTTTCCTATTCTTTCGATTACAAGACTATGTAGTTCTTCTAAGGTTCTTGTGCCTACGGTAATTAGCATATCAAATCTTCCAGTGACCTCAGAGACAATACCTACTTCCTGGATCTTTAGTAGTTCAGTGTATATAATTTCTCTCAGTTTAGGATCTCTATTCAATCCAATCAGAGCCTTTATGTTAATACCAATCATTCTATCATTAACAACAATCGTAAATTTCTTTATTAATTTCTTCTCGGATAATCTCTTGATCCTACTGTATAACACAGATGTGTTAATGTTAAGTTTCTTGCTTAGTTTAGGTATAGATATGCTTGCATCATTATTCATCGCTGACAATATCTTCATATCAATATCATCAAACTTGGTCATTCTACATACACAACAGTGAATTCTTCCATTACCTAATAAATATGATAGGAATTCATTATATTATTGTTAGTTTTATATTTTAATAGGTCTACTCTTGTAAATGTATCAATTCTTTAATATACTATATCAAAAAAATCATCTCTATATTAAATTATATGATTTATTCTATAAGAATATTTGATCGTATCTTAAATTACCCTAATATTCTTCATAGTCAGAATTATGAATCTTAAATTCTAAACGATTTTAAATAACTAATCTAGAAAAGTATCACAATGGTTACCGTTAATGAAATTAGTGATATAATCAAGAGGGCAAGGGAGAGAGGGGAAAAGAAGAAGTTTGTCCAATCAATTGAACTTGTAATTACACTAAAAGATATCGATGTTAAGAAAGGTTTTGCTTTAAATGAAGTTGTTAATCTACCTCATTTTGCTAGTAAGAAGGCTAGCATTTGTGTTATAAGTTCTGGAGAGATGGCTTTAAGGGCTAAGAAAGCGGAGGCGGATAGGATCATTGAAATCGAAGAATTGAACAGAATTGGTTCTAACAAAAAAGATGCAAAAAAGCTTGTCAGAACATATGATTTCTTTGTTGCAGATACGACACTAATGCCAAATGTAGGTAAATCTCTTGGACAATACCTTGGTCCTAGAGGAAAGATGGCAACAGCCATGCCTTTCAACGCTCCAGTAGAAAACTTACTGGAAAGATTTAGAAGTTCTATCAGAATAAGATCGAAGGCACAATTAAATACATCATGTAAGATTGGTGATGAAAGTATGAGTGATGCAGATCTGGCTGAAAATGCACTTATAATTATAAATATAATAGAAAAGAAACTACCAAATGGTGATAAGAACATAAGAAACATAATGATAAAACTCACAATGGGAAAAACTGCTAAATTGGTAGAAGCTAAGATGGTGTAATATGCAAGCAACCAGAACATATCCTAAGAGGAAGATTCAGATGTACGACGATCTTCTAGAACTTGTCAAGAAGCATAAAGTGATAGCATTGATAAAAATGGAGAAGGTGCGATCTACTCAACTAATGCAAGTGAGAAAGAAGTTTAGGGGCCAACTCAAGATCATAATGGTCAAGAATAATATCGCCAAGAAGGTACTGGAAAAAGTGGATATCAAAGGCATTGATAAGGTAATAGAGGCTCTTGATGGTCAGTGTGCATTCATGTTTACAGATAGGGATCCGTTCAAAATATGTATTGATTTAGACAAAAGCAAGATCTACCTTCCTGCAAAGAAAGGGGACATTGCAACTGATGAAATAGTGATACCAGAAGGCAATACGGGTATACCTCCTGGTCCAGTTCTTTCTGAGTTCAAGGAAGTAAAAGTAGCAACCAAGATAGATTCTGGAAGTATAGCAGTTTCTGAAGACACTGTGGTTGCTGTTCCTGGTGATGTTATCTCGCACAAGCTATCAGCGCTCTTGAGCAAATTAGGTATAAAACCAATACAGGCGGGTATGTCGATTAATATGGCCCTACAAGAGGGTATGTTGTATACAAGTGAAGATCTCAAGATTGATATCGAAGAAATTAAACAAGAATTATTTGTTTCATTTAATGCGGCTCTAGCATTGGCGATAAATGCATCCTATACAACAAAGGAATCTATGGAACATTTACTCAGAAAAGCATTTGGTGATGCAAGAAGCCTATCAATAAACAGTGGACACGCTACTACTGAAACAGTAAAGGATGTACTACATGTAGCAAATGGTAAAGCTCAGATATTATATGAGACTGCTAAAAAAAATCAGGTTATTCTTAACCAAATAGAGCAGATAACCCTGCTAGTGCTTCTTCTTCGCCTTTCTTCTCTTCAACTTCATTCTTATCTTTATCCTTCTTACCGCCCTTTGCTTCTGATGCAGGATCCGCCTGAGCAGCTGGTGCCGCAACAGCAACAGGAGCACTTTTTAATGCTTCTTCAATATTGATTTCACCCAAGGCAGATACCAAGGCTTTAACTCTTATCTCATCAGGTTCTACACCTGTGGCCTTTACCACATTCTTTACATTAGCCTCATTTACCTCTTGTTTTAATTTATTCAAGAGTAAAGCTGCGTATATATATTCCATGATTAATGCAAANATTCTTCGGAGAACCATAATATAAAACTATTGCGTGTAAAACATATAATAAATCACGGAGAAAAATTTTCCAAAATAACGCTGATTAGCTTAATGATACGCCTTTATTTAATCATAATATAATGAATAGTTAAAGAATAAATACAGAAATTACATAACTATGGATGTTTATAATAAAATTCTAACCGAAGAATAGAATTTCATGTTAAAAAAAATATAAGCTAAAAGATCTTCAATTGGTGTGCAACGGCGTATATAGTTTGTTTCAACTCTTGATCTTGAATGTTATTCATTCTTTCAACAAAGGTCTTCACTGCTTCCTGTCTCCGCTGGTCTGTTGGAGATAAAATCATTGAAAAAAGTTCTGGAAAACCTTGACGTAACCAAGTATCAATTTCAGTGTATCTTTTTGGTCCTATATTTACTGTGTTATTATCAATATCAATATATCCATGAAAATCACCAAAATCTACCTTGTCGAGTAATATATGAATCAAATTATCTGGGTGGGGAGTACTTAATACCTCAATTGAACGTGAGCCTCTTTTCCCTGAACGTGTATTTTCTATAAGCCCAGTAGGTTTGATGTACAAACCAGCTAATTTGATTCTACCCTCTCCAGGTATTTCAACCACACCTACAACTATCTGCAAAGAATCGTTTGAACCAGTTACTGCAAAAATATAATTACCTTCCTTGAACGAACTCTTCTTACCAAGACCAAACATGAATTATGATATATGAATTTTATATTTAAATTTTGACATGTTGTAAGATTATGGATTATTGATAAATGTGTATTTTTACACAAAAGGATTAATACAGTAAAATACTCTGCTAAATAAATTGACTGAAAAAGATGAGCTTGTTGCTAGGTTCTCTTCAGAACCAGATAAATATTATAAAGTAGAATTATTTGATAGACTTGGTTTTGAACGGAAAAAGTGCTCTAACTGTTGGAGATACTTCTGGGCTCTCGTGAATAGAGAAAGATGCCCCAACTGTGAATCATATGGATTTATCGGAAAGCCTCCTACTAACAAAAGATTGGATTATGTAAATACGTGGAAGGAAATTGAGAAATTTTTTACAAAAAATAATCATACGAGTATTAAAAGATATCCAGTTGTTTGTAGATGGCGTGAAGATCTTTTTTTCACTGTTGCTTCTATAGTTGACTTTCAGCGTGTTATTGGAGGGAAAGTTGTTTTTGAATTACCAACTAATCCTTTGATCGTACCACAGATGTGTTTGCGATTTAACGATATTGAAAATGTTGGTGTGAGCGGAAAACATTACACTTCATTCTGTATGATCGGTCAACATAGTTTTGCAAACGAACAGGGATACTGGAAAGATCGTTGTATTGAACTTGATTATGGAATGCTTACAGAAGGTTTGGGAATAAATAAAGAAGAAATAACTTTTGTTGAAGATGTATGGTTAGGCTATGGTGCTTTTGGATACTCACTTGAATATTTTGTAAGAGGTCTTGAGCTTGGCAACGCTGTTTTTACGGAATTTGAGGGAACGCCCAAAAACCATCGAGTAATGAAGGAAAAAATCATAGATATGGGTGCAGGCCTAGAACGCTTTTCCTGGATAACCATGGGAACACCGACAAGTTACGACTGCTGTTTTGGGCCTATAATAAAAGAACTAGGTGAGAAAATTGGTCTTAATTTTGATAATGAAATTCTATCGAAATACTTTACTATAATGTCCAATAAGCTTGAGGAGATCGGAAGTACGAAGGAACTAAAAACTATTGCTGCAAAGGAATTGAAGTTGGACTATGAAAAGCTTGAAAAGATGGTAATGCCGATAGAGGCAGTATATACAATAGCAGATCATACTAGAACACTTTTGTTTGCTATATCTGACGGTGCATTACCGAGCAATGTTGGTGGTGGATATAACCTACGTGTTATTTTGAGACGTGCTCTTGCTACTTTGCATAGATTAGGATGGAATATCAAATTAGAAGACGTTGCAGATATGCTAATTAATTATTTGAAGACTATTTATCCAGAATTAGAAGAGCATAGAGATGAAATAAAGACAATTCTTGGAATTGAAACAAATAGATATCATGAATCTACTGAAAGAATGAAAAGGATTGCAAACAATCTTGTGAAGGGGAAAAAACAACCTAGTAACGAAGAACTGATAAAACTTTACGAATCTGATGGGATAACACCGGATTTTCTAAAAGAGCAATGTGTAATATCAAATATACCGCCTAATTTCTACGCTGAGTTGGCTGTACTCCATAATGAACAAGCTCTACAGAAGGCACTGAAGCCCATTACTGGTATAGATAGCGTTGAGCCTACAAAACTACTGTTTTACGAAGATCAAAATATAACAGATTTTGAAGCAAAGATTGTGAAGATAATTGGAAAGTATATTGTGCTTGATAAAACTGCTTTCTATGCAAGGGGTGGAGGACAAGAACCAGATCATGGAATGATCGCTAATACTGCAGTTAATGATGTAGTGAAACAGGGTAATGTAGTGTTACATGAAATAATGAATGAGACTCTCAAGGAAGGTTCCATTGTAAAATGTGCTATTGATCCCATAAGAAGAGGACTCATAATGAGACATCATACTGCAACACATGTACTGAATTCCGCAGCACGTAACGCTCTAGGTTCATGGGTGTGGCAACATTCCGCATTCAAAGATTATGACTCTGCAAGACTCGACATAACGCATCATTCCTCTCTTACACGAGATGATATAATGAAAATAGAAAAATTTGCTAATAAGGCAATTCAGGAAAACCTACCTGTTGTCATAAAGACATTAGATAGAAACCAAGCTGAACAACTTTATGGTTTCAGGATCTATCAAGGTGGTTATGTACCCAATAGTGAGATCAGAATTGTAAACATCGAGGGATGGGATATAGAAGCATGTGCAGGAACACATGTTACTAGAACAGGAGAGATTGGTATGTTGAAAATCATAAAAGCTGAACGTATTCAGGATGGTGTTGTCAGACTTGAATTTGTTGCAGGTCAAGCAGCACTAGAGTATATACAAAAACAAGAAGAACAATTAAACGAAATAGTACGAACGTTAGGTTCAAGTAAAGAAAAACTGATAGAATCATTTCAAAATACTATGAAAGATACAGATGAAACTAGAAAGAAACTGAAGACTACTGTAAAAAAGTTTGCACCTTTAATTGTAAATGATGTAATACAAAAGACAAAACATATTGGAAAAATTAAACTATTTACTGTGTATGAAAAAGAATTAGATGAAGAGTATCATATAGTTATTGGTGAACAAGCAATTGATATTGAACCATCGCTGATCTATTGCTCATTAATAGCAAAGGAACAAGGAATTCGTGTTATTGTATTCGTTGGAGAAGGAGCTAGGAATAATGGTATTAAAGCTGGTGTGATAGCCAAGCAAATAGCAAACACTATTGATGGCTCTGGTGGAGGAGATGATAGGTTTGGACAAGGAGGAGGAAAATCTGTCGAAAGGATCAAGAACGTTCTCCTCAAAATAGAGGAATTTGTGCGTAAGTGATATTATGTTAGATTGGAATGCAATACAGGAAAAATGGAAAAAACGATGGAATGAAGAAAAAATATTTGAAACAGAGCCACAAGTGCTCAAGAAAAAATATTTTGTGACGGTGGCGTACCCATATCCCAATTCTCCTCAGCATATAGGTCATGGTAGAACATACACTTTGGCTGATGTGCATGCTAGATATATGCGTATGAAGGACTACAATGTACTATTCCCAATTGGTTTCCATTATACTGGAACACCCATACTTGCAATGTCCAAACGTGTATTAGCTAAAGATCAGGATCTGATAGATACTTTCATTAAACTATGCAAAGTCACTAAAGAAGAAATTGAAAGTTTTGCTGAACCAGTTAACATAGCAAGATATTTTCATAATGAGATCAAACAAGGAATGCAGGAAATGGGTTATGCCGTTGATTGGAGAAGAGAATTCACTACAATAGATGATGCTTATACAAAATTCATAGGTTGGCAGTTCAGAAAGTTGAAAGAGAAAGAACTCATTGTTCAGGGTTCACATCCAGTAGGATGGTGTCCCAATGATGGTAACCCGGTAAGTCAACATGACACAGTAGGAGATGTTGAGCCAGAATTTATGGAATACACACTAATAAAATTCGACCTTGAAGGATATAAGGTTCCAACTGCTACTCTAAGACCAGAAACAATTTTTGGAGTGACTAACTTGTGGATAAACCCAGAAACAGATTATGTCCGAGCCAGTATTGATGGTGAGAACTGGATAATTAGTACCAGATGTGTTGAAAAATTAAAGTTTTTGAACAGGAATGTTGACGTGCAAAATACATTTAGAGGAAAGGAACTTGTAGGTAAAAAAGTTATAGTTCCACTGGTGAATAGAATTGTTACTATATTTCCAGCAAGTTTTGTTGAACCGAAAAATGGAACTGGTATTGTTATGTCTGTACCTGCACATGCTCCGTATGACTACCAAGCACTAGAAGATCTAAAGAAAAATAGAGTACTACTAAAAAATTTTGGATTAAATGATGAACAATTGAAAGCTGTAAAACCTGTGGTAATAATTCAATCTGAGGGATATGATTCTATGCCAGCATTAGAAGTGATTAACAAACTCAAAATAAAAAATCAGGATGATCCTAAACTAGAAGAAGCTACTTCAGATTTATACTCGCACGAGTTCTACAAAGGTATGATGCTAGGCAATACTATACAATATGCCGATATGAATGTAGTAAAAGCTAGGGATGAAGTAAAGAAGAATATGTTACATAATAAATCAGCTGATATAATGCTCGATTTGATAAAATCTGTAACATGTAGATGTGGTACTAAATGTGTTGTAAAATTGCTAAACAATCAATGGTTCATAAATTACACTGATCCAAACTGGAAATCCCAAGCGCACAAATGTATAGACTCGATAGAATTAACACCTGATGAAATAAGGTCCGAATTCAATTATACAGTTGATTGGTTAAAGGAACGAGCATGTGCACGAAAATCTGGTCTGGGAACAATACTACCGTGGGATAAAGAGTGGATAATAGAAAGCCTTTCCGATTCTGTAATATATATGGCTTATTATATAATTGCAAAATATATCAACGATAATACATTAAAGAATGCTGAATTCAACGATCTTTTTTTCGATTATGTTTTGTTAGGCAGCGGTATTGATAAAGAAGTGGCTAAATTGTGCAACATCTCTGTTGAGTTATTGAACAGAATACGAAATGATTTTGAATATTTCTATCCAGTAGATGCAAGACATTCTGGTAGGGATCTGGTTCCAAACCATCTCACATTCTTCATCTTTAATCATATAGCTATATTCAATCACTCAAAATGGCCAAGACAGATAGTGGTTAATGGAAGTGTTCTGGCAGAAGGTAAAAAAATGTCAAAATCAATGGGTAATATAATTCCATTAAGAAATGCTATACGCGAGTACGGTGCTGATGCTATTAGAGTATCTATGCTGTTAGCCGCTGAACTACTTCAGGATGCAGATTTTACACTTGATGCAGTAAAGGGAATCAGAGAAAGACTTGAACGAATATACAATATGTGTACACGATTTACAAAGAAAGATTTAGGTCAACTACAACTTGAAGATAAATGGATAATTAGTAGATTGCAACATTTAATAGAAAATTCAACAACAGCGATGGATAAACTTAGGGTTAGAGAAGCCCTTCATAATATAATATATTTAATGGATCAGGATATACAATGGTATCTTAAACGTATTAATGCTAAAGAGAGAACTGATCAATCTATATCTGGTGTAATGATGTATGTATTGAATGCTAGAATAAGGTTGTTAGCACCGTTTGCGCCATTTATAAGTGAAGAGATGTGGGAAATATTCGGAAATAGATCAGTTATGTTCAGTAACTGGCCACAAATTGATCAAACAAAAATAGATTACACAGTTGATGAATCAGAAGTATTGATTATGAATTTGATGGCTGACATACAAAATATAATTAAAGTTACTAAAATCAAACCAAATAAGATATTCATTTATACTGCTGCAGAATGGAAATGGAATGTATATCGAAAAATATTAAATGTGATAATTGAAGGAAAAACAAATTTTGGTGAAATAATGAAGTTACTCATTTCAGATTCAAACACAAACAATGTAAAACAATCTCCAGATATGGTAAAGCGAATTATAGAAGATATCTTATCGGAACGGTTAGATTCTAGGGATAGAAAAATAAAACTTGTATTGATAAATGAATCTAAGGTTTTTGATGATGCAAGAAGTTTACTAATTAAAGAGTTTACGAGTGAAATTACTATATACAATGAAGATGATATAGAAAAAATAGATCCAAAAAATAAAGCTAAAATTGCACGGCCTTACAAACCTGCACTCTATATTGAATAAGCGTTTATTAATAGAGTTTACACAAAAATATTTGTGAAGATTGCAGTAGTCGGAATAGGAGTTGCCGGTGCATATACTGTAAATAGATTATCTAAGGAACATGACGTAATTGGATTTGAAAGAATGAATGAAGAAAATCATGATTCCATATGCGCTTGGGGCACGACTAAAACTGACATGAGCAAACTTGCCAGAAAATGTGATCTTAACTTCGAGGATTATTTACTTCATGATGGATTAAACCTACGTGTTGAGGCTGGAACGAATTCCTTTGCAGTAAGGTTGAATGGACTGTGTACATACGACAAGATAAAACTGATTAGAGATATGTCTCACGGTATAAAAATCCACTACGGTAAAGCACCTAGTAAAGCTATCCTAGAACAGGATTTTGATCTTATAGTTGATGCTACAGGATTTCATCGTATATTGTTGCCTAAACCGAAAAATGAATTATGGATTCCTACAATTCAGTATAAAGTAAAGTATGAAAAAGTACCATTTACTGATTTTATGATCAGACCTTTTCCATCTATGACAGGATACTTCTGGTATTTCCCACTGGAAGATGGTTACGCTCACATAGGTGCAGGTGACAAGCACAGAAGACATGTTAAGATAGTTAACGATTTTCTTGATAAACATAATGGACAAATTCTGAAGAAAGTTGGAAGGCCTCTAAGGCTAAGTCCTCCTGCATTATGTGAGCCATTCTACGACGGAAAAGTTGTGGGTGTTGGTGAATCAATCGGTACTGTATTTGCATTATTTGGCGAAGGAATAATTCCCAGCACAATCTGTGCAGACCTGTTTGTTGAGAATATAAACAACCTGCCACGCTATAGAGAACTTGTTCTTGAGAAATTCAAGATCTATCATACTGTGTTCAATTTTGTGAAAAATAAAATCAATAATGAATTCAGTATGATGAAGCATTTACCAGATCTGATCAGGATTTATTCATATATGAAGAGAAGAGAAGATAGATTTGGGATGGAGATCAAAATGGCAGATATGATAAAGATAACTAAGGTTTAGAACGAAGATCAACTATGTTTATGAAACCATAGCCTTCCCTTGTTGTTCTACTTACATCATTATTGTATTCAACTATGATCTTTGAATAATGTTCTAATACTTCTGCCATATCGTCAAATGATTTTGATAAATAGAAACCAGGACATCTTCCGTCAAATTGGAATGTAGCATGTATCTGTGGTTTTCCATTTGTTAAGGTAGTCCACGATGTGAAAGGATAGATCTGGCAACAACCAGGTCTTTGTGGGTGCAACTTACAGGAACCTTCGTTATCTAGGAATTTACATGATAATGGTGTACCATCCTGCTCATCTGTTTCCTCGGTAATTCTTTTTAAAGAGATCATTGAAAGTGATGTTATAACATCTCCAAATGATTCAGATTCAGTCCAACTCGATATCCTCGTCTCATTATCTATAAACTCTTTCTTTGTATAGTGAAGTTTTTCAGATATTACCTCTATGTCTTTAATCGTTAATGGTAAACGTCCCTGCTTGTCACAGCAATTATGACACCGAGGCCATAAACAGTCCCATAATACATACAAATTATCATTTGTTAGGGTAGGTATGTGAAAAATCATTTCATTAACTTGGATAGCTGTATCTTTTACATCGTTTCTTCTACCGAGTGTGAGATCGTATATCCGTTTGTCTATTTCCCACTCTTTCGATAACTCATCAATTGCAGATCGTAGATAATTATGATCCATAGTTTTATATTATATAATTCCAACTTTGTGATCTTATCAATGTTACGAACGAAGGGAAAATATGCTTCTTCTACTGAAAATAGGAGGCTGGTATGGGAAAATATAATATGGCCTCTTGTATTAAAGAAAAACAGACATTACTTCTCTATTGAAGAATATCACACAGCTCGTGATGAATTTTACGAAGAAGAGGGAACTAATCAATCAAAAGTAGCCCGGGGTTTTGTTTCATTGATAGTAAAAGGTTTACTTGTAAAAGATAAAAATCTTTATTCGGTACACTACAGAATTATTCCTTATATGAGGAAGAAAATCAAATTAGAGTATGGTCAGGCGATCAGAGAGATAGGTACCAACTAAAAATATCTTAACTAAAAGAACAAATACTCAATGTTATATGAAATTATTAGCCCGGAAGCCCGGTCGAGATTAAACATCGCCGAATCTAGCGGTCAAGGAAGAGTTAGAAACTCCTTGAGTACGAGGCTCTGGATCCGGTAAAAAGAGATACCTTGTGACAGCAGTTCGAATCTGCTCCGGGCTAATAATTTAGGTTTATAATTTCATGATTAATTATTGAAAATCTAATGGTTTACAAAATGGTATTTTAATCTATATAGTACTTACAGAGGATAATAAAATTAGTTGACCTGTGAGTATTGATGTGAAATTACCCAATAATAGAATTATTCAACTAGACTTGTAGTTGTCTATTGTAAACTATTTGGGATTAATTTTGCTGAAACAGATCTAATGTAACTAATACTATCAGTGATTATATACGACGTATTCTTGGTCCTGTATCTCTTATTTTCTTCTGAACATCTTTAAATCTACTAAAGTTCTCAACAAAGAGTCTAGCAAGTCTCTTCGCTGCTATATCATAAGCATCCTTCTCCTGCCATGAATTTTTGGGACTAAGTATCCCACTAGGTACATTAGGACAAGACGTAGGAATATAGAGATTGAATATATCATCATATATAAATTCAGACTTCTCAATATCACCATTAATTGCAGCTCTTACCATTGCTCGTGTGTAGATAAGCTTGATTCTTTCACCAACTCCATATGGTCCTCCAGACCATCCTGTGTTTATGAGATAGACTCTGGTTCCATGTTTTTCTATTTTCTCTCCAAGCATTTTTGCATAAATTCCTGCAGGTCTAAGCATAAAAGGAGCTGCATAACATTTTGAGAAGATTTCACTAGGTTTGGTTATGCCTTTTTCTGTTCCAGCCAGTTTGCTAGTGTAACCTGACATATAATGATACATCGCTCCTTCTTTGGTAAGTTTAGAAATAGGTGGCATGACACCAAATGCATCAGCTGTTAAGAATATGATCGTTGTTGGGTGTGGACCAATACTAGGGATTACTGCTTTAGGAATGTGATTAAGTGGATAAGCAATTCTAGTATTTTCCGTTAGACTGTCATCAAAGAAGTCAGGTTCTTTAGTTTTTTTATCAATAACGACATTTTCCATCACTGCGCCGGACTTTATTGCGTTCCAAATCTGAGGTTCATCCTCTTTTTTCAAGTTAATAGATTTAGCATAACACCCTCCTTCAAAATTAAATACACCATCATCTGACCATCCATGTTCATCATCACCAATCAACATTCGTTCAGGATCTGCAGAAAGAGTTGTCTTTCCAGTACCAGATAGACCGAAGAACAATACTACATCACCGTCATTTCCCATGTTTGCAGAACAGTGCATAGGAAAGACATCATTTTTAGGAAGATAATAATTCATTGAAGAGAATATCGCTTTCTTTATCTCACCAGCATAAGAAGTAGCTCCTATGAGTGCAATTTTACGCTTGAGATTTATTATTATGAAAGTCTCAGTCCTAGTACTATCTGTTATTGGGTTTGCCTTGAAATCATTCATAACTATCAAGGTAAATTCTTGTTTGAAGAATTCTAATTCATCAGATGTAGGTCTAATAAAGAGTTGGTGTACAGAACAATTCTGCCATGCATGATCGTTAATTATTCGTACAGCCATCCTGGTTTTAGGATCCGCACCAACAAATCCATCAAATACGAATATCTCTTTTCCTTCTATATGGTTTTTAATTTTCTTGAGTATTTTTTCAAAATTTTCTTCCGATATTGGATGATTAACAGTTCCCCAATGCACTGTGTCATGTGTAACATCATCATCAACTATGTATCGATCATCAGGAGCTCTACCAGTAAAATTACCGGAAGTTACTGAGAGCGCCCCTGTAGACGAGATCGTTCCCTCATTCCTACTAATAATTATTTCAGTCAATGAATCAACAGAAAGGTTTCGATGTACCTTATCAGTCTTGATACCAAACTCTGCCAACTCTAACATAAATTTACTAGTTTCCGTTTCTCTATGCTTAGTAGTCATAGAACATAACCATAATACTAGCGTGTATTTAATTTATTACATAATAGAATTCTCAAATTGGTATATTAATAGAATTTCCTCTATAGAAATGTATTTAAATTATATTGTAACGAAATTGATAAATCTTCTCATTTTAGGCATTATTGCAATGTTTAAACAAAAATGATAGTTGGTATTAAATCCACTAAAGTTGTCCATAGTAAGTTTATTTGAATTTAATGAATTCTTTCCTCTAATTTTGTGATTTTATCTTTTATTGCTTGTATCCAAACATATGGTATTCTGTACTGATCATATAATGTGATAATTTCTTGATAGTGATTCAGAGCTAAAGAGTACTCTTTTCTCTTTTCTGCTATCTGGGCGTCATTCAATAAGAGATAGAACTTTGCAAAGTTCGGAGTCATGAATCCTAATATTATTTGTACAGCTTGTTTCAAATCATTTCTTGATGGTTTATCTTCTAACTTGTTAATGATATAATTAAATTGTTCCGCGCTGCCTTTATTCTGCCAAACCAATTCCTGTAATAATCTTAGCAAATATAGAATGTCTTCGACTTCACTTTTAGGACAAATAGGATTCTTACAAAAATCTAGTTTTTTATTAGAATTGGAAATCGCATAAATTAATTCACTTATTAATTCAATATCCTGTATAAGTAACTCATATTGCAATTTTTCCTCTGTGTCATTTTTACTGTGATAATCTTGATGCATTCCATTACTTATAAACAAAGATGGAATTTTTTTTTCTATAAATGGTATGTAATTACCCTTTAAACCGGTGAGCTTGTCAATACTGAATAAGATCTTACGCAAATCTGTTGAGCATTCGTAAATTATATCCTGAATGAATAAAGAACGTTCAGAACCAAGTATTAGTATAAGGTTTTGAAGATTGTTACGACCTAAGGTATCAAGTGTTAACATTGAAACAGTCTTCTTAAGATCAAATACGGGATTGTCGATATAATAAGACGCACCATACATCATTTGTTGTTTTCCTTTTATAGTGAGAAGCTGTTCTTCAGCATCAAAACATGCAAAAAGCAAACTACGATTGGTTTTCTTCTTCGCAAAGATTCGAGCAATCTCCAACAGAATAGCCACTCCTGCAGCATTATCGCTGGCACCAACAAAACCATCACCAAGATGATCGTGGTGTGCCTCTATGATTACACATTCTTTGGAGAATTCGTTATCCTGTCCATATAATATTCCAATTACATTCTGTCCTCCTTCTGGAAGTTTCTGTATATATTCGGGAAATTTTGTAGGTGCTTCCAATTCGTATTCTTGAAAACATTTTTGAACGTATTTGACAGCCATTTCGTTTTCCATACTACCAAACTCTCTACCTTGAAAATTTGAAGTCAAATACCTTACATGTTTCCTCAAATTAGATTCAGATATTTCCACAATAAAATAAAAGTGAAGGCCGTATTAATACATAAGTAGAACAAAAATGCATGACTTTGTTCTTTTTCTGGTTTTTTTGGGTTTATATTCTAACGTGATGCCATTGCTACACGTTCTTGTTCATTCCTCTTCTTTATGGCAAAACTACTCATATTATTCTGTGCAGACAGAATAATTTCATCTGCAAGTGCTTCCTCAACTGTCTTGGGATTTGAGAATGTTGATTCTTTTACACCTTCTGTTACGAATCTTAACGCTAAATCGATTCGTCTTAACGGTGAAACATCTACGGAAACATGATAGACAGTGCCCCCATATACTATCCTAGTTGTGTCCTCATTTGGAGAAGCATTTTCTATAGCTTTTACTAAAATAGAAATCGGATTTTCTCCTGTTTTTAGGTGTATTATCTCAAATGCTGTTTTTACGATATTAATAGATCTTGCTTTCTTACCTCCCATCCTTCCAGTATTCTTAGCATATCTTTTACCAAAATGCATAAGTTTGTTTGCCAATCGTTCAACCACATTTACATTTGCCTTGCTGAATCTTTTATGTTCCTGCCTCCCAAATGACATTGGAATTATACATTGTTTTAGTGAAAGTACTCTTTGAAGACCAGGATCATTAACTTGTATATTGGTAAGGTCCCATTTCCTGAATAACAACAAATTAGATGTAGATTTTGACATATTCAACGCCTCGGTTTTTCTTTTCTACCTCTAACCAATTCTCTAAGCGAAACGCCGTTTACCTTAAAGACCTGCCAACGAACACCTGGAATATCTCCCATAGCACCACCCATAGAACCACCAATACCCTCTAAAGTAACTTCGTCATGCTCATCGATATAATTCAACGCACCATCTCTGGGCAGAAATGCTGTTATGGTCTTACCATTTTTAATCAGTTGTACTCTGACACACTTTCTTACTGCAGAGTTGGGTTGTTTAGATTCGATACCTACTTTTTCCAAAACAATACCTTTAGCCTGAGGAGCTCCTTCCAGCGGGTTAGCTTTCTTGTCAAGCATAAGCATCTTTCTACTGTAAGAATTCCTGGACCATCTGAGTCTTCCTCTCTTCTGTTTAAGCACTCTTCCTGCAAACAAACCTAGAGGAGATTTTTTAGCCACTATATCACCGTAGAACCTGTTCAGAACTAAGTATTAATACATTTGATATTTGAAAGTAGCGTTTAACCAACAGCCTTGCCTTTTCAGCATTCCTTCCCTCTCTCCCTACAACAACACCCTTCTTCTTTGAATCTACTACAACTATAGCAATTTTAGTACCATCATCCTTTTCATTAATTTTAACATCTAAAACCAAACTCGCACTTAACATATTGCGTATAAACTTAATAACATCGTCAGAAAATTCAACAAGTTCAATCTTTTTACCAACCAGATCCTGTAATGTTTTTATCGTTGTGCCGTTCTTACCGATCGCAAGACCCATATCAACTTCATTAACAACAAATATCACTCTATCCAGTTTTTCGTCAATTATACAATCTCTTGCTGTTGCTCCAGTTACACTCTGGAACATTGACATTAACTGTAATTCGCTTGATGTTAATTTGATTTGAATCATTTCAATCATTTTCTTTTCAATTCTGTACTATATAATTTTAATGAATGACTTATCCATGCTTTACGTCATCTTCTTTATTAATTTCTTCCAACACGCCTGATATATCGGAATCACTTGTGTTATCTATGGAAATAACAGATATTTTAAATGGTTTTTTGCAAAATCGTCCAAGCTCCATTGAAGTGTTAGCGAAATTGTATATAGGAATGTTTAAACTCTTTGCAGATTCAGTTATCTTGTTTTTAGTATCTACAGGTAATGATTCTGAACACACTATTAGTTTTGAATCCTTAACTGAACGTAGCACTGCTATGCCTCCGATCTTGCACTTCTTGGTCGATAATGAATCCTTAATAACCTGCTCAAGAACTTTGCTCATTTTGATCCACATTCATGTATAAGTCTACCATTCCAGTACCAACAGGTATTGTTGAACCAACAATGACATTTTCTGTTACACCCTTTAATGATTCAATCTCACCCTTCAATGCAGCCTGTGCAATAGTTGGAACTGTAATTTCAAACGCAGCTCTTGCAAGTACACTAGTCTTTGTTCCAGCAATTCCATGCCTTCCTATCTGCTGTAAATATCCTTTAGATGTCATGAGATCTGCTACTAGCATAATATGTCTCATATCAACTTCAAGACCTTGCTCCTCAAGTGTATTAGTAATCTCTCTTATTAATCCGGTTCTGGTAGCCTCTATACCTAACGCTGAGACTAACTCGTAAACATTATTAGTGATAGTTCTATAATGATCAATCCCTTCTATTGCAAATACTTTCGAAAGATTTGAACCAGCAGTCTGTATCACCCATTCTTCACCCTGCTTCACGACAGTTACCCTTTCTATATCTGGGACACCTTTAATCTTAGTGTTCAACATCTTGGCTCGTAAGGTCATTAGTGTTTGAGAATCAGTTTCTGTAGGAACTTTCAATGTTATAATATTATCATTACTAGTTAATTCTAGTTTCTTCTTTGAATTATGTAGTAATTCAACTACCGAGTCTATACTACATGCACGCTTTTTCATTTTATCTTCGTTGAGTATAAAACTTATAGTAGTACTATAATCAGTTTCTGTACTTTCCACAATATCTACCAGTTTTGTAGATAAAATTTCTTTAGCAATATTCAGTACTTTCTCTTGTGAATCACTAAATTCCTTAGAAATATAAATATCCATAGTCGGTGTAACAGGTTTCTTTCTTGCATCAACGAGCTCAATGAGTCTAGGTAGACCTAGTGTGACATTGCGTTCCTTTATACCTGCAAAATGAAATGTTCGTAAGGTCATCTGGGTACCAGGTTCGCCTATAGATTGCGCTGTAACAACACCTATGGCCTCTCCAGGTTCTGCTCTTGCATCATCCACAAGCTCAATAGTTCGCTTGCATACCTTTTCTACTCCTTTCTTACTCAATTTGTTCTTCTTCAACTCGGTTGAAAGGGTTTCCATAATCTTAATATTCAATAATTCATCATATTCCTTTATTATTGTATTAATTTCATCATCTGTAACTTTCTCACCTTCATCAACTATAGTCTCTGATTCAATCAGCCTTTCTATATTAACAGCATTTCCGTGATCACTCTTAGCTGGATCTATACCATCCTCACCACAAAGATACTGAATTATGTTACCATGTGGATCTCTGACAGTACCATCATATTCTATCTTTAAATGTTCTAATGCATTGATAAGTCTCCTTTGCATGTAACCACTCTGTTGTGTCCTGACTGCTGTATCAACAAGACCTTCCCTACCACCCATAGCATGGAAAAAGAACTCTAATGGATTCAAACCATCTCTGTAGTTTGACTTCACAAAACCTTTAGCATCAGGATTCGTATCATTGGGTAGATAATGTGTCAATGCTCTATTGTGATAACCTTTCTCTATTCTTTTACCCCTTATGGATTGTTGGCCTAGTGCAGCTGTCATCTGTCCAAGGTTAAGCGTTGATCCTCTAGCACCAGTTGATGCCATTATAACACCAGCATTGTCATTAGGGAACGCCTTATCTGCTGCTTTGCCTGCACGATCCCTTGACTTAGCAAGTTCGTTTACTATGTAAAGCTCAACTGTCTCTTCGGATGAGAGACCTCTTGTCTGTTGTAATGTTCCTTCCTTATACTGCTTAATCAGATCATCCACTTTATTGTATGCCGTCCCTATTAGATCTCTAATCTCTTTTCTTGCTTCATCTGAAAGGACTAGATCTCCGTAACCATAGGTAAATCCATTATGTGTTATGAATGTCTTTAACATAATTAGTATAGAGTTCAAAAACTTCCTTGCGGTTTGAGTTCCATAGTCCTTAACAATTCGGTGTAGAACACTGTCAGGCTCTTCAGCACCTATAGACGCTTTGTCTATCACACCGCTTAGCAGTTCACCATTCTTTATTACAACATCCTTAGTCTTTCCAGTCTTAGTACTCTTCATCCACTTCGACGTGATAACGTAATTAAAGTCCTTGGGTAAGAATAGTGAGAATAATTGCTTGCCAGAATATTGATTTACACCATCTTTAATTTCTACCGGTTTTGGTAACGAACCATTGTAGCCTCCGATAAGTGCTAGATTAGCAAACTCTTCCTTCGTTAGATAAGTATCATCCTTCGTAAGCATATATGCACCAGTAATAAAATCTCTTATAGCGCCAATTATAGGTCCTCCATACCTAGGTGATATCAGCTGATCATGAACCTGCATTAGTAACATTGCTTCTGCTCTGGCCTCATAGCTTTGTGGCACGTGTAAATTCATCTCATCACCGTCAAAGTCGGCGTTATATGGTGGACATACTGCGGGATGAAGTCTGAATGTTCTATATGGTAACACTCTCACAAAATGAGCCATTATAGACATTCTATGTAGTGATGGTTGTCTGTTGAACATGACGATATCACCATTTAATAAATGTCTCTCAACTATGTATCCTATAGCAAGTGAATCTGCTATATTTTGTCTGTCAATAACATAATCCAACCTTATCTTTACTCCATCAGGTCGTATAATGTAATTAGCCCCAGGATATGTATTTGTACCATTCAATATTAGTTTCTTTAGTCTTTCCATATTCCATTCAGAAACTGTCTCAGGTATAGTAAGTTTCTTTACAACATCTTCTGGAATACCTACTTCCGATATATCCAAATTAGGATCTGGTGCGATTACAGTTCTACTAGAAAAGTCAACCCTCTTTCCCGATAGACTTCCTCTAAATCTACCTTCCTTCCCCTTCAGTCTCTGCGTCAATGTCTTCAAAGGTCTTCCAGATCTATGATGGGCTTGAGGTATTCCTGAAACTTCATTATCGAAGTAAGTGGTAGTGTGATATTGTAATAAATCAACTAAGTCCTGCACAATCAATGGAGGAGTTCCTGCTTCCTTACTTTCCTTCAACCTTTGATTAACACGTATGATATCGACTAACTTATGTGTTATATCGTCCTCTGATCTTATACCAGTTTCAAGTATTATAGATGGTCTTACTGTAACTGGAGGTACAGGTAATGCCTGGAGCACGAACCATTCTGGTCTTGCAGTTTTAGGATTGAATCCCAGTACTAGAAGATCATCATCTAATACATGTGTAAGTCTTTCTCTTATAGTAATTGGAAGTAATCTATTTTCACCGATCTCTGTCTTTTCAACAAACATTGTAGGTTTTGTAAAAACAATATCATATTGCTGTTGATTACAATGAGGACAGGTCTTTATTTTCCTACTTTTGTCTATTATTTCACCCCGAATATTTTCAATGGTAATTATTGCATATGCCTGTCTGTTGAGCAGTGTTGATTTGTACTCATCAAGTTCTTCCTGAGGTAATTTGATTCTGTTACAGGATCTACATGTAACCAGAAGCAGTTTGTGTATATCATCTACAAATGCTATGTGTAAAACTGGTTCTGCAAGTTCTATATGACCAAAGTGACCAGGACACTTTGCTGATGTATTCCCGCAAGTAGCACACTTTTGTCCAGGTTCCAGCGTACCAAGACGACCATCCATTAGACCACCTTGAACTTGCATACCATCCTCATCATAAGTTTCAGGTGCAGTAATTTCAGCTACAGAGTATTTTCTGATCTCACTTGCAGGCCATACTGAGAATTTTATTCCAGCTATTATCTTATTTGATTCTTCCATATACTACACCTTGTCCTTCGCCAACAACCTAGGTGCAACATTAAGACTCATCATTTCCTGTAACAACAACTTGAATGCATATGCAATAACTAAAGATGACACTTTGGACTTGTCACCGCAGACTCTGCATACATATCTCCTCTGCTTTATGTCATAATATGCAAGTAAACCACATCTTTCACAAATGAATATTTCTGCTTTATCAGACTCTTCAAGTAATCTATCTTTTAGCACCATCGATGCTCCGTAAGCGATCAAACAATCACGCTCCATCTCACCAAACCTAAGACCACCACCACGAGCCCTGCCTTCCGTAGGTTGTTTAGTTAGCATCTGTACCTGGCCCCTTGCTCTGGAATGTATCTTATCAGCTACCATATGATGAAGTTTTTGATAGTAAACAACTCCGATAAATACTTCTGCAGGGAACCTCTTTCCAGTCCTTCCATCATACATTACTTCCTTACCACTATAGCTGAAACCATACTTCTCCAATGAACTTTTCACATCGTCAATTTTTTCACCTACGAATGCTGTACCATCTACTAATCGTCCTCTTACTGCAGCCGCTTTACCTGATATAGACTCCATGAACTGGCCTACCGTCATTCTAGATGGAAATGCATGTGGATTTATAATAATATCAGGAACTATTCCTTCTTCAGTATAAGGCATATCTTCACGATTGAATAACATACCTACTACCCCCTTCTGTCCATGTCTTGATGCGAACTTGTCTCCTATTTCTGGTATACGCATATCCCTAACTCTTACCTTGTACATCTTTCCTCCTTCTACGGACTGAGTTACTACTATGGTATCTATAACGCCAGTTTCTGAAGCTCTTACACCAACACTGGTATCTCTTCTATATGGTCCTTTAACCTCAAACTCCTTATACTCCTCCATAAATCTTGGTGGACTTGTTCTTCCTATCAGTATATCACCACCAGTAACAACTGACTCATGCATTATCGCGCCATCAGCCTCAAGCAACCTATACGCTTTCTCACCACGATAGCCTCTGATGTTAGTATCACTTGCTGGAATTTCAAAATTATCACGCATACCACCAGGATATTGTTTTGCTTCGGCTTCATATACTCTATAGAAGAAAGTTCTTGCCAAACCCATTTCTACCGATGATTTGTTGAACACTACTGCATCCTCGATATTGTAACCTTCGTATGGTAAGACAGCAACTATGGCATTCTGTCCTGTTGGTCTTTCATCAAGTCCAAGTAACGATATTGCTCTAGTATTAACAATAGGTACTTGTGGATAGAACATGAAATGTTGTCTAACATAAGTACTAGCATTCATTAACGGTGTAGAGAATCCTAATGACTGTTTAGCCATTGCGGATTCATATGTATTCCTTGGTGACTGATTATGTTCTGGATATGGAATGATCGAAGCTGTTACCCCTAGTATGGCAGATGGAAAAATCTCCATATGTGTATGTATATCGGTTATACTTTCTCTATCTAATGCAACACAACAATTTTCCTCTTCATTCGCATCAACAAGATCGATTATACCCATTGAAATTAGATCTTCCCATGAAAGGAACTGTTTGGTTATCTTTTCGAGTATGTCATCTGTAACCAATGATTTACAATCATTCACAACTATCAATTGTCTTAATACTCTACCAGCATTACAGTTAATGTAGACTCTTCCGACAGCATCAACATCTGCTGGTTTATAAGAGAAAATAGCAACGTGAGGATGTAATTTGCCTGTTCGTCTTAACAATCTAAGTGCTTGTGCAAGCCTGTCACCATCTGCTTCATATCCTATAAACCGTCCATCTACGAAGATTCTACTTCCATTCTCTTTCAATTGATCATTGGAATCGTTAACATGTGTTACCCCTAATTCATACAATTTTTCTATTAGATCTATAGATGGGATACTTACCGAAATTAATGCTGAGAGTGCCAAATTTTTCACCAGTCCACAATTAGAGCCCTCTGGTGTCTCACTAGGACAAATCCTTCCGAAGTGTGTGGGATGTAGATCTCTTGCCTCGAAGTTAGGTTGACTTCTGCTTAATGGAGACTGAACTCTTCGCAAATGACTTATCGTTGAAAGATAATTAGTTCTGTCTAACAATTGAGTTACACCTACTCTACCTCTCCCCCAATTTCCAGTTGCAATCGCATTAGCAAGTTTATCAGTGATAATACCTGGTCTTACCGCAGCCGCGATCGCATTAATACCACGTTTCTGCCCAGAGCGCTCCAACTGATATTTCATATCTCTAATCAAATTCCTGAATGCAGTTCTGAATAGATCTGCTAGCATTTGTCCTGCAAATTTGATAACTTTGTTACCATAATGATCTTTGTCATCGACATCTCCCCAGCCAAATTTTAATTCTAATAATCTACAAGCAGCCTCTCCAAGGAATCGTGCTTTCTCTTCTCTATTATTTCTATTCTTACCTAAATGTGGAAGAAGACCCCAATCAAGCAGAGTTTCGGTTCTTTTTATCTGAAACTCCTCCAGCATACCCGGGGCTATTCTCTTGCTTATGTATACAACGGCTTCCCTGCTTGTTGAAACTTCACCGGCCTTTTCGAATGATGGTTCAAGTTCGTCTTGCATTATAGGTCTAAGTGAAACCGCATCAGCAATCTCTTTGTCCGATTCCAGACCCAAAGCACGCATTAGTACCATCAATGGAAGATCTACTGGTGATCCTGGAATCTTTGTCATTATCGAAGCGTCTTGCTTCATAACTAACTCAAGTTTTGATCTATAACCAACTATTGAAGAATATACTTTTGCTTTGTGAACAAGTCCTGCGGTTACCTCTTCATAATCTACTATTATTTTATTATATGACAGATCTTCAAGTCCTACTATTACGCGTTCAGAACCATTAATAATGAAATAACCACCAGGATCTCTGTCATCTTCTCCATATTCTACAAGTTTATTTTCCGGTAAATTGTACAGAATACAACCATTAGATCTGGTCATAATAGGCATGTCACCTACATGTATAAATTTAGTTTCAAGCACATTGCCATCCTCAACTACACTACTCTCCAGCATTATTGGAGCAGCATATGATAAATTACGTAGTCTAGCTTCTAAAGGTGAAAGATTAGTTATTGAACCATCTAACTCCATTACCCTAGGTTGTTTCAATTGTAGTTTACCGAGTTTGATCTTGTAAGGATATTCTACTGTATCTATTATTACTTCGTTAACTTCGTCTATTATGCTTTGTAAGCCATATTCAACGAATTCGTTGTATGAACTAAGGTGTTGTCTAGCAATTCCATTCCTCTGTAAAATATCTTTTATTATAGACCACATATCCTTATTATTATTCGACAATCTTTATCCCTCCACCACATATCTGTAATAGATACTCTCACCCGCGGTAGGGCTCTTCCTACTGATCTTAATCATATCTCCAGGTTTAGCATCAAGATCTCGCAAAGCTGGATCACTCAAGAAGATATAGGCAAATTGTTCATATTTTGCATTATATTTGGATAAAATTTCACCCGCTTCCTTTTTTGGAAGTATTTCGTGTTTTGGTACATAAATATGCTTTAATATATCAAAAGCAAATGCCTTTGTTTCTCCTGGTTTATCTAAGACTTATCACAATCCCTAATAATAGCATGTGCTGATAAACTCCAATAAATTCAAATTCAAACTCTTTATTTGACTTTAAGTACTTATATAAATCTTATGCATTTAATATTATATTCAATCTAAAATCTTAGACGATATTAAATTAATCATATATATAATAAAAGGATATATACCAAGAGACATATACTTTGTTGGACCATGAACGATATGCGTTACGCAAAATATGCTATAGTAGCTGTAATTTTCGCATCTCTAATATCTGTTGCTCCAAATTTTGCATATTCACAAGCAGGACAACTAACAGTAAATGTAGATAAGACAACTTACGGTGCAGGTGAAACAATAAAAACAAAGGGTATGGTACCAGCTGTTCTAGAAGGTGTACCAGTTGCTATCCAAGTATTCAACCCAAGAAATACGATGTATACAATAGGACAGACAACACCAAGCAGTGATGGAATGTATTCATTCGATTTCAAGATCGGTGGTAAACTGGGAATAGATGGTATATACACTGTAAAATCAACTTACTCAGGACAGAGTGTTCAGACAACATTTGAGTTCGTTGTAGCATCATCAACAACAACACCAACAATTAAATCAACAACTGTAAAGTTCGAAAATAATGTTTTTAATGTTGAAACTTCACTATCCAATGGAAGTGTAAAGAGTATCGAAGTCGATGAAGAATTTGCAAGTTTGATAATAACAATAAGTACAAGTGGGAAAGAAGATGGAACATTTGATATAACATTACCTAGAAATCTAATTGATTCAAAAATAAATAATGACGATGATGAATTCATAGTATTAGTAGATGGAGACGACTCAGCGTTTTCTGAAAAAGGTACAACATCAACAGAGAGGACTTTGAGCATACCAATATCATCTGGTACGACAGAAATCGAGATAATTGGTACACAAGTGATTCCTGAATTTGGTGTTCTTGCCGCAATTGTATTAGCAACATCTATTGGTGCAATTATAGTTGCAAGTAGAAGGAATACAATGCTGAAAGTATTACCTGTATAAGCATTTACCAATTTTTTATTATTTTATAATTGTTTTACTGTAAAGTACCTAAAGATTTTTCTGTTCTACAAGTATTACTACAACCAAAATATATCGCATTACTGTAGTGATATCTACGTACAACTAAAGTAAAAATCTACCAGTTTTAATTGAGTTATTGGAATAGACTTTGAAATATATTAGTATGAAATCATTAGTGATTATAATTGACGATGATTCCCAGATGGAACAGGTAAGATCGCTAACGAATTAGCGATAAATCATAATGGCACAGTAGTGTTACAAAGAAATGGTAAAAAGGGTCTGGGTTCTGCGTATAAAGAGGGTTTCACGTATGCACTTGATGAGTTTAAAGCTGATATAATTGTACAAATGGATGCTGATAACTCACATAATTCAAAATATATACACAAGATGCTAAAAATGCTGTACGAGGGTAAGGATGTTGTTGTGGGAAGTAGACGTATTGATAATGGTATTATAGTGGGATGGGACACCAGAAAATCAAAAATTCTACCGCAAATATGGTTGCGAAGATGATATGTGATCTATACATAAAAGATGTCACGAGTAGATTTAGAGTATTAACATCACGTTGCTTACGACGAATAAACGTGAATGAGATAACATCCAATGGTTATGCTTTTCAGGTAGAGATACTCTACAGATTTGCACAATATGGATTTGATATATGCGAAGTACCTATAACATTTGTAGATCGAAAGGAAAGTAAATCTAAGCTTAACCCGAGTGAAATTTTCAAATTTCTAAGTATGTGTGCAAGGATCATGTTTAGAAAGCAACGTTTCTAACTTTTGATTGTCATAGTTATTGACTTCTTCGTATACTTGCTGATTATATCATCAGGTGTCTGATCGAATAATTCCTTGCATATTCCACGTAGGTAACGCATAATTGCCCATGTACCAGCTTTGATCAACATAGCCATGAATACCTTCATCATTGGTCCAAAGGATTTATTCCTAACAATTATTGGAATGATGTCGTTGATTACACGTAAGTTATTCTCCCAGCATCTCCAGAACAAAGTAAATTGAGATTCATTAAGATTACCAAAGTGCATAGAATTCTTTTCGCTATAGTCTTGATATAACAAGGGAGCAAGTAAACCCTTCATCTTCCATGAGGAAAGATCTTCGACTAACTCGATTGTATATTGTGTGTCTTCAGGAGTTTCATCAGGCCAGCCAATTATCAATGTTAGTGCAGGGAACCAATGATTTTCATTAAGTATTCTACATCCTTCCCTTACAACAGAACCCCATTCTTCAGGCTGAAATGGTTTTGTCTTCACGCCTAAATGCTTCTTCACAAGCCTTGGAGATACTGTTTCAACGCCTAAATTCGTTGAAAGCCATTTAGAATTACTCATACCGTTTATGTTAGACATCTTCTGGATTAGATCTGGATCTGCTGTTACTGCTGAAAGTGTCATATGTGTTGTACCTACAAATCTTGCACCGCTTGATTTCAATCCTTTCCAAAGTTCTAGTATAGCATCCTTGTTTGGTTGGAAGTCCTTACTATCGCACCCATAAAGCAGCATTTCATCTGACTGTAACCATATAGAATCAAAACCATAATCAAGATTTATTTTAGCTTCTCTTTGTAATCGCTCCAGGGGAAAGTCCTTCTTGGATCTCTTGTTAACATCACAAAAATCGCAACCTCTACCACAGCCCCGCATTGCCTCAATTAAGGAATTTACTGTCGGACCAGTGATTTCTGGAATATTGTCAATTGTTCGAACGAATGTATGTAATAATTCTGGGATATCACCATTCTCCGCATCTTTGAAAATATCAAGTGCTAATTCATCTGCTTCGCCAACGACTACAGTATCTAGACCATGTATCCTCATCCTATCTGGTTTTGCAAGTTCCCAAGCACCGTTACCGCCTACAAGAACCTTGAATTTGTATTGTTTCTTTAACTGAATAATCTTTGCACACATACGTTTGAACTTCATAGCCACATAAGATAGCATTTCTGGTGACATTGTTGTTGTAACTGGAGCCATTCCTAATGGATCCATTACATTGATACCAACAACTTTGGTGTCTGGACCTATTGCCTTATCAAGCACATCCGGTTGTGCTATAAAGACGTCATCACGCTTGTACTCCTTCAACAATGCACCTTCAATACGTCTTAGGCCACATTGTGCTACCTTTGCCTCTCCAGTAACAGGATCAGTTTCAACACTAGGACAAAACACCTTATCGAAAACCCATTCTGGTATAAGTTCGTAAGGTCCACACGCAATAAAACCATATAAGAAATTACCCCTATAGTTAGTCATCAAGCTACGATCAGCTGTCAGAACGATACGTTTTCCAGTCATTTTTTCTATTATTCTTATGTTTAATATAAAACTCTTTTTACATGTATGAGAATCGTAGTATCGAATTACTGAATTAATATTAAGATTAGATACTAAAATTTGTTATATTTATATTGAATTCATCAATAGTGTTTTACATGAATAAAGATATCCCTCATGTGTATGATGAACTACATATAAAGGAAAGTAGTATCATTCGTGATGTAGTTTTTGGTTTTGGAGATGGAATAAACACATCATTGGGTATAATTGCAGGTGTTGGTGGTGCTGAGGTAGATGCAGGGATAATTATACTCGCTTCTCTAGTAGGTATGTTTACTGGTGCAAAAGCAATGGCAGTACAAAACTACCTTTCAATTAAATCACAGCGTCAGATTTTAGAGTCCGAAATAAAAAGAGAATTGTATGAAATAGAAAATATGCCAGAAAAAGAACGAAAGGAGATTGAAGATATCTATAAAACTAAAGGTTTTCAGGGAGAAGAATTGAAAACAATCGTTGATAAGATAACATCAAATAAGGATGTATGGTTAAAAACGATGCTTAAGGAAGAATTAAACATTAATCTTACGATTGTTGGTAGTCCGTTAAAAGGTGCATTAAACATGTTTGGTGCATTTCTGCTTGGCGGTATACTTCCAATAATACCATATTTCTTCATGGATGGATTAACTGCTCTGTTAATAGCAATAGGAATTAGTATAATATCATCCTTCATTATCGGTTCTATCAAATCTAACATGGCAAAAAGGAACTGGATAACTGGCGGTATAGAGATGGCTGGTTTGGGAACCGGTATAGCGTTGATAGGTTACGGCATTGGTAGTGAACTTGTTGCATTGGGTATTGTAGGAAATGGAATCATGTGAACTGATTAGAAAATATCATAAATTATTTTTTATAACGTGTAATCCTATTTGCAATAATACCTGCCAAAGCACCAGCTCCTATACCATTATCTATATTCATTACAGCCAAACCAGTTGTACAGCTCTGAAGCATTGAGGCTAGTGCGGCAAGTCCGTTAGAACCAAAACCATAGCCTACAGAAGTAGGAACGCCTATCACAGGAATGTCCACCATCGTTGATACTACTGATGCTAAAGCACCTTCCATCCCTGCAACTACAATTATTGCATCTACCTCATTAACTACCATTACCTTCAATATTGGGAATAATCTATGTATACCAGCTATACCAACATCATAATTGGCCGTTACCTTGCAACTCATCGCTTCAGCCATGAGTCTAGCTTCTTCTGCCACAGCAATATCAGATGTTCCAGCAGTTATTATTCCAATATTGCCTTTGGTATTACTAACCTTCTTCCTACTTACTACCAATGTTCTGGCCTTTTCACTAGTAGTTACACTACCCTTTTTTCTTAGAAATTTCTGTAATTTTTTTACATGTTCATTATTTACTCTGCTTATTATGACAGAACCTTTTCGTTTTAATGCAGCGTCAACAATCTTTGTTAGATCGGAATAAGTTTTGTTCTCTCCATATACAACCTCAGGCATACCTCTCCGCATATCTCTTCCAACATCCAATTTAGCCAAATCTTCAACATATTCTATGGAATGCAAAGAAAGCATTTTCTGTGCATCTTTAACGCTTAACTTTCCCTTTACTAATTTATCAAGTATATCATTCACTTGCATGCCTTGAATTATGTTGTAAGAAGATAAAAAACCCTCTTCTTGAAGTAATTTCCTCTGGATTATTTTAAATGTGAATATATTGCCTAGATTATCACAAAAATATATAACCAGTATATAGAATATATAGACGTAAAGGGAATTTGACCCGTGTAATAGAACGTTCGATTAAGATCTATACCGATAAAGTTGACCCGCTATATATTGTGAAACATGCTAGAATTGGGATCATCGGGGGTGGTCAACTGGCAAAGATGATAGCACAAGTAGCGAAAAGAATGTCAATGTATGTAATTATCCTGGATCCCACGCCTAACTGTCCTGCTTCTACTGTAATTGATAGACAAATCGTAGCTGATTTCAAAGACGAAAATGCGATAAGGCAATTGGCAAATGAATGCGATGTTATTACCTATGAGATTGAGCTAGGTAATTCTGATATTTTAATTGAATTAGAAATGAATGGATTTTCTATACATCCCTCTGCTAAAACGCTTAGAAACATTCAGGATAAATTGTTACAGAAACAAATACTGAAGGAGAATAATCTTCCTATTCCTGATTTCATGGGAGTAGAAACGAAGGAAGATCTTTTGAAAGCATTAGAAAAATTTGGTTATCCTGCAGTGCTTAAGGCTAGATTTGATTCATATGATGGTCGAGGCAATTTTGTAATTGAATCTAAAGAAAATCTCGATGAGGCTATAAAATTCCTTAAAAATAAAAAATGTTTAATGGAAGAATATGTTCCATTTGTGAAAGAGGTTTCTGTTATGATTGCTAAAAATAGTCGTGGGCAAGTTGTTAGGCATCCTGTAGTTGAAAATATTCATAAGGATAACATACTTGATATTACAATTGTACCTGCAAGGATAAGCACGAAGGGAATAAAAGAAGTCAAATATGTCGCAGATGCTACTTTAAGTGTACTGAATGGAGTAGGAATATTTGGAATTGAAATGTTTTTGGGTAAGGATGATAAAGTATTGATTAACGAAATTGCTCCTAGACCACATAATTCTGGACATTACTCAATTGAAGCTTGTAGTATATCGCAATTTGAGCAACATATTAGAGCCATTCTCGACTTTCCGTTAATAGAACCTATTTTACATAGTCCAGCTGTTATGATAAACATCATTGGAGAAGATGATTCTAATTATCCTTATGCGTTTGAAGGTATTAAAGATGTACTTGCAATTCCTGGTGCTTCTTTACATATTTATGGGAAGAAAATAACGAGAAAGGGAAGGAAACTAGGTCATATTACTGTCTTAGATTCTAATATTGAAAGTGCTATTCAAAAAGCGAAGAAATGTAGATCGTTGATCAGGATTGAGGATATTAGTGATATCAATGGGTAAACCTTTGGTCGGTATTATAATGGGAAGTGATTCTGATCTTACTGTAATGAATGATGCAGCTGAAGTTCTTGAATTATTTGGTGTAAAATACGAGTTGACAATTGTTTCTGCTCATAGGACACCGCAAAGAATGATGCAATATGCTAGAACGGCTAGAAAGAAGGGTATTAGAGTTATAATTGCGGGTGCTGGAGGCGCCGCTCATTTACCTGGAATGATTGCATCCGTAACTGATTTACCTGTGATAGGAGTACCGATAAAAACTGGATCTCTTGACGGTCTTGATTCATTACTTTCTATTGTACAGATGCCTAGTGGCGTTCCGGTTGCAACTGTTGCTATCAATGGCGCTAAAAATGCTAGTGTACTTGCGTGTGAGATATTAGGCATAAAGTATGATATTATAGCTAAGAAAGTTGCAAACTATAAAGAAAACATGCGAAAAGATGTAGAAAAGAAGGTTTCTAAACTTACATCAAAAGGTTTTCGAAAGTATCTGAAAAATAAATGAGATTATTGTATAAACTTATTCATAATTATTTGTCGATTTGTGATCGAAGATAGACAAGAGTCCTTTTTACCTTATATGGAAATAATAATTCTGATTTGGTAAAGAGACAATTCGTAATAGATTTAGGAAGTGAAAAGATACCTGTAGAAGGTCATCAACCCAAAAATGTAATCGTAAAATATCTCATGAAGAGAAGACGTTCGTTGCTCATGACCAGAAGTGAAGAAAAAGTAGAACATCTATGGAAATCTTTACCGCAAAAGATCAAGGTTCTTGGCAAGCAGTCTGCTAAAAATTACAAGATCAATTGGGAAAGAGAAGGAACTACTGAGTTTCAAGGTTCAAGATTTATCTTCACCCTTGAAGAAATGCAATAAACATTCAAAGTGGATATTTAATCAAATTAATACCATTCTGGTTTGGGAAAGATAGTAAGAAGAAGAGTGTCAAAATCTAGTTGGAAATTGGGAGAGAACACATCGATGATATATAGTGAATGGTATTGTAAAATAATACCAGAAAGAGTATTATTTTATGTGATATAGCAGTTAATTCATTATCAAATTTAATCAACAAAAATCTAGAATTCTCTACAGGCTAACCGAAAGAAATCACAAGAGAACTTTACAATGTTATAGATATTGTAAGAATAAAAATTGGATCTGACATTCCATTCATAGACAAACAGTTTATCCTCTCAATAAATTATAAGATAGAAACTTATGTAAAAAGAAAAAAAATGTTATAAAACCAAACTAGATGTTGGTTCATTGAAAATTGATTTCATGTAAAGCAACTTTATATGATGTGTGAGAAGATATTTGCATGTGGCATTAGATGTCGGTGCACTCATTATGTGGATTATAATCAGTATGGCTTTTATTGCAATAGTGATGATTCTTTACACCAGGGTATCTAGAATAAAGAATATAGATGAAAATAGAGATGAAGCGTCTACATATTGAGAAGAAAGCTATACGAGCGCTTGGTATTGCAGAAAGTTTTGTAAAAACGCAAAATCAATCTATATTGGTCGGTATTGTAATGCGAAGTGATATAGTGATCGATGGTGTGTCTTATGCAAGTGCTACTATCAAGGGCGATGATGCCACAGATACTATAATTAATATTTATGAAAACCTTGATCGGACTGACATTAATTTCGTTATTTTAGGAGGGTTGATAATAAGTATGTATAACATAATCGATATAGAAAGACTGTGGCAAAGACTGAAAATTCCGATAATTGGTGTTACTTTCAAAGAATCAGAGGGACTTGATTCTCATATAAAACAAGTTTTTCTTGATACATGGAAGAATAAACTAGAAGCATATCATAGGCTTGGAAGCAGAGAAAAGATCAAGTTGAAGACGGGATATGATGTATTTATTCGTGTAAAAGGAATAAATACAAAAAGTGCAGAACAAGCATTGAATAAATTTGTATTACAAGGATCAATTCCCGAACCGATAAGGGTTGCAAGATTGATAGCAAGAGCCAAACTTGATATAGTATAAATTCTAATCTAATGTTATATATATCTCGGTACACTACAGACTTCAAAATAAAAGATGTTGTATATCTCCTTCTTTAAGAAAAGATAATAATTTAAATAACTATATAACAATAGAATTTTGAAAATCAAAAATGGGAGTAATTTTGAAAGGTAAATGTTCTAACTGTGATCATGATATGGATATACATGATAATAAAATAGGATGTGGTAAAGAGGAATTATCTGGTATTTGTTCCTGTTTACACGGGACTGAATACAACTTTATCGATGACATCCATGGAGTAGCACTATGGGAATGTAAAAAATGTGGGATTAGACTCTTTGACTTTGATACACTCAAACATTCATGTTCAGTATTTGCAAGAATCGATGGACATCATAATCTAGATAAAAATAAAAAACATGTTTGTTGATACAATTAAATAATTAGCATAACATCAAACTTACTGGTTCCAGTGTTGAATAATAGTACTTATCCTTATAGACAAAAATGGATTCATCTTATATCTTGATATAATTTAAAATATATATCTAAATAAATGAAATCATAAACTTCATATCGAGATAATACTATTTCAATTTGTTGCAGATCCCTCCTGAACTGTGTATACAGTGTAAAGGAACCAAAAGTCTTTGTGGTTTGGCATATTGCCCTGTCATGGTAAAGATGAATGTAAAACAATTAAGACTTGATCTTGCATCAGAGATTCAAGGGTCAAGCCCACCAAGTGTATTTGTTGGTAGAATAGGATACCCTAAAGTAATGGTAGGGCCCATGCTCCNACCAATCTTTGATGATACTTCAACATATGATACGCCTGAGCTTTGGCATGATTACAAAATAGATGATATTTTGCACTTTAGACTGTCACTTGTAAGAGGTACTACGTTGATAGACGTGAAAGATATTAAGAAAGAAACTGGAATAGTGCAAACATTACAGGAATTGGCTATGGCTGACAGATCTGTCGATTCTAATATGTTACTAAAGAAGGAACCTGCAAAAACTGTACATTTTAATGAGTATATACCACCATTTGGTCCTTCTGGAGAGATGTTCAAGTTCAATATTAGTGGTAATGTAAGTGTAGATCAGAGAATAGAGAAGGTGTACTATGATAAGGATTTAAGGGCTAGTGAGGCAGTAATACGGCTTTATTGTGATGGAGTACCTTTATCCAAAATACAGAAGTCTTTCAGTATAGGTTCACTAGGTAAGGCAAGGAGGATGGTTCCAACTAGATGGGGTATAACAGCTGTTGATGACATAACATCAAAATCACTAATTGAAAGAGTGAAGATGCAACAAAACATCGGTGAATATCTCCTTTATTTGAAAAAGATACACATGAATATATTCATCATTGTGGTTATTCCTGGTGTATGGAGTTTTGAATGGTTAGAAGCTTGGTTCCCAGACACAACATGGAACCTAATGCAATATGGTGAACCGGTCATAATGGGTGATAATGAAGGTTATATGGGTATAGACCATTACGCAAGGGTTGGAGGTTGTTACTATTCTGCTAGACTTGCTGCAGCAGAAATGCTGAATGGGTCACAAAGACAAGCGACTGTATTGATACTGCGTGAAATCCATCCGGGTTTTAATATTCCATTAGGTGTATGGTTTGTAAGAGAACAACTTCGTAATATGCTGAAAACTAAGCCATACAAATTTAGTAGTATAGAACAGGTACTTGAATTTGCCATGAGTAATCTTACAATTCCATTTCACAAATGGATTGCAAAGAGCAGAATACTTAAGGATATTAGATACCAGAAAAAGATTAGTGAATATGTATAATGTATAAAAATTCTGTTTAGGAACTTCTGCTGGATATCTGATTAATTAACTATAGAAATATCATCATTTGCTAGAAACTGACTTGAATAAGGTAATTGAAATTGCGAATATACTCGCTCAAGATATTGGAACCAAATACGAATTGAATAGGTTTGAGAATTATGATTTCATTCTTTAAACTTAATTACTTGAAGTTATAAATTAAATTCATTGCTTAGACTAATGAAGATAAGTCTGAGTATAGGTATAGTTTTTGTAATTGTAATTATAATAGGTTTGACTGTATCACAAAATGAAATAACGTATACTGGTATGTTACCTACCAAATATCAGGCTTTTAAGGAATCAAGACCCATGAAGTTTGAGGAAACTAACTACAGACAACTATTCGTTCAAGAGAGTAATAGGATGGAAGAAATCTCTAATTCCCATAATGACTTATGGAGAAGATGGAAAGATCATGAAATAAGAGCCAATGAATACAATAGAGTCATGACGATGGAAGCATATGAGATAATTCATCTTGCAAAAAGTATAGGCACAAACGTTCCGCAAGAATGGGAAGAATCATCAAAATACCTTCGTTATCATATAACACAATATTTGACATATTTGCGGCTATCACATATGTATGCAGAAGGAAGTGAAAAAGGATCTTCCAACCTAGATTTGAGAATAATTGAGAAGGCTATGGCATATCGTCTATCAGCAGCAGAACTTTACTTTTCCATGGCAATGGAGTCAATACCCAGATCATAGTGAACCTTGACTATAATTAGGCTTATTCTTTAGTTTCTCTTTGTCCAGAGTATAAGACCATTTAGATCTGATTGTGTATTCTTTCAATATTATAACAATTCGATTCAAACACGAAATAGATTATAGTCGTAGAATTTTAAATGAATAGTTGAACTATAGGTTTATCTCTTTTCTTTTCATATGTATAGTACGTATTGCATTCTCAACATTTTCGTCCTTGTCATCTACAACTATTAGTATACGTGACGTTTCTTCCTGCGCATCCATGTTTAGAATATTGATATCATTATCACCCATTGTGCTGCTTGCCATCGATGCTATCTTTGGTATCTTCCACATTTCATCCCCGATAAGTGTTACAACGCCTCTACCGTATAGTATTTCCACTTTGCTATCATAAGCTTTAAAATTTCTTTCATTCTTCTTCACATAATCAGCGTCCAAGAACAACATTCGCGACATCTCCGTATGATCCTTTATGTAAGGACTCANTTGGACAAAATCTCCATACATTTTTTCTCTCTGCAAGGTAACACGCATATGAGATGCTGCTACAGATTCCATCCTTACTATGGCACACTTTTTCTTACCTGTAACGATCTTCAAAGGATTCGCATTTGAAGTTTCTGCTTCCTTCCGTATTATTGTAATATTAACAGGGTTATGCATATTTGTTATTACCAATGGAACGTCAAGATTATTCTCCTCGATTTCTTTTATCGCAATTGGGTCAAGTATCTTCATACCTAATCTTCCAGCAAGTGTAGCTTCGTTATAGGAAAGACTTGTTATATGTTCAAGATCATCATTTACTATCTTCGGATCTGCACTTAAAACAGGGTTATCCTTTTCAAAATCGATCTTCACCTTATAAATTCCTTCAAGTAATATTGCTAGGTCTGCAGCTGTTCTGTCAGAACCACCACGCTCATATGTGGTCTCTAAACCATCAGTAGTTTTACCAATGAAACCACCTATGGAAACTACGTCGTTGTTTTCGATCAATTCCAGAAGATTATTACTTGCTTTCCTAGACTCTTCAAGCAAAAAGTTAGCATCTTCGAAATTGTCATCAGTTATAATGGGCCAAAAGTTCAGATCAACATGCGAAGAATTTATCCCATTGCTCTTCATAACATAATCCATTGCATATGATGTGGCTATCTCTCCACTATATGCTAGTACTTTCGCCCTTGTAACATCAACAAACCTTTTGTATTCTGTAGTATGCTTTAACGCAATAATCACCTGTCTATACAAATCATCAAATATCGGTAAAAACTCCTTCCTATAGATTTCATTCATGTATTTTGATGCAATCTCTTGATAAACTTCCCTCAAAATTTTAATGTCTACAGGGTTAGATTTTGCGTGATTTTTACCAATTTGTAATCCAATATCTGTAATGGATATGGTTTTACCATCATAAATAGCAAGTGGGGCTGAAAATACAGTAAGAACCTTCTCATCTTTTAACATCTCTTTTATCCGTTTTATAACATTAGGTATGCTAGAACCGTTTGTTCCTAGCGCACTACCACCAAACTTTGCTATAGTCAGTGTTTTCATCTATGGTTTCATAATATATTATATTTCTCTGTAATAAGTATTTGATTGTAGAAAATTTTTTATCCTTTTCAGAATTTGATATCTCTCCTCTAGTTTCTCCAAAAAGATGCTCTCAATATATAAAAAAACTTTTTTTATCCTTGAGAGCCTTTGATATTTTTCTCCTATGTTCTTCTGAGTACTTTTTACCCCTATTACACCTCATCTAACTTTCTTCCATTTAGTTCCTAGTTCAACTTTTTTCTATATTTTTAGTATATTTCTCATATTAACATAACACATTCAGTACTATCAACACACTAGTAGATGATGGTAATAAGATCAAACAATATACTGGTACTGGGTATAGGAGAATACAGGTTAGACATAAGAAGGAGACGAAGTAACAGGAGTTAACCTCTTCTTCCTTCTCTATTTTTCATAGAGGATATCAATATGGATTTGTATGAATAAGATAAAAACTTTGAAGGTGATAATTGTCTAGTCAATTTTGTATGTGATAAAAAACCATATATTCCACGAATCAACATATATTATAGAAATGGCCAAAACAGAAAGATATAGAGGATATCATATTGACCTTGAAAGGCTCGCAACTAGAATCGAGGCTTACTTACAGGAGAATGGTTTTGAGGTTGCTTTCTCTAAGGAACCTAGTGAAAAACTATCGTTGTTCTTCATACAAGCAAGGAAATACGGTGCACTTAGGACTGTAGCTGGTGCTAGGCGCAGTACGGATATAGTGATAAAAGGCGAACCAAACAACTTTGTGCTAAATATTGGGACTGGTGAGTGGGGTAGGAACCTGCTCATGTCAATTCCTTTGCTCATAGTTCCAACTATTGCAATAGCTGCTACAGTTGCTAAGCTCTATGTTGGTAAGAGATTCGAATCTAACTTACGGAATTACATAAGGGACCAGATAGGGTTCCTGAAGGATAGCACCATGGGTAAGGCTTTAGCTGCACAGCAAGACACTAGGCTTTACGATTGTGACTATGTTGAGGGATATCCTAAATGGAAATCCCAAGCGCCTGATGGAAAATTGTTATTGGAAAGACAAAGAGATGGTAAGAATAGAATAGTCTTCAAAGTAGACTCGGGGGAAATAATTATGCCTGCTGAGCAAATATCAAATGCTAAGATAATAAGAAGGAATGGTCTACATGCAGATGAGTTGATGATACAGATAACCTATAAGGATCTCCAAGGGAGAGTATGCAAACCTATCTTCAACATGAACGATCATATAATAAGCGGTGTTCTGGCAGGGATAAACGAGCTCACGGGTGAAGATAAGGTCCTTAGAAGCTTGGAACATACAAGTTTGATAACAGAGATCAAGTTCTGTATTAGTTGTAGTGTAGAAATCCCAAAGGCAGCTAAGTTCTGCTCGTATTGTGGTGAACGCCAGTCCATAAAATAGCACAAAAGTAAGTTTCTTAATTAATCATGTCATCATATATACAACAACATCACTAGTATTCTTTAGCATTAATGTTGTTTCTTAATTTATCAATAACAAGCCTATGGTTGCCTACATAGCTGGAAGATCTGCTCCTAAAGAGAAAAGAATGGGTCATGCAGGTGCTATAATTTATGGTAGTTTTGGCTCAGC
>PAWD01000013.1 GCA_002713325.1 Nitrososphaerota archaeon
AGGGTCTTACTGCAAGAATAGGAATGTGAAAAACTAGTAAGCAGATTACCAACATACTAGTACCAATAGCTAAGACCATAAGATACTTATTGACATTCATTCATATCACATCGCATATCTTCATAATAAATTTGAATCAATACCATGATATAATTATTTTTCTTTTAATATCATTACAAGATGTATTCCACTTTAGTACTCCGCCACGAAGGTTATATACAACCATCATCACTCATCTCAACATCAATTGACAATAAATTCTCTATTACAGATACCTAAATGATTTTAGATACTTTTCTTTTATCAACTTGATGGACAATTGTAGACGAAAATCTAGATATTTTGTTCTCTGCAATTTTCTAGATAATAATACATTTTTATTCATGAAAAGAAGGAATTATCTTACTGAATATTAGTAAATTTAAGAAATTTTGATGCTTCATAAAGTGTTGGTGATTTAATTCTCGATATGTAAAATGCAGCACATAAATTTGCAAATATCAATCGTTCACTAGAATTCAGTTGACATAAATACCCAACAATATCTGCAGCGTCCCATATGTCACCAGCACCCGTTGATATTGTAACATTTACTTCCAACGATTTTGCAAATGATGTTTCCTTACCATCAGATGTAGCAGAACCCAACGGTGTATGCAGATCTACATTGATCGACAGGTTCGAAGCAAGTGTCTTTGTAGCAGTCACAATATCAACATTAGAATAGTTTATTGGTAATGGTGAAAGATTCATAGATTTCATTGTTAATCTGCATTCATTTTCATTTAAGCTTAAAACGTCAATACATCCAGAAAGTTCATGTAAACATTGCCTGAATTCATCCTTCCTACCACTTATATCGGCTGGATCTAGAAAACATAGAGCATTTTTATGACTATTTTTGAATGCTTTCATTGCCAATTCTGTACCATTTTTGTTACTTCCCCAGTTTGCTATTACTACAGCTGATGCACCCTTTATTATATTCAATTCCTTTTCGTTAAGTTTATTTACACCAAAATTTCCTGTATCACCTACATCGCTTATCATCACATTTGCCCTTCTACCATTTTTCTCAACCTCAAATGAAACTGTGTGACCTTGTCTTCCATTTGAAATTAACAATTTTTTGTTAGTAAATGAAGAAAATGTATTTTGTAGAATATTTCTCCCAAAATTATCTGCTACAGTTATTAATGATATTTTTGCACCAAGTTTTGCTAAGGCATATGCAATATTCACTGCATTACCACCTTTGATCTCGTTTTGTTTTATTCCTCTGATACTGCCACCACCCACCTTCAACTTTGCATTTACTTCAGAAATCAATGAATTGAAGTTGTCTAACTGAACAATCCTATCAATAAAAAAATCATGCATAACAACTATAGATCTTGATCTTATTTTATTTAATTTTGGAAACAAAGAAACAAAAAATTAATTTTCGTATTTTATTCGTCGCCCATTCCGCCCATGCCAGGCATACCGCCCATGCCGCCCATGCCGCCCATGCCGCCCGGCATTCCACCCATACCGCCTGGAGGCATAGCTGACTTTGATGAGGCTATAACATCATCTATACGAAGTATCATACTTGTAGCTTCTGTTGATGATATGATTATCTGTTCCTTTACGGATACTGGTTCAATAACATCTTCTTTATACATGTCTGAAACTCTTGTATTTACTACATCTATACCAGTCCACTTGGCCCCCTTACTTTGCCTTGCCCTCAATTCAGTCATTGTGTCTATTGGATCCATACCTGCATTTTCTGCAAGATTTAATGGAATTGTTTCAAGAGCCTCTGCAAACTTGATAATTGCCAATTGTTCTCTTCCAGATAATTTATTTGACCATGATTTCAACTCTGTTGCGATATATGCTTCTGCTGCTCCTCCTCCAACAACTATTGCTGGTTTCTCCATCACATCTTTTACTACCATTAATGNATCATGNAANGANCNTTCNGCTTCATCNANNACTCTTNGAGANCCTCCTCNTANTANTANNGNTANNGCNTTNGGATNCTTACATCCTTCAATGAATACCCATTTATCAGTCTCTATCTTACGTTCCTCTACAAGATCTGCATCTCCCAGATCTTCAGCTGCTAGATCGTCAAGGTTTGTGACAACCCTTGCGCTAGTTGCTTTTGCTAACTTGACCATATCACTTTCCTTGACTCTTCTAATTGCTACTATACCTGCCTTTGCGAGATAGTGTTGTGCGACATCATCAATTCCCTTCTGACAGAGCAAAACCTTTGCTCCAGAATCTATTATTTTTTCTACCATTGATTTTAACATCCGATTTTCTTCGTCCAAGAATGCTTTCATCTCTTCCGGATCCGTTATCCTAATTTCAGCACTTATCTCTGTCTTTTCAACTTCAAGGGCTGCATTAATTAATGCTATTCTTCCTTTTTCTACACGTTTAGGCATTCCTCCGTGAACAATCTCTTTGTCAAGGACAATGCCGTTAATCATTGTCGTATCTTGTATAGAACCACCGGATTTCTTCTCTACTTTAATATTATCCATATCAACTTTATATGCATCGCCAGATTTTTCTGCCACCTGAACGATTGCATTTACAATAACCTCTCCTAACGTAGAACCTTCGTCATGAACCAATTTTGATGCCATACTTGCGCGAGCAATCTTTAGTAACATTTTACGGTCTTTAGGATCTACCTTTATACTTATCTTATTTAATATCTCTAATGCTTTATCGGAAGCTTTCCTATAACCATCCACAAGTATTGTAGGATGTACTTCCTTGTTGATTAGTTCTTCAGCCTTTTCAAGTAGAGCGCCACCTAGAACCACTGCTGATGTTGTACCATCGCCAACCTCATTATCAACAGACTTTGATATTTCTACCATCATCTTTGCGGCTGGATGTTGTACATCAATTTCCTTCAGTATAGTTGCACCATCGTTTGTTATTGTGACATCACCCATAGTATCTACAAGCATTTTATCCATACCTCGCGGACCTAATGATGTCTTAGCAATTTCAGCTATGAGTTTTGCGGCCATTATATTATTCCTCTGTGCTTCTCTACCCTTACTCTGAGTCGAGCCGTCTTTTAGTATAATTACGGGCATTCCCCCGCTTGATGTGTTTGCTGCCAAATTATTTCACTTTAATAACTCTATATCTAATATGCTGTAATTTATAGATTATCTTTCTTTATACAAACATATTTGTATATTCTCTCTTTTTCACATTTACCATACCTTTATTGGTAAAGCGTACCTCAGGTAGTGCCAAGAAGGTAGCGAATAACAATATATTGAGAGGTTTATCGAAAGGATAACCATATTTCTTGAACGTAGTATTCATCTCCTCATATTCCTTGAATGCTTCCTCATAACTCTTTGATGACATTATACCAGCAATATCCATCTGATATTTGACCAAAATTTTTCCCTCTTTTGTTGCAACAATTCCCCCTTTCATGTCTATGATCGTGTTGGCAGTTATTGCCATCTGTTCTTCGTCTGTACCTAATATCACTAATTGATTTTCACAAACATTGATCGTGCCCCCGAATGCATTTATATCAGTCTTGAAGCCTTTCACAAACCCCAGACCTATATTGTCAGTTTTATTATGTCTATCAACAACCGCAATCTTCCATATACCATCTTCCTTTGATGCCCTAACATTATTATTTATCACAGCAAGTTCTGCAGTATCCTGTCTAGTTATTACATCTGTCTGTAGTTTTGATATTATAACCTGTATCTTATTATTTTCTATCTTCTTTCCTTTCGGTATTTTTATATGAAAATCAGTAGCATTAAACTTCTTCTTTACGTTGATAGTGTTCTTTGCCCATGTTGGATATTGAAATGGTTTAGTTTTAACTATTACCTTGCCATTATCAACAACCAGTAAACCATTGAGGAATACCTTTGTTACAGTAAAATCCTGTAAGTTGTTAAACACAACTATATCAGCTAATTTGCCAGGAGCAATTCCGCCAAGATCTTGATCTAATCCATAATATGTTGCGGTATTGAGTGATGCCATTTGTACGGCTTTAGCTGGATGCATTCCAGACTTTACGCATAGACGTATACAATGATCAATGTATCCGATTTTAACCATATCAGTTGGATCCACACCATCACTTGCCATCATTAGTCTAGAGTAGTTGATCTCATTTCGATGTAGTTCTGATAGCATTCCTTCCATATCCCTTCTTATGCTACCTTCTCTAAGCATGACCCACATTCCTAATCGTAAGCGTTCCATCATTTCATCATAATTTATTGGTTCATGACAAGAAGATATTCCTGCTGATATATAGGAAATGAGTTTTGCTCGCCTAGAACCGGCAGTATGCCCGTTGATTATCTTACCTTTGTCTAGAGCATACTTCATTATCTTGAAAAGTTCTTTCTCTTTGTCTATTACTCTAGTCCACGAGAGAACCTCTCCCAATCCTAGAACATCATCGTTCTCAAGTGCACTAACAACTTCTTGATAATTCATATATCTTGAGGTACTGAATTTTGGATCTTGAGGAAGAGCCATTGGGACCATCGTGAAAACCCGTATAGGTAATTTTCTAACTTCTTTAAGGAACAGATTGAAACCTTTGTAGCCTAATACCCCAACAAAGTCAACAGGATCTGCAAAGACTGTTAGAGTTCCATGAAGCAATGCATGTTTTGCAAATTCAGTAGGTGAAACAAGATAATCTAAATGTGTATGTGCATCCATCAAACCGGTAGAGATAAACATACCCTCAAGATCAACTGTTTTTCTTGCCTTCACATGTGATGCATCTTGACCAAGAAATGCAACTCTATCCTTGTAGATTACTACTTCCATCTTGTCCATTATTTCACCACTGTATGTGTTTAACACATTACAGTTTTTCAGTTTTAGATCTGCAGATAGCTTGCCAAGAGAACAATCAACCAGTTTATTAGATATTTGTGCGAGTTTTTTTATCATAATAAATGATCTTGCCTAACCATATAAATGAATTATGAACGTGATGTTTAAATTATAGAGATAAGGGAGAGTCAACATGAAAGTCCCGAAGGAAACTAGAACTTACTGTCCCAAGTGTAAGAAGTATACTCCTCATGCGGTAAGTTTGTATAAAAAAGGTAAGGCTCGAAATTCTGCACTTGGATCAAGAAGACATGCAGAAGACAAGAAGGGCTACGGTGGTCAAAAGTTCCCAGAGTTGAAGAGGACTGCTAAGACTACGAAAAAGCAAGTGTTGATGATGAAGTGTAAGGAATGTAATTATATTATTCAAAAACACGGTATGCGTGTACGTAAATTGGAGATTGTTGCAGTATGACTATAAAGAGTAATAAAAAGAAACATATACTCATTCCTGAACCGAGGAGTAACTTTCTATCTGTAAAGTGTAAACAATGTAGTAAGGAAAATATCGTGTTTTCTCATACCACGATCGATATTAAATGTAAATCATGTAATGCAATCATAGCTGAAAGAACTGGAAGTAGAGCCAAATTATTCAGTGAAGGAATTGAAATACTAGATTAGTATCTTTTCTGCTATTTGTAGTTCATTCTTAGTGTTTACATTAATTGCTACCTGCACTTCATCCATAACTAATAATTCCTCATCTATACTTGAATAACCATTTATTTGCGACGAGTCTATTATACTAACGCCTGTATTACAAATTATCTTTCCATCATGTTCCAAACAATAGTCTGCACTTACACCAAGATCATCAAACATTGTCTTGCTTACCATGACTGAGAGACATGGTTTTTTACACTTGTCAAAACTAACAACTATTTTTTTGATCGTATTACTGTCGATCAGTGGCATATCTCCAGATATTACTAATACTTTGTTTGGTCTAATAAGTTCTAAAGCGTAATTCAGATCTTTAACGTAATCACTTCCAGAACTATTTATTATTTCTACACCAATATTTGCTAGAAACCGTGTGGTATTTGGTGTATTAACGCTTCCAATTATTAATATTTTTTCAAAACAGTTTGAATTCTTTAATGCGGTAAAGACATGATCTATCATAGGTTTTCCCTTCACCATTAACATAGGTTTCTCTTCCTTAGATAGCATTCTTCTACCCATACCACCCGACATTATTATTGCAAACATACTAAATATTACACTGTCAAATTATAAAGAATATATTATATGCTAAAAAAAAGAAAAATATCATGGGTAATCATAGTAAGTTTCTACACTACTAAACCATTTAAATCTCAGAATTTCACTTCTTAAAGAGTTGATTAAACCAGTAAGCAAGGTCGAGATCACGATACTGATGGATAACGTGACGGATCTGTTACTTAATAGTAATACTATGGTAAAAAGACCTCCATTATACGCAGATGGTATCATGTTACCTCAATTGATAGCCGAACATGGTTTTTCAGCACTTGTTGATGTATATGGATATCCAAGAAAACGTATACTTTTTGATACTGGGATTAGTGAAACTGGTATGCTTTACAATGTTGATAGGTTAGGTATAGATCTTAATAGTATAGATGCTATAGTGTTAAGCCATGGTCACAAGGATCACTTTGCTGGTCTTGTTACTGTATTAAAGAGAATTAAACGAAATATACCATTAATTCTACATACAGATGCGTTTCTCAAGAGATTTCTACTATTTCCTAATGGAGAAAAGATGAAGTATCCTGTTCTAAATGAAGATGAACTTACAAAAAATGGTGCTGATGTGAAAAGCATAAAAGAACCATATATTATTGGTGACTCAATACTAGTAACAGGAGAGATCACGAGAAAGACTGATTTTGAAAAAGGCTTTCCTATTCACTATGCGGAAATTGATGGTAAATTGCAACCAGATCAGCTAATCAAAGATGACCAGGCATTAGTAATGTATGTCAAAGGAAAGGGTATAGTTGTTTTAACTGGATGTGGACATGCAGGTATAATTAACACGATCAGATATGCTAAAGAAATAACGGGAATAGATAGTGTCTATGCTGTTCTTGGAGGCTTCCATCTCAGTGGTAAAATATTTGAGAAAATTATAGAACCCACTGTCGAAGAACTATTGAAAATAAAACCGAGATATATTATTCCTTCCCATTGTACCGGATGGAAATCTACGCATAGAATTGCTTATACAATGCCAACTGCTTTTATACAGAATAGTGTGGGTACCAAGTTTGTTTTTCAATAAAGTTTATTCTAGTATATGTTTTCATAAACTATAATGGGTTCTCTTGAAGAAGGAGCCACTAACGTGGTAAAAACGTGTATGGGAGTGAATAGCTCGGATAGAATTATTATAGTAACAGATCGTGATACCAAAGAAATTGCTGATGCAATACATACTATTGCCAAATCTATAACAGATAGCAGAGTATTCGTATTGGAGGATTATGCTTCAAGACCAATTAAAGAACTTCCAGCAGAAATAAATAAAGCAATTTCAACTGCAAATGTTACATTCTGGATTGCACAATCATTTAAAGGAGAACTTGAGATGAGATCATTTTTCAGGACTACTGCATTGAAGTATGCTAGACATGCTCATATGCCAGGTGTAACAAAGACGGTGATGGAACATGGTATGTGTGTTGATTACAATTTAGTTTATAAAAAAACGATGAAGGTATATGAAATCATTAAGAATGTCAGTAATATACACGTTCAAAGTCAAGATGGAACTTCAGTAGATCTTAAGTTCGACAAAAATTGGAAATGGATTCCTAGTCATGGTATATTTCACAAGAAAGGTGATTGGGGAAACCTTCCTGATGGAGAGGTATTTACAACACCAAATAGCGTTAAAGGTACCATTATAGTTTCTGAACTTGGAGATTGGTTTACCAAAAAGTATGGTTATCTAAATGATAAGATTAGTCTTGAGATCAAGAATTCAAGAATTGATCTTGATAACATACAATGCAGTAATACGTTATTGAAGACAGAACTTTTACAATATCTTAATACTGATGAAAATAGCAATAAAGCATCAGAATTTGCTATTCCTACAAATTTTTCTTTAATGAACTTACCACTCATAGGTAGTATGTTACAGGACGAGAAGGCTAGAGTCCATATAGCATTTGGCGATCCATATGGAACAAAGACAAATGCTAACTGGAAGTCAAGGACTCATGTAGATTGTATTCTTGAAAAATGTGATATTACTGCTGATGGTAAAAAAATCATGAAATTAGGAGAATTGTTTATAGATTAATTGAATTTCACAAATATGTGACAAAAGAACCTATTCCACCACACAAGTGTAGTAACCAAATTTATCTAACCTGCTGTTACAGAATGAAGATTTTACATTAGTATACTTCTTTACTTCTTTAGAAATCTCAACGCCATATGATAAAATTTGCATGATTATATTACATTCAAAGTTCACTTGATTTCTTTATGATAATATTGATACCAATATCATAAATGAGGAAAGTCTGGTTATCTCATTAGATGCCCCTAATACATCACCAGAAACTCCTCCAAAACTCTTATTGGAAATTCTAACAAGAATAAATGCAATTAAAGCTGCAGCCCCTAATGCGTATAGACCAGGAATACCAATAGTAAAATAAGCAATAGGTACTGTTATTACACTAGCAATAATAATTTTCGTCTTACTCTTCATAGATTCTGTAAATGGTGACCCTATACCTTCCCATGCTACAATTCCTTTGTATGCTAGCAAAACCATTACATATTTTGCAATAACCTCGCTAACAATTATGACCATCAGTAATTTGAAACCACCCAAATCTACTAACATAGAAATTGCAATAACACTTCCAATAAAATACAATACCAACGTAGCTAAACCTGCAGAACCAGTATTCGGATCACTCATCGCCTTTCTTTTTAGATCCTTTCCTCCTTTTGTCATCAATCCATCAGCAAAATCAGACAACGCGTCTGTATGATGTGCTCCAGTAATTATGAAAAGTGACGCAGTGATAATCAATCCAACAAATAGAGGTTGTATTACCATAGAAAGGCCAAAAGCAAATGAACCTATCATTAAACCAATTATTACAGCAACTACAGGGAAGAGAAACATATTTTTTGCTATGTAGTGAATATCATAATTCTTACCTACAGGAAGTATTGTTAGAAAAGATATTAGTGATCTTATCTGCTTTACCAACTAACCTATCACCAGACCAATGATGTCAATATAATTACTGGTAACGCAAATAGAAAACAAAATAATAAAGATGTAACCTTCATTATAGAAATAGCCTTATCACAGTGCTGCAGTGTCAAATACTCATAACCTTCTCCCAGTGAATAATAATCCATCTTCTCAAGCCTTACTCTCAGTGCCCCAGCTATAGTAGCCATAGGCCAGCCTCCATTGATGCTTGTGGTATTATAACTATCCCTTTTCATTATATACAATGAATTCTTCCAGTCAACTCCAATTATCCTCGATGCAATAACCATGAAGAACGCTGTTATTCTAGCGGGTATGTAATTTACAATAGTATCTAGATGTGCTAAAAACCATCCAACGTTTTTATGATAAGCGTCTTTGTAACCGATCATTGAATCCAAAGTATTAATTGTTCTATATGCAAATGCCCCAGGAATCCCAAATAAGGCGAAGTAGAATATTGGTGATGTTATACCATCTACTATATTCTCTCCAATACTTTCTATGGCAGCAGATAAAATATGTCTTTCATCTAGACCTGATGTGTCCCTACCAACAATACTAGATAATTTTATCCTTGCGGTAACTATATCATTATTAGTCAGTGCATTCATCACAGATCTAGCATGAGTCTCCATTCCTCTTATTGCTATTGTACTCTTCAACAAAATTATACTTGAAATGATTAATGCTATTACACCTAGAAAATTTTCAAGAGCGTAAAGAAAATAATAAGTTGATAAAACTACTAATGAAACTATTGCGATTACGGCAACAGAGCCTTTAATCTTTTCTGTAATAGCATATTGATTTTTAAGCATTGGTTTTATAATACTGAACGATCGTCCTATCCAAGCAGTTGGATGTAGTTTATTGGGAGGATCGCCTAAGATAAAGTCAAGAACCACTGCAGCTCCAAGTATAAACAATGTCTCTTCAATCAAAGTCTCATCAGATTCATAATCTGTTCTATGTCAATATTATTCTTTATAGTATTGCTAAACCTCTGGATATGTTTATCCCAGAATGTGGTAGCTCCTATACTATGTGTTATAGCACTAATTTTCTTTTTACGTGCTAAATATTTGATTAAATTATTCCTTATGAGAGATGAATCAAACAAACCGTAAAGGCAGCAGCCAAATGCAAGTCCATCACTGCTTATAGCACCTTCCGATAACTTCCTATATTTCCCATTCAACTTTAAAACATGAAATAATGGATGTACGTTCTTACCGTTTACGATTTTATAATCTCTTCGCAAGTAAGCATTGAACACTTTTCCATAATTAGAAATAATTGCATTCCTGCTAGCTATTTTAAGACTTGCAGTGCCAGTAAGTTTTCTGTCAGCATAAACATTAGTGTTGATCAGACATAAGCCATTAATATTGTTAGTATCTAATATCTTATTACTCATCATAATAAACCCCTCACATATACCTATTACTGGTTTTCTTGCCCTCAATGCTCTNATGCTATCTGCAATTCCATTATCTTTCATCCATTTCAGATCAGCTACAATATTCCTACTTGGAGGAAGTAATATGAGATCAGCGTCAGAAAATTGGCTTACTGAAGTAGCATAATATACATTCAAGGAATTAGATGATCGTGATAAAAGATCAAAATCTGTAATATTAATAACATTAGGATATTTTATGATTGCAATATTTATTAGATCGGGCTTTAATCTTCCCAGATCAACACCCAGAGAATCTTCGTTAGGTAATAACATATCATCAATAAATGGTACTATCCCTAGAACAGGTTTCTTTGTAGTTTTTTCAATTGATGTTATAGCTGGATGTAATATTGTTTTATCACCTCTAAACTTGTTAATTATGAACCCCTTAACCAGTCTTCTGTGTTTTGGTTTCAATATCTCCATAGTTCCGATAATACTTGCAAAACAGCCTCCGCGTTCTATGTCTGCAACTATGAGAACTGGTGCGTTTAACATTTCAGCAAGTTTCATGTTAGCAATATCATAATCCATGATATTGATTTCAGCAGGGCTACCCGCTCCCTCGATTACTACAATATCATATTTTGATAATTTCTTTATTGCCTTCTCNACATAATTGATTGCGTTTTGAATGAAATTATTGTAATAATACTTTGCATGCATATCTCTATATCTTTTACCAAGTAAAACAACTGTGCTCACATAATCGCCAATTGGTTTTAGTAAAATTGGATTCATGTATGGAGTTGGCTTGGTCCTTGCTGCTATTGCCTGTATTGCCTGTGCCTTTGCCATTTCAAGACCGTCGTTTGTAATATACAAGTTGGATGACATATTCTGCGCTTTCAAAGGGGCTACACTATACCCTTTATCAGAAAGTATTCTACAGAAGGCTACAACTAGAGAGCTCTTACCAGCATTTGATGATGTTCCCTGCACCATTAAGAATTTTGTCATTTATATCTCCAATAACGTCTTTACAAACAATGTATTGGCTCTATGCTTTTGAACTGCAACTCTTATAAAATCTGTACCCATACCTGTAAAAGTACTACAATCCCTAACCAGTATGTTTTTCTTCAATAGACTTTCCTGAAGCACTAATGAATTCATTTTGACAAGTTTGATCAGGAAGAAGTTTGTATCTGATTTGTATACTTTGAATTGCTTCATCTTCCCAATATTATTATATAAATATTTTTTCTCTTTCCTAACCAATCTTCTAGTCTTGTCTAGGTGTGCCTGATCGTTTAATGCAGCTATTGCAGCTTTCTGTGCAAGTACGTTCACATTCCATGTCACCTTTACCCTGTTCAAAATGCGAGAAATCTTCTTATTTGTAAGACAGTAACCTACACGCAGACCGGCAAGTCCAAACGCCTTTGTTAGCGTTCTCAATACTATTAGATTTTCATATTTATTAACAAGTTTAGCAAAAGAGTTCTTTTCAGACTCATCTACAAAATCTATGAAACATTCGTCAAGCATTACCAAGGTATTATTGTTGTATGCATGATCCAATACACTCTCAATGTCCTTCTTATCTACAAGCATCCCACTTGGGTTATTTGGATTGCATATGAACACAACTTTAGTTTTTTTATCTATAGTATTTATCATAGATTCTTTATTGAAAACAAAATCATTCAATTCAACATAACATATATTTCCAGAATTTTTATCACATGCAAATTCATATTGGAAGAATGTTGGTATTGGTATTACTACCTTATCACCTTTCTTCACAAATGTATCCACAAAAAGATGGATTAATTCATTCGCACCATTGCCTACTACTATATTCTCCTTATCTATGTCAAAATACTCCATGATTGAGTTCTTCAACTCCTTCGAATCAGGATCTGGATAGGAAGAAACTAATCTAATATTTTGTTTTATGGTAGAAACTACTCTGNGTNNAGGNCCTAATGGNTTAACACTTGTACTGAAATCTATTATATTGTCTTTAGTATTTTTATGATAGTGAATACCTCCATGTGCGCGTGGACTTGCGTTTAGAAAACCTTGCTTAACTAATGAATCAATATCCAACTGTCCAGACTTTATTAGCATATAGTAGATTTCAACTACCGATATTTAGGATATTTTGTCTAACAACATATAGAATTATTTGAATAAAACCCTTGATATAACATAATTTATTTTCTGTTAATTACATGAAATTCGATCTTCAATTATTGAATACGAGAAAGACTAACGTTTATTGACTCACCTACCTTTGGACTATCGATTCTTTCATAGATCTGACTTGTTATAGTTATACTCATGTGTATGGGTGAGTAAGCTATATTTTGCTTTGGTATTGTAGAACCTAATAATACAGGTAATATTTTCTTCATAACTTTCCTACTATCGTCATCCAAGTCCTTTACACTATCTATCCGCTGCTTCAATATCTCAGTCATGTCTACTGGCTCTGTCTTGATCTCTTGCTGTAGAGTTAATATTAGTAATGTACCATGATCTGTAATTGATCTAATAATAAATTCCAATGTTTGCATCTCATTGAAGATACACAATCCAGTATAACAATTTTTATATATATCTCAAATTACGTATCCACGTAATATTCTAATTAATAAAATACTTTACCATAAACAATTATTAAATACGAATAGAGAATGATTCTATATGCTTCGTGCGGCAATAATAGGTGCTACAGGAGTAGTAGGACAAGAGTTCTTAGTCTCCCTCAACCGACATTCATGGTTCGAGGTAAAACGTATTGCGGCTTCAGAACGCTCAGCTGGTAAGAAGTATATCGATGCCATTCATGATAAGAATACAGGTATAATGAAATGGCATCAACGTGATCCTATTCCAGAATATGTCAAGGATATGATAGTGGAACCTGTTAATGATATCAAACCACAAGATATCGATCTAGTATTCACTGCTATAGAGGCTGATGATGCCAAAGTCATAGAACCCAGATTTGCTGAACATATTCCAGTAATTAGTACCGCATCTGCATTCAGGAATGAAAATGATGTCCCAATACTCATACCAGGAATAAATGATGAACAAGCTGAATTGATCAATATACAGAAAAAGAATAGAAGATGGAAAGGTTTTGTTGTTCCGCTACCTAATTGCACAACAACAGGTATGGCTATTACACTAAAACCCATTCTTGATGACTTTGGTATAAAGAAGGTGTTCATGACGTCCATGCAAGCAGTATCTGGAGCAGGTAGAACGCCTGGTGTTGCGGCATTGGATATTTTTGATAATATTATACCATATATTCCAAAAGAAGAAGAGAAAGTTCAGACAGAAACAATGAAGATTCTAGGTACTTTGAACAACGGATCAATTGAACCAGCTCATATAAAGGTAAGTTGTACATGTACCAGAGCAGCAGTACTAGATGGACATACAGAAACGGTTTTTGTTGAAACAGAAAAAACATGTGGACCAACAGAGGTTAAGAAATCAATGCTAAAATATTCTGAAAATGTAAGTATCAAAGGTCTACCCACTGCGCCTCCAGAATACATCTATATTCATGATGATCCTACAAGACCACAGCCAAGGCTTGATAGAAATATGAATGGTGGTATGACAACTGTTGTTGGTAGACTCAGAAAGGATCCTGTATTCGAGAACGGTATAAAATATGTTGTTGTATCACATAATGAAAAAATGGGTTCTGCTAAAGGTGCACTATTGCTTGCAGAATTATTGAAAGAAAAAAAGTATTTGTAATTATAAAAAAATAGATAGAATTTTACAAAAATAAGTTTATTAACTTGCTTTTAGTAAATAATTTAGGTGAAATATTTGGAAAGAATAGATGATTTAGACATGAAGATTCTTGAAGAACTTGTAAAAGATGCAAGTATCTCGGTTCCCAGAATGAGTAAGAAGATAAATGTTAATACTTCTGTAGTTTATAGTAGAATAAAGAGGTTGATAAAACATCGTTTTATCAAAAAATTTACAATAATTGTTAATGATGAACCATTAGGATTTAGTGTCAAAGCAATTATTGGTATTAGTATGGACTCCAAATTGAGGGATAATGTTTTAGCAGAATTACTCAAGATACATGCTGTTAGAGAAATTGTAGAAGTTACTGGTAGGTTTGATATGATCGTTACTATAGCTGCTGGTGCACTTGATGAAATGTATAAACTGATATCGGAAAAAATAGGAAGAATTGATGGTGTAGAGAAGACTGAAACCTTCGTAGAAATGAAAAAAACTATAAAGGAACCTGAGTATTCAACTTTACAGGATAAAAATAAAATAGATTAGGTTTTGAGTAACTTATCCAGCAAAGACTTGGTTATAAGATCACCTATATTGCTTAACTTATACCTAGTAATGCCTAGTGCATCCTTCTTTTCTATCAAAATTTTACGTCTCTTCATAAGATCCCGCTTGAAATTACTTCCATTCCACCAACCTTCATCTATTCCAATACCACTTACTTGCTCTTTGATCTCTTCCTTTGTCAGACTTTTATTACTAAAATATAACAGGATCTGAATTCTTTCCTTATTCTTCAAATCTGGCATCTTCATTATTATCGCATAAGGGATATTATTCATCTTCTCTGCCTTCCTTACAACTCCTTCCGGTAGGATCTCGTCTATTGATCGCTGTGCGATAAGGTTGGAAAGAATTACTTTGAAAGCTTCAATTTTGTATGGATCTGATTCATCCTTAACCGCCTCTCTTGCATATTTGATCGTACGCTTTAATTCTAACGCGTCCATATGTTTCAATTATAAGATCAATAGGTTATTGAAAAGATTTACTATTATCTATTTGAACGTATAAATATAAAGTAAATCGACAATCATGTATATTGCTTAAAAGAGGTCTGATCATAGACATTAAAACCTACTGGGAGGTTACTAAACCAAAGATCTGGTACCTTTTAGTCTTCACTGCATTTATGGCTGCTCTTATTGCATATCAAGTTCACGACATTTCTATTTCAGCTCTAACACTTATACTTGTGATAACGTCAGTAATGGCAGGTTCAGCCGCAGCTAATACTCTTACGAATTATATAGATCGTGATATAGATGCGTTGATGGAACGTACTAAAGCAAGGCCTATACCTAGTGGTAGAATACCACCAAAAAATGCACTTTATTTCGGATTGACATTAGCAGGTATATCGCTTACACTTGCGTATTTTATTAATATCTTAGCTCTAGGACTGATGATCTTTGGTTTATTCGACAATATTATAGTTTATAGTAAGTGGTTGAAGCGAAAGAGTATATGGAATATAGTTCTTGGTGGATTTTCTGGTGGTGCTCCAGCTTTAATAGGTTATGTTGCAGTTACCACAACTACAATAGAGCTTGGTTTCATTCTAGCCGGTTTGACTTTCCTATGGATTCCAACTCATATATGGAGCCTTGCACTTCATGTACAAAAAGATTATTCAAGGGCTAACATACCTATGCTTCCAGTAGTAAAGGGTGAAAGTACATCTATACGTGTAATTGCGGGTACCACCATTATGATGGTGGTCTTTAGCATAATACCTTTCTTCTTCAACATCTTTGGATGGATCTATTTGGGTATAGCTAGTGTGCTAGGCGTTATCATAATCGCAATGAGTATAACTCTATTAGTTAGACCAACAGAGAAGAGATCATGGACATTATTCAAGTTCTCTAGTCCATACTTAGCATTATTATTTATTGCGATGTACGTAGATACACTATTATTCTAATCTAAATAATCTTCTAACTTTACACTATCATAACCAGGAATGTTTGCAATTTCAAATCTCTCTTTAGGTTTCAGTAGAGTTGCAGTAGCATCAATACCCATTTTTGTAGTTAGTAATTTTTCCTGTTCACTTGACGGATCTAAACTAGAACCTTTTGCATTAGGTATAACTATAAGATCCCTGTCAGCTTGGAACCTAGTGGCAATCGCATATTCAATCGCTTCTTCATCTGTTGGATCTATATCATCATCCACCACTATACCCATCTTCAATGATGGGTGTGCCGCAAAGGCAGCTAATAATGCGTTCTTCGATTCACCCTCCAATCTTTTCCTAATTTGTATTACTACATGTAGCCAATTACAACCACCATTAGTCAAGCATACACGTTTTGTTGTTGGTACTACATTCTTAACACCTTGTAGAATTCTTGCCTCAACCGGCATAGACATTAGTAATCTGTGCTCAGCATAACCTGGCAGGACATCATGGTAGATAGCGTTATTCCTATATCGTATAGATTCCAGTTCGAACACAGGCTGCTTTCTTTTATGGTCATACGTGCGAAGCATCTCGACCATCCATTCCTCTTCGAACCTGTCCTTCAATATTCTACCTTCTATGACGATCTCGGCACGAGAGGGTACCATTAAACCAGAATAGTTACACTTGTTTAGTGTTAATGTGCCATCCATTAAAGAGTTGGCTATCTTCATTTCATCTTGTCCATATGAAGCCTGGTACGCCGCTCCAATAGTTACTGCAGGATGCACACCCACAACGACTGCAACCCTAAGATCTTCACCATGCTCCTTTGCATACTGATAGCACTTATGTAGATGTCTACCCTCAACCATCCTAATAGCCATATGTTTTCCGTCTAGAAACAAAAACCTATGAACCGAGGTATTTTGGTTTCCACTTTCCTCTTCCTTTGTAAACACAATTGAAGATGTGATAAATGGTCCAGCATCTTTTTCAAAATGAGTCACTATTGGAAGAATTGATAGATCTTTCGATATATTTTCATTAAACTTTGCATCTTCGGTTTTTAGTTTCTTTGGTTCTGATAATACGTCGAATACTCTTTTATGTATGAAATCTATATCTGAATTTATTGCAGTGGCAAACCGTTTCCTTGTACCACATACATTTGCGGCAACATGCATATTACTTTCCTTAACATTTTTAAAAATAACTGCTTCTTTCCCATCAAGATGCCCAGTCAAAGCGGCTATTTCGAACATGGTCGATACTGGTTTCTTGACAACAATTAATTCTCTATTCTTCCTTAAGACGTTAAGGTAATCACGTAGATCCATTTTGCTCACTCACAGCATCTATTATAATTTCCATAATTATCTTCATTGTTTTTAAGTTAAGTGAATTTTTTGTATATAATGATGTTATACATATTCCGTTTGTTAAAGCGGCAACACGTTCTGATATCATATTCAAAAATACACTATCATATTTACTTGGAATAACCTTGGCCGTATTAACACCTATAGAACCTGGTAAAGAAACATTGAGCGACCCAATTCTGTGCTGCTTGTCCTCAGATATGGAAATAAAATATCCGTTAAACATACCTATTACACGTATTGAAAATAGTCTCTGCTCTACATCTATGTTACGCTCAAAATACTCCCCAATAGACATTAAAAATGCTAATAGATTAGTTCGAGTTATGTGTGTATTGCTATAGACTCTACTATAGGTTCTTTTGTCGTCGTTGCTCGAAGTTTTGCCTTATACTTCAAGTTTCTTGGCTTGGTTCTAAGCCTATAACCACAGCAAGGACACCATAATCCATCCCATTTTATGAAAATCTCACATATTTGGCACCGTTTCTGTCCATTTGCATATCTACCCACACCTACTGGCTTCTGTGCTCTATATCTA
>PAWD01000014.1 GCA_002713325.1 Nitrososphaerota archaeon
GGATCAAGTGGGGTCAGTTCTCTTCGTCGTGGCTTCGGCAGAACTGGCCCCATTTTTTATAAGTTCGTCATGGCATTCTCCGGAATGAACCCATTTGCCACTTCCGGTAGCAATAACTTCTGGACCCACTAACCCCGGTATTTTACAAATNCAACAAATACTATGCGGCCTCTTGTCTCGACTTCTCTTGTGATGTTTCATTTAAATAGTCCACTGCTTTCTGTGCTTGGCTTGCACATGCCAATAAAATAGCAGGTTGATCTTTCATCATTTTGACCCAACTATTCAGGTACTTTAAATGATCCTGCCGTGGCTCTGTTCTATCGGCTATTCCAAACTGAGCACAGAGAAATGCGGAGGTGAGCTCCGCCACTAGTTCTTCTATAGCATATTGAGTATCACCGAACTTCTTCCCGAATTTACGGTTTAATCTACTTTCATGTCCTGTAGCATGACCGAACTCATGGAACCAAGTCGAATAGACATTATAAGCCGCCGTTCCATCTTTTGTGCTAAGGAATAGTTCTCTTGGTGGCAAGTGTACTTCATTGATGCTCGGGATGAAGCAGGCTCTCTGGCCAACCCATTTGGTTGTAATCTGGGTATTTTCTGCAAATTCCTCACAAACAGTGATGTACATATCATCAGTGATTTCCAGTTCTTCTACTTCTGGTGGTTTCCAACCTAGAATTTGATCGGCATTGAATACACGCAAGGTTTTCCTCATAAAGAAGCTATACTCCTGAGTTTCCCCATCAACTTCTTTCTCGCTGGTTTTCATTTCGCCGAATATGATTTTGGTATGTTTCTCGTATTTTTTGACTCTTGCCCCAATCCGATTCCACTGGCGTAAACCAGCCCAATACGGAGAAGAATAGCCCTTTCTATCTCCTGCAAAACCAAGAATGAGAATGTTCATGCCTTTGTAGAACTTCCCGGTTTGAGCATTAACTGGGCGATCCCCACCTATGACACGCCAAGGCTTTGTCCAATTATTGCTCTCGACACCTTCCTCGATTGACTTAATAATGTTATTAGTCAAATCATGTAGATTGATCATTTTGTTATCCTTTGGTGCGGTGCTATAGCAGGCATCGTCAGGAGATTATCCCAACATGCCAACTTCAAAAGAAGAAATTGCCTCTACTGCCCTGACTCTTGTAGGAGCTAACTCTATTAGTTCTTTTACCGAAGATTCTAATGAAGCTCGGGCGGCAGATGCACTATACGAAACAGAACTTAAAACTTTACTATCGGAGCATCCTTGGAGATTTGCCATGAAAACGGCACCTCTCACTCAGTTAGCTACTGCTCCCGATTCAATTCATAAAGCAGCTTATCCTCTCCCTTCAGACTGCATAAAACCGTATTCGATTCACAAAGGAACTACTACGGTCATTAAAGAGTTTGAAGTATTTGGAAATGAGATACACACTCATTCTGATACAGGATACTATTTGGATTACATAGCAAGAGTAGTTGAAACTTTATTTCCTCCTTGGTTTATTACTACATTGCAATATCGATTGGGATCTGTCTTTGCTGCTGCTGTTGCACATAATGGGGAACTTGCTCAACATTGGGCAGGCCAAGCTAGAAATAAACTAGTGGAAAGTAAGCATATGGATTCAACACAGGATCAACCTAATCGAATCCATCCTAAGAGGTTTGTGGATAGCAAGAGGGCATTTTAGTGGCTGCCTTCCGTAGTTCGGACTTACTTCAAACTAATTTNGCTGCTGGNGAAATTGATTCGGAAATGCANCATCGAACAGATGTGGGGGCGTATTCCGCCGCGCTCGGTTCTCTTATTAATTTTATGCCACGACTGCATGGAGGTGTCCGCACTAAACCAGGAACTATTTATCACCAGACTATAGTTGGGAATGCAAAATTATTTCCGTTTGTTTTTTCAGAAACTCAAGCCTATATCATGGCATTCAGTAATGGACGTCTTGATATCTTTTATGAAGATGGCACAGTAGCCCAAAGTAATATCAGTGCTCCTTGGAATACAGCACAATTCCCTAAAATAAGATTAGTACAAGCAGGCGATGTTGCGATTATTTGCCATCCTGATGTTGTAACAAGAAAATTAACTAGAGTTTCTTCCAATAGTTTTACATTGGCTACCTTTGCCTTTGATGGAACAACTACAGATCAGGGAAATAATGTTTTTACTACTCTTAAGCATGTTCCATTTTATCGATTTGAAAGTTCTACAATTACTATGACTCCTGGGAGTAGTGGTGTTGCTGCTAGTCATACTTTAACAGCAAGCTCAGCAGTATTTGTTGCTGGTCATGTCGGAACGAGATTTCGTCATAAAGGTAAACAAATGAGAGTTACTGCTGTAGGAGGCACAACAACTGCGACTGTTGTTAATGAAATAGCCTTAACTGATACTACAGCCACTACAGATTGGGATGAAGAAGTCTTTTCCAGTGTAAGAGGATACCCTGGATGCGTAGCTTTTCATGACCAAAGATTATGCTTTGGAGGGTCCGCTTCAAAACGGTCTGGCATCTGGTTATCCAAGACTGGTCAGTTCTTTAATTTTGATGCAGGAGAACAACTTGATAATGAAGCAATATGGTCTGGTGTAGATGATGACCGTGTACAGGAAGTACGTCACCTTTTGAGCCACGGTCATCTACAAATATTCTGTGATGACACAGAGGCTTTTGTTCCTGAAACAGCTACAAAGCCAATTAGTCCAGAAAACTTCGCAATTCGTAGTCAAACTCGATATGGAATACTAGAAGAAGTTGCCCCTGAAATATTAGATGAAGGGACAATTTATGCACAAAGATATGGAAAAGGTATCAGAGAGTATATGTTCACTGATATTACTCAAAGATATAATTCGGATCTGGTTTCTGTTTTAGACGCCAGTATTATTGATACACCCGTTTCGATGACAAGTGTTCCTGCATCACCGGACAGACCGGAAATGTATACTTACATTGTCAATACCGATGGTTCGATGGCGGTGTTACATTCATTACGCGCAGAAAAAATTGTTGCTTGGTGTAGATGGAACTCTCCTAGTGGAGATAGTTATAAACAAGTTATAAATGTTTTAGGTCGAGTATTTATATTAGTGCAAAGAACTATTAGTAGTAGTGCAGTCTATTATCTCGAAGAAGTTAGTTACGATACAGTTCTTGAAAGTGCAAAGTTGGCTTCAGGAAGCAATGCTGTCACCTTTACCGGAATGGCTCATTTAAATGGAGAAGCAGTACATGCAGTAACAGGGAATATTGCTCCTATAGGAACAGGAACAGTTGCTGGTGGCAGTGTAACATTCTCGGAAGCAAGTACTAATCCTCATATTGGCTTATATGAAAATGCTACCTTCACCACACTGCCTATAGAATTTACACAAGATCCTGCACGAACTGCTATTCGTAGAAAACGAGTTGCTCAAGCAGTTATTGGAGTAAAAGATGGTATTGCAGTAAGAGCAAGCAGTGCAGGCGAATTACAAATCTGGAATGTAACAAGTGACTTTTCGTTAGATCCCGTCGCTAAGACTCAAAAATTGAGAGTATTTCCTACTGGATATAATGATGATGCCACTGTTTCTGTCACTGCTTCTGTTCCAGTACCGATAACAGTTCTTTCTCTAGCTTACAGGATAGCTTATTGATGAAAATAATAATTACTTTTACGACAGGAGGTTGAGCTAATGCCGCTCGCCAGCCCAAAGTTAATTTTTGCTGCTATTAGTGCTGCTGCAAGTGTAGCTGGTGCCGTAATGAAAATACGGGCCGCTAAAGAACAAGCAGCATTGCAGAAGGGTGTTATTGAATTACAAATGGAGCAGGCTCGAACTCAAGCAGGTTACGAAACTGCTGCGCGGTTCGACAGACACCGGAGAATTGTAGCATCACAAATTAATTATGGTGGTGCATCTGGATCACAGTTTGGTAGCAGAAAAGCAGGTCTACGTGCTGCTGCAAATCTTTATGAGCGTGATAGACAAATTATTCAAACAAATTACGCATTTCGTAGTACTCAATTAAGCTATCAAAGGCTCGGTGTTAATTTAATGAAAAAAAATACTATTCGTTCGGCTACTCTTGAGGGGATTAGTAGTGTTGCAAGTTTAGGACATACTGCTTACACGGGCGGCTATGGGTTAGACACAACACAGCCTACGTCTACTATGCAAGGGGCTAGTGGTGCAGGCCCGGGATATAATATCTCTCAAGGATACTAGCAATGGCAATACTTCAAGAACAAAGCACAGCTCGTATCCAGGGGATTGGTGGAGTTACTATCCCAAGAGATACTACCGGTGATTCCTTGCAAGCTATTGCGGGACATTGGCAGGAAAAATTCTCAAAGGGATATTTAAAGCAAAGAGAACAACAAGGGCTAATCAATGGGGCCAAGGCTCAAATCCGTAGAAATACGGATGGGTCATTTATTGCCCCTGATTTGCCTGATATCAATACTGTTTACGGATCAGCTTATCAAAGAGCAGTAGATATTAATTTTGATACTGCTGTAAGGAGTCAATATCGAAGTGATTTGGCTCAATTACATTTATCAATAGAACAAGATCAAGCAATCCCGTGGGCTGAAAAAGCTAACGCATTTCAAGAGCAATCGATAGATCTTCGTGAAACATCGATTGATAGTATGCCGGAACATCTGCAACCGGGAGCTATCGCGAACTTTGGAGAAATAGTTGCAGGGCATCAGTTAAAAATAGCTGATGATTCTTATAATCTCGCTCGCAGTATAGAGTTTGGACAAACTGTTGGTGGTATTAATGAAGATTTTACTGAATTAGTGGGTTATGCCTCAGGAAGTCTTTTGCTTGATGGTGAATCAGTAGTAGAAGGTGAAATAGGATTTACAGAAGAAGAGTTACGCACTCGGTTAGAAGAAAATAAAGCAAGACTTCGTGCTTTATCCATACAATATCCGAAACAAGCAGATCGAGAACAAATAGAGGGACAGATTGCTTCCGCAGATATTGTTTTTGATCGGGCTATTGCTACTTCTGAATATAGTAAAATTCGTCAGAAGGCAGGCCGAGAAGGAGGGACGGAAGCAGGTCGAGAGGCTGGAGCTGCATATAAAGAAAAATTGCTAAAAGAAGGTGCACCAGAATCTACTATTACATGGCTAGAAGGATTAGAAGGGCGATGGGATCGAGAAGAAGGAAGAATTTTATCTCGGCAAAAAACAGCAACAGCATTAGCCCAGGACAGTAACCTCGAACGAGTTCAGTTAGATTTTCTCCAAATGGAATTAAAAGGTTTTGAGAATGTCGAAAGTGATGAATTAATAGGTTTCGTTAGAACACTACAAGATATGCTCGGTGAAGATCTGTTAGACAGATCTGGTGGTATTTCATTATTAAGTAGATCTATTGGAGCATTGAATGCCGTAAGTAAAGACAATGAAGCTCTACATGATGAAATTCAACGGACTTTGTTAGATGTAGATATAAGAAATGACATTTTAAAAGGCGGTCAATGGGATATACAAAGTTTAATTGATAAACGTCCGGATGATAAACAATGGGTTACAGAAGCAGGACAAATTATTGATTGGCAACGTAATGTAGTAGCAGCAAATGGTCGGAAAACTCAAGCGGAATTAGATGCAATAAGAGCTGCGGAAAATATTAGAGCTGGTCATGCACCGACCGGGAAGATTAATCCTAATCAGCTAGATACAATTTTAGATTTAAAATTTAAAAGTCTTGGTGGTGATCCCTTTAAATTAAATAATCCGCAAGGGTGGGAGGCTGGATTAGCAGAGTTAGTATCCTTAGGCAATTTTTCTAATAGTGCGTTAGCATGGATTGAAGATGGCATAACGTCAAATGATCCAGTACGAGCTACTTGGGCAGTTACTGCATATAATGTTGCGCATCAGCATAGTTTTCTTAATAGAAATAAAGATGGACAAACAAGTATGCTTAATGCGTTGTCTGTACCCTTGCAGGCACGCATTAAACATTTGGATTATAGATTACAAAATATATTTGGTGGCAATCTTTCTTCACGAGAAGGATTAAAAGCATTAGAAGCTGATGATCCAGATGTATATAACAATCATGTTTCAGAGTGGGGGAAACAACAAGAACAGCGACGAAAAACAGCATTGGATATGCAAAGTCGTTCTTCTGCAGAAGTAGAAAACATGATAACCGAAAAATTAGGGTTTGATGTTTTCGGTCCGTTCGATCAAGAAAAACAAGAAGCGTTTTGGAGAGAAACACGTAGCCATTTGAAAACAGAAGATAGTTTGTGGGCTAATTTTACAAACACTGACTCTGATTCTATTCAAACATTACAAAGATCCCCTGACGTTAGTGAGATTGGTACGTTTATGGGCTATAGAATATCCCATCCTCTTTCATGGCTTGGTGCTCAAGTTCAACAAGTGAATCCATTTTCCCAATATGGTCCCCTCAAATGGCTTCATTTATTATTTCCAGGTACTCAAAGAACTGAATCATCTGTGGGATATGATATTGAAACACAACAATTATTAAGACAAACATTGAAAGATGTTGTCATGGAATACCCGAACATTCCAAAAGATGAATTACTGGGCATAGCTTCAAATAAAATGGCCGGATTAACTTCAGTGACACTACTAGGTGGAAGAATAAATGAGAATGGAGGGATAGACCCAATACGAACAACTCATGGAGTAGAAGAATATTACAGGAAAATGAATCCCGGCTCAGAAACAGTTGATGCTTTTTATTCCGCAATGGATGTTTATAACAGAGCAATTCATAATGAAGAATGGATTGATGATGGAATATCGCCCCAATCATTTGATGAAAACCCATTATCAGCTTTTACTACTGGCCGTTTTATTGTTCGGCACAGTGAAACACTTTCAAGAGCAAAGGGTCATCCTGTTTATGAAATGTTAATTAGAGATCAAGATGGTGAATTGCATCATTGGCGTGGACATGAAGGAAACGGCATTGTTTTAAATAAAAGCAATAATATGCAAACTAAGGCTCTTGCTGAAAAACTTGCAGCAAAAGTGTGGAAAAATAGTGTGTTGGAAACCGGACGCAAGGTTAGAGATCTGAGAAGGCACGGTATTGAACAAACGATGATTCCGATGTTATCGAATAGTATTAGTTTAATGTTGAGAAGTGAAGCATTGGGTATTTTATCTAAAGGATACACTTCATTATACACTGATGATTGGAGAGTTCTCAGCAATGGTCCCGGTGAAGATCTTATGGGTGAAGCAGAAGTAGGAAATGCTTCTGACTACGGACCAACAGCAGAATCTACGATTCATAATCCTGATCCTGCAGCAATTGAGAAACAATTAGCATTTGCTAACAAAACCCCTATGGGTATTCAAATTCGACCTACAGTACCTTACTTCCTCGATGATAAACTTCGTCTTGAAGAAGCTAAGCAACGGAAAGTCTCTGATAAACTTATTGCTGATAAAGCATTAGATCCCGGGACAAGTGCACCTGAACCTTTGCAGGGAACACGAGTTCCTACATTGACAGCAGATATGCGTGTTATAGAAGCGATTGCAGGTGTTACAAATAGAACTGTATCTCAAGTTGCTGCATCTCAAAGATTTTTTGAACAGTGGAGGCTTGGTGTACATCAGGCAGAAACACTATTCGGGTACAAGTACTCTGATGTTTATTCAGATCTTAAAGCCATCTCTGATACAAATATCCAAGCAGTACATGACGATATTATAAAGAANTATGGTGGTAAGCAGGGATTCACTCAAGTTATGTCAGCCTATGGGTTAAATAATCCTGCCGACAATCAACCTGGGACGGTTGATGATTTAATGAGCTTTAGTCCGACAGCTCAAGCTGACGCGATTCAAAATCGTAAGGCTCTAATCCAAACAGCAACAGATAGGACCGTTCAAGAGGAAACAATATCATTACTATTAGATCATGAAGGTTTTTCTTCTATTCCTTATCCTGATGGCAATGGAATGTCTGTAGGGCATGGATTCCGTTTGGATTATATCGAATCGGATGAGAGAGCTAAAATAGCTGATATGAATAACATTACACATCAAGAAGCACTTAATGTACTTGGAATGAAAGTAGAAAAATTAACCGATAAATTTACGAATGAATTACCCGGCTTTTCTAATTTAACTATTCAGAGACAGAGCGCTCTGATTAGCATGGCTTACCAACTCGGATATCCTAATTTAAAAACGGAATGGCCTAAATTCTGGAGTGGGGTTTCCGCCGCCGTCAAAATGGATACGGGAGTGAAACAAGAAGCAGCATTTGCTGATGCTGCAATTCATATGATTTACAATGAATTTGATGATGGTTCAAAACGCAGGACCATGTGGGCAGTCCAGACCCCAGGCCGTGCTTATGCCATGTTTAAATTAATACGCGGAATGAGGCCAGTGGTCGTACAATAATGGTAGAAATTTTTGGCAAGGATGAATCAGTACTTCAGCCGGAACAACCTGTCCCATCTTTCAATCTTTGGGCTAATGATGGCTTTAGTTATCCAAAGAAATTAAATCCTTCTGCAGTAGAAATATTACAGGGCGCAGCAAATAATTTTCCGATTACGAATTTAATCAATCGGATGCGTCATTCGGAGCATGTTCCTGATAGTGCTCTGGAGTTCGATGAGAACTTTAACTCTATGGAGTATATTAAAGGTACACCTATGGAAGCATACTCTCATGCTTTTATTGGTGCAGCATCAGAAAAAGATGCTGCGAATATATGGTCATGGATACAACATAGGACTCTTCAAAGACAAGAAGCCGCCGAGCGTCCTTGGTTATCATTTGGTGCTAATGCAGTAATGATGACTTCAGATCCTGCTACTTGGGTAGGAGCAGGACTGATTAGCCGAATGAACAAAGTGTATGCAGCAGCAGGGCAAAGATCATATATGCAAGCTGGTGCAATATTTGGTGCATCGCAAGTACCAGGAGAAATACTACGGCAAGTCGTAGATCCCTCAGTGAGCAAAGAAGAAAGTTCTATGATCTTGGGAGCTTCCACATTATTTGGAATGCTAGGTGGACGTTTTACNAAAAGAACAAGTATGGAAGGTCAAGTCTTTGAAGAAGCNCTGAAGCGACAAGAAGCAGAGTTNATGGCGCAACGGGCAGCGACACGTAATGAATTTAAAGATCCCGCAAAAGGACCATTAGCAACTGATGATCTTCCAATGTTCGGGAGAAGATGGTCACGACAAGATGAATTAAATAAAGCTATTGAAGATACTCCTGCTTTTAAAGAAGCAGAAGCAAAATTGAAGATGAAGTTTGCATGGCCGGCAGGACAAGAAGCAGTAAGAAGAACTATCAAACTTGCTGATGAGTTAGGTGTAACTAATAATGATATTGTTAAGTACTTACTAGCTGGTCATAAATTTTCCGGAGCTAGAGGGAAATATAATCTAGGAATTATAAACGCCGGAATTATTCGGAAGATTGCAAAGTGGAAAAACTTAAAAGCAGGCAAATCTCCTTATGGAGATCAGTGGGTTAAAAAACCTAAGGTTTCTAGTAAGACAGAGGAAGCCGGACCTACAGTTACCAAACCTAAAGAATCAGTAAATGTTGGTCCGATAGCAGCAGAAAAGGCACGATTAGCTCAATTATCAAAAGATTCNACAGCAGGTCTTGCTGCACTCAAAGCACGATTTAAAGTAGTAGACGAAGAAAGATTCCAGGTTGGTCAAAAATTACTCGCTTTAGAAGAAACAGGCGTGCGAAGTGGAAAAGAATACAACCAACTAGTACAACGTTTAGATGAATTAAAAATAGAAAAACGAAAAATAGAAGNAGATGAAACTGCTCANCTTGAAAAATATAGAGAATTAGCCAAAGTCGATTTAGATGATATTAAATGGAGTGAGCTAGGTGATGATATTGGGGCGGCTCGCACGCCGGGCAGACCTGTTGCTGGCGGGCAAGCCCATCAACCTGCTCCGGCATTGGGACTAGAAAAGGTTAATCTCACCCCACAACAACGCACCGCCAATTCTCAGTTTTCATCTGTTGGTCATACAGCTCAGTTATTATTTGAAACACCTTGGTTGACTAAAGGTATGCTTGAAGGTGTTGCAGCACCTTTATCAGTAAACCAACGAATGCGAAATTATTTATTCCCAATTGCTGAAGCAATTCAGGAAATGGAAAAATCATTTTTAGCTTATCGGTTAACTGCTGTTCCAGAAAGTGAAATAGGGCAATTTTTCCAAGTTGCAAAAACTTCATTAAAGGATCGAATATCAGGACCGGGACATAATCAGCTTACTTTAGGTGAATTTAAGGACGCAGTTGGCCGAACTATGGTTACAGGCAAGAAGCATCCAGTAAGTGAAGTTAATCGAATGGCTCAATGGTGGAGAGATTCAGTTTATGATCCTATTGGAAAAGACGCAGTAGCTTTAGGTCTAATACCATCACACGCCTTAAAGAAAAATTACTTTAATCGTATTTGGAACCATCAAGCAATTAAAGACTCTCGGCCTGAATTTGAAGATTTGATTGCTCATTGGCTAATGTCTAGTCCACAAGCAAGAAAAGCAATCCCCGCTAAAATGACTCCGCAGCAAGCTGCCAGATCTATTACTGATAAGATGCTAATGGATCGACCTTTCAGTCCGTTCTCTGAATTTGAAATCGGAGCAGCAAGTCCATTACATAAATTAGCGATTGAAATACCAAATGATTATACCGGTCGAAAAGGTATGTCAGTGATGGATTTTATGGTTACAGATGTTGAAGTAGCTGGTAGAGCATTCTCCCGTATTATGAGTGCAGATATTGAATTAGCTCGATCATTCGCTCCTCTTAGCGATGAAGGATTAATAGGATTAAAAGAGGGTGCGGATGGGGTCCGCATGGAGACTGCTATAGGAAATGTTTTGCGTGATGGCTTTGAAGATATTGGTTTAGCTACTCCAAAATCACAAAATAAAATCACAAAAATAATGGATGATTTTTTGCAGCAACGAGAAGATGTTCTATTTACAGGACGTAAGGATCTTGAAGCAGGTGGAGATCCAATACTGATTAAGGCACAAATTGAGAAAGAAACTAAAGCATTACACGATAGTACTGTAAAAACTATGGGGNAAATTAATCAACGATCAGGAAAATCTACCGCAGAACTTTTTGATCGAACACAAGATTTACTAGCTATGCGTGATTTAATTCGTGGCACGTTTGGACAGCCTAACAATCCCAGTCGCTTAGCAAGTCGTGTAATGAGAAGTGGTCGTACGTTTACAGCATTCACTATGCTTGGTGGTCCTTTGTGGTCTGCTGTACCGGATTTAGCTATGCCAGTTTTGCACGAAGGTTTAATGAGAACATGGCAAGTATCCTTTGCTCATTTATTTGGAGGACTTGATAAATCACTAATAAAATTAAGTAAAAAAGAAGGACGTTTAGCTGGTGAAGGGTGGGACATGAACCTTGCAACCAGAGCATTAGCGATTATGGATTATGGAGATCTTACTGGTAGATTCTCCGCTTTGGAAAGAGGACTAGATGCTACAAATTCAACAGCTTTTGTATTAAATTTATTTAATCCCTGGAATATGATGTTTAAGGATAATGCAGGATTAATTATTCAAAGTCGTATTTTAGAAACTGCGCTTAGACAATCTCGTGGACAACGTGTTTCTCAACGTGATGCACAAAGTCTTTTGTTAGGTTCTATCGATCAAGATGCAGGAAAAATTATAGCAGCTCAGTTTGAGAAATGGGGCCGGACGGAAGGGAAAATATGGATTGCAAATACAGAGGCATGGGATAAAACCGCAGCAGTACAGCAAGCTGTATTACAATTCAGAGGTGCATTAGGTTCGGATATTAGACGTACTATTATCACTCCAAATAAATCCGATCTTCCATTATGGGTATCAACTGAATTGGGTGGTGTTATTGCTGCATTGAAAACATTCTCATTTGCGTCTATTCAAAAAGTAGCCATCCCAGCTCTACAACATAAAGACCGTCAAGCCTTAATGGGTATTGCAATGTTGACTGCTATTGGCGCTCTAGTACATGAGCTTAAACGGAAGCAACATGGTATTGACCGCTATGAAACAATTGGTGAAAAAATTATGGCTGGTATAGAGCGTGGTGGTGTTACAGGCCCATTTATGGATGTAAATAAAATGATAGAAATAGTCAGCAATAACCAGCTTGGATTAAATCCATTAATGGGTGCACCACAGATTGATACCAGTGCCTTTCAAAAAGCAGGCTCGGTAGCAGGACCGGTCTTTACACAAGCAGGTCGTTTAGCCTCTATTATGGGCGATGTTGTTAGTGGAAATATTGATGATTCAACTATGAACAGTATTAACAGGGTCATGCCCTTACAGGCAGTTCCAGTTTATAGTGGAATGTATGATCGTATATTTGATGCTAATCGTGGGCATCAAAACTATACATCAGGGCACAATTCGCAAGATGCTTCTAGTGTTTATGAAGGTAGTCAATAAGATTGGTGCGGTGCAGAATTAGCGGTTGATAAGGAATATTCAGTTATGGCCCATGTAACAGTAGCAGATACAGTACCTCGCGTAGATTTCACGGTGGGAGGTTCTTCCACTACGAACTTCGCCTTTACATTCACCTTTTATGATAATGCAGATATTGCTGTATATGTAGGTGGAACAAAGCAAACTTTAACTACCCATTACACTATTACAGGAACTGCCGGCACTGATAATGGATTTGTCGGAGGGACTGTTGTCTTGGGTACTGGAGTTACGAATACTACAGTATCAGTTCTACTTGATATCGCAGCAGCTCGAAGTACAGATTTTCCAAGTAGCGGACCTTTCAATGTTACTACATTGAATACGGAACTGGATAAATTTACCTCTATAAACAGACAGTTAGAGCATAAATTAACCAGAGCCGTTAGCATGACTGAAGCTGAAATAGACGGCCCCGCTATGACTTTACCTGCTAAAGCTGACAGACTTGGTAAATATCTTGCCTTTAATGCAGTTACTGGCGCGGTTGAAGCTGGAGCATCATCAGATGATGTTGCGACCCTAACCGCCGTCACTGATGACATTGCGACACTTGCCGATATCGAGGACGGAACAGTGGCTACCAATGCAATCCAGAATATTGCAGCTCATGCTGCAAATGTTGGAATTGTTGGTGGTGCAATATCTTCAGTAAATACTGTAGCAGGTATTGCTTCGCAAGTTACCACAGTCGCCGCTGACGGAACTGATATTGGAGTAGTGGCAGGAAAAGCCACGGAAATAGGATTGCTCGGAACAGTCGATGCAGTTTCTGATATGAATACATTAGCGGCAATTGCAGCGAATATTACAAGCGTAGCCGGTGATGCCACGGATATTGGTGCTGTAGCTGCCGTAGCTACTGAAATCGGAGCGTTAGGTACAACAGGCAATATCACTAATATGGGTACGTTAGCAGCTTCCGGTGTAATTACTACTATGGGAACAGTTGCTGGCGGAATAGCGAACGTGAATCTGGTTGGTGGATCAATAGCTTCTGTGAATACTGTTGCTTCTGGTATCGCCAATGTTAATACAGTTGCCAGTGATTTAAACGAGGCGATCTCAGAAATTGAAACAGTTGCTTTTGACCTTCAAGAAGCTGCCCCAGAGATTGATGCAGTGGCTGGTTCTATTGCTAACGTGGATGCAGTTGGTGCAGCAATTACAAATGTGAATCTTGTTGGCGGTGCAATCGCAAATATAAATACAACGGCAGCAAATATTACAGGAGTTAACTATTTCGGCGAGCGTTATAGAGTAAATAACGTGGAACCATTATCCAGTAATGATGCTGGCGATTTATATTTCAATACGACTACCTCTACACTTAGAGTATTTAATGGAACAACTTGGACTGACACAGTCACTTCTTCTGCAGTTTCATCTGTCGGTATCTCTGGCGCTGATGGAGTCACTGTTCTGTCCGGTTCTCCGGTTACATCAAGTGGAACTATTGCATTAAGCGGAACTGGTCTTACTCCGCGTACATCTGCCACAGGCAGTTCTACTGTTCCATCAGGAACCACCGCTCAACGAGATGGCTCTCCCACTGCTGGAGCATTTAGATACAACACAACACTTGGTCAGTTCGAGGGATATACAAACGCTTGGGGAGAGATTGGTGGTGGAGGAGGTGGTTACTTTAAAGGTGACAACGGCACAATTGGTTCTTCTGCTGGAGACATATTCAGAATTAATGAAACCGAATTGAATACCAGTACTACAATTTTAAGTACGGAAAACGCTAGTTGTACCGGCCCAGTTGCGGTTGCTAGTGGCATCACACTAACCGTAAATGGCAATCTCTCTGTTATTTGAAAATAGGAAAAACCAATGTCAACAATCAAAACGAATGCTTTAAGCTCTAATGTGGGGTCCGATCTGGTTATCACTGCAGATGGTGCAAATCGTGTAGACATAGAAACCGGCTTTAAGGTTAGTGGTGTCGAAGGACTTGATTCTGGCTCTATCAGAGATGGGGCAGTAACCACAGTGAAAATAGCAGATGATGCTGTCACACCAGATCAAATAGCGGATAACGCGGTTACATCAGATAAAATACTAGATAATGCAGTCACTGTTGCGAAAATGGCAGGGCTCGCTAGAGGGTCTATGATTATCGGGGATGCAAGTGGGAACCCCGTAGCTGTCGTAAAAGGCTCTGCTGATCAAGTTTTTACTAGTGACGGAACTGATTTGGCTTGGGCAACTCCCGGTGGTAGTGGTGGGCTGGTATCTGTTCAAGTCTTTGAAGCAAGTGGTACTGCCACTTGGACAAAACCGGCTGGTGTTTCTAAAGTCAGGATTCAATTAGTGGGTTCTGGCGCACATGGATCAAATGGACAGCAGGGTGGTGGGGCAGGAGGTTACGCAGAGAAAATTGTGGATGTCTCCTCTATTAGTTCTGTCACCGTTACTGTTGGTTCTCCAAATGGTAATACATCATCATTTGGAAGTCATGTTTCAGCTACTGGTGGATACTCCGCTGGTAGTGTCCAAAGCAGTCGTGGTGGATTTGGAGGGGATGGTACTGGAGGCGATATTAATATCGTAGGAGGCGGTGGGGGTATAGCCGTCGCCAGTATGTCTGCGACAGGTGGTACTAGTTATTTTGGTGGCTGTACTCCCGGTTCACCTAACACCACTGACGCCACCTTGCACACTTATATCGCTCATGGGGCCGGTGGCATGGGTGTATATAATGGATATACACAAGGTTCCGCCACTCAACCTGGGCTTGTTTTGGTCTGGGAATATGCATAGGAGAAAGTGATGAAGCACGTTCTTGTTGATACCTTACGAAACCATCGTGTTGCACAGGTGGTGGATACCATTGAGGAGCGGTTTGATGTTCATCCAAGCCTAGAATGGCATGAGTGCAGTGATGACACTGTAGAACGCGGCGCTTGGAATCGTAACCCTGACGATGGTAGTTTTACTAATCAGAGAGCTGCCCATGATGCATCACCACAGGGCCAACGAGACAACATGAAATTTGAACGCCAACTTGCTTACGGTCCTTTTGGCGATCAGCTTGACGCTATCTATCGTGACATGCGTGATGGGACTACGACATTCATCGATCACATTGATAAAGTAAAATCAGACATTCCTAAAGTTGCTGCGGTTGATCCAATAGATAAAGATAGAATTTTAGATCCTGATTGAAATGACTTCTTTTAATAAAAAGTTCTCTATACCTCATTGGGATAATTACAAAGACGATCATATTTTCTATCGGCTTTTTAAAAACTCGACCCAAGAATATAAGAATGAAGTTCGAGACATCTATTTTGGGGGAGAGTTTCACTATGAGTATGGAGGTCAGCAAAAAACTTATGGAGATGTGATGGGGGTTAGCCCATCCCCTGTTCAGTTAGATAACCTATTCAAAATCCAAGATGAGTTTGGCACAGAAATTTCACTTACTCTTAATACTTTAGATATGGGTAAAGAACTGGCATCTGATGCCGGTATTATTAATCAAATGCTAAAGTTTATAAGAGGGTATTACGCCAGGGGTTTAAGAGTTTGCACAATTAGTTCCACTCATTTAATGAGAACAGGCGCATTGCAAGAAGCTTTTCCAGAAATGAATTGGAAAAATACAGTCAATCATTTAGTAAAATCAACTCAGGAAGTCTACGATTACGCGGCGCTAGGTTATACAACAATCTTGCTGGATCGTTCTCTTAATCGAGACATTGATTTACTAAAGGAAGTTCGCAAGGAAACTAAGAAATTAAACATTGAGACATCTCTCTTGGCATCTGAATCCTGTATGCCTAGTTGCCCGTTCAAGCAAGAACATGATCTATGGCAGGCTCCGCTACAACAATCAGAATCCAATTATTGGAAAACGTTTCCAACAACTTGCACACGTTGGAGAACGCCATATGCGGAACAGCTGCCTCGATTAGGCGTAAATATTTCAATGGCAACCAAAGCAATTGTCGATGACTTCTCTGAGAATGTAGATGTTTTCAAGTTCAGCGGTAGGCTTGGAGAATCATTCAAAATTGATACTGCTGGGCGTATGTGTTGGACAGGTATTGAAAGAGGAAGAAGAAAGATAGATTTGGAAAGCGGTCAGTTAACTGATGCCTTTGAATATGCTGATTCATTTCAAGAGATATATGACAAAGGTCTTGCCCCATATCTAGTAGACAGGTGGGCTCCACAAGGATGGACAAATTTAGAACAGACCCAACAGCACAGTGCTGAAGATATTACATCGATCTGGAATACAAAGAAGGGACAAGGTTTAAGCAAGATACTTTCAAAATGTAAAAACAGATGCTGGGATTGTCACGCATGTGAGAAAGTATTCGGCGTTGAACCATTTGATTCAACACTTTCGTTGGATAGCAATAATGAAATGGTTCAAATATCTTCAAGAAATGAATTAGTGCACACCTTGCTGCACATTGAAAGACAAGCTCGTATACCAGTCAATCACTCAGGAGCGACAGATGTCCACCCTCAAAGTTGATACTATTACCAGCACCGCTGGAGGAGAACCTAATCTTAGTGCCGGATTCAAGGTTGATGGTGTAACTTACCAAACAACTATTACATATACTGTTACTGCTAATGGTGTGGCAGGGTTCAGATTTGCAGGCCCGGGGGTTGATCCTACAGAAGATGATCCAGATTTGATCCTCTATAGAGGTATTAAATATGTATTTATCAATGAGGCTGGTGCGCCACATCCGATTGAGTTCCGAGTTGCTGCAGGAGGAGCAGCTTTTACAGATGGTGTGAGTGGTGCAACAACTGGAACACAAACATTTATACCAGAGTACGATAGTAACACTGTAACCTTGGTTTACCAGTGTACTCTCCATGCTGGAATGCTTGGGAACGTCGAGATTGGAGGCGTTGTAGCAGACAACTCAATCACTTTGGCGAAACTGGCTGGTCTTGTCAGAGGGTCGATAATTTATGGAGATTCAAGCGGTGATCCAGCAGCCTTGGCGGTAGGTGCAGCCAACAGAATTTTAACGAGTGATGGAACTGATTGTATGTGGGCAGCGCCCGGTGCTGCAGGCGCTCCTTCATGGTACACAAATCTAGCTCTTTTTGTCAGTGGTGAAGATTACTTTAACGGGACTCTAAGTGCTGTTCCAAATTACACTGCTCCTACTTATACAATTCCTGCAACTGAGTTATTTGTAGTCGTGATGGGTGCTGGTGGTAACTCCAACAATACTACACAAGGGGGTACTTGTTCTTTCGGTACACACATTTCAGCAACAGGTGGTTATAGTTCTACTTCACAAGGTACCAGTTCAGCCCACGGTGCTATTGGAGGGTTGGGAGCCGACGGTGATATTAACATTCGGGGAGCGATGGGTGGCAACGCAGCCTCAAGCATTGCAACCCCCACCAACCAAGCACCAATGTGGGGCGGAGTAACATACGCTTACGGTGGCGCTGGGGGGAGTACCCACTACGGTTGGGGTGCAGCCGGAGGGTACACACAAAAACGAATTACAGGATTGACCATTGGAGCAACTGTAACACTCACTTTGCCTAGTGCCACATGGGATGGAGGGTATGACAACACCTATAAAAGTCACCAAGGTGGCCAAGGTGTTATTCTTGTTATGTATTAAGGATTGAATTATGAAAGCACTTATCCAAGAAGGTTTGGTTTGTCAGCTTGAGGAGGAAGCGTTCCCTGTCTCACCTTCTCTCATATGGGTCGAGTGTGGGGCGGAAGTAGAAACAGGATGGGTTTATGACTACGACAACCCAGGATTTTCTCCACCGCCACCTATGACATTAGATGAGGTACGAGGTCATCGAAATTTTACGATTCTTGAATCAGATTGGACACAACTACCAGATTCTGCATTAAGTGCAGAGAAGAAGGCAGAATGGGCTGTCTACCGCCAGACTTTACGCGATCTTCCTGCATCCTATCCTGATGTCACTTGGCCGACAGTACCAGAGTAATGGCTTATACAAAAAAGCCGAAAAAGAAACCTCGCTCGAGAGCGACAACAACACGAAAGAAACGTGGCAAAAGAAAGTCAATGGATAAGCGGCGCTATTAAGCGTCCAGGTGCCTTTAGAGCGAAGGCAAAGGCGGCGGGTATGTCTACTATAGCCTATGCCCGTAAGGTGCTTAAAACGGGCTCTACGGCGTCAGAAAGGACTAAGAAGCAAGCTAGGTTAGCTTTAACACTAGCAAAGCTAGGAAAAGCGAAATCCTGATGGCTCCGAATGACACATCGAACATTGAAGCACAACACTTGCCAGCACATGTAGCTGCTTGTACTCAAAGGTATCAGAACTTATGGCACGCAATAGAGAGAACCAACAAACAAGTAAGACGCCTGTGGTGGCTTGGCCTAGCAATACTGGTGGGAGCTTTCGGAGGCGGATGGCAAGGGATTCTATTAACACTTCAAACGATCGTATAGGAGAAGATGATGGACAAGATGTTAGCGAGACTGAGCGAGCCCTCAACGTATGCTGGTGCGGCAGCGATGCTGGCAAGTCTGGGTATTATGGGGTTCAACGAAGGCCAGTGGACAATGTTATTCGGCGCGGCTGCTGCGGTCGCCGCCGCCGTAGCAATGGTAATAAGGGAGAAGGGTAAACCTGAATGAGTTGGGTTTTCCTTCTTAAAGCCGCATTAAAGTTTGGCTCCCTTATTGCTAGGATTGTACAGCAAAAGCAACTCATGGATGCAGGGGAAGCTAAAGCTGTAAGTAAGGGGTTACAGGATGCGACTGAAAAGATGGATAAAGCCAATCAAGCTATCCGTGATGTTAGGAGGGATAGTCGTGTTCGCCTCCTGCTCCGCCGTAAATACCGCGCCGCCAAAGATTAACTACATTCCTTGTAGCGTTCTCCCCGGTCCTTTTTTATATGAAGAAGAGGTTGACGAGCATTTTCCTGTTCGTATGAGTGAAACTATGCTCGCATGGGCAGACGAGTACAATGCAGTATGGGAGGTACTTTGTGACATCGAAGCGACTCGATGATGATGTATTAGCAGAAACGCTCGCTGCTTCCCGTAATTACAATACGATAAAGGAAGCATCAGAAGCATTGGGTCTGGCAAGATCCACTTACGAACATCGTCTTAAAATAGCTATGGCAAGAGTAGATTCTCTTGACGAACATAATAGAGATAACATTGTTTTCCCAGAATTTCCTGATGATGATATCAAAACAGATGAGATTATTAATCATTTATCGAATAGATTCGAGAAACGATTACAGCACGAACAAGCAAAGCATTGGTTTCCTATCAAATTTTCAAGTGACAAGCCTATTGGTCTTGCTGTTGTAGGCGATCCTCACCTTGGCCCACATTGCAACTTCCCGCTTTTGAGAAGGGACGTTGATATTATGGCTACTACAGATGGGATGTTAGCCGTCAATATTGGTGATTCAGCAGACAATTGGTCAAATAGATTAATAGCTCTTTGGGCAGAGAGTGATATCTCACGAGAAACTGAACGGAAACTTGCTAAGTGGTTCCTGCAAGATGCTGGAATTAAATGGGGATTCTGGTTGATGGGAAATCATGATTCCATGAACACAGAATTTTCAACTTATTTAGAGACTGTCAATGCACAGAAGGTTCCTATGGTGGACTGGCGTGCGCGAGTTAGACTTGTATTTCCATCTGGTGAGTTGCGCTTGGATGCTGCTCACAACCATAAAGGAACCAGTATCTATAATCGATTACATGGACAGAAACGAGCTGCGCTATGGGACGAGGACGCGGATATCTATGTGGCAGGACACCATCATACCTGGGCCGTAGCCATAGAGGAGCTTGATAGTGGCCGTATTGTTACAATGGCTCGTTGCCGTGGATATAAATGGCTAGACAAATTTGCTACTACCCACGGTTTTGCTACTCAAAAACACGGAGCCACAATTTTGTTTGTTATTGATCCACGCCAAGAGAACCCGGTGTCTCGAGTAATGACGTTTGCTGATTTAAAGCAGGGATCGGAATATTTGAAATGGATAAGAGACTCGTACGAATCGAATGGATAGATGCAATCTCGCATGATGGTGGTGCGTGGCTATCTGCCGAGTCTGATACACTCTTACCTAGTAATTGCATGAGCGTTGGATGGGTCTTAACGGATACTACAGAACACATACATATTGCTGCACATTTCTCTAATGACGGGAAAGACATGGGAGGAGACATTTGCATTCCGAAGGGATGTATTAAGAAGGTTGAAGAATTAAATGGATTTGGTTAGTCAATATTGGGAAGTTCTAGTTGCCTTGTTTCTAGGTGTTGTCACTGCTGTTAAACTGAAACAGGAAACACAGGAACTGCGTAAGGATGTTGACGATATCAACAGGCGTGATACGTACACTGAAGTAGTTAAACTCAGGGCTGAGATGGATACAGTAACGAGAAACATTGCTTCTCTGTGGGATCAGATCAATCGATTAAATGATAAGAAATGATTCATTGCTACAAGTACCGCAAATATAAATCTGATCGTCGTCCACGATATAACCCTGAGCATTACAATCGGGACATTCTACTATTTTTTTTTACGAGGACGCATCCTTCGAGAGTCAGTTGATAAATTTTCCAGGTGAGAGCCTTGTTGAATTTTCTCAAGAATAGTGCACAAGTTTTCCATTAAAATTTTACACTCAGCATAATCTACAGGTTCCTTTTCCAGTTTACTCATGAAAAGCTGTATCAGCTGAATAGCAATACTTGCTTGTGTACTAATTTCTTCACGACTTATTGAGTCAGAGCTCATCATTACCCTCCTCTAATGTATTGCCAACCAAAGATAACTCTTCTCTGATTTCTTTTTGTTCTTTATCGTGTGGGCAGCCAGCAACCAAACACGGATAAGTGTCTGGATGCGGCTTCCCATTAACAAGAGATATGTAACAGACTTCACAAATATGTTCTTTCCTATCTTTGTGATACTTACGAATTGCAATAGATATAAGATATCTCCTGATTAGAACGGAATTTTATCATCAATTGCAAATGGATCTCCAGTAGGAACATTCTTGGCGGCGGCGGGCTCCTCCGACTTACTTGAAAGTAATTCAAGTTTAGAAGTGAATCCAGACATAACTACTTCCGTAGTATATCGATCCATACCATCCTTATCAGTCCACTTGCGAGTCTGCACTTGGCCTTCGATAAGAACATGTGTTCCAGTTTTAACAAACCGCTCGATAACGCCGACAAGACCTTCGGACCAACATACGCAACGATGCCATTCGGTACGTTCCTTCTGTTCTCCGGTGGACTTGTCTTTCCACTTTTCGGTAGTAGCTACACTAAAGTTAGCTACCTTTGCTCCTTTGTCCGTTGTTCGGATTTCAGGATCACGACCAACGTAACCTGTGATTGTTATTCTATTCACAAGAACTTTCCTTCCGTTTGACCACATACTCTTCAGCATGATCGGTTAATGGAGTTGAAAGCATGGTTAAATTAATAACGCCACACTTACTAAATTGATGACTCCCTTCTGCAATCCAATGAAAGAAGTCCATCATTGATGATTGTGTTTTGAACTCAAATGACAAACGATGAACTTTTGGTTTTGCCGGAGTAGGGCGAAGGATTTCAACGATGTCACTTTTTGTTAACATCATTAGCTCCATTTAGTTCTTTAGCACGTTTCTCGAATGCAGAAATAAGTGAAACAGGAGGTGGATTACTTTCTCGTAATGCTTTTGTTTCACCCCAAATAGGATCTAAGGTAGCACGATTGTTAGCTGCTTTAATCCTAGTGATAAAGTGCTCGGTAATTTCTTGAGTCTCTGCTTTCTGGTTCTTTATCTTTTCTTGGGTTAGTCCTTCAACATACTTGTTGTCGTCCCACATGCCAAGATAGATATCACCAGAAAAACCGAAGTAACTCAAGGACTTACCAAGGGCATCAGTCATTGCTTTCTTCGGCGCTTCATCGTCAAAGACAATACCGCGTCTGTCTTTCTTTAATAGAAATGCAGAACCGTACTGTTTAATACCGTCATGACATTCTTCGCCATCACGCCACCAAACAGATAGTAAGACAACGAATATCATAGCACATGTTCCTTTGTCATCGAGCGGTTCTCCTCGAATAGTCTCTGCGCTATGTAATGTAGTACCCCAACCTTGACCGGCTGGTCCCCATAGTTCAGTTGCACGACGACAATTATACATAGTTTGAACAGTCGTGAACTTACCACCAAACTGTTTCAGTGGTTTAGTAAACTCTGGGTCAGTAGTTTGAACCTGATCCCATAATCGCATGTGATCCGGATTAGTCGTTTTCTTCTGAGCCATAGGCTGCCTCCTTTAACTCAATAGATTTTGCACCACGACGATTTACTTTTATCATAAGCAGTTCGCCATGAATTTCATAAGCATCATCAGGGACGAGTCCCTTCAGCTTATCTTTATACTCTTTATGTCTCTCTTCTGACTGGAGAGTATAAACATAGTTACGTTCTATTTCCTTCCATTCATCATACCAATTGGTACTTTTGATATCAGCTAATGTATATTGCTTACGTTCATTTGCTAATAATACAGGGACACGCTCATCTACATTCCACTCTGCTGGAGCGGACCCATTATTCACAGCGTGATACATTTGAGATAATCGATACATCATAAGAATGTTCTCATCCTTATAATCCTTTAAGGCAATGTTATGCACTTGCCATTTTCGATTACCATAAAAGACACTTAATTCACACGTTGGGACTTCAGCGATTGTCATATATAGAAGGCATTGCCAGAGATTACGTTTAACGATTGCCTCTGGTGGATTCCAGTTAGTTATTTCACCAGTATGTTTTGCTTCCCATATACTGATGATTTTACGATCTTCTTTCTCTGACCATTTGGTAACGACACCATCAAAGTGTCCAACAATGTAATGAATATCGGGATGTCGTACTCCTATTTGGTTTCGTCTGTTTTCAGTCAGCCGTTCTTTTGGGAAAAATTCTGTCAAAGAACCATAGGTTTCATCAATCCGATCTTGAGCAGTACGTTCATCATTAGTAACAAGATGAACATTTTTCGCTAGATTGGCATGTTCTCTATACCACCTGGCATTCAATACTTCTGTATGAATACCCATTTGTACAGGTAAGACATTAGCTAAATTTTTAGGCTCTGTTTTGCCCATCTTTTCTTCAAAGACGCCCAAAGCATCACCATTCATCATCCGGTTCACATCAGAACCGCCAAATATTAAATCTGGCATGAAAGCCTCCTAGTGTGATGTTTTTAAATCGATAACATTCCACGAAGCCTGTAAGGGTACGCTTAAATTATCGGAAGTGATAACAACTCCTCGTTCTTTTAACTCCTTTCGGATTGCATGTTTTAAGATCCCTAGTGTTGCTGTTTTTTCTTCAACACGGGATATCCAGTCTTTGGGGATCGGTCTGGTTTTGGGTAGCTCTTTACAGATCTGGACTGTGAGGTCTTTGATGAAGCATTTCGGGATACTTTCCAAGAGTGTGTAGAAGATTTGAATAGCAGCTTGAGTTGGTGCACGAGCCCCCATAACCTCAAACACAGTTCTAACGCTTTCAACAATTTCATCAGGTGTCACCTTATCCTCTAAAGTTGAATCGATTAACGGAATCATTTGGAGAAGATAATCCGTTGATAGGTTCAGAGTATTAAGGAGTTTCACGCTTTGTTTGTCGTAGTGTTTCGGCTGCAGAAGCAAACGGATCTCCTCCGGAACTACTTTCGGCATTGGTATTCTCCTTATAATCTTTCTGTGCTCGACTACACCATCGCTTCCATACTTCGCGCCAGTTCGTCCGAAGTTTATCTCTGTAATAATCTTGGAATAACAATATCTGCTGTTCTATATCAACAATAGGATATGCTTTTCGCATAAGGGTAATGTCCTCATCAATAGGACAATCACTTGGTAGAGAAGTATCACTACTCCACCCACGTTCTGTAGGAGGACTGATTGATCGCTCTAAATCTGATGTAGCTTCGATCTCTATTTTATAGCTATCTTCATCAGTTAAATATAAACACCCCCGTAATGTTATTGTACGGGTGTTATGTTTTTTTGCTTCTTCTAGATCTACGCCTTTTAAATCCAAGGTGAAATTCATTTCCCACTAACCTCGATATTCGTAATGGTTTACCATAAATGGCTTCAAACAGCTTTTTCTTTATTCTAAAGACTGCTGTTATATGTCCCTTAAAATCTTCAACGATTTCGACTCCATCTTCGATATAAACATAGTCAGCTACATACGCAGTGATTAACTGCTTATTTATTTCCAATGGGTATGATACCTGCCGTTTTAATTTTTTAATCAAACCTTTTCTTTGAGAGGCTTTAAGGTATACCCATCGCTTTGCTTCGCCTTTACTATCAAAGGTAATACCATCAATAGTTGTCCGTATCGCTTTGTATTTACTCATTTTTTTTTGCCACGATTTCTATTTCTGCATCGAGTGCTTCTACGAAACACCAATACATAAAGACTGAAGGGGTCCGAACGCCACATTCACATTTAGAAACATAGCCATCGGCACAGCCAACTATGCGGTCAAGTTCTGTTTGTGAGATGCCTAATTGTTTGCGGCGGATTGCCACCGCCGTCATTAGTGATTTGTAACCACGTTCTTTGTGTATGGTTCTAGTCAAAAAAGCATCTGCCTAGCTGCATTTCCTAAAAGATTAGTAACAGCTAGGCAGAAGTAAGTAAATTATTCTACTGGAATCTCATCATCCAGTTCCTGTGCAATAGTTCCTTGCTTTTTAGTAAACTCTTGCTCTTCAGGACACCAAGTAATACCAAGTTGTTTACATGATTCGGCAGTCGCCTTGACAGCTTCCTTCTTTGTTTTAAAGGACATTGCTTTCATTTTATTTTTTTCACGAAAACTTTGAATTACATGTAGTGGCATTAACCGAAAGATTTGTTCAGTTGGAAATAAATCTTTTCCAAGTTTCAGACGATAGTACTTTGCCAGAACATCTACTCCACCAAAGTATGCGCCTTCATCGAAAACCGCGTTGATGAGATATTCTTTTGCCATTTGCTTTAGCTCTTTAGATGGCTTTTTCATAAGAGCTATGAAATTACTATCTTCCATATATTTGGAAGGTTCTAATGCAAGTTCCTTACGATCCTCTACTTTCTCCCAAGTAAGAGGTTCCCTGCCTAGACGTATGCTAGAAAGAGTACAGATAATAGCAGCATGAAGGACACTATCATTTTTATCTGCAAGCAATGCTTCACGGACTAAATCCGTTCGATGTGCTGCAAAAACCATATTACCTGTTGGTCCCCATTTAAACTCCTTGATAACCTCATCAGAGTTTTGGGGGACAGCGCCATTTGCAGGTTTAACCTTTAAAGTAACAAAGGGCATCCAAGAAATAGAATCTAATCGATCTATATTTACTAGAACACCAAATTCCGCGTCAGGATGTGAAGCGGAATATTCCTTGCCTAATTTGTTCTTCCAAAGATTTATTACTTCAGATGGATGATGATACTTTTGGTAAGAAGCCAAGATGTATTTACTTGTATTCCACTGATCGAGATATGAGGCTTCATTCTGATTAGTGATAATATGACAGAAAGACCATCCTTTCTGACTAGCAATTTTCTCAACCCAATAGGTAACAGCTACTTTTTGTAAAGTTGCTGCTTGTTCCTGATCACCAAAAACTTCAACTGATTTTGGTGCCCATAAGTCAGAGATTAATGTTCCATCGTAATCATTCAAATCAAACAAAGCATTTACAGTAGTCAGCTTTGTTAGATCATCAACGAAATGGAAAATATTGGAAGAATACTTCCAGTTTATTTCCTTGGAAGCTATCAGTTCCTGTTGCTGATTTAACGATAGTTTCGTTAATGCAGCGGCTATAACATAATCGAGATCATGTTTCTCGATCATCTTTTTGACGCTCGGTAACAGATTTGCCAATGCTCGTCTTTGTTTTACAAAAGTAACAGTCTTTCCAAAAAGTTTGGCAATTTGAGAATCAGATGACTCCGGACAATTTGAAAACGCTTCAGCATATTCAAGGTCACTTAAATTTTTCCTGGCACTATTTTCAATCAAAGCAATAATGCCGGAAGATTCTTGTTCCCAATCAACAACTCGACAAGGTACTTCTTTAAGATTTAGCTTTTGAGCTGCTGATAATCGTCTATGGCCGGCGACTACAATGTAGCCTTTGCCATTTGGTTTTACTGTTAAGGGATTGATAATACCCACTGTACGAACAGAGTTTATCAGGGCTTTATCTACACCCAAAGAATAACGGGCATTCTCACCTTCCACTAAATCAGTGACTGGTATGAGTTTGTCCGTAAAAATAGGAATTGTTTCTGACATTTGACTTCCTTTCAAAATGTCATCAGGGCTTTCTCGAATGAGAAGAAAAATGCCGGATATGCCCTGTAGTCTACTGACATATCCGACTTCAAGCGGCCGGCGTTCAAACGGTACCGCTTGTGGGGAGCCAACGGGAAGGAGTTTTTCCCTGACTACAGCCCCATTTTCTAGTTCATCAAATTGGAGGGAGGATGAACTAGATGTTATTCCGCTGCAGCAAGTGCTGCTTCAGCGAGTTTCTTGGCTTCCGCTTCTTTTCTATGCTCTTCGTCACGTTGAGCAACCATCTTATGATATTGCTCACTTTCCTTTTTAACAAAACTAGCTTTGTCAGGACTCCAGAATTGCATAGAGGCGTCGTTATACTTAGCCAAAACGAGCTGTTTTTCAATGGGATCAGTATATTTAGAATCCCCATACCGTTTTGTCTCGTAATAAGTGATTTCTTCAACAACAGCCAGTTCATCTTCTTTCTGACCACCCATATCTAGTGTCATGTACTCAACACCAGACGGTAACTTGACTAACAATTTAGCCATCCTTTGCTCCCTTCTTGAGCTTTGTTGCAATGCACCAAAGGATTAATGCTCCAGTGCTTAAAATAATACAGGGTATAAATGCAGCAGCAAAAATCCCTGCGGCAATAATGACTATTGGCCAAGCAAAGGCGATTATGGCTAACATAATACATAGCCACATCAGGGCTTTCCCTAATTTAACCCCGGCTCCTTTTACTCGTTGTTTCAACACTCGATCTCGCTTCATTAAATAACTCCCGAACTGATCTCGATGTCGCTCAAAATAATGACCAATAAACATAATCACTACTACCATAAATAAAAATTCCATTAAGAGGAGCGTGACTGCCGCCGCCGCTTGGCATACCAGTTACGGAATGTCGAAGCGACGACAACAGCCAGTTTTGCTACTCCTAAAAGAAGATGTACAGTTCTTAGCTTCAAAACGGTATATCTTCGCCGGACTTGGTTTCAGTAACAGCCGGGATTGCTGCAACAGATTCTGTTCCGTAGGGGGTAGCATGTTCGGGACGCGCACCCAGTACTTCCACGTAAGATCGTGGACCAGACATGACAATTTCAGTCGAGTACTTGGTCACGCCTTCGTGCTCATACTTACGAGTGCGAATTTCACCCTGCAAGCAAACATGAGAACCCTTAACCAAGAGTCCTTTCTCAAGGGTTTCGATCAGACCAACATGCCAGACAACAATCTTGTGCCAGTCGGTACGCTCGACGACTTCTCCGGTAACTTTGTCTGTGTACCGGTAGTTAGTAGCAACAGAGAAGTTCGCTACTTTACGGTTGTCACCAACAGTCCGGATCTCCGGAGCTGCACCTAAATGACCAATAATAGTTGCTTGATTCAACATTGTTTTGAGCCTCCTTAGCTCTCTCTATTACATTGAACAATTATTTTTTGTCCCTTCTAATCCTTCTCCTTTCTTTAAATGTTTGAATTATCAGGGCTTTCTCGAATGCGGCCCGGCCGCTTGCACAAGCGAAGCGAGTGCTTCTGATATTCATGTGCGAGCGAAGCGAGCCCCTTCTTTCGAAGTGAAAAAAAAGGTAGACGATGGGACTGCTCAATATTTGCGATCCCACCGTCTTTTCGGTGTTTATTTAATGGGAAATTGTCTCTTCGTAACTTCCCATAGTTTGACTTGGTTCTGTTCAGCAATCTGTTTCCAATGTTGCACGATGCCGGACCCTCCACCTATGATTATTATAGCATGAGGTATCGCATCTATTAACTGCTGGCGATTGCGATTGAAAGGTGCCGACTTGTCCCAGGTAGATAGTTTCTTACCTGTCGTCGGGTCGATTCTCTGTTCTCCAGTTTCCGGATCTACAATAGCTTTACGTTTAAAATCCGGTTGTGCTGTAAAGAACTGAACCTTGTTAGCAGTACACCATCCTCTGACCATTGACTCCACGCCTTTGTCTTGCGTTCCAGTATAAATTGTCAAGGTAGGATACTTCTCTTTGATCCGATCCATAGTCTCTTTTACAAGCGCCATGTCCGTAGACTGGGCATCACCATAGACGATAAGACGCTTTGTCTCCGATGCTGCCGCATGTGTGTGTTCATAACCTGCTAGGATGCGGTTAGACGTTGCTATATACGCTACTCGGTCATCGGGTGTTGACTTCGGAGTTCTGGCTTTTGGAGCCCACTCAGCACCTGTTATATCTTTATGGCACTTTTTCAGACCTTCAAGGAGATTGGTATAGAACTCTACGTGAGTACATGCAGTGGTTAGCTTATCCTCGGCATTCTTCGTGCCGTCGTATTCCTCCGCAACGCTCTTATTCATACCGCTCTGATGAGGCAGACTCCCTAGCTCATCTTTTAGCTGATCGGATGCCAATGTCTGCTGATAATTCATAGTGTCGAGACGCCAATGAATCACGTTGCACTGAGCTGCGAGCCAATCCTGAACGGTTGCCATTTGACCCGAAAGTTGTAGAAGTGCGTTCGCTAGGACATACACGCCGTTGATATAAACTGTTAAGGGATGACTTTCATCTCCTTCGGATATTACAGTCTCAGTCCGGACTTCTTCCACATTACTGAAGTAAGTGTGTAGTTCAGACATGAATGCTCTGGCCTCGAGCGCCGTTCCCATCCTCAGGTCAGCACTACAACGGTCCTTAACTGCCAAAGGTAGCAATGCGTTGCCTAAGTGCGTGATAGTTTCTAGGTAGTCACCAATACTTGAGGTGTGCTCTGCAGCCCACTCAGCAGGTGTTTGTTCAGTTACTTCTACTGGCTTTCCAGCAACATGATTTTCAAAAGTAGTCATGGAAGATAACTCCTTGTTTCAGTGGAATTTATAACGAATTAATCGCTTCAAACTTCAAACGCCAGTGACATCACGACAGCGCAAGTCCCAAATGAGAGGACTTC
>PAWD01000015.1 GCA_002713325.1 Nitrososphaerota archaeon
GACTATTTTGATAATCGCAACGTTAGGAAATTCTTCAACATAAATTATTAAATTCTTGATTTCTTTCTAGCATTATGAGCATCTGACATCTTCCTTTTAGTTTCTTCTGAAAATATTCTCCATTTATTTTCCTCACTTATCTTCCTTTTAGTTTCTTCTGAATGATGTTTTCCATACATTGGATGGTTATTACCTTTTTTTGCATCTGACATCTTCCTTTTAGTTTCTTCTGATTTCTTTTTACCATTCTTTTCCTCACTTATCTTCCTCCTAGTTTCTTCTGAATGATGTTTTCCATACATTGGATTATTTTTACCCTTATTCGCCTTACTCATCTTTCTCTTAGTTTTATCTGAAACAGACTCTCTATTCTTCCACGCCTCACTCATCTTTCTCTTAGTTTCTTCTGATAACTTTCTACCTTTATTCCCGTGAACCTTATACGACATGCTCATCTACTCCAAAAATTCTTTTAATTCAAAACACTTCATTCTAATAATAGTGTACTCTTTCATGTTCTGTTTTTCATTTTCCCGTTTAATTCCACTTTTCGCAATAAACAGGATACGATAAATGTATTAAAAACCTACTATGCTTACTTATGATCTATGAAAAAAGTAATAACAGTAATTATTGGTATTGCCATAATCATCAGTGTGGCCTTGGCGGCTATTTCATTATCTATGTATGCACCATGTGTAATACTCCCAACATGCTGATTAGGTAAATGTAAAAAAAAGGTAAAGAGGGGTTTTTGTAGCCAGCTCCATGGATTTCCAATATTTATGCCCAATCTGTAGCCTCTACAACATACCACAACCATAAAAATGGCTAAATTAGTATCACTTGTTTAGAATTTTCATCTGGACTCATCTGGATAATAGATTACTTCAGTTCTATTTTGTGCTTTTCCAGACGCAAAATAAAGATTAGTATCCACGAATTTCTTTATATCTGGTTCTGAACCATCTATACTACCAGGTAATAATAAATAAATCCGAATCGATGATTTCAAAGCGTTAACCAGTTCTTGATTGACTGTAGAGATAAATGGTCGTAATGCTCCTCTAAACACTTCCGCCCTAGCTCTAATCACTCCAGGTATTTTTATACCTAAAGGAGCGTCTGGACCAATTATTGCTATAGTGCCTTTACTATCCTTATATCTTGATGGTTCTGTCAACGCATTTGGAACCATTGCATTAATTGCTTCTTTCGCTACCAAGGCAGGGATGTTTATGTATCTATCAACTAAAGTATCCCATTCTACTCTATTTAATTTTGTTAAATCTTTCTCGTAATCATAATCACCGATAATATGAATTACAACATCTAATCTATTAAATTTCTTAATTATAGTATCAAACATTGTTCTTATAGCATTTTCATCAATAAAATCTATTACGTAGAATGAATATGGTGAGAAATCTATCAATTCTGATTCATTGTTGTCCTTGGAGAAAAGTAGAATACATGTAGCACCAGCATTAGAAAAAGCATTAAGTAATGCCTTTATTCTATCATGATCTTTTTTTACAGTAGATGTTATACTAAATACTGTTACTTTGTCCTTTAGATCTATATGTTCATCTAATATAAAACCACATGTAATCAATGGTTGTACTGGATAAAACACCCTGTCGGCAGGAACTACCCTACCATTGATCAGTCTACTGATCGTGTCATCTGCTAGATGTAAAACAACATCCGCAGTCTCTTCTTGTGTTAGAAATTGATTGTCGACGATCATTTTACTAGTATTGTTCTGTATCTTTTCGGCAACATTTTGAATCTTTGTCAAACAATCCTTCACAGTTGTTACAATTGATTGAATTTCTTGATTACCACCTCTCTCCTTCGCAATTTCGGTAGCAACATTCATGATAGTATCGTTAACAACATCATCGCTTTCTCCCAATACTGATAGTGCTTCAGTGCTAATCTTTTCAATTTCAGTTGATATCAAATTAGGAAATCCTCCTATTCGAAGAAATTCTGCAGCTGCTTTTGGATACACAGTTTTGTAGATTCTGTCTGAGTGAACCGGCCCAGGGTTGGTTGCTATAGATCTGATTCCTTTAGGAACCAATTCCCATGCTAGTGCCTCAGCAAGTCTATTCTTAGCTCCTTGTGCTGATGTATACGGACTCCTGAATCTGTACGGTCTTTGCTCATATGGTTTCTCTTCAGTGAAAAATGTAGTAACTGTAATGATCTTACCATCTTTATCCATGCATTGTAATGCCTGTTTAGTAGTCCAGAAAGTTCCGGAAAGATGAATTGCTACACAATCCTTGAATTGCTTAAATGGTTGTGAAGGAAAACTTTTTACTGGTCCTGAAACACCGGCATTATTAATTACAATATCAATTTTTGTAAACTCTTTCATTATATCAACAAACATTTGGGTGATTCCTTTTTCATCTCTTACATCAACTCCAGGAAATGATCTAATTTTTCCAGAGCTGCCAACGCTTTTGATTATGTCATTTAGAATAGTGACGGTCTCGTCTAACGGTTCCTTTCTCCTTCCCATAATTACTATACTAGCACCATGTTGTGCAAACTTTTTTGCTATTGCTTGTCCTATACCAGTTCCACTACCGGTAATAACTACAACTTTCTTATCAAAAGACAATGAAGAAGATAAAGAACTATCCACCATTAAAATTCGCACATTTCTTTAATTAATAAATGTTAATCGATAATTGAAATCTTTATTTGGAGGATCTATATACCTGTAGAATATGGATGGTGATGAAGGGCATTTGGAGGAGAACATTCTCAAGATTATTCTAGATAATCTTAAAAATTTAGGAGAGGACGTTGAATTTGTTGGTATCAATAAATTCGATATTGAAAAACCGCCATACCACAGTCATCTCTTTTCTGGTCATTTGTTTCGTATGACTGATAACATGGGAATTATTAATATGAAAGGTAAGAATTTTGATTGTATACATTTGATGAGGTATGGCTGATGTCTGAAACGATAATTCCATGGGGTGCATTGCCATATTACCAAATACATTTTATTGTGTTAGGAAACAGTAAATTATTTACAGAACAACTTATGGCCCGGACTAGAAAAAGAACTGAAGGTATTATACACAAGAAAATAGTGAATGTTTGGTGGGAAGGAGGAGTCATAGCAGATCAGTTGAACCGTGATACTGATCTAAAATTGTTGTTAAAAGAGGTGTTGATTAAAGAAAATGATATTTTCATAGAACCAATTGAGAATTGTACAAGAATTCACAGTGGTTGGAAAGCTGAACACAAGATGGAGATGAATAAGAATACATTACAAGTATTTGACATCATTGCTGGTCATGTTAAAAAATTCATATCAGAACTGAGGATTTCCCAAACCTAACTATAAACGATAATGAATTTGGCATAGTCATCACTTTTCTTTTAGTTTTCCTTTTTTTGTAATCCTAACTTGATCTTTCCAGTAAATTCCATATTGTAATAATCATATTTAACTTATCATTATTTTTCTTCTACTTGAACAATCTCACTGTTAAAATAATTATCCGTGTAATTGATTATCATGCTCTCCACCAATCAAACGATACAAATTCAACTTTTTTCTCTTTCAACCATGAAATAGCAAGTATGAATTGTTTCCTTACAGTAGTTGCCAATCTTCCAGCAAGTATGATCGCAGTTGCAGTAATCATATCTTCTGGTTTTACGACTTGTATCAGATACGGTGCATGATCTATCCCGGGTCCATGTTCATAAACTGCAAAATCACATCCAAACTTTATTCCCGGAGTAACAACATAAGCACTCTCACGTAATTTAGTAAATACAAGATATTTTCTATCAAAATCCACATATTCATTCTTACATATAGAATCCATTTTTTTTATTGATATTATGTTTTGTTTATTGTTCTTGTATATAACAAGTCTATCATTTCTAGCTAGATAATAGCCTTCTAAAAGATCAAGAATCAATGGTGAATTAAAATCAATTCCTTTAGGTTTAGGAACACCTAATGGTTTTCCATAGAATCCTTCATTAAATAATACCCTAGACTTTTCTAGATCCCATATAACTATTCTATTTTCTACAAGTTCGCCTTTAATCTTACTCATGTTATAAGCTACATGTTTAAAGCCAGAATTGTGAAAGAGTCTGAAGTTTCTAAACATTTGTCGGCCATACCTTCGATACCTTCCAAAACATCTTTTAATAATAATACATCTTTCACACCACTAACATCATTCAGCGCTCTTATAGTCAACATCCTATATTTTTCATCCACCTGTCTCTCCAATTTTTGAACTGTCGATGCAATCTCTATAGCTACGATAGGATTCATACTTAACGCCCTTGCCATCTCATTTAATCTGAATAATTCCTCAATAACTATATCAATAAGTGACTGAACGTCACTATTGAGTTCTTTTTTAAGAACACTTGGCTTTAATACAGATAATTTAAATGCAATACCGCTCATATAATCCCTAATTTCATCCATAAGATACGCCGTTCTAAGAATATCTTCCCTATTCATCATAAGGTTTCCAATTTCCGATACATCTCTGGTTATTCTCCTTCTAAGATTTTCTACTTCTTCTGTATTTTGTATCTTTTCTAGATATTCCTGTAAACCATTCGAATCTCCTTTTAAAAGAAGAGAATAAACAGAAGAAAGATCACGACTAGTGTTTAAAAGTTTGGTTATTTCATCCTGTAAAACTGCTAATGCTTTTCGCTTAGCCTGGATCTCCAATTCCCCGCTATACATAACATAGTTAGTGCTTGTCTATTTAATAATTCTTACTATAATATAAAAATATATTTTTTATATCATCGTTCCTTACTAATCATGGTATTTTCTTTTATAACTTTAGATTGTTTCTTGTAAAGATTTATTATTTCCTGTACTGTAGTTGCGTCCTTGATATTTTTTTCATTGCGTATTTTACCAGTAAATTTTGGAAATCGTAACGCTAAACCACTACCCTGCCTTACTGAGTTCATTCCACACATATGTAAAGGGCTTAGAGTTATTTCAGACGCGATAATTTCTATGATAGTATAAGGTTCGAACCATACATCAGCTTCTAACTTGGAGTCTACATTAGCATATTTCTGTGGTATTATATACTGTTTTAGTATAGAATGAAAATTGGAAAGATTTTCATCGGTAAAACCGGTTCCTACTTTACATATACTTCTAAATATGTCATTATCCTTATCATAAGCTCCAAGCAAGTAAGCTCCGTATTTCCCTACTCGCCTTCCTCTACCATGAAAAGCACCTATTATTATAAGATCTAGAGTGTCCACAATTTCACTCCTGTATTCTCGCTTCAGTTTGATCCATGCAAATTCCCTCGCCCCTGCTCTGTAATTACTTTTTAGATGTTTTATCATCAAACCTTCACATCCGTCGCTAATAGACTGCTCCATAAAATCCTCTATTGTTTTTTTATTATCAGTAATTATCATGGGAACGACTCTTACTTTAGCATCACTGCTGACCACTTCTTCAAGAATTTCTCTCCTTCTAGTATATGGTAACTGTGTACAATCTTTTTTATTCATATATAGTATATCGAAAAAGTTCAGCATTATAGGGTATTCTCTTACGGCTTTTTCTATACCATATTTCCTCCTTCTATGCATCAATTCTTGAAATGGTAAATATTCACCAGTATCTTGATTTATTGCAATTATCTCTGCTTCTAGTATAGCGTCAGATATATCAATAGATTTCCTTACCGCTTCTATTGCATCTGGATAATGATTTGTTATATTTTCAAGTCTTCTAGAAAATAGCAGAACCTTGTCTCCTGATTTATGAATCTGTAACCGTTCTCCATCCAACTTGTACTCAGCAGCACATTTACCTTCAGTTCGTTCAAGTATTTCCTCTACAGTCGAAACTCTTTCAGCTAACATGGAACGTATTGGTTTGAATATTCTGATCGTTAATGCTCTTACAACGTCTAAACCCTGCGTTGTAATAGTTTTAGCAACCAAACCGAGATCACTTGTTATATTATATGCACGTTCTAGCACCACGCGGTTTTCTTTCTTGTCAGTAAAAGCAATTGCAAGTGCATCTAAAACAGTATAATCGGCTATACCCAAACGTAATTTTCCTGTTATAATTTTCAGAATATAACGGGCATCTTTTGCCTTAGAATCGTTAAGTAAGTTACAGATATACTTCAATTTCATATCCTGTGAACCTTCACCTGAAAGACTTGATATCTTGTAGAGTGTAGAATANACCCGTTCAACTGTAATATTTTCTGAAAACAGTGTTGTTTGCATCTTAGTTTTCAAAGCAAGTTCACCTACACTTCCAATATCGCCAGTTTCTCTATACATGAGTTCTATCTTTTCCATATTCAAACCTGAAGAAATAGAAACAGCCCGTAATGCTAGCTTATCTGCAATTCCTAGTTCAATACCTTCATAATCAGGATATAGTTTGCCCTGTATTAAATAAACAACTTTATCTATTAATTCCATTGGTGTTGACTTTAACAAATTGACCAGGTAATCTGTAAGTTCAAGACGTTTGGTAGTCTTCTCCATCATCTCAAAAGTTTCGGTAATTACTGAATATTCCATGTAAACTGAACACAGTATTCTCAAATAAAAGCATGGAGTCATTGTTAAGTTAATAAGTTGGTTATACACGGAGTAAAGTTATGGGTGGAACAAAGAAAAAATCTTCAAATACATCTACGAAACCGCAAGGCAGCAACTCTCAGGCAGGAGAAGGAAAGAAAGATAAGAAAGATAAAGGATCTCAACAAAAGGCTAGGATTTCAGTGGTATTAAATGAAGGACAAGGTATGAAAATACTGGCCGATTTGAAGGCTATAACACCACAAGCATTGGCAAGAAACACTGGTGTAAAAATATCTGTGGCGAATACGTTCATACAGTCTCAAGAATCGAAAGGAACGGTCAAATATGTAGGAGGTTATAGTGGTCATAAAATATATAGATTGATACAAGAAACGAAGCAAAAGGATTCTATAAAAGAGAAATCTAATCCCACACAAGAAACTCAGAGAGAAGAAAATTCCACATAAGAACTGAATTAGGATTTTCTGAGTAATAACACATCTCCAGAAGTAGAATTTTCAATCAATTCAAGATTGGTTATTACTTTACCGATCGGATTCATGTTTGTACTAGTAGATATATCTTTAACAAATATGCATATAGAACCACTTGCTATCATGAACGTCATATCACCCCTCTTGAAATCAGTTTTCCTTTTTTCTGTTCCTATAGTGATCCCAGTTTCAAAATAGATAAACTGATCCTCATACCGATGCGCTCTCCCTTCTATTGGTACAGTACGTAACAATGTTCCAACCGTTAGAGGAGCCATATGTCGAGCAAATTCGCATTCACAAATGCCCTTTCCTTTGAGTTCAAGTAACAATCTAGTTCTAGATACTGATCCTGCCATGAACGTTCACTTATATGGTGCCTATTAAAGACTCTGAAAGATCTGGAAGTTTTTTTCGTAACGTTTATTTATATTATATTTATGTCATCTAGTATTATTGTCAACTAAGAATAAATCTCCTAAAAAACTTGTAAAGGAAAAAGAATCAAAGGCACAAACTACTGATAATACCAAAGATTCTTCTAAAGTAGAGAAAAATACTGTTACAGTTACAAAAGTAGCCGAAGTTATAGAGCCGTTAGAAATTATTGAAACAGGAGAAGTAGAGACATCAAGTAGACCAGAAGAAGTCAATACACATGAAATTATAGAACAACCTAGGGAAATAAAACCAGATAAAGAGAAGAAGATTGTTGTAGGTTCATCACGTTTAACAAGGTTTGAAAAGGCAAGAATAATAGGTGCAAGAGCATTGCAGTTATCTCTTGGTGCACCATCATTGATAACATCTTCACAAAGTGGAAAAGATTCAATCACAATTGCGGAAGAAGAATTGATGGAAAATTCATTACCAATTTCGTTACGAAGAATTTTACCCAATGTAAACTATCAGGATATTCCGATTAAATGGTTAATTAAAAAATAATTAGAAATAATGTAAATTGGTAAATATTTCAATAAAGATATGATGAATGAATCCTTACTTCACTCCTAGCAACATTTAGAGTATTTGAAGAAGGAAATTTGATAAGAAGAATTTAGTAACCATTGTAAAAAAACAATCATTAAAAATAGATATTTTAGTTTCCTTTCAAAAGATTACTTTCACAGGTTTTACAAATTCCTTCATCAATATTTTTTTCCAAAACATGATGTACATCACAGATGAGCAAACTTTGTCTAATATAATTAAATAACTCAATATATTTTGCCATACTGGAAGCTCCAAATCTTTTATGAGAAGCAACCTCTTTAGTAATATCATCTATCATTCTCATAACTTCAGGTACTCCTCTTAATTTCTCTACTAGTTGAGTATCACCACGTGCACCTCTAACATAATTACTTATTGCAGCCTGTGTAACTCCAAGGAGCTTAGCAATATCACCTTCCTTAAGATAATACTCTCCAGAAAGCTTCTTTGCCATAATAGCACGAACTACAGGAATCAATGATTTAGACTCAATTTCTGACGGTAATAACATATGGAAAATTATTATTTATAATTTATATAAACCTTTTTTTAGTTGATATTTTTACTCTTACCTAAAATAATATTTAGTCTCTTAATTTTTTTCTCATGTTTTGTCTTTCTAAATTTATTAAAAGTAATATCAAATATATTATTTTAAATCAATAAAGGCCAATTTCATGTAGCTCTACAAGGAAATGTACTCTTCCACCACGACTTTGTTTATTACTTTTAAACATCTTTTCAAAGTCCTTCCATAACTTGTATTTTATAATATAAATTATAAAAATTTTTAACCAAATGTAAAAGTGTAGAGCTTAAAGCCTTTACCCTTAAGTTCCATTTCGATCAAGTGTTTACCATACCCTTCATTGAAGACTAAATTATACATCCTTTCTTCCAATATCCGTACCTTCGAATTATTTACATCCTTCCCACTAATGGAATTATTTATCAAGGTATTATCAAGTTTAACCATGAGTATTGAGTCTCCCACAGCAACAATGTTCACCGCTTTTGCATTATAATTCAGAAAAACTTTACCAGTTTCAGACATTAGTTCTACATGATCTCTGTTATTCTTCCACGTTCCCTCTAGGTAAACTTTGTTTGGTATTATATTCTCAACAACTGAAAAACTAGTTATCTTATTCTGTATTAATTCCTCTTTATTACCAAGTTCACTACCAAAATCATAACCTAGATAAATCTCACGTGTGTGTATCTTGGAGAAATTAACATCAATAGTTTCGTCAGGAGAAACCATATCCTTTGTGATATCAATGTTAATTCCAAATGATATAGATCTTTCATTAAGCAATTCTTGTATAATAGATTCTGTTTTCTCATAAGCTCCTTCTCCTATATGATCATAACGTATGAAACCCTCATGATCAATGATATACTTATGTGGCCAAAAATTATTCTTGTATGCTTTCCATGTAGACATTTCATTATCCTGTAATACTGGATACTTGATTTCAAATTTTTCTACTGCAGCTTTCAGATTTTTATAATCCTTCTCAAAATTGAATTCTGGGGCATGTACACCTAGAATCACAAGACCGTCATCGGAATACTTCTCATGCCATGCATTAAGATAGGGAATTGTACGAATACAATTTATACATGTATAAGTCCAAAAATCTACAATTATTACTTTACCTTCTAGATCTGTAATAGTAAGCGGTTCAGTATTAATATATCCATTTATTCCCCGTAGTTCTGGTGCTTTAGGAAAATTGAGCTTGTTAATCTTTGTACTCGAATCATCTATTATTACAGACTCAAATGAAATATTATTTCCTGTCTGAATGGAATTAAAATAGATACTCACTCCTGTTATAATCACACCTATTACGGCGAATACTATAATTGCACTTCTTATCTCTGTCATTATTTTGATCAATTCAATATGATTTCATTCACAATTGGGAAATTTCCTATCAACGCTAACTGATTCGTGAATACAAATACACCTAATACAATTAACATACAACCTACAATTATATTGAAATATTTCAGATGTTTGTTTACTTTTCTAATGAAGGTGATTGATCGTGAAAAGAATAATCCAGTAAGAAGAAATGGAATTCCCAGTCCTAAAGAATATATAAATAACATATTGAACGCTTGACCTGGCAAAGTTACTGCTAATGTAAATATACTACCTAATATAGGACCGACACAGGGAGTCCATGCAGCTGCAAATACAAGTCCGAACATGAACGATGTAGGATAGCTTAGCTTGAATTTCGAAATATGGATCTTTTTCTCAAAATTTAGAATGTGAAGCTTTGTAGATGCGAGCATATACAATCCGAAGGCAATTATCATAGTCCCTCCTATCCTAGCAATCCACAATGTAAAGTCTATAACAATATTAGATAATACACTGTTCAACATTACACCTAGTACTGAAAAAATTAGTGAAAATCCTAATAGAAAGAATACTGTGTTAAGAAAAATATTAAGTCTAGCTGTGGCTAGATTCATAGATCCATTAGTATTATTTATCTCCCGTAAACTAGTTCCTGAGAGATATGAGAGAAATGCAGGTAAAACTGGTAACATGCATGGTGAGAAAAATGAACCTATACCAGCTGTAATAGCTATAATAAAGCTTAACTCCATAAAATAGACAGTGCATTCTGGATATTTATCGGTTTATCTAAATCTAATCTAGAGTACAACACTATCGTAAAATAAAGGTAGGACAATCCGGTAAACATGACAAATGACAAATGTACTGAATTAAGAGATATTCTTTCACAAAGTGTTCAAAGAAATCTATCTGACGCTATGTTATTATCTGGAGGACTTGATAGTAGTATAATAGCAAGTATTGCGGCAAAACTTAGAAATTTAATAGGTGTAACTGTTGCGTATAGAAATGCACCCGATCTGATGTATGCCAAAATTCTTGCAGAAAAATATTCGATAAGACATCTCATAAAGCATCTTACAATAGAAGATATGGATGATGCTATAGAGAATGTAGTTAGAATTATGAAAACCTTTGATCCAATGGAGATCAGGAATAGTAGTGTAATTTATGCTTCATTGAAGGAATTAAAGGATAATGGTTTTGATTCTGTCATGACTGGAGATGGTAGTGATGAACTATTTATTGGTTATAATTATTTACAAAGATTTGATCATGAGAAATTGAAAGATGAATTAGAAAAACTCTGGCAAATCATGCATTTTTCTTCAACTGTAATTGGTAAAGAATTAAAGATTAATGTAAAAACACCTTATCTTGACAAAGAGTTTTTGGAATTTGCTCAACGGATTCCTATAGAACTGAAGATTAAAAAAGAAAACGATGTTAAGTGGGGAAAATGGATACTGCGTTCTTGTTTTGAGTATTTTATAACAAAAAAAGTAGCATGGCGTAGAAAGATGCCTTTAGAAGAGGGTGCTGGGATAAACGTTTTTGTGGAACGTTTTAACACAAGTATAAACGACATTGATTTTACTCAGAAAGTTAAATTCTACACTTCATATGATTCGGTAAGAATACGAAATAAAGAACATTTACATTACTATACAATATATCGAAATTTCTTTGAGGCTCCCAAAACTAACAAGTATGAATTTAGGTGTCCTGACTGTATGGCGCATGTAAAAAATGATTCTAAGTTCTGTAGAACATGTGGAGCATTTCCAATAAAACCAGAATGATAGTAAAAAATACTCACTTATACTTCCTGGGTCTCTTCAGGAATATTCTCTTACATCCAGCGCAGCAAAACCAGTATGTTCTACTCTCATGAGTTAAAACAACTGCATCGCCCTCATACAATTCAATGCCACATACTGGATCTACAGGCATTAATTATAACTATATGAATTTTCTATTTAAGCTTTTTAGTTTGATTAAATAGGATTTTATATATATAGAATACATGATGATTTATGGCTGGAATAGAAGAAAAAAATACAATGGAAGAACAACAGCCTAAAGAAAAATATGAAGGAACGAATGATGAGGAAAAAGATCCTATAAAGATCTTTGAGTCGATAGTTGCAAAATACGGAAAGATGATGAATCTTAACATGTTCAAGTATTTCCACTCTCCCGGCTTTAACAAAAAACACCCACAAAATGTTAATACTATTAGTTACATATTAGATGGGAAAAATGTTAAGGTTGGTTGTATGTGTGGAGCATCACTAGATCTAACCGATTACAACAAACTAGATAAGGTCTGAGGTTAAACTATACATTTTTGATTAATGATTTTATGCTATTATCTTATTGTTTAATAGAGTTTTTAAAATACCATAAACAAAAAATTCTTATTAGTTGTCATAGGAGAATTCTACTAGAAAATTATATAAGACTTTTTGTAACTAGTTATTAGTTTAGTATATACTTCTATATGTTTCTGAAACATATTGGTTAGTTGTTTCTAGTTAGATAATAGAATTCATATAATTATTACGGAACAAAAAGGTAAACGTTGTACTACTCGTTATCTTTTTATTGAAAGTATACAACACTTAAGCATGCCAGAGATATGGCTACGATATGGTAGTACAGAAGTGGTACTTGACATCAAGGCAGAAAATCTCTTAGAATATGTTATTGAAGACGAACAACACATGAGTGAAGAAGAGATCAACGCAAAGCTTGATTCTGTATCTGTAAATAGTAATGGACATATAGGAGTTCTAGATCCTTCTTTGGATACAGCAAGACTTTGTTTACTACTTGCTGATGACATCAAAAAACGTGATATGACGAACATTTCTATAGATGTACCTCTAAACGTCCTTAATATATACAGAAATATTTTTCAGAATAAGAATGTACATATATCTAGATTATCTAATGATATTGAAAGTCTTAATAACAGTATATTATTATCGAAAACTTCTTTCGATCCTCTTTTCGGCTATTCTGGTACACCAACATATCTCTTGCGATATTTTGGTTTGGAACAGATGCTTGATGCATACAAAATAAGAGATTGTGACATGCCTAAGCCAGGTATAGTGAATAACTCTTTATCCTTAGCATATAAATTTGCTGAGAATCTAGACTCAACTTCCATAGAAATTATAGCAAGAGGTCATGGATTGGCGAATATCATCGTAGACAAACCTGTAAATTCTCATAAGCAAGCAATAACAAAACTTGAATCATTGGGAAAGGTTGAAGTTGAAAAAAGTAAAGCGTCGATAATAAGTGCTGGAGATGGATATTCTACACTTTCATACGCGTTGAATTCTCTATGGAATTGTCTAGAAGCTGTAAAGGATAATGGTAGTATAACCTTGTTGGCGGAATGCAAGGATGGTTTTGGCTCCAGAGCACTACAAATGCTTGTAGAGGGTAAAATTAGTATGGATAATGCTTATAAACCCACAGAGTACGTTGATGGTCTTGAAAATATACTTTATCTAAAAGAGGTAAGTGAAAAATATAATATTTCCTTAATCTCAGCATTACCAGATTACTATATAAAAAACAGGTTAAGGTTCAAAACATTTCGACGAACAAAAGATGCACTCCATAGCATATTGAATTCACTTGGACTAAAACAGAAAGTGTTAGTAGTTTCAGATGCAAGCAGGGTTCTACTAAAACCCAAAGTATCAAACTAATCAGAAATTAAATGAAAATGGAAATGGTGCACATAGTAATGCTAAAAATAGTGAAATGATGAAGAGATTCCTTCTGCTTTTAGACAATGGTGATACATCGTCCAATGGCTTCACATCAGGTGACCTGGAATTCATTATCAGTATCAATAATGCCATAATTACGTAGCCTAAACCAGCAAGCGTAATAATACTCATGAATGTTGTTCTTTTATGCCATTTTTTACCTATTGCTGCTCTCGCAATATGCCCTCCATCAAGTTGCCATGCAGGAAGTAAGTTAAGAAAAGTTACGAGGAATCCTATCCATGCTGCGAATGCTATAGGAGACATTAAGGGCGTAAAGCCTTCCACTATCTTTCCAGCTAAGAAGTAACTCCCTAACATCAAGATGCTAGGATTGAGTTTGATCAACTGTGATTCGCTCAGCAACACATCAACTTGTTCTATGGGTATCAGAGGTGATATGGCAGCACCATAAACTGAAACTACAATTGTTACTATCAGTCCCGCAATTGGTCCTGCAAAACCTATATCGAATAATACATCCCTGTTTGGCATATGACTTCTAGTGAATATAACAGCACCAAACGTTGGAAACACACCAGGGAAACCTGGTATAAAGAATGGCCACGTGAATTTTATCTTATATTTTTTGGCTGCTAATATATGCCCCAATTCATGTATGCCAAGGATACCCATAAGTGAAACAGTATAGATCATAGCCATCTCCCAAGGATCCTTGATGTAAGCTTCCCCACTAATTGTTTGAGATCGTAAAAATCCATCATAGAGTACTATACCTATAACAATTACAAGAAGCGCAATAGGCATCCAGTCCTTAAGCCTAGTCTTATGAAGAGATATATTACCAACAGTTACTGTTAAATAATTATCATTTTTTCTCAGTGTAGCAATCATTTCATAAGATTTCAGACTGTTAAGAAGTTTCTGGAAGTCATCTTTTAAAGTATGAGAATCTTTAATGGAAAATTCTAATTTATTATCTTCTCTGATATAATAATCAAACACATACATGTGTTTAACCACCGTGGATATTACAGTATTATGATCAATGGGTTGACCGTTTTCTATAAATACCAATTAATTTAATAAATCAAACTACACATTAATGTCTTGTCATATTATATTAGATTAAGGTTAAATACAGAACATCAATATTAACTATATTGCAAATCGTACTCAGAAATATTGATGCTTACGTGATAAGAAGGTGTGAACTAGAAGATCTTGCATCTGTTATAGAGATCAACATATCAAGTTTACCGGAACATTATTCGGATTACTTTTTTGAATCTATTCTTAAGGTGTTACCAGAATCTTTCATAGTTGCTGAACTGAAAGGAATGATAGTAGGCTATATAATGTGCAAAATTGAATTTGGATTTTCAAATTTTCACAAATTAGGTTTTGTGAAGAAGGGACATGTAGTTTCTGTAGCTGTTTCAGAAAAACATAGAAACAATGGATTAGGAAAGGCATTGATACAGGAAGCCGTTACTGGAATGGTATACAGAAAAATTAATGAATTTTATTTGGAAGTTAGAGTAAGTAACGTACGAGCAATAAAATTATACGAGGATTTAGGTATGACAATAAAGACCAGGATCAGAGGATATTACCGTGATAACGAAGATGCAAATCTAATGGTATTTGAATTATAATTTAAATTAAATTTAGACTTGTGATATTTAGTGAATTTGCAGGTTTATGTGATAGAATAAGAGGAACTAGTAATAAGAATGAAATAATTATCATATACTACTGTTGCGCATGAACTTTCTTAGAATAAAAATTGTATAATATAGTAAAGAAGAGACATGTAAAATATATATAATATGATGATAAGATTTGGAATACAAAAATGGCCATACAAAGCAGACTATTAGGTATGATAATATGTATTTCATGTATTACAGGTTTCATGATATATTCATGGTTTCTACTTATTTCTGAATGGAAGGAGATTGTATTACAACTGACAGTTTTGGCTGCTGTAGCAGGAATTCTTGGTGTTTTTGCATGGATAGGATTGACAATGGCAGCTAGATCACGATCATCTGAAAATACTGATAACATTAAACCTGAATCTGGTTAAGTTTGTTATTTTTAAATGGTAATAGATTATTTGTAGTAAAACTGAATGTTAATTATATACTAAATGAGTTTAATGATAATTATGAATATAGAAACAGCATTCAATACCATCAAAAGCGATAAATTTATGATTTTAACAAATATATCACAACCGGAAAATATTATGAATAACATGAAATCAAATTATAAACCAATATTTTATAAGTTTTTTACGTATAAAATTGATGAGATAAATAACATAATTTTTATTTAAATATTACAAACACAAATTTTTTGATGTGATACTACACGTTAGATGGTATGGCGTAAGATACATTCACGATATCATATCAAAGAAAGTTGAGAACAAGAGTGGTGTATATGTTATCGCATGTTTGAATAAAGAAAGAATGATCTTTTTTCCTTACTTTACGGGAGAAACTGAAAATCTTAGGAAAAAAGCATTGGAACATCTTTCTGATTATGAAGAAAACAATTGTATAAAAGAGAAACTTACTGGTCAATGTTACTTCCAATTTGCTTACATTCAGAATGAAGAAGAGCGAAAAGGTGCAGCAAGACATCTTTATAATAAATATAATCCACAGTGTAATACTTCTATACCTGATGCGAAGCCTTTAGAATTTAACTTAGATAATTGACCTTGAATATTTGAATCATTTATTAAACGATATAACAAATATGAATAGAAGATTTGAAATTATATTTAATAAACTTGATTACTCTCGAATTAGAATTCATAAATTTATCAAGTCTTATACACGTAACAAAATATCTAATTGGAAGACAATGAATAAAAATATTCAAGAGAATACTATTCATATATGAAATCAATGATTTTGTTTCACTCAACAGTAATAATACCGTTATTGACAAAATGGATTCTCTATTGTATATTTTCCATATCAACTTTCATACGTATTTCATATTTGACAATCTAAAAAAAACAAATGTGAGCTACTGATATACAATAGAACATGTAATAGTTAGATACAAAAAAACAGAAAAATAGATTTTTGATATTTCAAGCATAGTTAATGTCGATACTGAATGTACAATTATGAGTGATATATTAGAGATTTTGTCATTATCAATCCCAAGTATTTTCATGAAATTCTTAAAATAACTGAAAAAATATTCTAATAGAATTTATAATGTTCACAACTTTTAACGAAAAAAAATCATAACCTTAACATGATTATAATATTTTAAACTGAGAAATTGATCATGATAACCTTTATGATGAAGTATTACAGAATCCTTATTGATGGATAATAATTCTGAAATAGTTAAACAATGGTTGGAAGAGATTAAGTATATTTCTGTAGATCTGAGGGAACTAGTTTGTTCTGCACCTTCGCAGTGGGTATGGGATTCTATTGGTTCCGCGGTATCAATAGAAAATATAGCAGAAGTGATAGAGAAGATCGAGAGTCATGTAGAAAAGTTACAACAATTCTGTGATGAGGAATATAAAGAGGCCACTGATGCGCTTGTTGCTATAATGTGGTCAGGTTTGCAGACAAAAAATTATGAGGCTATATCACATGCAACAAAACAGCTAATCAATATTGAGATTGATTTTAAGAAAGAACCTTTTATATTGAAACTTGAATAACAGTTAGTTAATAATACGATGATCATATAATATTTTACATGGGTAAGAAAGGATCACGGCAGCTTAAGCGAAAAAAATTGGTATTCATAATTGCAATTGGTACAGGAGTAATGTTGCTTACATCAATAGTAGGTATAATAGGTCCAAGAGGTCCTGGGCCTTCTACAGGCATTAGTATGATCGATGATATAGAAAGAAAACGTGAACAGAAATTAGATGTTATTGATAATGCATCACTAGATTGGCAACAGAAGACTATTGATGGAAGACAATTTATGGAAATATTAGATCAATCAATAATTGATACTGATGCTTTACGTTGGGAATATTCATCATTAGATTTACCTTCAACATACGATAAATATAAGCAACTATCTATAAATTCACTGAATAAACAATTAGATGCATTACTGAAGCTGAAGGAATACGTTCAAACTGAAGATCCTGAAGCGTTATCATTACTAAGAACAGAATTTGATCAACTTCTTACTACATCCTTTGAAAATCGTAGAGATGCTCTTATAGAACTTGAGAGAAGTAGTATGGAGACAATAGAAGAGGAGTTAAGTAAGCGTAACCCTGATGAATTTAATTAAATTACATTCAATTCATTTAGAATTTATTCATACTCAATTTTTAGTATAAAGTCTACTTTTGATAGCGAAATTTAACCTGAGTTGTTTTCATGGAATAGATTAACTTTAATAGTTGCAAATTTCTCATAGCAAAAGTACATATGGACAATTTCTCACAACAAGAAAAGGACGGACTGTATAAGGCTATACATTCAAGAAGAGATGTAAGGACTCATTACGAACAAATTCCAATTTCGGATGATGTTCTTATAAGAATACTAGATGCTGCACATCATGCACCATCAGTAGGATTTTCTCAACCATGGAACTTCATACTAATCAAGGATTTAGAAACAAGGAATAAGGTGAAGGCATCGTTCAACGAAGAACATGAAAGATCCTCCAAATTGATCGATGATCCCAAACGCTCAACATATTTATCATTAAAGTTAGAGGGTATAATTGAAGCGCCAATTAATCTGTGTATTACTTACGATCCTACTAGGTTCGGACCATTTGTTATAGGTCGTACAAGCATATCAGAAACCGGTGTGTATAGTGTATGTTGTGCAATACAGAATTTGTGGCTTGCTGCCAAGGCTGAAGGAATTGGTGTTGGTTGGGTTAGTATATTAAGTAATGATGACCTGCGAGAAATTCTGATGTTACCAGATCATATAGAGCCGATAGCATATTTAACAATGGGATATGTTACACATTTCGAGAAAAAACCTGATCTGGAACGGATTGGTTGGTTACCACGATTATCGTTGAATGATGTAATATACTTTGAAAAATGGAATAATGAAAATGATAATAACAGATGGAAGAACTTCCAATCGTTATTACGAATTAAGTTTTAAAGTTTGGACAACTATATCAGATTATGATTATAACATAAATATAATATCATGTATTGCAAAATAGTTTATAAAAGTGCTAATGCGGTTTTGAGTAGGGCTCGTGGCGCAGCATGGACAGCGCGGCAGACTTAGGGCTGAACCTCCTAATCCATGGCGACAGCTGTAGAAGTTCTATACATAGTAGACTTCGGCTAAAGGGCGCCGGTTCGAATCCGGCCGGGCCCGCTACTTTAGTATACTTGAACGAGATTTTATTAGCATGTTGTGAATAAACCAAAATAATAGATTATCTCTAAATTAGGTGAGTTTACCGAGATATGCATCGGTTTATCATTATCAATGAATTATTTTAGAAAAGAGTGAATTCATTTTAGTTCTTCATTGTAACCAGATCGGGGTCATGAATTTTGTCCAAAGCACTCTTCAAGCCTAATGCTAAATCAGTTACTTTACCCCTGCCCCAATAATGGATAAAGATGAAGCGAGGCTGTTCAAAGGTCATATGATTGTGAATTGCAACTATGTTAATATTGGTGGCTCTTAGTGCTTTGAGGACTAGTTGAAGATCACTTTCCAAAACTGCAAAATCATCATCTACAACTGAATTTTCATTGTTACCTGCAAAAGCAGCCCAAGTATTTACACTGTATTTTTTCCCACTAGACAACCACATAATGCACTTGTCTTGCGTCCAATAACAATCTTAAACATTCCATCTTTAGACTGCCCTTCAATACCAAGGATTTCTTCAATAGTTTTACCATTAATAGCATTATCAGCAGGAATCTTTTGTTCTTTAAATGATGTTTGCGGTTAGGGGTTAGTTGCTCTGATTGTCTTTACAGTATCCAAGACCTTTTGAATGCCTGAAGCAAAAACTTCTAAATTACCTTCACCACTAATGTATATGAAATACAATTAGGATTGTCAAAGAAGAAATGGTTGTGTAAAACAGTAACTTCCACAGAATTTTCCAGTGCTATACTCATAGCAGAATTTACTTCATCTTCAAAAAGCACTAGGTCACCCATAACCATAATTTCAATTCCTTCTTTCACACCATTCTGAAAGACAATCCAAGAAGTAATACCCATAAAAGGTTTCATCTCCCAATTATCAATAGTCACCAGTACATCTGTACGTGGGAAGTTTGCCTTAATAACCCCTCGTCCTTAAAGACATTTGCTTTACATTAAAAATCTCTTCGATTCTAGTTATATTTAGCTCGTTCACTATTTAATTTCTAACAACACATAATTAAATAATTATTTAAGTAATTCTAAATGACCGTTAATCCGTATCATGAAGGAATCTTTAGGAGTAGATTAATGTGATCTTCAAAAAAGGAGAAAAGATTCGTTTAGGAAAACCGCATTCAGAAGAAACTAAGAGAAAGATGAGTAAGTACCAAAACAGACTAGAAGTAAAGAGAAAGAAAAGTGAACTGCATAAGGGTAAAAAGCATACAGAAGAAGCTAAGAGAAGGATAAGTGAGGCGATGAATGGTATAAAGCTTTCAGAAGAACATAGGAGAAAGATGAGTGAACTTCATAAGGGTGTAAAGCTTTCAGAAGAAACTAGGAGAAAGATGAGTGAAGCGCAAAAGTGTAGAAGAAATCAAGAATCTTTGGAGTAGATGAACATGGTGCGTAAGGGTTTAAAAATGTCAGAAGAAGCTAAAAGAAAGATGAGTGAGGCGAAGAAGGGTAAAACGTTTTCAGAAGAACATAGGAGAAAGATGAGTGAGGCGTGGAAGAATAGAAAGCCTATGTCAGAAGAAACTAGGAGAAAGATGAGTGAAGCGCAAAAGGCTAGAAGAAATCAAGAATCTCTAGTATGAAGAAGAGTTGATTACAGCTATTACATATCGCAGCTGGCTATATCTAACTATACAGCTGTTATGGTGCTAGGTAATACATCAAAAGTGGTGCTAGGTGATGGTGTTAGGTAACTATACCTATACTACATTATAGCTACTAACAGAAGTTACCATTTTACCAAAAGTTTTTCTTTTTTCCAAAATCTTTTCCAAAGGTTTTTCCGCGAATTCTTTGATTATTAGGTTTATAACAGATTGTGTTACTCTTACTCTTGTCACTGTGATAACACGTATACATGGTTACAGAATGATATTTTACCAAAAATAAAAAAAATAGGTATCGAAATAGGCATCGAAATAAAAAAACAGGCGTCGAAACGGTTTATGTAAACAATTTGTATTTATATTTTGAATTTAGGTTTTAAGGATTTAGCTTTCTTTTTTGGTCTAAAAGTTTAAGACTGTTCTCTTCCGTTTCTTCTTCTGTTGTAACGCTTGGGCCAGAAAAATCCAGTTGCTTCTGGGTTATCCTGCTAGCCCGACACTAGCAGACAGGCTTGAGCGTTACAATAAATCATTACGTGGATAATGATCTTAAGTATTATGACAGCCTGCTAGTTTTTATTCCTAGAAAATCCCGCTTTCACGTAACGCTTAAAGATCAAAGCTAACGTTATGATGTTATGAAGTCGTTTTTCCTAAGCGGCTACGGTTGCTCAATCCGTGTTAAAGATACTAGGTTGATATTTTCCCAAGGTGTTCATGCTTTTTCAAAGGAAAGAGAAGTTATAGAAACATCGGTAAGACCTTGCAAAGATTGTTTTGGCTTTTTGGATTATCTAGAATTTTTCTCGCTCTCGTTAATCTTCTCGGCATTCTCACTTTTTTCTGTGTCTGTGGTTCTTTTTATGTTGCTTCAAATGTTCAGGTGTAGGAAATTCTAGATTACATTCATTACACTTTGTTTGATTGTTGTTTGTTTTTTTGCCAAACAATCCCATAATCTACTAATAATAAGACGTATTATAAAGGACGTTTCTTTTTTATTTCTATACATAAGTTTTATTTCGATATTTTCCTTATGTTCCTTAGGAATTCCTAGTCTGTTTTCGTGTCTGTATTTAGCTTTTTAACATGATGTCAAAAGCCTTAGAAAAATATCAAAGGAAATTCCTAAAAATAAAAAATGAAGAAAAGTTTAGATCCTAGTATATGTATCATATACCATGGTAAACCATGATAAACCACACTATAACTAGGTAAACCTAAGAAAAATAAAAGGTATAAACACATGAGAACAGTATCTAGTAAGGTAAACAAGTGAGAACATGCAGCTATAGTAAAATATACTAATCAAACTGGTGAATCTGTAAGTAATTTAATCAGAAAAGTGCTGATATCAGATGCTGTTTTTGGTGATTCCTTCGGTGAAATTCCTGTAGAATATCATGTAGACAGATATCCTGCAGATACTGAAGAAAATGCTGAAGATCAAGTGCTTGAAGAACATGTAAAAGAAATCAAAATAACGCTGGGTTGGGATGAGAAAAAACCTTTACTGATTAATAAAATTGTAAAAAGGCTTAGGGAAGAATCC
>PAWD01000016.1 GCA_002713325.1 Nitrososphaerota archaeon
CCAACTAAGAAATATGACCAACTAAGAAATATGACCAACTAAGAAATATGACCAACTAAGAAATATGACCAACTAAGAAATGGTGTTATTTGGCAACAGTCCATAGCTAATAGTCTTAGCCTTGACCATCATTAATTTTTCGATAATTTTGTCGCCCGCCACTTGTTGTTGGGTGACAAAATTATCGTCCTAAGCAGTTACAAACCAGACAACCCATCTGATTCATTTTGAGCAGGAGAATCATCCCTTTTATTTCGAAGTATATTTATTTCACTATTTATCATATTTTGGAATCTATTAAGTTCTTCCTTGTGTAGTTGCGAAGATAGAATTTCATATGCCTCTAGGAAAAAACAGCATTCTTTTACAATTTCAGATATTAACTCCATTCTCCAAAGAAGGTCAGATTTTCTATATTTTCCATATATCGCATCAGTTAGATTATCATCATAGCTTGTCGGATGTGGTTGTAGAACTGATTTTAATAATATTGATAAATCTGTTTTATGTGATTCTGTGCTATACGAATCGTAGTATTCGTTGTTCAATTTCTGTTCCTTCCCGCGATAAGTACCATCCCATTTGATAAGAGAAAACATTTTTGCCATTTCTGCGTTATGTGTTATTGTAGCGATAAGTTGAAGGTCAGATAATCCGTTTCCTACAAGTTCTCTATTTCCTTTCCAAAAGTCGTTACTATCTGCATGAAACCTACCTTCTCCATCGCTCTCTCGCACTAATTTGTCACGTCTGACACTTTCTAGCAGACCAGGAGCCTTTTTCGTCAATAAACCAGAAAATTTGTTAATTACATCATTACGTTCATAGTCTCTTAGAGTGCGTCTAAATATTGGTTTATGAACAGACATCTAGACATGTACTCCTTTAAAACTGTCAATAAGTTGGTATATTATCATACCAGTAACATAAGATAATGACTTATATATATTATGCTATATATCAGTTGTTATGGTGTTAAAAACTTGGTTAATTGGTATACGTGTAAGTGAAAAACTGTATGCGGACATGCACGCATGTGTAGGTGATAACATGACAATAGGTGACGTTATAAAAAAACCTAGAAAGATATTGTTCTCCAGGTGTTTCAAAACCTACTATTATCAGGTCTTCTAATACATGCAATCCAGGAGTTATCACAGATAAAGTACATCCAAAACCATCATTAATTGATTTAGTCAGACAACATAAACCCAAAGAAAGTAGTGGTGACTTTGCCATCTGAAGAACAAGGTCATTATAGTTGTAATAAACCGTGGAACAAACCAGATACTAAGCATGCTACTCCTGAACAAATACAGAGGATACAAGCCATAATGGGTGTATCTGTATAGATTGTTCAAAGAGTGATAATTAATGAAGAACCAGAGAAGCTAATCGCTGAGGGTTGGAGATTTGTTGGTGTTTTACCGAATGGTAAAGTCGTATTACAAAAATAAACCTGGCCTACAGGGGTTCGCCCTTACAATAAACCTGTCCCTTTATCCTACTCATGAAGTTTTTACATACATAACATTGCACAAAACTAACCTCTTGCTTTAATACTGGACAATCAACATATTCTGTCTTCATACGCTTGAGCATTTTTGGACTCACACCCTTCAATTTCAACTTGCCCTTTTCACTCATCATTCCAATTTTCTTCAATTCTTCCTTTGCTAGATCTGTTAGCTTGAGGCTTTTCTCTCCTAATTTTATTTCCACTAAATATTTGTGTTGATTATCTTCGTTCGTAATGTTACCTTTGAAAATCACGCATATAAATTTGATGAATATTATAATAAACAAATAATGAATTTAAATTACTGTGGTAAAAAGAACTGTATGGTTATACCGATTATATATAAACTGAGTAACAGAATTCCACTTCTCATATCTAATTTGTTTCTCAATAGGGGTATTAGAGCAACTATTGTAATTACTGTAACTATAATCATCTGATACCATAGAATGTTTGTAACAGGTATTTCAGTAGTAAATCCATGATACATCATAGCTCCGAATATTGCTACTGCAAGGAGTAAGCTATTATTCAAAATTTTTGAGCCTAATACATTTGCAACAGCTATAGACGTACCAGCAGCTCCCTTTCTCGCTAATATCATCATCGATATCTTTTCCGGCATCTCACCTGCAATAGGACTGATTATTATAGCAAGAATAGCTACAGAAATTCCGAAATCTAAAGAAACTCCCTCGAGAGCGTGAATGAACGGTTTTGCACCAATAAATATTCCTGCAGTGCCTATGACAAACGCTATAATAGCTTTTGTTGATTTCTTATTTCCTTCATGATGTGTCCTATTATCTTGTTCTACTACCAATCTTATCTTTAGATCAATACGTTCCTTGCGCATCTCTCTATACGCAAAATATATGTAGATTCCAAATAAAGTACTGAATATTATACCGTCTATGAAATCAAAACCATCTATGAATAGGATCAAACATACAATAGCAGATATTATGAGTAAATACTTGTCAAGTTTGAAAGGTGTTACATCAACCTTCTTTACTGGTTGCCTTGAAAGCCTAGTAGTTGCAATAAGTAACATTATGGATAGACCTAATGTCATCATTAGCAGGTTACTACCAATTGCTGAACCGATCGCAGTGGAGTAGAATCCTCCTGCAACAGCGTAAATAACTATAGCTATTTCTGGTAATGTTGTTGCCACACTAAGTATTGTTCTACCGACAAATCTTGTACCAAAAGACTTGGACAAATTCTCTGCACCATATGATAGAAAGTAACTAGAAGCAGTTAGTTCCAGAACCCAGATTATCATCAGAAAAAAATTATCTGTCAAATTGATCTACATTCTCCCTAAGTAAAGACCTATTTTATATATACGTAGTTAATAAAAATATTATTTCATGTTATGAGAACTCCAACACTTTCTGCATAACTGTCCATCGATATTCCATTCTCTCCTTGGGTTATACCTGAAGAACCCGAGTTTCTTACCACATGTAATACAATTCTCCAGTTTCTTATCCACTTCCTTACGTTTAATCTCAAAACATTCTGCACAGACCCTGCTTGAAAGGTTTAGACCTTTATGCAATTCATATGTATCTCTTGATTCCAGGTTCTTACCACATAATTCACAATTCTCCACTTTAGGTTTCTTACCTTCAATGTAAAATTCTTTCATCTTATCTAAATGACAATCACCACATAGAAAACCATTGATTGTCCATTCGTCCATAGGTCTATATTTGTGCTGTATTTCTTTACCGCAAACCGCACAACGTTCACGGTTTTTCTTATGGAATATCAATGATTATTTAACTGTATTAAAGATAAAAAAAATTTATGGTGTATGATTGAAACTTAATATAATGTATAGAATTGCTTATTCTTAGACCGGTATGCTAGTTGTATTTGATGTTGAGGGTGTATTACTTGATGCAGAATACCTTCCTGTTTTAGCAAAATTAATCGGTAAAGAGAAAGAAATAATGGATATTACTATACAGGGTCTAAGGGGAGAAATTCCTTGGAAAGAAGGTCTACTCAAGAGAGTAGAGGCCTTACGTGGGATAGATTATGACAAGGCCTTGGAGATTGCTCTTAACTTACCAATAACGAAAGGTGCCAAGGAAGTATGCCAAAAACTGAAAATGTCTGGATGGCGCTTACTTGCAGTCTCGGGAGGTTTTGGTATAATTACTGACAGATTGAAAGATGAATTGGGTATAGAACATATATTTTCTAACGAACTTATTTTCAAGAATGGAAAGTTAACGGGTGTAGATATCAACGTAAATTCTGACAAACCAAGTGCCATTAATGGAATAATAAGACAGTGGGATGAGAAGAAGGATGATATTGTAGCTGTTGTTGATGGTGCAAACGACCTTGAGCTCTTTAACATAGTAGGGTTAAGAGTTGCCTTTAATGCACAAAAAATAATTAAAGAGAAGGCTGATGTGATAATAGACGAGAAGGATCTCACATTGCTGATAGATGCTATAGAGAAGCATTATGGCACAATATCAGCCAAATCTACTAACAAAAGTAATTGAATGGTATTTTAATGTCTATACAAAGGATATTACTAATGCCCATATCGATAATTCCTATCCACATGGAAAAAGATGTTAATACAAATGATGATCTAATAGAACTTATACTTTCGTCCATAAATAAAGAAAGGCAAAAACTACATGATAATGATATACTCGTAATAACACACAAGATAATATCAAAGGCAGAAGGAAGACTAATTCCTCTGAATAATATCCGTTCGTCAAAACGTGCACGTTCTATTGCAATAAGACATGATAAGGATCCAAGAATAGTAGAACAGATCTTACGCGAATCAAAACGAATAGTAAAGATTGAACATAATATAATAATTGTAGAAACAAAACATGGATTTGTGTGTGCTAATGCTGGTGTAGATCAGTCTAACATCAATAGTAATTCTGTATTATCACTTCCATTAAATCCTGATATTTCTGCTACCAAAATTAGAGTCAAAATTAAGAGACGGATCGGAAGGAAAATTGCTGTTATAATTACTGATACTTTCGGAAGGCCTTTTCGAGAGGGACAGGTGAATGTTGCTATTGGTGTTTCTGGTTTGAAGCCTATAATAGATTATCGGGGCTTAAGAGATACTTTTGGGAAGGAACTAAAGGTAACTGAAATTGCAATTGCAGATGAAATTGCAAGTGCGGCCGAGCTTGTGATGAATAAGTTCAGTCTAATACCAATAGCAATAATTCGAGGTTTCATATATAAGAATAAGAATGGTTCCGCCAAAGAATTAATAAGAAAACGTAAAAATGATCTGTTTCGATAAATATTTTAATATAGAAGAGCTCTTATAGGCATTAAGGAGGATTTGTTTGACTGAAATTATATCTCCAACCAAGACTATAGACGTAAAAGGTCTATTCTGCCCTGAACCAGTCTTCAGGACAAAGATCGAAGTAGAAAGGATGGGTGTTGGTGAAATACTGAAAGTTATGGCGGACGATCCAGAAGCGGAAGAAGATATATCACGTTGGGTCAATCGCATTGGACATGAGATGGTTAGTTTCACAAAGGAAAATAACGAACTTATCTTCATGATAAAAAAGGTAAAGTAAGTTAAAATGACCACTAAGATACTTTCGACCAAGTTATTGGAAAGAATAGGCGATACTCCATTAATTGAATTAAATTCATATTCAAACAAGGTAAAGATTCTAGCAAAGCTAGAATGGTATAATCCATTTGGGTCAGTCAAGGATAGACCAGCATATTGGATGATCAAGGATGCAGAAAAGAAAGGTATACTGAAGAAGGGAAAAAGTATAATCATAGAGCCTACATCTGGTAATACTGGTATAGCATTAGCTGGTATAGCTAGACTGATGGGCTATGATATTGAATTAGTTATTCCAGAAAAGGTTAGTACAGAAACTAAAGCTATACTTACAAATCTAGATGCTAAACTACATGAAACTAGTGACGATCTTTGTCCTAAGGTAGGTGTAGGTACGGATCAAAGTATATCACTCGCAACTGCCATATCTAAAGCAAGACCAGAAACATATTACATGCCAAATCAATATGAAAACGAAATAAATTTCCTGTCACATTATGAAGGTACTGGTTCTGAGATATGGGAACAAACAAATGGTGAGGTCACACATTTCATGGCTGGAGCAGGTACTGGTGGTACCATAACTGGAGTGGGTACTTTTCTTAAAGAGAAGAATAGTAATGTGAAAATCATTCCTGTACAACCACAAAAGAATCATTTGATTCAAGGTCTAAGGAATTATGAAGAATCTGCAATGCCGCCACTGTTCAAAAAGAGAGAGAGTATAATAGATGATTTTTATACTATAACAAATGAGGAATCATTCAAAACCTCAAAAGAATTATTTGAGAAAGAAAAATTGCTTGTAGGTCCTTCGTCTGGGTGTGTAATGGCAGCTGCAAAGAAGGTTGCTGAGAACATTAATGAAGGAACTATAGTAGTAATATTTGCTGATGATGGAAGAAAATTTAGAAGTCTTTATGTAAATCAGAATGTTTTTACTGACGATGAGTTTGAAAAAGCATTGAATGAAGCTAGTATGATAGAAGAGCTCCCATTTAATATTAATAGATAATTACTACATATAATATTAGTTTGTTGACTTGTAATGTTTTTCCTCTAGGTATTTTACAACATCTATAGCAGCCATACAGCCAAACCCAGCTGCGGTTACAGCTTGTCTGTACCTATGATCATGAACATCACCAGCTGCAAATACACCTTCAACACTTGTATAAGTATGATTTCGGACTTTCAGATAATTGATATCATCCATGTCAAGCTGTCCCTTGAAAATCTGTGTATTTGGATCATGTCCAATAGCAATGAATATCCCTCCAACATCGAACTTTCTCGTTTCATTACTCTCTACGTCTTGGGTTATTACTACATGTACCTTCTTATCACCAGAAATATCAGTAATAACACTATTCCAAAGGAAATCTATCTTTGGATTATCAAAAGCCCGTTCCTGTAATATTCTACTTGCTCTTAATTTATCTCTTCTGTGAACGAGTTTAACATTTTTTGCAAATTTAGTTAAGAATATAGCTTCCTCAAGAGCACTATCGCCGCCGCCAACAACAATAAGATCTTTATCCTTAAAAAAAGGACCATCACACGTTGCACAATATGATACACCTTTACCTCCAAACGTCTCTTCAGATTTTAGACCCAATTTACGGGGAGATGCGCCTGTAGCTACAATGACAGCATCAGTCTCAAACTCCGTACTTGTTGTTAGTATTCTGAACGGTTCATGTTTGAAATCAACCTGAGTAGCAATATCATCTAAAACAACTGCTTCAAATCTTTCTGCTTGTTGGCGTATATTCATCATAAGTTCTGGTCCTAATATACTGGTAGGAAATCCAGGAAAATTTTCTACATCACTTGTTGTCATAAGTTGACCACCAGGTAAGTTACCTGAGATCACAAGAGTCTGAAGTTTAGCTCTGGCAGTATAAATTGCAGCTGTTAGACCAGCAGGTCCAGAACCAAGTATCACTACATCATATTTTCTTTTTTTTTCTTGTTTAGGTATATCAGATTTAATGTCTGTAGCCATCATAGAACTAGATTGTCATAGAACAATATTTAAATTATATTCTTAATTTATAAATAAATTCTATTGTTATCAAACTGACTATTTCTAACTAAAACAAAAAATCTTGGGTAAAAAATGTTAATAAATGAAAATTATATATGTATTTATTATAAAATTATCCGTTAGTTAAGACTTGGTAATTTAACCAAATGTGATTATTCACATGTTGATAGTTACAATGAATGAGTTATGTTAATATGAATCACATTCTAAAAATATTAGAGAAAGATGAGCGAATTACAAAAGGGTAAAAATGTATCAGAAGAACATAGGAAAAAGATACCAGATGCTTAAAAAAAGTCATAAATCTTGACTATTGTATCTAGTCACGATTAGATTAAGTACTCGTTAAAGATCTATAAATTACATTAAAAAAGATAGTTTATGGGCATCCTTCCATCTTCTGGATGTAGAAGCCCTGTTCCTTGATGTCTTTCTCTACATTTTGAGGTGCTTGTTGTATGTGACAAAATTGACATTCGTTGGCAGTTATTGGTTGCCCTTCCTGTCCAACAGATGTTAGAAATTTAGCGCCATACTCTATTGCCTTTTCATGTGATGCATTCTTTTCAACTATTACATCAAAATGCATTACTCCACCTTCCTTTCTTTCTACGTATGTATCGTATACTGCACATTCCATACCAAGTTTTATTAAATTACGTTATTTAAACTAGATCTGATATATCGCAAGAATTCTATTTATTATTTCCTTTACAACATGTCTCCGTACCAACAACGAACTATAGTAAGGTCGTATGACATATTCTCCCTACTTAACCACCAGTAACAGTGCTTACATTTCAAGCTGTAAACGATGTTAATATGAGTATAACATAACAAAGTAAACTTTTACCAAAATTCATCTTCATATACAATTAATTAAATACAAGCATAGTCGATGTAAAATGATTTGGTAGATATTATAGATATCTTCCCATTTGGTGAAGGATTAGGTTATCTTGGTCTTCTTATTGTTAGTTTTGTAGGTAGTGCAATCCCACTTATACCAGCACCATTTTTCTTCTTATTAGCTATTATGGGTATAGATCCCAAGTTTGATCCTCATTTACTAGCATTTACAAGTGCTATAGCCGCAACTGGTGGAAAGATGATCATATTTTATGGTAGTTACTACGGTAGAAAAATGCTTGGAGAAAAAACGAAACTGCGGATGAGACCAATGCAGAAATTTGTAGGTAGATATGGATGGATAGCAGCCTTTATTGCTGCAGCAACTCCTGTACCTGATGATATTATTTATATCCCTCTGGGTCTATCAAAATACAACCCTATAAAATTCCTCGTGGCAACATTTGTTGGTAAGGTATTATTATCTGAAGGTATAGTTTGGGCGGCAAGAACATTCGGTATATCGATTATTCAACCATATCTTGAAACTGTACCAGATCCTACAATATTGTATATTTCTTTGGGTGTATCTGGTGTGATAGTAACAGTGATGATTATTTACATATTAAGAATTGACTGGGGTAAACATATGGGAAAATGGTTCCCATGGACTATAGAAGATGATGATGATGATAAAAATAAGAGTAAAAAGAAGAATAAGAATTAATTAATTCTAACTCTTCTAGATACAAATTTGTTACTAGTAATCAGAAATCGCCATTGTTTGTCTAATGCTGTACTAATACCTATTCTGGATGTTGCTATTATAGAAGAATTATCTATTTCCCTACCATTTAAAATGTATATCTCATCTTTTTTTACAACATCAACTCCATTTTGTTTTTTAGTCACATTTAATGCCTTTGTAAGTTTACCAGGTCCATTTGTTAAATTGTAAAGATCGTTAGTTTTACGAAATTTCTGCATTTGTTCTATACCTTCAATAGGTTCTATTGCTCTTATCAAAATAGCACCTGCAGGAATGCTATGTTCCTTTGCCACTATGTTGAGACAATAATGTATTCCATATGTAAAGTAAACGTAAGCATGACCAACCTCTCCAAACATAACGTTATTCCTTTCAGTCTTACCTTTATAGGAATGACTTGCAGGATCATCAATTGATCTATAGGCCTCACTCTCAACTATAATTCCAGATAAGATCTTGTTACCAACAACTCTAACTAATATTTTTCCTAAAAGATCCTTGGCAACGACTATTGTATTCCTATTGTAAAATTCTCTAGTAATTATTTTCACAGATACTCCTCCATGGAGTTATTCTTGGATTCAAGTTTACTTAAAGTATTAATTAAATTAGCTATATCTTTTTTCAATAGTGATTTCAATTTTGGANTATAAATTATAGCTGCTGGATGCACTGTTAAAAAATAAAGTCTATTTTCATGTTCTATTAACTTACCTCTATTAGATGTTATGGAATTACCTTTAAGCAATGATTCATAAGCAGTTCTACCTAAAATACAGATAATTTTTGGATTAATTAATTTGATCTGTCGTTCAAGATACGGTCTACATGAACTTCTTTCTTGGTTTGTTGGAACTCTGTTATTTGGTGGTCTGCATTTTACTACATTTGTAATGAAAACATCTTCACGTGAAACCCCAGCTTCTTCCAATATTTCTGTTAGTAGTTTACCCGCGGTACCAACAAATGGTCTTCCCTGCTTATCTTCATTTCTTCCAGGAGCTTCGCCTATGAACATAAGTTTTGCTAAACTGCTACCATCTCCTGGAACAGCATTTGTCCTATCTTCACATAGTCTGCATAGAGTACATTTCCTAATTTCATCTGTAATTATTTCAAGGGTATCTATCATTACAGCATCCACAATAATTCACAGATTATAAACATGCTAATTGAGGATCTAGTATCATGAATAGAATAAATATTTATGAATTAATACAGATGTAAACAACAGAAATCTTACATGAAAATCTCATTATCACTTATTGTTCTACACTCCTCACGGTTGCAGTACCTCTAACAAATGGTCCACCATTACCCATTCTCATTGTCTGCATGGGATCTCCCTTCCCACAGTTCAAAATTGGTCTAATTTCAAATTCCTTACTACATGCATCAATAGAATTGAAAAATTCTGGGGCCGTACCCATAACTATAATATCCCGCAATAGATCTGTAACTTCACCATTTTTAATTTCGTACGCATATTGACAGGAAATACTCCAATTGTAACGCATCATATCTATAGATGGAACCTTCATATTACAAATAAAATATCCGTCCTTGATTTCTTTAATCATTTCATTATAATTCCAGTCTCCAGCATTGATATACGTACAAGCCATTCTTATCAAAGGCATAAACTCATAGCCTGTTGCCCGCATACCAGAATTTGGTTCTCTATTAAACTTCACTGCAGTTTCTCTGCTATGCATATAATCATGTAATATGCCATTCTTTATCAATAATTTTTCCTTGGATCTTACACCTTCGTCATCATATTCATAGCGACCCAGACTTTCTATAGTTGGATTATCAGAAACTGTTAGTAGATCAGAGCCTACCTTCTGACCCATCTTCCCAGCCCACCATGCACCACCTGCCCAAGCCATTTCATACCCTAACACTCTATCAGCCTCGGATGGATGTCCTAGAATTTCATGTGCAAGTAAAGCAACAAAATCAGGATTCATTACTACTTTTGCTTTACGCTCCTTCATAGGTTTGGCATCTATTAGTTGAGCGGCCTTTTCTGCAATATCCTGAGCAGTTTTACTGACGTCAGAATGTTCTGTTAGCATTTCTATACCTCCACGACCACCCTCTGTCCTAGAAACATTTTCTGTGAGACCATATTCGTGAGCAGTGGCAGAAAGGTTAGCTATGGTATCAATATATTCCTGAAGGATCTTCGCACCATCACTGCTAACAAAGAATTTCTCAATATGTCTGTAACCTATTGAAACAGAAGATTTATTAATTCTCTGAGTTCCCCTAATTATCTTATCGCAATCCTTCGCTATCTGTACTAGTTCTTCTATAGACTCCCTCGGATCATTCTTGTAACTGTAAATCACCTTATCAGTAAATGCCTTTATGTCAGCAAGGACGACCTTGTTCTTTACATATATGCTAGAACTCTTCGCCAGCTTAAATGCTCGTTCGACAGCATTCCTTATATCATCAACACCATTAGGGTTTGTCAATGAATAGAACCCCCATGCACCATCAACTAATACACGTATGCCTATACCAGAATTCTTAACGGATGTAAAGTGTTCTATAGAACCATCTTCTATAAGTAACCCTTTATCGGAGGTTATCTCAAAACGTGTATCTACGTAACTGGCTCCCAAATTCCTTGCAAGATCAACAGCTTTGAGGGCAAGGTCTTCTGAGCTCATAGCACCACTATCATCATAAGGTGGTAAAAAGATGTGATTCCTTATAAAGTAGTGAACGTAAATATTAAAAATATAGTGGAGATAATATGCGAATATTACAAACTTCAGACAACCATCTTGATCAAGTAGCTTATTCTAAAGTTGATGCTGAGACGGGTCTCAACGTACGTGGTATTGACTATCTGAATGCCTTCAGAAATATTGGTAAGACTGCTTTAAACGAGCAGGTAGATGTTTTTGTTATCGCTGGTGATTTATTTGCGAATTCCAATCCGCACCAGTATTATGTATTAGAAGTTACACGTCTATTAAAACGCCTTTCAAAAGCCGGTATTATGACACTTATAGTAGGCGGTAACCGTGAAATTCCAAATACTGTATCTGGACTTAATCCTTTGACGATTTTAAGCGAAATAGATAATGTCTTTGTTGCTACCGAGCCCAGCACCTTTATTCTTGGAAGTTATGATTTTGTATGTGTACCAGCACCAACTAAATTTCATAACATGTACAATATATTTCCAGCCTTACTTGATACAGCTTTAGAAAAATCAACATCTGACAAGAAGATACTCGTTACTCATGTACCGTTTGAAGGATCACAACATAGCTCAGAGGAACTAATCGAACCCTTTGATGGTGAATATGTGAAAAAATCTCAAATTCCAAACATTTTTTCCTATATCATACTAGGTCATATGCACAAATTTCAGCAGATAGAGGGTATACTACCTATATTCTATTCAGGATCCTCTGAACGCTTCAATTTTGAAGAAGAAAGTGATGACAAATATACCCTTCTCGTAGAACTGGAACAGGGAATCAAAGTAAAACCCATTAGATTGCCTATAAGGAAGATGATCACTTTAATAGATTTTGACTGTTCTGGTTCTTCAGGATCAAAGATAGAAAAATTTGTCTTAGACTCAATCGATATAAGAGCAAAAGAATTGAAAGATGCATTGGTAGGAATTAAACTTCAAAATATAGATATACAAGAAAATAGTACTATAAATTGGGAACCCATTATAGAGAAATTAGAAGAATGTGATATATTAGATTACAAAATACAGACAAAGACATCTGTATCTTTACCAGAGTCAAACAAGCTCAATGAGCATTATATTCTACCACCAGTAAAGGAATTAGAACTTTATGTGAAGAGTAAGAGGAAGTATACAAATAACGCACAAACACTCATGAAAGTTGGTAATGAAATAATAAAGAGAGTTTAGAAATAATGAAGATCAAAAAACTTTTTGTTAAAGGTTTTATGCGATTCAAAGAACAACAAGAGGTAGCATTTCCAGAAAAACAGATTATTCTGATATTTGGTGAAAATGGAGCTGGAAAAACATCTCTTCTTGATGCTATCTGTATTTGTTTATACGGTAAGACGTTTAGGACTTACTTTGATCCTGAGGCTGGTTTTCTCACTAAAGCGGATTTAGTGAATCATGATTCAACAAAAGCTACCATACAAATAGAATTTGAAAATAATGGACATAATTTCATTGTTAAACGAGAAATAACTAGAAACAATTCTGATGGAGAGTTACTTGAAGATGGAGAAGTAAAAGCGCATGGTGATGATGTATTTGATTATATAATTACCAGGGCACTTGGGTTAAATTTGGAGGAATTCATAAGATCTACAGTAATACAACAAGGTCAGATGAATGCTCTTACTAATGCTCTCCCTGCAACAAGGAAGGAAATATTTGTGAAATTGTTTGGACTTGATAAATATAACAATTATGAACAAATGGCCAAAGTAGAAATGGAGAAGAAAAACCTACACACTATAGAGCTGGAAGCTGCTAATAAGATTCTCACCGATGAAGTTGTGAAAATTCCTCAGAACGAAAGTTCAATTAAAAGTTTGATAGAGACAATATCAAAATTGGAACAACGGAAAGAAAGTTCTGAAAAGAAGGTTAAACTACTGAAAAAATTAAGAGTGAATTTGGAGAATGATTACAATGAATATATTAAACTAAATGAAAAAGTTGATAATATTACCACTGAGATAACTAATATAGGAAATATACTAGAAGGAAAGAAAAATGAATACAAACAACTTACTAATCTACAGAGTGACTTTACTTCTATCAAGAGATCACATGATGAATTTCTTTTAATAAAAAAATCATTGGAGTATATGAAATCATTAAAATCAAAATATGATATGTTAGACAATAATTCAACTTCGTTGAAAATCCTACTGAATGATAAAAATGAAAAACTTGTACATGTGAAGAAGAATATAGAAATGTCAAAGATAATAATGAATAAACTGAATAAACAAATTCCACCTCAAAAAGAAATTAAGGCTATAAGACAAGAAATGATCAATCTCGAACGAAAGAAAGCTGGACTAGAAGTAAACAAATATCAGCTTGCTGCACTATTGAATGTTACAATAAACACTGTAAATGAATTGAAAACCAATATGAATAATATCAAAAAGAAACATATATGTCCAGTTTGCACGCAAAAGATACACGACACTAAAGGTGTGTTGAAATATTACACAGAAGAAATAAAATCTCTTGTAACAGACATTAAAAAGAAACAAACTAGCTCAAAATCTATATCCGTAGAATTGAGTAAGATAGATCAAAAACTCGCTACTATTGAAACATCCAAGAAAAAATTGGAGGGAGTTTATAGTAATGAGAGTAAGATATCTGAGGAGAGTAATAGAGTTACTATATTTAATAATGAAATGGATAAGATAAAGAAAGAAATTAACCATATTAATCAAGGGATTCAAAAATATGAGAAGCAAATAAGATCACTTCGCTTTGATTCGAATAAATATAATTCACTAAAGAAAGAATCTGATTCATTAACACAGAAAAAATTAGATGAAAAATTTGTTAGTACTCAAGCAGAATTAAAACACCTACCGAAACTTAAGAATGAAGTGTATGAAATGGGGTCTAAATTAATGGAGATGGAGAAACAAAGAAAATTATCACTTGTGAGATTAAAGAAACTTGAGGATGTAGAGAATAAATTTGTCACTGCGAAGGAAGAACTTCAATTAGCTGAAAATGTTTACAACCAAAATATGGTTACGCTTACTAAGGAACGAACAAGCCATCTAATACTTGTGAAACAATATACAGAACTGAAAAATAAGAAACAGAAACTACAAAGTAACGAAGATGAAATTGAAAATCTATCGGTAGATACGTCTACATTTAAAGAACTACAATTAATATTCAACGAAATTCCAGAGAATATTTTGAAACGATTAATTCCTCACATTGAAAAAGAAGCTACCACTATAATTATTGAACTGTCAGAGGGTACAATAACTGCAATAAATATTGATAGCAAAACATTCAACATTGGTGCTAAAATGGGTAGTGAGATAAGACAAATACAATACTTTTCTGGTGGACAACAAACTAGAATAAACATGGCATTACGTGTAGCCATCTCTAGAATAATGAACAAGATACCACATACAGAGGCCCAGGAATTTAGTACAATTCAGACACTTCTTATCGATGAAGGTGATTTTGGTAACTTGGATGAAGCTGGTATTAGAGAAACTGTGGGTGTTTTACAAAATCTAATCAAGGAGTTCAGTACAATAGTATTAATTAGTCATCTTGAAGATATTAGAAATAGCTTACAAGGTCATACAATTGAGGTTTTGAAAACAACACCTTCCCAGAGTGTAATCAATACTCCCAAGGAAATAACCGTATAAAATATTAGATTTAATATAGAACAATTTAGTTTAATCCAAGTTTACAAAATTTCTGGTATATGAATTTGAGATTTTCATTCTCAAAATCTTACTTCATGTAATAGTATAGTCAAAATCTCACGTATATATTCCGCTAGGAACTGGTTTATCCCTAGCCACAGCCTTGATAAACAAATCTTCATCTTTTACCTTACTAGTTATCAACTTAACTAAATCATTGGCTGTGATTATTCCTACCAAGGAGCCTTTATCTATTACTGGAAGTCTTCTAACCTTATACTTCACCATAAGTTCTGCTGCCTCTTTTATTGTCTGATTTGATGATATAGTAAAAAGAGGTGTAGTTGCAATATCACCTAATAAAACTCTCTTGGGATCAAAAGGCTCTGCAAGAACCTTAGAAACAAAGTCTCTCTCCGTCACTATGCCTAAGACCTTGATCCCAGAAGTAACTATTATGCATCCCACACTTCTTTTAGTCATAAGGCGAGCAGCATCAAGAACAGTTTTATCATTTGTAATCTTAACAACTTTCTTATTCATCACTTCTTTAATTTTTTTAACCATCATTGATCGTTTAGCATCTGTAATATGTAAAGATTTACTTACACAAATACATCGTATTATACATATTCTATTACTTGTCGAGCTTATAGAGATAGATAATACTAATTCTTGGTTTTTCAGGGGAGAATATGTTTTACAAGTATCTATATTGGGTAAGCGATTGGACGGCTAAAGTCCCACTTTCTTTCTTTTCTGTAAAGGTTTAAGATTACTCATTTCCTTTTCTTCTATTGTAACGCTCGTTGGGTTGTATTACGGAGCAGTCCCGGGTGTTACACTATCGTATCCTGCCTATCACGCAAAGTGAAAGATTAGGAGTTGTTATGACTTAGATTGTTTAGGATTATCATTATTTTTCGATAATTTTGTCGCGCCCCACTTGTGGCAGGGGCGACAAAATTATCGTTGGACTTCGTGAACATTAGATACAGTGTCTGCTATATATTATATAGTGAATATGGATTTTAAGTTTTTTTTCCTTACTAAACGTTGGTTTTACCGTATGGGTCTAAGGCAGCTGGAATCTTGAGTTTAGGTATTTTTGTATCATTGCCTTTTGCTTTTTCATTATTTACTATGGCATTGAATATATCCATGAATTGCTGTAAGGAGTTCCTTAGTGGTTTTTGAAATACATTAGGTATTACTCTAAATATTGCATCAAAAGAGTCATAGAATTGTTGCGATGCAAATGCAAGTGCTCTTGCACTAGGCACTTTAGTTTGAGCCCCTGAGTATGCTTTTGACATTAACCATCGGAATTCTGGACTTGTTAGAATTTCATCAGTATATTTTGATGGTTTAGAATTTCGTTTTTGCATATATGCAAAATTATCTTTCTTGGGTTGACCCTCTGCTTGTGTTGTTCCAATCTTTATAGTTCCAAATGTAGTTTCATAGCAGTCAAGGATGTAAGCTACGTCCTTTATCGCGCGTAGTGAGTTCTTTCTGAGCTTTTGTTTTACACGTGCCTGTTGGACATTCTTAAATTTCTCTGGATGGGTGATTGCAGCTATATCTAAAGGCGTACATAAAATCATGCCTGGATTTGTCGTTGTAGCTTCCTCTATGAGTTTTTCTTGTTCAATACTTCGTACTTTTCGAACCATGCTTGTCCATAAATGGACAGTTATATAGATTATACTGTGTACATCCTTTATGGTCGTTAAAACACGCTTGATTGGGAGTAGAATCCCTATGCCGTTGTATACAGCTCTAGAAGACTATGCTGGTGACAGTAAAACCATAGGTGAAGTCTTCCGTATAGTGTTGTAATTCATAAAACACATGCCTACAGCATCAACAAAACCCGCTGTTATCAGGTCTAATGCAGGTAACACAGTTATCGTAGATAGAGTACAGTCAAACCCATCATTAGCTGATTTAATCAAAAATAAACCCAAAGAAAGGAGTGATGACTTTGCCGTGTGAAAAACATCCGTGGAATGATGGTAAGCCAAAGGGTAAACCTCGAAGGGTAAAACTGGTAAATCCAGAAAAAGTACAAAGTAAGGAAGTTCTAACTAATAACGTAAAAAAAGAATTTACTTCATAATATATAATTCAAACTCATTCTCGTTTTGAAGGATCATCATCTAAACTAGCATCTACACGTTCTCCATCTAAACTAGCATCGACACGTTCTCCATCAGACGTATCGGTATTCTGATGTTTATTGTGTCTTGATCTTATAGCTAGTAATGCAATGAATCCTACAAGGATAACAAATAGAATAATAATAATCGTAACTCCAAAGTTAATACCTCTATGTCTTTCGTTTACAGTATTTGGTATTGAGCTTGTATCAATTTCAAATAAATTTATTTCAAATGAATCAACCATTTTTTGTGCAACAGGTAGATAATTATCATAAGTTTTCTGTTCCGCGTAATAAGAGATAATGTATACTTTGTTATTATTCACCGTCCAGACTTCCATTACTTTTTCAAGAGTATCAACATGATATACTTCCATCACATTCTTAAGAGTGTCATCTCTTTCCATTCTTGCAGTGTATACTATTTTATGTGCAGAATTACCTGCAAGAAAAGATTGACTAGACTCAATAATCGTAAAATCTATATAAATATCCCTTAGTAAATCAATATAATCATCAGTAAAATTATCTAAAGCCATATCTGATGGTATAGGTGTGATTAATATGTCAATGACAGTATCTGAATCATCTTCTGTTTTGTGATTGAATGTAACAATCATATTAATTGGTAGATCTACCTCTACTTTTTCCCAATTAGAAGGATGTTGAATTTTTATTCCGTAAGTAGAATTCTTATAAGTCAAGAAATCCTGATCTGCATTAACCACTACAGAAGTCGTTGCTATTAAAAATATAATTATTATCAGTATTACTGTATTTTCCTTCATTTTAAAACTTAATTCATAAAAATCATGTTTCCTAATACATAAGTATCTATATTTTATCTACAACATAATAGAAAAGAAATTTTTATAATAATTCCACTTATTGTGTAAATAATCTAATATACCTTGATTTATTGGTTTAATAATGCTAACAATTTATAATCGGTTATAAAAATTCTATATCTAAATGGGCCGGGAGAGATTTGAACTCTCGACCACTGCCGTGTCGAGGCAGTATCCTAACCAGCTAGACCACCGGCCCCTCTACTCTCTCAAAATTAAACCTTTATTATATTTACTTATATGCTAAGCCAAGCTTCCAAAAACATAACGCATAAGCTTTAATTTTCTTCAAACCAACTACTTCCCATGCGAAAATTAAGAATTTCTGCAACTCAATTCAAGTTGAGTCCATATAAAAAATTTGAGTCATTTAGAAATTCAGTCATAAAACTAACTAGTAAGAGTAAGAATGCAGATTTTCTTATATTTGGAGAATGGTTTACACTAGGGTTACTAGCCATAGATACAAACCTTACAAAGGCAAGGTATTCTGATATAAAGAAAATAGTAAAGTACACAGATGATTATATTGAATTATTCAGTAAACTAGCAAAAGAAAGAGATCAGTTCATAGTAGGAGGAACCGTTGTTGAAGAATATAATGGTAAGTATTATGATACTTGTTTTATGTTTGACCGAAATGGTAAGATCTACAAGCATAGAAAGACACACCTATTCCCGTTAGAGAGAGAAAAGTGGGGTATGTCGGAACATAATAATTTGAATATAATAAAGACAGAAAATACAAAGATAGGTATATGTATTTGCTATGAATCACAAATACCAGAATATGTAAGGGCTTTGACAATGAATGGAGCTGAGATAATTTTTTGTCCGTCATTCACACTTACTAAAGCCGGTTATTATAGGATAAGACATGCTTGTGAAGCAAGATCTGTAGAGAATCAACTAATCACAGTAATGAGTAGTGTTATCGGTAGTCTCTCGCCTATGAAAATGAGAGGAATAGGAAGATCTGCTATTCTTTCACCGTGTGACAAACCATGGCCTAGTAATGGAATAATTACAGAAGGAATAATGAATAAAGAAATGATTATTACAGCTGAAATTGATATAGATGATATTTATATTACAAGAGAAAAAGGAGCAGCCAGACCGCATAAAGATAGAATCAGGAAATCAGTATTATATAATAAATGGTACCAATAATCAAAACTGGATCAAAAGAACTTTCATATATGAAACGATTTATAATTCATTAAATCCTAATTAGATCTTCATATAAGATCACTTCAGCGCCTACATCTAACCCATCCTGATATGTAACTTATCTTGTATTATATATTAGAAAGTTTTGTCATCTATATCAAAATTCATTCTAATTCTTGTAATTCTTGTAATCAGTATGTAATATTCCTCAAGATCCTATATTGGATCATCGAGGTTTATGGTGAATCAAAAATATTAAGATTTTAATATCTTGTACTAGTAATCTTTTCCGTGGTAAAAACATCTTCAAGTCAGACATTGCAAGCAGGACAGAAAGCTCCAGACTTTAATCTGAAGGGTGTAGATGGCAAAGTATATTCTTTAAATGATTTTAATAACGACTTATTATTAGTTGTTTTCATATGTAACCACTGTCCATACGTCCATGCTAGACTTGACGATATAATAGCGCTACAAGAAAAGTACAAGGACAACTTGTGTGTTGTAGGTATAAACAGCAACGACTCGAATTATGAGGGAGAGGGTTTCGAAAATATGGTTAAATATACTAAAGAACGAAATATGAATTTTCCATACCTGATTGACGAAACACAAAATATTGCAAGAGCATATGGAGCTGTATGCACTCCAGATCCTTTTCTATTTGACTCTGACAAGAAATTGGTATTCCATGGAAGAATAAATGAAGCCATGGAACCAGAACAGACGCCTAAAACACCTGTAATGGAAATCAATATAAAAAAAGTACTCAATGGAGAAAGTATTGAGAAAATCTTCGATCCTTCAATAGGTTGCTCAATAAAGTGGAAAAACTAGTCAAGAATATGAATTAGAAGAACTCGATAAATCGTTCCCTAATGATTTTTTAGTGATGTCACCGCAATATATGTAAATGTGCATAAATGACTTTGCAATAGCATGTGCCATAGATTGTTCATCACCATATTTTACATATGAAGGCGAAACGATGTTAATCGTCAATTCTGAAGAACATGAAAAGCAAAGAATTAGTGGATTTCTTAAAATCGAACCCCATATAGAAGCTCTAATTTCTCATGAATCTATACATGTCACAATCAAGAAACTAGTAGATGAGGAAGTGTCTGATTCATTAGATGATGTTGAATTAATAGTGCGTCGAAGAGGAACGGCTTTTCAGGTTACTCTTAACAACATGGCATTTGCGTCTGATATGTCTGGTATAGTTTTACCATACGAATGATCTCATCTTCTAAATATGGTTGATTTTTTAACATCTATTAACTTACTACAACTAGGACATCTTACCGTGACAGTCATATGACCTAGATAAGACCATTCAAATTCACAGTATTTACATCTTAATCTCAAATCTGACTTTACTATGAATTAATTATGGTTATTTAACATTTTAGTAACTATATTACCAGTTTAGGATTTGCCTTCTTTACCTTTTTCCAGTCGTCAAGAAATGAAGCAAGACCCTTATCTGTTAAAGGATGTTTTATCATCTTCCCTAATACATCTGGAGGCATTGTAACTATACCAGCACCTATCTTTCCCGCTTCAATTACATGTAAAGGATGTCTTACACTTGCAACCAATACTTCTGTTTTAAAATTATAATTTTTGAATATCTGTACTATCTCTCTTATTAGATCCATACCAACCTGACCTGCATCATCTAATCTACCAATGAATGGACTTACAAACGAAGCTCCAGCCTTCGCTGCCAATACTGCCTGATTGGCAGAAAATATCAATGTACAATTTACACTTGTATTATTTTTCTTGAGTATATTGATAGCCTTTAATCCTTCTGCTATCATTGGTATTTTAACAACCACATTAGAGCCGAACTTTTTCAACCTATGGGCCTCTTCAAGCATTCCTTTGGTATTAGTACTAACTACTTCCAAACTAACTGGACCTTTTACTATCTTCACTATTTCAGCCATTATATCTACAGGATTACCACTTTCCTTAGAAAGCAAGGTCGGATTTGTTGTTATACCGTCAAGTATTCCCATATCATTGTACTTTCTTATAGAATCTAGGTTAGCAGTATCTAGGAATATCTTCATCTCTTCTTCTCCTTCACCAACTCTTGAATTGTTCGTGCTATATTATTTGCTTCCAAACCGTGCTTGGCCATGAGTTCATTCTGCTCTCCTGACTCACCAAATGTATCCTTAACACCTATTCTCCTCATGGATATAGGGTATTGTTCAACCAACACTTCTGCAACCGCAGACCCTAATCCTCCATAGATACTATGCTCCTCTACTGTAACTATAACACCAGTTTCTCTTGCTGTTTTCACTATTGTATCTTTATCAATTGGTTTTAATGTAAACATATCAATCACTCTACAAGAAATTCCATTTTCTTTTAATATATTAGACGCCTCAATAGCTTCAGTAACCATGAGACCACATGCTATTACCGTTGCATCACTTCCGTCTCTTACCGTTCTACTTCTCCCAATTTTTAGATCTGTGTCATTCTTTTCATAAATTTGAGGAGTCTTAGGTCTTGCCAATCGCATATACACTGGACCATGCATCTCTGTAATCAAATATACTAATTTCCTAGTAGCGGTTTCATCAGCAGGTACTATTACGTGCATATTTGGTATCGTTCTTGTTATTGCAAGATCTTCTAGCTGTTGATGTGATCCTCCATCTGGACCAACACTCAAACCGCCATGTGACACAACAATTTTCACGTTCACGTTTCCATAGGCTATAGCATTTCTTATCTGGTCTACACATTTTCCTGGAATGAAAGCCGCATAAGTGCTTGCAAATGGTAACTTTCCGGAAAGTGCTAATCCCGCTGCTATGGAAACAACATTTGATTCCGCTATACCGACGTTAAAAAATCTTTCAGGATACTTTATACCAAATAAATTAGTCTTTAGTGATTGTGTTGTATCTGCACCAACAACAACAACGTTTTTGTTTATGGCACCAAGTTCTACAAGCGTCTCACCATAACCTGTTCGCATATCACCCATAAGTTTTACCATTTTACTAAATCCTCTTTATTGCAGGTAATGCCTTTTCTTTCAACTCTTTAATAGCTTTACTAGTATAAGGCTTACCATAGACAGCACTACCAGCTACCAATATCCTTGCACCCATTCTAGCCAGATCATAAACGTTTGAAGTGTCAACACCGCCATCCGCTTCTATTATGGTATCAAAATCTTTCTCATGAATTATGTGATCAATTTTTTTCATCTTGGGAAGAACCTCTTGCATAAATTTCTGTCCAGAAAATCCTGGTTGTACTGACATTACATTAAGCAAGTAAAGTGAATTTAAATTTTTTATAACCCAGTCTAGAATTTCAGTATTAGGATTAATTGCTATTCCCGCCCTCACACCGTTTGTATTCAACTTCTTTATTATCTCATCAAATGTTTTTTCTGTGCATACTTCTACATGTACAGAAATGATATCACAACCAGCATCTATAAACCTATCAAGATATCGTAATGGATCGGATATCATTAGATGTGCATCGAATGGTAACTTACTATACTTCCGTAACGCCTTGATGGTTCCAGGACCAAAAGTTATATTCGGAGCAAAATGTCCATCCATTACATCCAAGTGAATAAGATCAGCACCACCGTTTTCTGCCCTTTCAACTTCCTTACGTAGATCCCCTAGATCTCCTGCAAGTATAGATGGTGCTACCTTCAAAGTCATAATCCTAATTCTTCCTTTATTATCTTTTCCAGAGATTCCTTCTTTGGTGCCTTTCCATGCCACTCTGGAGACCACTCCATGAATGATACTCCCTTCCCTTTGGTTGTATGAGCTATGATTACTGTCGGTCGATTGATCGTATTCTCTGCATTTTCTAGTGAATTAATTATCTGCTCGAAATTGTATCCATCTATCTGTAAAACATTCCAATTGAAAGCCTTCCATTTTGCAGCTAAAGGTTCTAAAGGCATTACCTGTTCTGTTAAACCATCTTGTTGTATACCATTCCTATCTATAATAGCAGTAAGATTATCAAGTTTGTATTTTGCTGCGGTCAAGGCAGCTTCCCATACCTGACCTTCCTGTAACTCACCATCGCCCAAAAGTGCGTACATTCTATAACTTTTATTGTCCAGTTTGGCCGCAAGAGCCATCCCGACAGCAATAGACAGACCTACACCAAGTGATCCACCAGAATATTCTACTCCTGGGGTCCTATAATCAGAATGACCTTGCAATCTACTGTTGATCTTCCTATATGTCTTGAGCTCTTCAATAGGAAAATATCCTGTTTGTGCAAGTATTGAAAACATTAATGGAGAAGCATGACCCTTAGAAAGTATGAATCTATCCCTATCCTTCCATGAAGGATTTTTAGGATCATGTTTCATCTTGTAAAAGTATAATGTAACAAGTATTTCTACTGCGGAGAGAGAACCTCCCGGGTGACCAGAGCCAGCCTCTGTAACAGTTTCTAGTATCAACTTCCTAGTATTCTTCGATATTTCTGTCAGTCTAATAAGTTCCTGGCTTTCCAAAGAAATCACCTATGCAATGGCACTTGTGTTATCTTCTGTTCCAAATCCCTATCACCATGCAGATATTCATCGAATTCTTTAGTTGATAAAACCAATGTTTTCACATATGCATTGCTTACTGCAGCAGCAATATTACTTAGGATTAATGTTTCCAATATTGTGGCACCTGAACTTATCGACAATGTAAGTATTGCCATCATACTATCCCTTATACCAATTGCTCTTCTAAATTCCTTCGACGGTGTCAGTGCAGGTATCTGGATCATATTTCTACCCTCAAAAATTGTGAGTCCTTTAGCTCCAGCTGTTAAAATAAGTGATTTACACTCTAATTTTGTCATTAAATGGATGCCTATGTTACGTAAACTTGATTCGTTCATTATAGATATACCAGTAGCCTTACTCGCTTCCGTAAGATTAGACTTTATACATGTAAAACCTATAAAATCTATATAATGCTTGACCTTTGGTTGCCCTATTATAGGAACGTTCTGACTCTTTGCAAAATTAACGGTATTATTGATCAGTCTAGGAGTTACCGTTCCCTTATCATAATCAGCAATAGCCACACAATCGATCTTGTCCTGACTTGACTGAATCACATTGACTAGTTCGTTTGTAATATTTTTATCTACATCATCCCTCACTTCCCTGTCTATCCTAAAGTGCTGTCTATTATCGAGAAAATACCTTGTCTTGAGTGAAGTTGGTCTAGAAGTTGTGATTATCCCACTAGTGTCTATGCCATGATTCTTCATCATACTTTTGAATTGTTGACCCTCATAATCATTACCAATCATACCTATAATAGATACTCTTCCTCCTAGGGAGACGATATTCACTGCAAGGTTTCCAGCACCACCAGGAAACGAATTCTCTGCAATTACATCGCTAACAGGAATAGGTGCTTCTCTAGAAAGTTTCTTGGCAACAGATTCCACATAGTGATCTACCATGAGATCTCCAATAACTAGAACTCTTTTACCTGAAATTCCCTTCAATATATCCTTTAATCTATCATTAGAATTAAGGGTCACCTATATCACTATTATGGAAACGTGTATTTTTACATGATAAAAAGGTATTGCCATAATGTTATTAGATAATAGGAAAATGAGCTATAACCGCCAAGATTTAAATGCCCAGAAAATAAATTATTTTCGTATGTCATTACTAATATATGATAACAAGTGTTATCTGTGTGAGAAGTTCTCACGTATAGTAAGAAGACTGTCACATTGGACTATTGCTGTAATAGGACATCACACCGAACAAGGTATTTCTATAAAAAGTAAGATATTCCCAGAAGGATTTGATGCTAATACAATGTTCTGGTTGGTGAAAGACAAAAAAGCATATGGTGGTAGAAGTGGTTTGATCCCTTTAGCATTTAATATTATTAAAGGTATGTTCAAACCATTATCAGGGAATTATGATTATGCAATCGACTTGCAGTGTACTACCAAAGAATTATCATGTAACAGTCCATCTGACTTTGTAAGACGTATACTAATGCTAATTAAAAATGGTAAGAAGATTACAATAGAAAATTAAAAAATAAACTCGTAAAAATACAGGCTTATTTATATCTAAATATTTTTCCATTTATTTGTTATGTAGGTCCAACAATCTATTAACTAATATCAATAACTACATTTTACATAATGTTAATAGATTTAGATTCACCTAGTTCTATCGAGTCTGTTAATATCAATCTCACACAATATTATATTATATGTGTTTACGATTATTATTGTTCATTTCAAGTCTTAGCCAACACATAATAAAAATATGAAGAAATAATTTATTATTACAATAGGAATGAATTAGACATCATTTCCACCACGTGATTTCTATAGTTATAGGAATTACCATTATAGAAAATATAACTCAGGGATCTGTATCATGTAAATACTGATAGTACAACAATAACAGATAATATCTTTTTATCTCGATTCCAAAAAATCCATCCCAAAGAAAAATCCAACTTGGAAGCGTATTTGTTTATGATATGAATTAATCAAAAAATATTCAAGATTTTATAAGAAATATATATATAATTAATATTAAAATTAGTGCCAGCACCATCGCTTCCCAACTGCTCACGCAAGTAAGTAACACGATAGCGACGACAGGTTTGACTTCTGGGTTCAGATGGGACCAGGTCGGACCCTGCCTCTATGGCCGGCTAACCAGATGTATAAAGAGGCCTAAATTAATCTTTTTGGCTGTTTATTTGGATAGAGATATATGATATAAATAAAAAATATCAAATCAAAATGGAACATAGAATAGCGGTAATAGATGATGAACTTTGTAAACCTAAAAAATGCAATCTAGAATGTATAAACTTCTGTCCCGTTAACAAGTCTGGTGGAAAATGTATCGTATTGGGAGAATATGGTAATAATCAGATCGCTGTTATAGATGAAGATCTATGTAATGGATGTGGTATATGTGTTAAAAAATGTCCATATGATGCTATAACTATAGTTAATCTATCGCATGAACTCGGAGAAGTAAAGATGCATCAATATGGAATTAATTCATTTCGTCTGTACAAACTACCAACACCAAAGAAAGGATCTGTAATCGGACTCCTTGGCAGAAATGGTATGGGTAAGACAACTATTGTTAACATTCTATCGGGTTCCATAAAACCCAACATAGGCTCGTATGAAAATGAACCTAATTGGGAAGATATATTAAAATTCTTTCAAGGTACAGAACTAAAATCACATTTTGAAAAGGTTTCTAATAATAACATTAAGGCTTCAATAAAACCACAGAAAGTGTATTTAATACCTAAAGTTTTCAATGGTACTACCAGAGAACTTCTTGAGAAACATGACGAAAGGAATACTGTTACTGAATTGACAGAACAGCTAGACCTAAAGAATTCTCTGGAAAAAAACGTCAACGAGTTAAGTGGTGGAGAATTACAGCGGCTTGCTGTTGCTATAACTGCAAACAAAGAAGCTGATTTTTACTTCTTTGACGAACCGTCGTCATATAATGACATTTATCAGAGATTATCAGTAGCAAGAGTGATACACAGATTGGCAGATATAGGGAAGAGTGTCATGGTAGTTGAACATGACATCACTCTTCTAGATTACCTCAGTGATTACATTTATGCGTTATATGGAGAACCTGGCGTATATGGTATAGTTTCTAGTGTGCTAAGCACAAAAGTTGGTATAAACGTCTTTCTTGACGGATACCTCCCAAATGAAAATGTTAGGTTTAGAGACAAGGCGTTTAGATTTGAAACCAGTACTAGTAAGGAAGACTTTATTCAAAATGAGGTGTTGACAGAATATTCTGATCTGGAAAAATATTATAATACATTCAAACTCAAAGTTACTACAGGTAAAATAAGGAAAGGAGAAGTAGTTGGAATTGTAGGTGCAAATGCATTAGGAAAGACCACTATGATGAAGATGTTAGCAGGTGTTGAAAAACCTGATAATGGTAAGGTGGACATGAATACTAAGATATCGTACAAACCACAATACCTAAATCAAGAATATGATGGTGATGTGAGATCGTTATTTGATACTGCGTATGGAAAACCTATAGAGGGTACGAGTATAGAAGAGCAAATTATATTTCAAATAGGTGTCAAAAAATTATATGATAGGATGATCAAGAACCTGAGTGGAGGAGAACTACAAAAGGTTGCAGTAGTAGCATGTCTACTTAGGGAAGCTGATATCTATGCACTTGATGAACCGTCTGCATTCCTTGATGTAGAAGATAGGATTGCGCTTGCAAAATTCATTCAACGGTTTGTTATGACACAAGGTAAATCTGCAATAATAATAGATCATGATTTACAGTTAATTGACTTAGTTGCTGATACTCTAATAGTATTTGTTGGTAAGCCTAGCGTTGAAGGTTATACAACTGAAACATTGGAGAAAACAATGGGAATGAATGTATTTCTACAGGGTCTGGAATTAACATATAGAAGAGACCCTGATAGCAACAGACCAAGGGTAAACAAGATAGAAAGTAGACTTGATAGAATACAAAAAGAATCTAAGAATTATTATTTAACGAAATAAAATGGTAAAGATGTTAAAAAAAGGATTATCCGGCGTACTTTCCGACAAGGAAATAAACGAAGTTTATTCTGCATTCGATATTATCGGTGATATTGTTATAATCAAAATACCAGAGACAATGAAGGATAAAAAAGAACTAATTGGAGAAAGTATAATTTCTAATGTGAAACCTGTTAGAACTGTGTTGATGCAATCATCACCTGTACAAGGTGATTTTAGAGTAAGAGGTGTTGAGTATATTGCTGGAGAGAATAAAACTACTACGATCTATAAAGAACATAACTGCAAATTTAAAGTTGATGTGTCAAAAGTGTATTTTTCACCTAGACTGTCAACTGAACGAGATAGGATTGCGAATCTTGTGAATGATGATGAGGTTATAGTCAATATGTTTGCCGGTATAGGTACTTTTTCTGTTGTAATAGCGAAGAAACATAGATGTAAGATATACAACATAGATATTAATCCTGACGCATATTACCTCTGCAATGAAAATATAAAATTGAATAAAATTAACGAATGTATTATACCTATCCTTGGAGATGCAAAAGAGGTGATAGAGAAAAAATTGAAGAATAAAGCGGATAGAGTATTGATGCCATTACCAGAGAAGGCTGCAGAGTATCTCGAACATGCCATAATGTCGACTAAAAATAGGGGAATCATACATTATTTTACACATGTTCATTCTAATTCAAAAAAAGAATCAATGAAAATTTGTGCTGATGAATTGGTAAATAACATGAGTGTAAAATATGAATTACTTGCAAGTAGAGTTGTAAGAGCAGTAGGTCCTAGATTTTACCAAGTGGTAGCAGATGTGCGTGTATTCAAGAATTAAATACTCTATGTGTTTTGGATCACTTGTTTGTTAGCTCAACCTTTATTTTGATATTATTACTTAGAACGAGAGTTCTTATATCTTCTATTTTGTTAAATTCTATTTCCATAAATGAACCCCTACCAGGGGCATTCTTATTATATTCTTTCGTTAATATCTTTATATCATACTTACTCAAGTCAAGTCCCCAGAGATCGAAGAAATCATGAAGACTAAATCTTGTTGGTTTAAAGTATACTGAATGAATTCTTACCCAATTTATTCCGTCATCTTCAACGATGTCATTCTCATGAAAATGAATCGGTTTCACACAGTCTTCAGTTATACCGATATCAGATGGAACAGTGAATGGTTCGCCGTCAAGTGTTACATATAGAAAAGAGTCTTGGTCAAATGAAAGATTTTCCCCTGGAATGCATTGTGTAAGCGGTGGAGGACCAGAAATAAACCAGTTTATACCAAATGCTATTCCGGTTCCTCCGGCACCAAAAATAATCGGGAGTACCAAATGCCATTTTGTAATTTTCTTCTTGGCTTCCACTTTTTTCTTTCTATGGCCAACCATACATGGTTATGGCTACAACTATTGTTTTAAGCCTTTTTACGAAACAATTTAACATATACAAGTTTTACAAAAATAAAACAAATGATGTTTGTTCAACTATCAGATATTCACGTAGGATCGCATTTTAAAAAAAATTCTCGATGATGCTATAAAAGAAATTAATTGTTTGAATCCTGATGCAGTTATAATTACTGGAGATTTAACTGAAAATGGAGTATTAGATGAATTCGAGAGTGTCAAGGAGCAATTGAAGAAAATTAAAATCAAGAATGTTGTGGTATTAAGTGGAAACCATGATTACAGAAATACTGGTTATTTATTATTCAGAAGTTTCTTTCCCTCAAAAACCATACACGAATTTGACGACACTGTAATCATAACGCTTGGAACTGCTAGACCTGATAGAGATGAAGGCAAAGTGGGATATAGACAAAACCTATGATTTGCACGTATACTTTCCAAATATACAAATAAAACCAAGATCATCGCCATGCATTACCATCTGATCTCCGTGCCTGATACGGGTAGTGATAGAATTATAGTGTTAGATGCTGGTGATGTGCTCCAGAGTGCGTTGGCTGCTAAAGTTAACCTTGTTCTATGTGGTCATAAACATAGATCATGGATATGGAATCTTGGCCCATTGACCATTGCTTATGCAGGAACAACGTCTTCAGGAAGAATGAGGGGATTCTTTGAAAATACCTATAATATAATAACTATTGATAAAGGCAAAGTCAATGTAGATCTGAAAGTTGTTAATGGAGAAAGGATCAATTTATACGATTTAGTAAACAGATATGAGATCACTCAGCAAATCGTGTGGACATTTATAATTATATTAAAGTTAAAATTCTTGTTAATTATAGTTTATTCTGCGTCAAGGGACACAGATAAGGAGCCGGGGTTTCGGTATTATAGATAATGCCAAACGGAATCTCCTAGCCTGGTAGGGAGCTGGCCTGCTAAATTCTGTGTAGAAAGTCTGTGGCCCGTATGGGCCTCGTGGGTTCGAATCCCACCCCCGGCGCTTATATAACATTTAAAATAATACACAGACAAATAAATCTGATAAAAAATATAAGAATCAGTAGATACGAAGTCTCTAGTATACCCTTTCGTGGCTTTATAGTAGCTAATCTGAAAACGTTAATCATCATCCAAATATATGCCTTGAATGTTTCTACTATTTTATCACGATTTTTCTAATGAAAATTAATATGTTTTGAAAATAAAAAGATAAAAATTTATGATTATTCTGTTATATAGGCCTTTTCGCCGTGCTGTGAAAGGTCTAAACCTATCTCTTCTTCCTTGGGTGTTACTCTTATTCCTCCAGGCCATACTGCGTCCATAATCTTCAGTATTAATAGTGTTATACCGAAGGCATATGCAATGCTTGCAACTGCTCCTATCGTATTTATACCAATTTGTGAGATATTACCTTCCCATCCCCCTGGTGTTCCTCCAATATGCTCATTTGCAAGTACACCAGTCAATATTGCTCCTGTTGTTCCACCCATACCATGAACTGCCCAGACATCAAGTGCATCGTCCATTTTCTTCTTATTCTTTAGTACTACACATCCGTAGCATATAGTACCTGCTGCTATGCCTATTATTAATGAGCCCATTGGTCCAACGAAACCTGCTGCTGGTGTGATTGCTACAAGACCTGCTACTGCTCCAGTAGCTGCTCCAGCCAAACTTGGTCTACCTGTATGTGCCCAACTCATTAGCATCCAGGTTACTGAAGCCATACCTGCAGCTGTGTTGGTAACTACAAATGCACTAGTTGCTATACCATCTGCTGCCAATTCACTACCAGCATTAAATCCAAACCAACCGAACCATAGTAATGAAGCGCCCAAAACTATCATTGGAATGTTATGTGGTTCCATTGGAACCTTGCCTAAACCAATTCTTCTTCCAAGAACCAATGCACCAGCTAATGCGGCCCATCCAGATGTGATATGTACAACTGTTCCTCCTGCAAAGTCTAATGCACCTAGGTCTCCTAACCAACCTCCACCCCATACCCAGTGTGCGACTGGATCATATACGAATGTAGCCCATATTGGTACAAATATTACTAATGCACTGAACTTCATTCTATCAACAAGTCCTCCAACTATAAGTGCTGGAGTGATAATTGCAAACATTCCCTGGAATATCATGAATGTCTGATGTGGTATGGTCATCCATTCACCATCTTCAAAACTTCCAAGTGGTGCTTCGTGTGAAACACCGTTCAATCCAATATATGAAAAGCCACCTACAAAGTCATGTAGTCCCTCTGTTTCTGGACCGAATGATAAACTATGCCCCCATAACACCCATTGGACACTTATAATACCGATAACGATGAAACACATCATAATAGTAGATACTGAGTTCTTCTGTCTTGCTATACCACCATAGAAAAATGCTACACCAGGTGTCATAATAAGTACTAAGGCAGACGATGTCAAAATCCAAGTGTTATCTCCAGAATCTATTGGGCATGCCTCTCCTTCAGGTGTCCAACATTCATATGGATTTTGATCTGGAGCGATAAATTCTATACTACCATTTGTATTGGGTTCAACTTCAGCTCCATGAGCTCCAAATACCAACTGTGTTGTAGAAGTAAATGTAACCCCACTTAGTAGTATTACCAACAGTATTAATTTGCTATCCATCTATATATTTAAGCACAAAACAAACTAAATAAAAGTATTTCGGATATATTTTGAATATTTCCTGTTAATATCATAAATTACATATTTTTACATGAGATATTTTACATATAGATTATAACCAAATCATATACTAAACCATAACTCAGAAAAAATTTGATGTTGATTTCGAATGTAACTAATATTGATGGATTACCTATTAGACGAGAATATCTTATAGGATCTATTATAAAGAATGCTTTCACTAATCGTCTTTCTGTCAATAAAACTGAATCATTTATAATTTATTAATTTTCTATATTATCAAGTTTGTAGACTTGATAATAGTTGTTATATTCTAACCCATTACCAATTATTTGGAACCAAGCCTGTAATCTCTATACTTCTCTGGGAAATATATCTATGACGAGTATCCATAAAGACCAGTTCCATATGATCTTATACTTGAGTATCCGTAGAAAGCACCAGGTGTAAAGTTAACTATATTTGAGTGTGTGTAGACATAAGAATGATGAAACCTACGTTACAGGACATAATAGATGCTAAAAAGATTCTTCAAAGTATAGTACGTAAAACACCCCTAGAACATTCTAATACGTTCAGCAGGCTTACCAACTGTAAGTTATATTTGAAGGAAGAGTCGTTACAGAAAACTGGTTCGTTCAAGGTCCGTGGTGCATATGTAAAGATAAACTCATTATCGAATGAACAGAAGAAACGTGGTGTTATAGCGGCTTCTGCAGGAAATCATGGACAGGGTGTTGCATATGGATCAAGTATACAGAATATTCCATGCACTATTGTGATGCCCACAAACGCATCACCTGCCAAAGTTTCTGCCACAAGAAGCTATGGAGCAAATGTTGTACTTCATGGTATTCTATACGATCAAGCATGGAAAAAAGCACAAGAAGAGGCAAAGGTGCAAAAAAGAACTGTAATACATGCATTTGATGATCCCTATGTTATAGCAGGTAATGGAACAATTGGATTAGAGATTCTGGAAGATTTACCAGATCTTGATGCTATTTATCTTCCAATTGGTGGTGGTGGTTTAGCGGCTGGGGTTGCAATAGCAATAAAAAGCAAGAAACCCGATGTTAAAGTAATAGGTGTTCAATCAAAAGCATTTCCAGCTATGAAGATGTCTATAGAGAAGGGAAAAATTGTTGAAGCTTGTAATGGATCAACTATAGCAGATGGTTTATCAGTAAAACACCCTGGAGAATTAGCTTTTGATATCTTGAACAAGTATATTGATGATATTGTTACAGTTGCCGATAATGAAATAGTGAAAACTATGTTTTTACTTATAGAGAGAGCGAAGCTGGTAGTAGAACCAGCTGGTGCTACTGGTCTAGCTTACCTTATGTCTAATGATAATCCATTCAAGGACAAGAAGGTTGTTACCGTATTAACTGGTAGTAATATTGATATGTATTTACTTGGGCAAATTGTGTCAAAGGGATTACTAGAAACAGGTAGAATGCTGAAGATATCAATACAATTGGTTGATAGACCTGGAGAGTTGAAGAATGTAGTTGATAAGATAGTTGCCAATAGAGTTAACATAGTTGAAGTGTTACATGACCGTTTGAGTCAAGATGTTGCAGTAGGTAAAGCCAAGGTAATTTTAAGTCTTGAAACAGAAGATGACGAACATACACAAATATTGATGAAATTTCTGGAGAATAATGTGGATTTTGAAATTGTTTCCTAATTGAGTTTTAAATAATGTTTCAATAATCCCTTCACAGCACTTGGGTGAACAGTCTTTTCATGGTTATGTGTAGGTTCTCTATCATGATTCTCACATTTATAGATCAGTTGTCGTGATGGCATAGGTGCGCTCATTGCTAGTACTGATTCTAATAGTAATTCTGCAGAACTGTCTACATTAGTGATTTTTTTCTGTATAGTTCTTAATTTTGTTATAAAACTGTCATCAGCTTTATGTGTGATCCACAAATCAATATAACTTTCCAGATCATAAACTTCTAGTGATTGTATTACATCGGTAGAGCGTATAGACGTAATATTATTTATAGAAAATGTCCCTTTATCCATAGAGGGACTATATAATCCCACACTAAATTCATTAAACACAAACTTAAGGTTGAAGGAAGTGGGATAAATTATAGGATCTATTTCAATGGTAACATCGTTTTCATTATTTTCTCGTCTTACAGACAAGTAAGATATTTTCTTTGCACTAGTTATTAAATATGGATTATCATATTTCAATTTGTTGATCTCTTGCACTTTCTGTTCTGCTGCTTCCAACAATGTATGATCTGCCTTGTCGAAATTTTTTATGACGTCTTCTCTAGTCTGCTGTTGGTAAACAGAGAGAACTGTCTGCTGTCGCTTCTTCATTTCAGTAATTTCATCTTCAACCATACGCAATGTTTTATAAAGATCTAACATCCTCAACAAACTCCTGATTATCTTTCATAGATACTAATCATCCCTTTAGGTTTTCACTCAGACTAGTACCAACTTTATCAAGTACGTTCGCTAACCTATTCTTGTTAAGATTTATCTTTGTGACCCTTTCCATCATCTTATCCATTTCTATTTTATCTGGATGTCGTTCGTCAATAGTACCTTCGAAATAGAATTGATATTGAGTATCCTTCACACTAATCAATGGAACTAGATATATCCACTGCCAATTGGATGCTATAAAATATACCCTTGGAGTAGCATTGTTATCCTTAACCGTCATCCAGATCTTCTTTGCCATAGCTGATATATCTTTACAGTTATCAAGACCTATCTTCTCTTCAGGTAAACCAATACTCATACCGTAGTTCTTGAGTAGTTCGATGGGTTTTTGTCCGAAGAATATTATCTTAATATACTCTTTATCCGGATGTGATGAGACTATGCGTGAATATACCTCGCTTGCCTTATTTATCCTATTGATAACATATTCTGGAAACATTTGCGAATAATTATCTGTGTTTTTTATTTTATCATCATTACTGAATCTACAATATATCGCTATTATGTGACGCTCTTCCATAATTCTCAGTTATTGAAATGTTATTTAAATTAATACTCACTAATGTGATCACTAATTCTGCTTGATTAATCCTACTACCATGTCAACAAGAAATTGAATTAGTAAAAAGGGCCTCCGCGGGGAATCGAACCCCGGCCAAGGGATCCACAGTCCCCTATACTGCCGCTATACTACGGAGGCCACTACTATGTAACATCAATTTTTTTTGATGTGAAACATAGCTAACAAACTAGCATTTCATGCTTAATTTAAAATTTGATATCTATGAATAAGAAATAAATTTAGTGCTGGTTAGTAACTTTAGTAGAGTAACTTTAGTAGAGTAACTTTAGTAGAGTAACTTTCTAAATTGAGATCGGATAGATATAAATTCCCTCTCTATAAATAATTTCAGTCAATCAACAGGAATAAATATGAATACAGAAAGAATTCTAAGTGAATTAAACACTATTGTTCTATAAATCTGACTTGTGAAGAGTATTGGAAAAATACATATCATCAGTAATACCACTGAATGGTATGAGTGTTAGAATAGGAATTATTGGAATGGGTATTATGGGAAAAGCTGTAGCTACTAGACTTTTAAACACTGGACATAAATTAACTGTTTATAACAGGACTCGAGAAAAGATAGAATCACTTGAAAGTCTAGGTGTAACAAGAGTAGAAACTCCAAAAGATGTTGCAGAATCTTCTGACTTGGTGATAACAGTTGTTAAAGATGCTATGGCTGTTGAAGCAGTTGCATTCGGTAATAATGGAATAGTATATGGGAAACATGATAACTTGACGGTGGCAGATATGAGTACTATAAATCCAATAGCGTCTAGATCTATAGCAAAAAGATTCATGGAAAACGGAATAATTATGATGGATACACCAGTAATGGGCGGTCCTAAAGTTGCAGAAAAGGGTGAATTAGTATTGATGATAGGAGGTAGTAGAGAGATTTATGAAGTATATAAGAACGTCTTTGATTTTATAGGAAGTAAGACATTCTACTTAGGTGATAATGGAGCTGCACATGCTATGAAACTAGCATTGAATTTACAGATAGCAATGATCGCACTTGCATTGTCTGAAGGAATAACATTCACAAAAGGGGTAGGTCTTGATCCAGAACTCTTCCTTCAGATACTTAACTCTACATATTTCAAAACTGGTATGAGTCAGAATAAAGGTCCAAAAATGATAAAAGATGACTTCGAAGCAACTTTTACATTGAAGATGATGACTAAAGATCTAGACATAATAAATGAAACTGCGAAGGCATTAAATCTATCATTTTCTATGGCTTCACTTGCAGACAAACTTTACAGGGATGCTACTAACAATGGCTTTGCAGAACTGGATTATACAGGAATACTTGCATTTATAGAGAAAACTAGTGGATTAAAGAAATGATGAAATTGAAATATATAGAAAGTATGAAGGTGAACTATATGATTCTTATGTTATCATTAGTGTATATGAGAAGTAACGGTGTATTGATATCAGAATTCCTCACAAAGCGTCTAAATACAAAAATCTTTTCGGAGATCGAAATATTGAAAAACCATAAATTATTTATAAAGACGGATAGACTGGTTAAAAATGGTTAGTTAACTTGGATTATTATTTTATTTTTTGATAGCACACCAACAAACTGCCAACCGTCATTGATTAGATGTTAAGCTTCTTTGGCACTGACTACCCTTTGCTTGGATTTTTACTGTCAAGTAATGACTTTAGCAATCCTTGCTGGTCTTCGGTACTCACATCACTAATCACACTATCTAATTGCTGCTTTGTCCTAATACTAGGGTCTGGTGTGAATATAGAAAGTCTAGGCATCACTCTCGCATAGTCTCTCATCTTCTCATCTCTGGTATGTTTATAGTAAGTCTGCACATAATCACTATCTCCCTTCATAGCCTTGGCAGCTGATTCGCCTAACACATCTGATACCGCGGTATAGGCGAATTTCTTGAAGCTATACTGATGGATTTCATACATTTTCTGCCTATATCCTACATCAACAGTTTTGTTCATATACGTGAATTCCTTTCCCGATAAAATACTCCTGAAAGCTTTGCCACAACTAATGCACTTATGTATCAACCTAGTCTGGAAGTCTTTCTCATCAACGAACTTGTAGCCAAGTAAGAATACATAAGCATCTGGTTCCGTGATAGAATTCTTTCTTAGATATGATTGCAATATCTCTTTGGTCTATAAAGTAAAGAACAACTCTCTAGGTATATCATTCTTAGATAACTCACTTGGTATTTTCAGATATGGTATCTCTAATTCATCTAAGTGGAAATGTCTCAATTGCAACCCAGTAAGCTCAACAGGTCTAGCCATTGTATCTTTCATTAACATCAATCGCAATTTCAAACCACCATGCTTACATACAAGTAATATCCGTCTAATCTGCTCTACATCTACCTTCTTATCGTCAAATGGTCTCTTCTTTGGTAAGGTTACTTTTTCTCTAAACTCTTCAATTGAAATTTTTGCATCATATGCTTTAAACATCTTTTTGACAAAAAACACAACGATTTGTGTGGTATTCGATGTATACTGTCCATCTAGCCATCCAGCAAAATCATCTAATATTGATATAGACGATTTTGCGATGTCAGAATAACTAAGTTCTTTTTCTCCCATATATCTCTCAAAGAGAGCATACGATAGTGTAACACTTAGGTTGGTTAACTTTGTTGGCTAGAAGCACCCAACCCAAGCGTTACTGGAGAATGAATTGAAATGGGTAATCGTAAACATTTAGTTTCCATAGTTTGAATAGTAACACTTAGGCTGACTAACAACCGCTCCGCGATGAATGTCTATCACAGGCTGCTCGG
>PAWD01000017.1 GCA_002713325.1 Nitrososphaerota archaeon
ACAATTAGGATATTCACATTTATCCATATTATACACCCATTGTCACTACAGTTGCAGACGTAGCAGCTGCAGACATATTGTGTACGAGTCCATTCTTACAATTTTTAATTTGACGATTACCCGCCTTATTTTGTAATTGCATTACCACTTCAGCTGCTTGGGCTACACCCGTAGCACCTATAGGATGACCAGTCCCAATCAATCCACCTCTAGTATTAACATTAATATTTTCATTATCAATTGATTCTGCAAATCTACCACCTTTTCCCTTATCCACAAAACCTAGATCTTCATATGCGAGTATTTCACAAATAGTGAATGCGTCATGTACTTCTACAATATCAATAATTTTTGGTTCAATTTTTGCCATTGTGTATGCATCTCTAGCAGCTAATATTGTTGAATCCATTTTAGTCAATTCTTTCACATTACTGAAACTTGCACATGTAGTTTTTTGCCCAATACCAGTTATCCATACTGGTTGATCTGTGAATTCTTTAACTCTTTTCTCTGAAACTAGTAGTAATGATGCTGCACCATCACATGGCATGGAACAGTCGTAAAGTTTCACAGGTTTGACTATGGGTTTAGATCTTAGAACGTCGTTTATACTTATTTTTGTATGAAAGTATGCCATGGGGTTCATCATTGCATTTTTATGATTTTTTACAGATACCATTGCCATCTGTTCTTCCGTAGTTCCATATTCATTCATATGCGCTTTGGAAAACATAGCAGCCCAATGTGCAGGATGTGTGAATTGTCCCCTCGTAAGATCCCATTCTAACTTCACAGATGGACTATCAGCCTTTTCTACACCTACTACCATTACAATATCGCATAAACCTGATGCTATGTATGAATATGCCGAAATTAGCGCATTACTTCCAGAATTACACATATTTTCTATTCTATGTGCTATTTTCGGTTTAATTCCAAGCATTTCGGATAATATACTTGCAGTATACTGAGCGTTATCACATGTAGATACAAGAACAGCGTCAACATAATCCTGTGAAAATCCGTTAACATTTTTGAAAAGATCTCGCATAGATTCTGCTGCAATTAAATATAATGAATCATTACTTCTTCTGAACTTTGTTAGCCCATAACTTACCACAGCGACCCTTTGCATGTAATTTACTCCATAAATGTTTCAAGAATATCCTTAAATGAATATTCCGCTTCGTTAACTGGATTGAACTGTATTACAGGTAACGAAATACCTGTTCTAATGAATTTATTTATCTTTTTCTTACATTCTTCAGGTTCACCAGCAATAGTAATAGCATCAAGCATTTTATCTGGAATTAATTTGTGAATATCAACCAATCCTTTTTTCTTATATGATTCCGTTATTTCTTCAATTTCATTCCTGAAACCATGCGAGGAAAGGAATTTACTGTATATATTACCTACAGCTGAATAGAACGCAAGTGTTTTCCTTGCTTTATCTCTTGCAAGTTCTCTGTCATTTGAAATAGCAGTTATTATAATGCAGACGATATCAAAATTACTATTATATGTGATTTCTTGCAATCTGTTTACAGTTTTTTTCAATTCATCTAATGGTCGTAAAAATAGGACTACGCCATCAGCAACATCAACAGATAAACTAATCATTCTTTCATTTGTAGCTGCTATATAAATTGGCATATAATTACGGTGAGGTTTAAAACCTAGTTTGAAATTCTTTATCTGTGTAATTTTTCCCTCATAATTTACCTTGTCACCTTTTACAACATTTCGAATTATTTCAACATATTCACGCATTCTTGTTATATGATGTGAAAATTTTTGTCCATGCCAATTCTCAACTAGGGTTTTACTACTAGCTCCAAGTCCAACGAATGCTCTACCCTTACATATGGTATCCAAAGTTGCCGTAGCCATGGCTATTGTGGCAGGACTTCTTGAATAGATGTTTATTATTCCAGTCCCAAGACGTACCTTTTCTGTTACAGCAGCAATATTTCCTAAAGTGACAAAAGCTTCTCTTGCCCATGATTCAGGAATCCAGATAGATTCTACACCTTTTTTATCTGCCATTATTGCACATCTAATAACTTCACTATAGGAAAGTAAAGTACCAAGACTGAAACCTAATCGCATAAAAAATAAAATAGATGAATAGTATATAGGTTAATCTTTCAAAATTCGAATTTTGAAAGATTACTAAGAAATATGAATGGTTCATGATGAAGTTTATTGACGAATAACATATAGTTAATCATCAAGATGTATAGCAGCCTTGTCCATATACTTAGATTGTTATATACATCTAATTCATCTTCTCCTATATTCTAACTAGTCTTCCTAATGGCTTTCTTTATTTCCTCTAATTCTTTCTCTAATTCAGATATTTTCTGATCCTGTATGGTAGGTATGTATTCTCTTGGTAGTATATTCTCGCTGAATGTTATCTGCGGTTCAAGTTTTCTAAACATCTTTATTTTTTCCTCTATAGGTAAGTTGTGATACTGACTGAGATAGAACGTATGACCGATATAATCCTCTGCAAAATCTCTATCTATAACATGACTCGCTAACGTTCTAAAATATTGCCTAAATGAGTATATTGTAATATCACGCTGTCCATTAGGCATTATTTGACTAATATCCAGCTTATCCACATTATAATTAAAGTAATCTAGGTATAGCTTGTATGAGGATCTTGTTTTATCCTTGGTAAATACGAACTCTTTGTATGGAGATGAAGCTAGCCACACTCTCAAGAGAGTTTCACATTCCTTCGTTAAGAAACATAACCTAGCATGCCTGATCTTTGTTGTTGCAGCTCTAAATTTAATTTGAGCAGGATTCTTCTTTAGGTCAATGTCTCCATATTTTAATGAGAATATCTCCTGGGGTCTTGCGCCAGTTGAGGCTAGTAAATAACTAACTACTGAATATTTAGAATGTCTTATCATCCTCAATATCTTGACTAATGTTTCCCGATCCAATGCCTGCTTGAGGTGAAACTCAGCTCTTCCAATACGTACCTGATCTCTAAATTCTTCAGAATCAATTTTTATTTTATTGAACCTTAACCATTGTTTTGCTGTACTAACATAATTCTTGATAGAACGCTTACTCAAATCGTTATGGTTTAGCCATATAACATAACCATCTAACAGCTCTATTGGATCTTTTTTTGGTATGTTATCAATGTCGCGTTTATGTTTTTCTTTCAGATAAGTATTGAATCTTTTTAATGCTATTTGTTTTGCTATCCTCGTATTTTCTGATTTTCCGTAACTAAAAGCTCTCTCCAGAAATTCTTTCGGTGTTTTTCTTATAAATTGTTGTCTTGGCATAATTATACGTATATATTGATGGGATTTATACTTTTATAACAGTATATGAGCGGAATATTTATAACCGGAACAGATACTGAAGTAGGGAAGACTTTAGTTGCTGCCGGTATTGCTGGTGCACTAAGAAGAGATGGTATTGATGTGGGTGTTATGAAACCCATTGCTACTGGCTTACCACGAAAAGAAGGTTTTAGATCTCATGATTCAGAAATACTTGCAAAAACAGCTATTTCTTCAGATCCAGAGAATGAAATAAATCCAATTTTCCTTCCTCTTGAGGCTTCACCATTAACCGCAAGCAAAATACTCAATATTGATATAAAACTTGATGAAGTTTTTTCCGTATTTAAACGCCTAACCAACAAACATGAGTTCGTTATTGTCGAAGGTATAGGAGGTGTATTAGTTCCTATAAAACAAAATTATTTTGTTATTGATATGATCAAAGAAATGAATATACCAGTTTTGATCGTATCTAGAGCTTCACTTGGTACTCTAAATCATACACTGCTAACAGTTAAAGCGTGTAAGGAGCACGATCTTAATATTTCTGGAATTGTAATTAATAGTGTAAGAGATAATTATATAATAGAAAAAAGTATAAGTGAAACTATTCATGAATTAACTGGAATATTTGTAATAGGTTCTATACCATTCATAGATGAGATCGATACAAACAATACCGTTGATCTAATTAGTAAACATGTTAAATATGATCTGCTCATCTCCTGATCTTCATTAGATTTATTAATTGTATTTCTAGATAAATGGTTCATGACGGCAAGAGTGGCTCAAGGTCTTGTTATTGTATCATTAGTTCTATTACTAATATATGGTGCTGATGTGGGAGCTAAACAGGGTAAAGAAGAAAATATACTCCGTATAGATGCAAAAACTCGAGGTATAGGCTTTGGGGTTCCGCCAATTATACTATCAACAGTTGCATTTTTCATATCAATGAAAGAAAAATCCTCACTTATTTCTGTCTTGTTATTGGTAAATGGTGCTCTAATAATGATTGGTGGAATAATGCCTATTATAACAAGTAGTGTTGTATTAGGTTTACCTGTCCTTGGAGCTGGTATATGGATATTTGCTTTAGGTATAATAAAGAGTATAAAATCTAAATCAATTAAAACAATCTAGTTACAACCTATAGAAAACTATCAATTTCATAAGTTTTAATTTGTCAAATACAGTATAGGTAGCACATGTACAATATGTACAATATGATAAAGGCTCAACCGAGTGCAATTCAATATACAATAGAGAACTGCGTAAAAAATGCCGAAAAAGCTGCTAAACTTATGAAGAATAAACGCATTTACCTAATTGGTTGCGGTTCATCTTTTCATGCTGCAATATATGGTGAATTCGTTCTACGACGATTTGGATTTGATGTACAAGCCATTCATGCATTAGATATGATCCATTATACCCCACAACTAAAAAATTCTGGTGTTATAGTGATTAGTCATAGCTGGAAAACAAGAACCACACTTGAAGCACTCAATGTCATTACACATAATAAAATTCCATGTGTGGGCATTACAGCAAATGAGAAAGCAGAAGAAGATGTGGATATTTTGTTGAAAACAAGTAATCTATATGATGAATCTGATTGTGTCACAATGGGATATACGACAAAACTTGCTGCATTAGCTCTCATTGCAGAATGTAATACTTCACAAAAGGAAATTCAGAAGATTCCTTCATTAATTAATGACGCTCTAAACATTGAAGAACAAATCAAGGAATTAGTTAATAAATATTCAAAACATAAAAGATTCTTTGTTCTAGGAGCAGGATATAATACAGCTACTGCATATGAAATGGCATTAAAAATGAAGGAGGGTAATTTTACAGATACAGAAGCAATGCAGATGGAACAGATGCTACACGGTTCAATATCAGGTATTGATGATGAAGATGTTATTTTCTTGATAGTGTCAAAGAATAGTAAGACTAGACAAAGAATGTATGAGACAGCACAAGCATTAACTAAGATAGGCGCATCAACAATTACAGTAACAGATGGTACACAAGAAATTGCAAAGGAATGCAAGCACACAATAAATATAGGACATTGTCCAGAATATCTTAATCCTTTAATATCTATAATACCATTGCAATTATTTGCCTATTTCGTAGCAGAAAAAAATATGATCAATCCAGATATGACTAGAGAAGAGGATCTTAGGTATAGAAAAGCGTATGCAGCATTGTTTCTACATTTTAAATAGATACTTTCAGTAAATCATCATTCAAAACTACAAGATGAAGAAAAAATATCGATGAATTATATTCTCGTGAACATACAAATGATATTAATTTTACATTAATTGTTATTTGTGGTTGTGCTATAAGATAATTCAATAATGGACATATTCTTTTTATAAGATGTTACAAGCACTTGTGTATGAAAGCTGTTATACTTGCTGGTGGATTTGGGAAGCGTTTGAAACCATTAACCGATGAAAGGCCCAAGCCGATGATCGAAGTTCTCGATAAACCTATAATAGAATGGCAAATAAAATGGTTAACTAATCATGGTATCAATGACGTAATTCTCTGTGTTGGTTATATGAAAGAACATATTGTGGATCATATTGGAAGTGGAAGTAAGTTAGGTATTAATGCATATTATACAGTTGAAGATACACCTCTCGGAACTGGTGGAGCCTTAAAAAATGCAGAAACATTACTTTCAAACGAGGAAAAATTCTTCTTATTGAATGGTGATATTCTAACAAACATAAATCCGATACGCTTGAAGAATGAACTCTCTTCAGGTATTGAAGCAACGATAGCTGTGGTTCCATTACCAAGTCCATTTGGAATTGTACAAATTGACAATAATTCCAAGGTTGTAGGTTTTGCTGAAAAACCAAAAATAACCCAATTTTGGATAAACGCTGGTGTGTATTGTCTTTCAAATAAGATCTTTGATTATCTACCAGAGTCAGGTAATATAGAAACTACTGCATTGCCTGCACTTGTAAAAGATAAGAAACTTAAAGCTGCAAGATTTGATAATGCCTTTTGGCGTTCAATTGATTCACATAAGGATATTGAAGAAGCTGCCAAGGAAATAGACACAATATCAAAATAAACATCCCAAGAAAATGAAATCTTTCATAATTCGAATTTTGAAAGATTTGTTTGGATAATTTTGGAGATCCAGTATTTTTGATATATTTATCTTTAGTATACTAAGATATGTCTATTCTTTATACTTAGTATTATTTCGATAATATTTTTATTGAGATTTTAGAAAATTATCCCTTTTTATAATTAGGGTTAGCATGTAGACAAGACTTTTGCGAATGATATGCTCCCCATACCATATTATCTTGCCCACACACTAACATCGGTTTGGTACTTCAGCATTACTATGTAGATAATGTAATAAATCTTTTTTGAAATATTCAGAAAGGTTTTCTTCTTTCCAACATCTCAGTGATTTTTACTCTATGTTCTTTACGACTGTATTTTATTAAAGAAGGATTATCTATCCATGTTTATTATAGATACCCAATAATTTAGCATATTCTTCTTCTATCAATTTGGTAGATATTACTCTATAAACTACGGTGAAAGTAACGAAAAATAAAGAAATCTATCTAAATAATGTATTATAAGACTCATATATCTAAAATTATAACAAAAATATATGATAAAATTAAACATGTAATTACTTACATTCCAAAGGTTTTACATATATCTAAAAATATGACAAAACAAGATGTGGAAAAGTTAGGAGTATAAGAACTTAAACCAGAAAGGGTTTGCATATATCTAAAAATTATACTTTTAGTTATTCCGTATTTGTTTACCGTCATGGTTTTTATTCGGAACTATAGATAATTATCACATTCTTAATCACAGATAGTTTAACATTGGTCTATCTAATGTCATATAATACACCATTGAATGACAATGAACAAGTCAATAAGTGTTAAGAAAATACAGAATTTCTTTCATTGCATTCTCATGTGTAATATTCATCTCATTATACAGAATAATGAGATGAATAGAATTCCATAATGTGCTTTTAAATACATAATAAAACACTAACAAGGTTTGTTCCGAATGGTTCTTTCTATAGATTAGGTTTTTTTTACCCTTTAGCACCTTGTTCATCTCTCTTCTATATTTTTAGAATACCTCACATATTACCTACTTCCTTTGGTATTATTTTTAACATGTATATAGATACATTTTCTTATTTTTCGCTATAGGCTCGATATCTCAACCATAATTGAGTGTTCTTTTACGATGTTAGGCTTTTTTAGACTCAAAAAATAGACATATACCGTTATTACAATATCTTTTACCGGTTGGTTCAGGCCCATCGTCAAAAATATGTCCATGATGTCCACCGCATTTTTTACAATGATATTCAGTTCTTGCATAACCTAAATGATAATCAGTTTTGGTATCAAAAACTTCAGGTAATGCTTTATAAAACGAGGGCCATCCTGAACCGCTTTCATACTTCATAGATGCATTAAATAATTTTGTCCCACAGCCAATACAAAAATAATCACCGTCTCGCTTCTCACTGTTTAAAGAACTTGAGCCAGGTGGTTCAGTTCCTTCTTTTCTTAAAACATGAATTTGTTCCGAAGTTAAATTTGAATCCCAGTTTTTTTTAGCCATATTTGTCATTTTCTATATCAATTCAATACGGTTTAAATATTTTATCTTCTTAAGGAAGTTGTCATACGATTTTGATAATATAATCTGATCAAACTGTATAACAAGATTTGTACGATGTTATAAACAAAAGAGTTGAATAGGTTGTGTTAATGTTGCTAGTTTGTTGTATTAACCCTCCCCTTTTATCTCCTTTTTACTAACTTTATTCTTTTTTTCCATATAGGGAGATTTCACCTTCTAATATCATATTTTTTCTCCACTAATTACAGTAATCAAGTGAAATTATATAATCAAAATATCCTTGGACGCCCAGAATATAGGGAGTAAAAGAATTGGTCAAATATTACACATAGAAAAAAATCCATTGTAAGTGTATATTAATACTTGACATTGAAAAAAAGAGGGTATGTATGTGATGACTTGTGTATAGTATTGGCTTTGTTCGTATATGTTGGTGTTTTACTTTTGTTTATATGCTCATGACATACACACCCCGTTAAAATAGAAAATTACTATTATTCGTAAGTGATAGGTATGTATACTATAACGCTACTTAACGTTTTTCACTAGAATTTTCATAACTTTACCTTTTACAATTGTCTTATCTTCCCAATATTGCTTGGTACCCCTACTTTTTCTATTACTTTCGTTTTTCACTATAAGTAATATTTTACAGTTGGGACATTCATAGGTGTAAGTCTTTTCTCTATTCCTAGCAAAAGGGTTACTCATATCACGTCTATACCATACCTTTTTTCTACAAAAGAGGCAACTGACCATATAGAAATAATGTCAATTAATGCTTTAACCTCATTTGTCAGTATAACTTTCCACATCTATACTAAAATATTGATCGAGATTGTGAGTATAAATCGGTTTTCTTAAATTTATTTTAGATTTTTTTCAAAATTCGAATTTTGAAAGATTAATAAATAAAGATCGTTAGTTAGTACCTATGGTACAGAACATAGAACATCGTGTCCTACGAGTAAATATGAAGACTCCAATTAGTGAGAAAAATATGAAGGAATTACAACAATATCTCACTTCCTTACCGATAGAAGAAATAATTAGTGGACTTCACTTTGCGCATAAACGTTGGATTGCTAAAAAAGGGGGTTTTCTTATGGTAGGTAGAAAAAGCAAAATAAAGCGTGAGGTTCATTTGCTTACAGCAGAGCAGGCTAGATGGAGGTTAAATAATTGGAAGATGATGATCAAAAACTATAAGGAATTTGGTTATAGTTATCCTACCATATCTAGAATCAAAAAGTCATTACAAGAAATTATCAAAATACCCTAAGCGAGTACCCCTTCATCGGATTTATTTTCAGTATTTTGCTCAGTCTTTGGTAGAACGGGAAGTTTATCTTTAACTTTATTTTCCACAATTGAAGCTGCTTCATCTAGTATAGCCTGAGCATCCATCGTTGATGTATGTTGAGTAACATTTATGCTACTATTTGTTACCTGTCCTGATTCAATCAATATACCATTTAATAACTGTGAAATTTCATCCATTTGATTATCTACTTCGGGCATCATATTTACTATACCAGGACTCACATTCTTTACAACTGCCATGGCAGGATTAAGTGTGACTACTACATCTCCTAACTCTGTTATAGTACTCAATCTGATCTGAATCTGTTCTAATGCCAATTTAGCATGACTTACCATCTTGGTTATTTTACGTACCTGTGACAATTCATTGGATAACACATTAGAATAATCCATTTCATGTTGTTGTACAGCTAACACTATCTTTTTGAATAATGCCTGGTCTCTTTCGCTTAATTTTGTAGAAACACCATCAAGTTTAGATATTTGTAATTGTAATTTTTTTTGTGCCTGTTCAATACGTGGTCTCAATGCTGAAGAAGGTTTGAAAGTTCGTTTTACTCTTTCAAAAAAGCTAGAATTATTCGACTCTTTCCATTTAGAAATAAATGACACAGTAACTCCTTGATTATTAGGTTTATAACAGATTGTGTTACTCCGACTCTTGTCACTACAGTAACACGTGTATATGGTTACAGAATGATACTATTCTATACGATCATATGAGTGACAATTTTTGTGCTGATCTATTGAAGGCATCTAAAGCATCATCTATATGCTTTTCAAGTGAAGATGTAATCGATACTCGTATACGAGCGCTACCTTTAGGCACTGTAGGATACCGTATTGCTTGTACAAAAACACCTTCTTTTAGTAGTGTTTTAGATAACGTTAATGCTTTTTTTTCATCTCCTATTATTATAGGGATTATATGACTTGATGAACTTACATTAAATCCAATATTAAACAAACCTTTTCTAAATTTACTAACATTATTCCAGAGTTTCTTCTGTAGAGAACCTTTTATACAAAATTTTAGAGCTGTGATAGAGGCCGATGCGAATATTGATGGTAATGCGGATGTATAGATGAATTGTCTTGATTTATTGATTAAATATTCTACTAGATCACCATTACCAACAACATATCCACCAAAACAACCTAAAGCCTTACTCATACTACTTATGATAACATCCACATATTTTTCTGCTCTGAAATGTTCTGCAGTTCCCCTAAAATGCATTCCATATAAGAAATCACCATGTGCATCATCAACTACGAATAGAGCATTATTCTCATGTGAGATTTTACCCAACTCTTTCAATTGAGCACAGTCACCATCCATACTAAACACTCCTTCAGTAACTACAAGTTTACGCTTATAATGAGAACCAGATAATTTGTATTCCAAATCTTCTATATTATTATGTTTAAACACTCTTACATTAGCCCCGCTCATCTTACAAGCATCAATTATACTAGCATGATTTAGTTCATCACTAACTATCAGATCTTCATTACCTACAAGATTGGAGATAACGCCTAGGTTGGCCATATATCCAGTTGGATATACAAGAGCTTTTTCACGACGTTTATGTTTTGCCAAATCATATTCTAATTCTTCTAACACATGATTATTACCTGAGACCAATCTGGAACTGCATTGTGATATACCATTTTTCAATGAGTTAGATATAGTTCTTATCACTTGTTTATTACATGACAACCCTAGATAATCATTAGAGCATAAATGTATAATATTTTTACCGTTTATTTTTACAATAGATCCAAGAGTCTCCACAGGAATTAATTCTCTATATAGATTATTCTTCTGTAAAAGATTCAATTCATTTTTAAAGTCAACGACTTCATGCTTTGAGACCAAGTTCCCTTATCATCCTTAAATCTTTCTCAGCTTCGTTACCCCCAACCGTAAGATAACCACCAGTAATTATTCCGTTTGCACCACCTAAAAGCGCAAGTGATTGCAAGTCACCCAAATGAATCTCCCTACCTCCTGCCATCTTTATTATAGATCTAGGAAGTATGAATCGATAAACTGCTATAGTCTTTATCACTTCCATAGGATCTAAGGAATTCATACCTGATAATGCTGTTCCAGGTCTTGGTATCAAAATATTTACAGGAAATTCTTCTGGTTCCAGTTCGCTTGCCTCAAAAGCAAGTTCCAATCTCTGTTTTCTAGTCTCTCCCATTCCTAATATTCCCCCAGAACAAAGCTGTAAACCAGATGATTTTACTATTTTAGCAGTATTTATCCTATCATCGTAAGTATGAGTACTACAGATCTTATCAAAGAAACTCTTACTTGCTTCTAAATTATGATTATATCTCTTCACTCCAATTTCCTTAAGTTTCTTTGCACGTTTTTCAGTAAGAAACCCCAAAGAACAGTTTACATCTATACCTACGTCTTCCTTTATAGCCTTGACCACATGACAAACATCATTAAAATTTTGTTCCGTAGGTTCTTTCCATGCACATACAAGACAGAAACTACTTGCACCACTCTTCTTTGCTCGAGCGGCAGCATTAAGGATTGTTTCTTTGCTGAGAAATGGATATTTTGTTATATCAGTTTTATAATGACCTGATTGAGTACAGAAAGCACAGTCTTCTGCACAGTTTCCCGATTTTGCATTTATTAAGCATTCCACATCCACTGAATCACCATTTATTTCCTTACGTATGACATTAGCGGCCTTTGTGAGTTCTAATATATGTGTATTATCAACTTCAAGCAGTTCACTTGCCTCCTTCATCGTAATTTTTTTACCACATAAAACCTTATTCATACAAGAGTAAACACACTCGGGTGTTTTTTGCATATAACTTGTACTGTAAACCTATAATTAAAATTTTGGTTTACAACAATTCATTTTATTTTCTGTATATGTTTTATTATTTCTATAGTAGTATCAATGAGTGTATTCAATTCTCTTATTGGAATTGCTAATGGGGGTACTAGTTGCAATACATGTCCAAGAGGTCTTAAAAATACACCACGTTTTAATGATTCTTCCATAATAAGATATTTGGTTTTCTTTTTCTTAACAACAAACGGCTTTTTACTTTTCTTATCATTTACAAGTTCTATACCCACCATCATTCCTTTGTGCCTCAAATCTCCAACAATCTCAAGATCCTTTATCTCATCCAACCGTTTTTCTATAATTCTAGACTTTCTTTGTACACTATCAATTAACTTTTCTTTTCGATATAATTCCAGATTAGCTATTGCAGTAGCACAACCAATTGGATTACCCGTAAATGTATGACCGTGAAATAGATGTTTGAACTCATCAGATTCGCTCAGAAATGTGTTATAGATATTTTCCGTTGAAAGTGTCACCGCAAGCGGTAAGTATCCAGCTGTGAGCATCTTGCCGAATACTACTATATCTGGTATTGATTCTTGTTTGATATATTCAATCATAGAACCTAATCTGCCTAATCCCGTAGCGACTTCATCGAGTATGAATAATGTTTCATATTTCTCACATAATTTCTTGATCTCTTTCTGGTAACCATTTGGATATACTATGGATCCACCTGCTAATTGTGCTCCGCTCTCCATTATCACTGCAGCAATATTGTTATTATTCTTTAGTATTCTCTCTATGGAATCGATACAATATGTTATAAATTCCTCTTCGCTAATATTACTAGGCCTTCTATACAAATATGGCGATGATACTCTTTGCACAGGGAATAATAATTTCTTATAATTTGAGAAGAAATTGTCGATGTATCCAATTGACATAGCTCCTACTGTATCGCCATGGTAAGCGTTCCGTAGCGCAATAAATCTACTCTTATTTGGTTTTCCTAGATTACGCCAAAATTGTAATGCCATCTTCAAGGCAACTTCAATTGCAGTAGAACCATTATCTGAATAGAATACTCTAGACATTCCTTTTGTTTGATTTATTAACATCTTTGCTAATAATATGGAAGGTTCGTTTGCTAAACCAAAAAGAGTAGAATGTTGTAGTTTCTTTATCTGATCCGTCATTGCGTCTATGATTTCTTTTCTTGTATGTCCCCAAACATTACACCACATACTAGCTACACCGTCCAAATATTTTCTACCTTTTGTGTCTATCAGCCAGGCACCCTTTGCTTTCTCTATGACCTTTATATCAAAAGTTTGCCAATCCTTCATTTGTGTATACGGATGCCAGACATATTTCTTATCGAGATCCTTGAGATTCAACTCTGTTAAATTCTACTAATATAGCTTATAATGGTATAATTTCATGAAAAAAATTATAATATTTTAGTATTTTATCACATGTTTCAAAATTCGAATTTTGAAAGAAATATAAATGCGCCACCGGTCGGACTCGAACCGACGACCTACTGGTTTCTCCCGATTAGTTAACAGCCAGTTGCTCTACCAACTAAGCTACGGCGGCATTACTGCTGTTCATAAAATATTATGATTTAATCTTTTCCTATTGTGAATTATATTCCTTTTTCTTTAGAATATACATACAATCCATCTAGAAAGACTCGAGCATCCTTATCCCTGATTTTTGTGCCTATTTCAACATTAGCAGCTGTTTGTGATACATCTTCAAGACTTGGACCTTTAATGATTAGGTCTTCGCCTTCAACACTTACCTTACAATCACCAACTATATTTGCAACTCTAGGCGCTCTCTCACCGATAAAATTCTCAATAGATATTTGCTTATCACTAATCTTTACAGAAATTGGAAAATGTGAAAATACTATATGAAGTTTGTACGTATATCCATTTAACACACCTGTAATCATGTTTCTGATTACGGATTTAATTGTATTAGTAATTGCTAGATCTTTCTTTCTCTTACCAAACGGCTTAATGATCGTCTTGTTACTATCAATTGTTAAAGTGACAGGCATCTTCTCAAAATTCTTTTTAATGTTACCTTTCGGGCCGCTGATCGCAAGTATATTATTCTCGAATTTTATAGTTATTTTTTCAGGAATTTCTATTTCAGCTACAATATCCTCTTTAACTTTGATTTTACGTTTCTCAGTAGACGTAACCAACTAGAACACCCCCAATTCCTTTTTCTTGAGCATTATGATGAGACATCGCTCCTTCTGACGTAGATACTATAAGTATACCTCGATTATAAGAAGGCAGGTATTGTCTCTCCCAACTCGTATATTGATCCTTTTTGACACTAAATCTAGGTGTTATAACGCCACATTTGTTAATCTTCGCAAATAGACTGACCTTAAATTTTCCATTCCTTTTATCATCTATATACTCATAATCTTCAATATATCCATGATTCTTCATAACATTCAACACCTCAGTTGCAAAATTTGATGCTGGTGTTATGATACACTCTCTCTTCTTTCTCATCTCGTTATTATACAGAGTTATAAGGAGATTTGCTAATACATTTTGTGCTGGCATTATAATCACTGATATTTTTTGAATCCCAATTGTACTGCTACTTCTCTGAAGCATTGTCTACACAAGTTAATACCATAACTTCTAATCATACCATTGAATGAACCACATCTTTTACACCATCTAGTACCACTGCCATATTTTCTAATCTTTCTATTTGATATTTCGTAATCTCTAATCTTTACCATTTAAACAATCTCCACTTGTAATTTATCTCTAAGGAATATTATAGCTTCTTCTTTCGTTATTCTATGTTTCTTCCCTATCCTAGATGGTATACTAGTTCTTCTAGAAATTCTATATCCTGGTCTTTCTAATACAATAGAAACATCCATACCGAAAATACCGATATCGGGATTGTATTTTATACCAGGAATATCTATATGTTCAGCTATTCCAAACGATACATTTCCAAAATTATCAAAAGAAGATTCCTTTATTTGGTTGTTTTTTCCAGCTAGTAATTTCTTAAGTGTTTCGATTCTTTCCCTTCGAAGAGTAACCATTACAGCTATTGGTTCACCTTTATGAATTCCAAAATCTCTAATATTGTCTTTTGCAAGTCTACTACTAGGTTTCTGTCCAGTGATCTCTTCTAATACTTTAGTAGCTCTTTCTATCGGTTCACCCGATTTACCCACACCTATATTAATTGCTACCTTACCTATACGGATATTCCTCATTATATTTTCTTGTTTTATTGTCTGAGCCATATTTCTCACTCTATTCTTATCAATGGTTTGTCTATACCCACAACCATTACCATATCTATCGGCAACTCAACTTTCCGATCTTTAAAAGTTACTAATACATGTTTTGGAAGTATAAAAGTACCATCTCTTATCTCATCAACCTTAGCTACAGTACCAGCATTATCACCACTTATTACTAATACAATAGAACCTTTGTCTAATTTTACTAATTTTGTAATTTTCTGTTCTGGAACGGTTATCAAACACGTATCATGTACATTTATTTTCTGTTCATTTATCAATGTTCTCCCATCATGAAATCCATATTGTAACTTTTTATTCTTTATAGTAAGTTTTCTTGTTACCTTACATAGTTTCTGTGTTTTTTCCTCTTTAGGTATTTCTATAGGTTTTACAATTAATCCATCTTTGGGTACCATTCTATAAGTTTTATCTATTGATGATATTTCAATTATGTCCATTAGACCTATTGGAAAATTAACATTCTTTCTAATCACACCGTCGATTTTTACATCACCAACGTTTACAACATGTTTAGCTTCTCTCATGGTATTCACAACTTTTAGTATATCTCTAAGAACTATACCTAATGGATATGCTCTTGCAGAAGAATGAGTTCCAGAATCAGTCGAGAGTACAAACTTCTTCTGTTTTCTACCTATTTCCCAGAATGCAGGGGCCATCTGTCTTTTTGTTATTGTAGTTTTACCCATTTTTCCCATATATCACTCACTTTTTTGTTTCCTTTTTAGTATTGATTTTCGCCATTTATCGTTTAAATTAAGATTTACTACAATAATATTCGATGTATGGATCAAAACCGGCATTTTATCACCACGGATCTTTTCTCTTTGTATACCTTCTATGGCAATTCTTCCATTTTCTGTGTGAACCTTAGTAACTTTTCCCTCTATACCTTTGTATTCTCCATGAAATACTTTAACACTATCACCTTTCGTGACTCTAATACTTCTTGTTCCATATTGCGTTCTTAGATCTGGTGATAAACTAGCACCTAATAGTCTGGATCTTTTATGTGTAGACGCATTATAGATCTGTTTCAATCGAGTTTTGGATGGTTTTACCATAATTATCACCTATACTATCATCGAAGCCAAATTTCCTATTCTTGGCCATTTTTCAGCTGCTTCAACGGCAACCGGTCCTTTTATGTCAGTTCCCTTGATCTCACCTTCAGGTGTAACTAGAACAGCGGCATTATCTTGAAAAGTTACTCTGAAACCTCCAAGTCTCATTATAGCATATTTTTGTCTGATAATTACAGCTCCAAAGATCTGTTTTTTTAATTCTGCAGGTCCTTTCTTCACCACAACTTTGCAGAAATCACCAACTGATGCAGCTGGCATTCTAGATACTCTTCCCTTATATTTTGCAACCATTATTATTTCCAAAATCTTTGCGCCAGTATTATCTGCACAAACAAGTGACGTACCCGTTGGTATTACCTTAGTTATATAGGGTTTAAATTCTTGAACCCCTTTTGCAGATACAGCTCTAGTCTTTGATGACATCCTTTTCTATCACCTCAATAACAGTGAATGATACTGTTTTGCTAATAGGTCTACATTCCGCAATTCTAACTGTATCACCTTCCTTAGTATCTATACATGGTGGAAGGTGTGCATGGATCTTACTTCTACTTCTTTCATATCTTTTATATTTTTTAATTAAATGTGGATATTCTTGTTCAACAACTATCATATTCTTTGCCTTGTTACTAGCTACATTACCAATAAACATTCTGCCTCTAACGCTAAGTATACCGTGAAATGGACAATGATTATCTTGGCATTCCTTCGTTGGTAGTTTTACTGTAATACCTATATTTCTAGTCATATCATTTCAACCTCTGAATCCTATTCTCAGGTCTTCCAATTAGGTTAGAACCATTAATTAAACATTGAATATTGTCAGGGAGTTTGAGTATCAATTTTGTAATTTTTTTTGGAATCATTTTCATTTCATTATTAACTTTAAGAAACAGCATATTCTTGGTCTCGTATACAATTTCACCATGTATATTCTTTAAAGATGGATCTTTACTCTCCGTTACCTCTGCAACAATACCTATCAACTCATGTGCAAATATGTTCTGTGAAGTAATTTTCATATCTTAGTACCTCTTTCTCTAAGTATAGTCAAAACCCTACCAATATCGCGCCTACGATATCTAACCTTTCCACTATCCTTTCTTAATGACCCTTTAGCACTCTCAACTCTCAACTTACCAAGATCTGCTTTTAATTCAGAAAGTTTACCGATCAAATCCCCATTGTTCATTTCCCTTAGATCTTTAAGCTTAACTCTTCCCATTATTATTCTACTCCTTTAACATCCTTATCATTATTAGTTTCTACTCCTTTAACATCCTTATCATTATTAGTTTCTACTCCTTTAACATCCTTATCATTATTAGTTAATTCAAATTCTAGTGGTATAGCATCTTTATATGCTATCTTAATCTTTATTCCACATCTTCCCATTTTCATCGTAACATGAGCAATAGATTCTTTTACAATTCGTGTAGCTATGTCACCACTCTTCGGTAATATTCCCATTTTATATTTTTCAAAACGAGATCTTTCACTTCTCAGCTTACCAGAAATTGTAATTTCTGCACCCAACGCACCGCCACTCATAATAGTATTAAGTGTCCAAAAAGCCATACGTCTGAATGCTGTACCTTTAGTTATTTGATAAGCTGCTCTATTAGCCATAACTCTAGGATTGAGTTCTGGAACTTCAATTTCTAATACAGAGATCTGTACATTGCTAAGACTAAAACGTGTTTCCATTTTCTGTGTAAGATCCCTTATACCCGCTCCTTTTCTCCCTATAACTAAACCTGGCCTTGTGATGTATAAGGTTATTCTTGTTCCAACAGGAGTTTTTTGTACGTCTACACCACCATAGCCAGCATCAACAAGTTCCTTTGCCAGAAACTCATCTAGTTCCATATTTCTATAATAATTCTTCATAACATTCTGTATCGCTGACATTTTATTTCTCCATCCCTACTATTTCTACGTGTACTAGAGTATTGTTTTTAGCTGTGTTACTACCAAACGCCCTTGGAGTGAACCTTTCAATTTTTACTCCAGGATAAGCAGATACATGTATTAATTTCAATCTATCAAGATCCATTCCTTTGTATTCAGCATTAGCTTCTAAATTTTCTAATAATCGTAAAAATTCCTTCGAAGTTTTAACTGGAAATCTTCCCGCAGGAAAGCCTTGTAAATTTGATTTATGGCCAACCTGATTTTTATATCGTCTATAAGCAACTGGCTGTTTCAATTTAACAACATTTTCAAGAAATTCTCTTGCCTTACTTAGATACATTCCTCTAACTGCAAGTGCGACCTCTCTAGCATGTTTGTGTGAAATTTGGACTTCCCGTAGACTTGCTCTGACATGTTTATTTTTTTCAAAATTATGGAATGAATAAGAGAAATCTGCCATAGAAATCACTTTAAGGGTACATAAAGGCTTGACCTTGAAGAACCCACACCAGGAGTACCATGGACTACACGTTTATTGGTCATCACATATTCACCTAAATAATGACTTATCATTTCTTGTTTTATCTCGAACGGTGTAAAATCTTTTCCATTATGAACATGAATGGTTACACCAACCATATAAGGTAGGATTATTAAATCACGAAGATGTGTCTTAATAGGATTTTTTAAATTATTTACATTTTTGATCTCTTCAATTAATTTACGTTTCTCATCTGTTATACCTCTACTAAGTGATCTTCGTTGTCTTGCTGGAAAAACAGATAATAAACTATCTAATGACATTGCCTGTAATTCTTGCAAAGAATGTCCTCGATAGTTGAATTCTTTAACCATATAAACATCTCATATTACAGGCTTTTATTAAATCTAACGTATTCATTTTATACAAGTCCTAATTTCGTAGCTAGATCTCTTGCAGTACCATCTTCTTTAAATTTAACAAATGCTTTTTTACCGTAAATCGTTCGTGCAGTATTAACAGTATCAACGTTAACATTATAAAGTATTTTCACCGCTTCTTTTATACTATACTTATCAGCATTGTTATGAACTATGAAAACCATTTTATTTTCCTTCTCTAGGATCGCCAATGTCTTTTCTGTCATATATGGATTCATGATTAAGTTGCTCGCCTGATCTGCGTTCATTTATTTATCAACTCCATGATTTCTAATACTGGACTGGTGAATGAATTCAAGTGTTCAATAGCACCTTTTGACCATAGAACGAGTCTAGCTGCATGAGAGCCTGGTGCAAGATGTAAAACACTTAGATTTTTTACTGTGGTAACATCTATTCCCAAGATAGAACCTGTAGCCTTACCTATACCCTCATCCTTATCAACCACTATCAAAACACTTCTACTTGCACGGGTAACTCTTCCACGCCTTTGAGACTTACCCATTCTCTTTTTCCATCCTTTTCTAACTCTTTCTATATCATCAGAAAGATTCAATGAATTCATTACATTTTGCAGATCTTTAGTTTTTTTGATTTTACAGATATCATCATTTATGACTAGTGGAAGATCTTTAATTTTGTCAACACTATGTCCTCTAGAAGCAACAATTTCCTTCGAAATGGTTGCTGCTATTGCACTACATAGTGCAAGTCTCTTTTCCTTCTTGTTTAATCTTTTAGTAATATTCTTGTTAGACATAGGAGGATGTGCTTGCCTTCCCTTGATGGTATTTCCTACACCAGCTGCTTGTCCAGCTCTAGGAAAACCAGAACCCTTCACTCTTGCCATTCTGGCTATTCCCTGACCTGTATTTCTGGACATAGCACTAGTTTTTTCACCTGCTAATGGATCTCTTCCTTGTGGCTGAAATGAATGTGATTGCAGACTTATGAATGCCTTGTGAATTACATCTGGTCTATACGGAGTAGAGAACACTTTTGGAAGTTCCAATTCGTCAACAATTTTTCCATCAAGTGAATAAACCTGTACATTCATCAAGCAACAACCTCAATTATTTTTGGTTCTAATATTTTAGAAGTTCTCGCCCTGATAGGATAGCGAATTTTAATTAGTCTTTTCATAGCTCCCGGTACAGATCCCTTGATTATAACATAATCACCTTTCACAAGACCAAAATGATCAAAACCATGTACATGTGTAAATTTCTGTTCTTTCTCCTCAGTATTACCAACAATCAATATTTTCTTGTTATGCTCAAGCCTCTGATGTAATCCTCTTTGTCCTGCTCTTGGAACTGTGTACATTATATTTGCAGGACTAATTGGTCCTAGTGTACCAACTGCTCGTACAGTTTTTCTAGATTTATGCTGTTTCTTCTTAACACCCCATCGTGTAACTGGTCCTTCAATACCCTTACCTTTTGTAATTGCACTCACATCTACATACGAACCAACTTGGAACAAATCCCTAAATTTGATCTCCTTGCCTAACAATTCCTTCAGGTAATTAAACTGTGTTTCTATGTTGCTGCCTCCTACTCCTATTTCAAAAACAAATGGTTTCTTTTGTGATAGACCAACATCTCTTGGTATCACGGCACCTATAGCCATCAATATAGAAATTTGCTCGAGTTTCTGCTGTGCCTTATTCATGGCTAATTCTAACGAAACTTGCTTTCCTCGTATCTTACGGGTCATTTCATTAGGTAATTCTGAAGTAAAAACATCGAAAGCAGATCTGAAACCATATGGAGTCTTTTCATAACCACGAAAACCAATAATTTTAACAGGTGGAGTTGAAATAATCGTTGATGAATTAAAAAGAGGTTTACCAAAATTTGGTGTTTTTTCTCTATCATCAATTGTGATAACATGAATATTTGCAGCCTTGAATCCAGCAAGACCCAAGAGAACTGGTTTTTCACTATCGATATTAGGCCATGTTCTTATACGTGATTCAAAGCTCTTTGCCCTACCTCGTGGAAAATACGCTAGACTACCTCTTCTAGGTGTGCTGTGTTTTCTATGACCCATTGTGCGCGATTGTGCACCCCCCTGTTATAAATTTATAACTTATTTTATTATATTCTGATTAATTATTCTGAACAACAGGATTTCTGATCTTTTGTTTGATCAATAATATTCTTCCCTTAATCGTTAATATTGATTTTCATTTTTGTATGAGATAATTCAATAAAGTTAAACAGCCTATTACAGCCTCTTCAAGCCTTACGGTTTCAGTTGTCTGTTTTGGAAAGAAATTAAGAAAATACTTTGTAAATTCGTTCGGGTGTCTTTTTTCATCTTTCAGTATTTCAGTTACACCACGATTCGGTGAACCAAAAACAACTAATACGTTGGTTGTGGTTTTTAGTTCCTGACTAAGTTTTTCTTCAAATTTTTCTAATGGTTTACCCATTCTTGATGTAAGTATAACTACATTTGAAACACTTTGTAAAAGATCTGTTAAACTTTGGGTTTCTTCTACTACATAACCCCAGTAATCATTAATATCTTTCCTTGTAATTACCTCACATCTTAATTTAGGATGTTCGGAAATGAATCTCACAGTAATTCGCTTATCATTAAACACTGAGCCTTCTAATGGGATCAATGAACCCAAACCAGCATCAGCAAAATACCGTCCCTCTGTATTCACTATTACTGCTTGCCTAATCTCCCCTACTTTGATCTTTATTGGATTTATTGCTGGTCTATGATGTGGTGATTTTAATGGATGTAATAATCCCGCAAATCGTAATTCATCTTTCTTAGGATACAAACTCCGCCTAAGATACGGTGGTGTATCAAGAAACTCTAAAATAAGTTTTAATAATTTTCTATCAGTGCTATAATTATATTTTCTATCCCTATATATGTAAACCTTGGATATACTAAATATTGAAAATGCTCTTGCAAACTGTGCAATTTTGGTGGTTTTATCCCTCATTGTTTGCTCATCTGTTAGTGCAGAATCAGGTATGGCTGCCCAAAAATCTAAATTCTTCACACTTTAACTAATTGTTATAAAGGTTTAAAATTTGTTTATTATTTGAAAGATGTAGTAAGAATACTTGATAAGGTGTTAAATATATAATGAATGAAAAGACAGATACATCGCCTGATTACATTCAAAAACATAATCACTATAGGTTATAATAATGGTTCCTACAAATGATCTCGATCATAAACATTCATTGAAAAGAAATATATCAAAAAAAGATTTTCGTCTCCACAGGATGATATAGTATTTGTTAATGAAAAAATAAGTCAAAAAAATATGAAATAAATTATAAAAAACTCATTTATGTTTTCGATCCAGTTTAACCCCTGTTCTCTCGAGCCTTCGCAGCATATTTTTCTATTTCATCATCGTTGAGTCTACGCATTCTTTTTTCCTTACTATCTATTACAGCTATCTTTATGTGTGTAGCTCCTTCCTTATCTTCACTTAGTAAATATATTGACTTTGCTGCTAGAACACATGCATCATCCAACGAAATATCGTCGGTATAGTGCTTCTCTAGAAATTCAGTTACTTGATCGTTTCCACTACCAATAGCAACCGCATTAAACCCTATGTATGTACCACTAGGGTCAGTGAAATAAATGTTGCAACCACTCTTATCTACACCAGCAATTATCAATGCGACACCAAAAGGCCTTACACCTGCATATTGTGTAAACTGTTGGGCTAAGTCAGCAAGACCTTTCGCTATACCTTCTACATCAATGGACTCATCATAAACTAAACGGTTACTCTGGGCTGCAAATCTTGCATGATCTACTTGGATTCTGGCGTCTGGTATATAACCGGCTGCTACAACACCAATGTGATCATCTATCTGAAATATCTTTTGAGTTAAATCAGAACTCTGTAATTTTCTTGCTTTTTCTTCTACTGCTAGAACAACCCCTTCATTACTCTTTATACCAACGGCTACAGTACCTCTCCTTACTGTTTCGATGGCATATTCGACCTGATATAGTCTACCATCAGGAGAAAACATAGTTGTTGCCCTATCATAACCCGCTGCTGCTGGTAACAAATCAAAATCCTTCATTTTAAAGTGTCATTTAAAAGTTTCTTATTTTGATAATATGATATGGAAGAAGAGATAATTTTCTACGGACATCCAAATATCAGGGCAATGCATGAAAAAACGATCGAATTAACGAAAGCCAAAGATATAACTTTACGAGGTGATTGTATAATAGGCGTAAATGCAAATAAGGCATGTATTGATCTTTCTAATACCATAAAAAATAAACTAAGAGAAAATAATTCTCTAATAAGAATATCATTAATTGTTGATAAATATATATATAGTTTTTTTGGATATGGTAATTCTTTCCTTATCATTGCTGATAAGCACGATATTGTGATAAGGAAGAGTGAATTCGTGTGTCCTAGAACAATGGCTATAAGATGTAACAAAGCATCTAGTGATATACCCAAAGATTTGGTTCAATTACTCAAGGATCCCAAAACGAAGGGAATATTACATATAAACATAGAATAGATAGTCGTAACTTTCTAATTGAATATATAATTTATTAGATTAGAATGTAATTCAATTCAAAAGTTCTTGATTTTTTATACATTATGTTATCTGAATTAATGTTCTACAATTAGTTCAAGGAAAGATGATAATAATTAATTAGTGAGATTAGTATGAAGAAATTAAATCTTTACAATGTAATTATTTTTTGGTTTTTTCCTTAATATTTAGTTTTTTCATCATATCAACAAACTCTTTCTTCTGAACCATTTCAGCTAGGGCTCTGTTCATGATCTCTATTATAGTATATTCCTTTCCGTGATGAATACTACAGTAAGGACATACCAAATCAATTGTATTCTTTATTGTGGTACTATACCTATCAATCATAGAATTAGTAATTTTAAGCAGTTTTAACGCTGTTTCGTTTGTTACTTTACTGTATTTATTTGAATCAAATGAATTCTCAAATCCAAGAAATTTCACAGTTGATGCATAATATTTCAATACTGCTCCCCTAACTTCCTGTATTCTTACAATCTCAATCAAACCACAGTCCCTTAATACATCAAGATGATGTCTTACAGTGGTTGTAGCCTTTACGAAACCGACCTTCTTGAGTTCCTTCACGATATTTTCTGTTGATAGTACTTTATGTGATAATATAGTAAGTATAGTAGCACGTGCCTCATCTTCTAACGCTTTTGATCTTTCAACACTAGTAGTTATAACATGGCTAATTTTTGCGTCTTTTTTAAATAATGTAGACATTTACTATCATATTAATTCATATCAATGGTTAAAATTCCCTATGTCGTATTTTATTGTCCTATGGTAAAACATTTCCTACATTACGTTAGACTTTGTACCATTATAGTAAAACATGTTATATTACGAAAAAATAATGTAATATTATTAATAATATAGTTGTAAAAAGATCATCTGAAGAAAATTATTCCTTTACACATGCTCTTAATTGAGCATTGATACTAGACGTATATATATATATAAATAAAAAGAATTGTTTGTTTATTCTCCCTTCATCTGAGCCCTAGTCTTGAACAATGGCTTTATACCTAGACTCTTATAATTACCTGAAGAACATGTAAAACATAATTCTTCTTTTGGTAGACCTATCGCAGTGGCGAGATTATCTATGTCATTATAACCAACAAAATCAGCATGTATCGATCTGGCAACAAGCTCTCCAGTATTTCCATTTTTTTCACCATTTGTAACTCTATAAGCCAACAATTCTTCTTGTGATGGAAAATCTATACCTGCATAACAAGGATATGTTATTGGAGGATATGATAATACCATACTTATTTTTTTTACGCCGCTTTGCCTTAATGTTTCAACTATAGCGGCTGAACTGGTACCTCTAACAATACTATCATCAACAATTACCACATGTTTGTTTTCGATGACTTCTCGTATTGGTATAATCCATCTTGTTATCTCTATTCTATCACTTTGATGTGGTTCTATGAAACTTCTAAAAGGCCCTTTTCTACTATATCTGTCCTTTAGAAGTCCTTCCTCAAATGGCACCCCTAATTTTTCTGCATAACCAAGCGCAGTTGGCCTTGCGGAGTCTGGGACAGGAATAACTATATCAGCGTCTGACAATGGAAATTTTTTCGCAAGATAATTACCTATTCTCTTCCTTACAAGATATATGTTGAGACCTTCCATTACACTCGTTGGATGTGCAAAATAAGTATATTCAAAAGAACAATGTGAATGAGGTTTCTCTGTGGCAAAAATTTCACGTTCAAAACCCTTATCACTCATTTTTATGAGTTCGCCTGGTTCCACATCTCTTAGTAATTCAGAACCAATAGAGGATAACGCACATGACTCTGATGCAACCACGTATGAATTTGTACTTTTATGATATCCTAAGACCATGGGCCTAAAACCCTTTGGGTCTCTCGCCGCAAAGACATACCCATAATCATTTACAAATGTAAAGCAGAAAGAGCCTATCATTTCACCTTTCAGCACACCTAATGCTTCTCCCATGTTATCCTTATCATTTAATAAACTCACAATTCTTTTTGCAGCTAAAAGTGTATCATTCATAGTTTGTGGGGTAAACGTACAACCTCCTACCATATTTGAAAATTCATCAACATTCGCAATTGTCCCATTATGAGCAATACATAAATCATTAACCTTCAATGGTTGAGCATTTTCTAAATTACTTTTACCCACAGTGGAATATCTAACATGTCCGATAGCTGCATGCGAAGCATATTTTTCTTCTAGAATATTGAATTTACTAGCAGCATCTGATACAAGGCCTATTTCTTTATAAGGTCTTTTTTTTGGAATTGCAATTCCCCATGCCTCTTGGCCTCTGTGTTGTAACGCCCTCAAAGAATTAATTACCATGGGAATGACATTCTTCCCATCAAGAGAAAATATTGCAACTACTCCACAATTCTCTCTAACCATGTTCCATTATCTCCTCTAACGTGTTTATCCATATATCTGCTGCTTTGTCAACGTCCACATTTACAACATTCGTACCACCCTGCGTGAACCGTATTAAATTATCGGTCACCTCGCCTACTATACCATAATGAATATTATTATTTTCTAATAAATCTATGACATTAGAAAGTTTATTGTTTTTAATTGTTATAACAAACCTTGAATGCGATTCTGAGAATAGTAGATCATCGATCCTAGAACATTCGTTTGGTACGTTAGCTAAATCTATTTCTATACCAATATTACTCACTATACACATTTCAGATAGTGCTATTGCGAGCCCTCCTTTGGAACAGTCATGTACTGAACGTATTAGATCATTTTTGATCAGATCTAGCATTGTATGCATCACCCTAACATCGTAAGATGGATTTGTCTTAGGTACGTTTCCACCAACAATACCGTGAATATACTCTTGGTATTCAGAACCTCCAACTTCGTCCTTGGTTAGACCAATTATAAGCACTAGATCATTTTCCTTTATTAAAGACGTTCTTATTTGTGATACATTATCGATCAATCCTATTACTCCAATCACTGGAGATGGTTTGATCGGACCGTTATCACTTTCATTGTAAAAGCTTACCTTACCTCCTACACATGGAATATTCATTACCCTACTGTAATCTGATATACCTCTTATGACTTCTGTAAATGTCCAGAATATTTCTTGATCTTCAGGATTCCCAAACTGTAAATGATCTACCATACCAATGGGCTCAGCTCCTACAGCAATCACGTTTCTACAAGCTTCGGCAAAGCACCCCATAGATCCGTAATAAGGATCTATAAAGCATTGTTTGGAATTACCATCAAGTTTGAAAGCAAGGAACTTTCCATTATCTAATCTTAATACAGAGGCATCACCGTAACCTGGTTTGACTATGGTTCTAATACCTACCTCATGGTCATATTGCTCATAGACATATCGCTTACTCGCTATTGAAGGATTAGCTAACATATTCAATAGTATTGTATTAAGATCAGTTGGTATTGAAACCTTCATTACTTTCTTAAGTTGTTCTACATACTCTGGTACCCTAGTAATTCTATTTCCCAATGGAGCATTTGCAACTAACGAAGCAGGCATATCTGCTATCACATCATTATTATGTTTTATAACTAAATTTGTATGATCTTTGACTTTACCTATTATCGAATAATTAATCTCATATTTATNAAATATTGAAAATAATTGTTTCATGTTGGGTTTATCTACAATGTAAAGCATTCTTTCCTGTGATTCTGAATTCAACAATTCTGCATCTGTCATTCCTTCTTCCCTAACATGTACTTTTGAGATGTCAACCTCTATTCCTTTACCTATCTTGTCAGCTGTTTCAGAAAGACAACATGATAATCCTCCACCGCCAAGGTCCTTCACAGCTTTTACGCATTTTGCATTTATTGCTTCTATTGTTGCTTCAATAAGTAATTTTTCTAGAAATGGATCAGGTATTTGAACGGCAGCGCGATTCTCCTCTTCAAGAGCTTTTGATGCAAATGATGCACCATGAATTCCATCTCTACCAGTAGAACCACCTACAAGAACAACGAAATCTTCATTATCAGCGTGAGAAGTCACTATATCTTCTTTTTTTCCTATACCAATACTTGCAACATCAACCAAACAATAATGTTCAAAAGAATTATCAAATTCAACTTCGCCAGCAATTGTAGGGATACCTAAACAGTTACCATAATCTGCAATACCCCTCACTACATGTTTGAAAAGCCATTTAGCATGATTACTTTTTTTAATGTTACCAAAACGTAGAGCGTCAAAAATTGCTATAGGCCTTGTACCCATACTAAGAATATCTCTTATCACACCGCCTACACCAGTTGCAGCACCACCATATGGTTCTACTACAGATGGATGATTATGACTTTCTATATGTACGGTTACAACGTAGCCGTCTCCAAGATCAAGAACACCGGCATCGTGTCCTGGACCAATAATAACACGTTTACCTTCAGTGGGTAATAACTTTATGTAGGGTTTTGATGATTTGTAAGAGCAGTGTTCTGACCATTCAGCCTGAACTATACTGAGCTCAATATCGTTCGGCTGTCTCTTCAATTTATCTTTAAGATAAATAATCTCTTCTTGGGTCAAACTCATTTTTGTTCATCCATATAATCAAGCAATGACTTGAAGATTAATATCGCGTCATTATTCCCAAAAGGATTAAGTATATTTTCACTTGCACGTTCAGGATGAGGCATAATACCAACAACATTACCTTTCATATTACTTATACCAGCAATAGCATTAACAGAGCCATTAGGATTGTCATTATGATATTTGAAAATTATCTGGTTATTAAGCTCCAATGTCTTGAGTGTTTTGGGATCAGCAAAAAATCTGCCTTCTTGGTTTGCCACTGGTATGCTTATCTGATGATTCAGTTTCAATCCATATGTAAATGGTGTTCTATTAGTTTCAACAGTAATATTAATCCATTTACAAACAAATTTCAGTGAATCATTCTTCATAAATGCACCAGGTAATAAACCAGATTCAACCAAAATTTGGAAGCCATTACATATACCAAGAATTGGTTTTCCTTCAGTTGCCAATCTCTTAACTTCTTTCATGACTGGACTAAATGCAGCTATTACTCCAGCTCTCAATCTATCTCCATAGGTAAAACCACCAGGTAAGATGATAGCATCATAATCCTGTAAATTATTGTGTTTATGCCATATAAATTCAGTATTAGTATGAAGAACTTTGCGGAAAACATAATGGACATCCATATCACAGTTACTACCGGGAAATACAACGATTCCTATTTTCATTGTATTATTATTTTAATATAATTTTAGTATAAATACCTATATTATGAATTTTAAGAGATATATAATATATTGTCTAATTTTAGTTGGATTAAAGGAGTATCAATATATAATAAAGTATGGATCTCTAGATCCAGCGTTAATTCTTCACCTGAACTATATCAACAACTTCAACCTTACAATTACTCACCACTGGATTATAAATTCGTAATTCATCACATAGTTTTTTTACTATATCCTCCGCTTCCTTTCTATCATTGGTTTCAATTATAATATTAAGCATCTTTGCTGTTCTAACTGATTTTACTGATTGATAATCTCTACCAGCTATGAGATCTTTTAAGATGGTTTCTCCTTCAGGATCGTTTACATATGGTTTATTTTCTATAATTACGTTAACAAGATACCTCTTCATAAAACTCGTCTAACGAGCATCAATTTAAAGGCAGTGAAAAGAAAATTAGTGAAAATTCGTAAATATAAATATTGAAACAAACGGTTAACCTTTTATTTTATGTTATTTGAATTAGAACAGGCCTCGGTAGCTCAGCCTGGTAGAGAAAAATTGCCATAAGCGAGCGCCTTGTAAGCGCTAGGTCGCGGGATCAAGGCCCGCCCGAGGCTTTATCTATTACCAAATTCTGCCCGTTTGCTATTAAAACCACAATTTGGACATGTAGCACCATTGAATTTGTTACCACAATGCAAGCAAATGTAATCTACATTTGTAATTAATTGGTTATTCTGCTTTAAACTTCTTATCGGTCTGGAATCAGCTTTCATTAGTATAAAAATAACAACAATAACTATTAGACCAATGATAACATATAACCACAAAGACACGGCTTATATTGATCAAGAAATTATATTAATGTTAGCATCTATATTTTACCAACATAGACCTTACTCAAGGATATGATTACGAATTCATTACCAAACTGAATATCAATTTATCTATATCTAAAAATCTGTCTTNAACTCCCACATCTCCACAATAAACCTAACGGTCTCATCTAGTTCATATGATTATTTTTCACTACTTATGAACATATTTAATTTTGAAGAATATTTACATTACTAGATATGTTATTTGAAATAGGATCTTCTACAAAAACTTTACCAATTATGAAAGGATGTAAAGCACATAGATATGGATATTCTCCCACTTTGGTGAAAGTGAATTTAAACTCTTCACCTTTTCTCATAAGACCAGAATCAAACACATTACCCCATTTTGATTCCAATGTACCACCAGTAACTGTGTGAGGATTTTTATCAAAGTTTATCCAGTTCACAGAATCATTTATCATTATCTTTACAACAGGAGGATTATAAAACATTCCATTCTCAACACTAGACGAACCAAATACGATATCTACATTATGGATCTTGTTCTCCTCTGCAACTATACCTTGTGTTAATGTTACAGTAAAAGCCAAAAGCACTGAGATTAGAAATACTAATTTGTTATTCCACATGATGTTAAATACGTGTAGAAAGTTTTAAGATGATAGAATAATATAATCTGAATAACTGATCAAAAAATTATACTAGATATCTTTATCTTCGCCAGCAAATACATATAGTATCTGTAATTCATTTGTATTACCATGAAAATAATGCTTCTTTCCTGCAGGAATAAATATTACACTTCCACGTCTTATTGGAACATCATTATTTTCTATGTGTATTAAACCATTACCACTTATAATGTAATAAAGTTCATCATTTATGTGTGGACCCTGAGAGTCCTTCTCTCCTGGCATTAAGTGAAGTATACCTACATCCATAGTATTTTTAGATAGAAAACTATAGAACGAATTCCCACTAGAATCTAATTTCTTTAATATTTCATCAGTGTGATATACATCACTCATTTATATGAAATTGTTATTTATTACGATTTAACTCTTTCATAAGCATTCAGATATAACTATCCATCTATGAACCGAAATTCTAATTCTTCCGTAATAGATAGTATAACCCTTCCATTTCAGTATAATGATCAACTCCTAATGTTTGTGCTAAATATACACAAAAAGAGTTCAAAACCACCATTAGTAATAATATTTCTAAAATATTACGAAATCCCATCATAAATTACTAGTGTTTCCATAGAAGATAATATTCGTAAATTGAATACCACGGATTTAAAACCCACTCAATGTATTATATTATGAGTTAACTAAGATTATGTTTTTTAAGGATAAAAATAATCATAATATGATTACAATGAAAGCAAGATTTAATGGAAAATGTGTGGAATGTAATGAATCCATCAAAGTTGGTAAAGAGATAGAAAAAAATTCTAAAGGTAACTGGGTTCACAAGTTTTGCTCAGATATTAAAGAAGAATTACCGTAATGTGGATAATGTGAATGCTAATATCAAAAACAAAAAATATACATCGGGTTTCATACTGAGTAAGTTAAAAAATAACACAGAAATTAGTATACATTATATTGATTTATCTGTCATATTCATTTCATTTACCATTAATCTTAATCAATGAGTTTTTTATTTGATCTTTCACTTAACCATTCTTTTGCTTTTTCATCAGCAAGATGTCTCTGTAATACTATGAAAAACATATCATAAAACGATATGTCCAATTTTTTAGATTCATTATCAATCCATTTTATACCTGCAAATAATTCTTTGTCGCTTTCAGCCAGATTGACCAACTCGTCTACCATTCTCATAAATTCTTCATCGGCTTTGATTAACATCTTACTATTGTTTAATATTTTATTTTTTACACAGATATTCAACAAAATTTGATAAATGTATAATTATTTATTGACATAATTAATGTAATTATGAATTAAATAATCTTTAATGAGAGAATAAGTAAATCTGATATAAACTAACCAACATAAAAAAATGAGAATAATTAACTTGAAAGTACAGAATCATATGCGATCATAGAGTGTATTAGATGAAGTTTTTGTTAGATTCCTGAAAATAAAGAAGAAATTACTAAATTGTAGATGCTAAAAGTAGAATGATAAACTCTTTTTTAATAGTTTCAGGATAAATATTTAACACTCAACACCTCAATATAGTAAATGATGATTTCTTGTTGTATTTATATGAACTAGTGTTCATCTCATTATCTAACAAGAATGGATCATTTAGTATTTTTGGAAAGAATACTAGAAAAAATGAGTGAGTACGAAAATATAAAAACGTTCAGAAGAATATAGAAACAGGTTGAGTGAGATAAAAAAGGGTAAAAAATTATCAGAAGAAACTAGGAGAAAGATGTCAGATGCTAAAAAAGGTGAAAAAAATCCATTTTTCGGAAAACGTCATTCAGAAGAAACTAGGAGAAAGATGAGTCATACATTAAAGGGACGAAAATTTTCAGAAGAATCTAGGAGAAAGATGAGTGAGGCGCATAAGGGTAAAAAATTTTCAGAAGAAACTAGGAGAAAGATGAGTGAGGCGCATAAGGGTAGTTGAAATAGGAAGTCTGACTGATACTAAATCTTAAATTATATACGTGAAAATTTTAATCATGAAATTTTTATTATGGAAATCTGCTATATATTACAATTAGATGTAATNACATTTTATAATGCATGATGGATCTAATATTGAATGTTTGATGGAGAAGTAAAACTTGCAAATGGAGTTAATATAGCGGGATCGTGGCCGTGTGTATATTTAGAAAAAGAGAATATACTACTTGCAACTGACATTCATCTAGGGCTTGAAGATCAAAGGGAAAAGATCGGGATACACATACCGGGTTCTATATTTGAGAAAGTTCTAGAGTGTATTTTAACACCCGTCAAAGCACTAGGATGTAAAAAAATTATTATTTTAGGTGATATGAAACACGAATTTAGAAAACCTACAGAAGCAGAGTGGTATGCTGTCAAAAAACTTGTTAAAAACTTACGTGAACTAGATTGTGAACTAGAGGTAGTAAAAGGCAATCATGATAATTATATAATTCATATTCTAAAGGAACTAAATATAAAATTACACGATCCTTCATTACGATTAGGGGATTATTACTTAATACATGGTNATAAGGATCTAGAGTATGATTTCAAAGATACTAAACATATATTCATGGGTCATGAACATCCTGCAATATCAATTAAGGATGATGTTGGTGTTAAACATAAATTTAAAGCGTTTCTATCAGGTAAAATAAATGATTGGACTGTAACTGTTTTACCGTCTGTTTCCCCGTTATCTTACGGCAACCCTATGAATGAGATGCATAAATCACAATTCATGACACCGGTCTTACGAAAGTATGGTGTTGATAATTTTATTCCCTATTTGATAGAAATAGGTAAAACTGTAAAAAAGTTTCCTGAAATGAAATATCTTATGACTGGATAGATATTATCAATATTTGATTCAAGTCTTAGAAAGATCATAATCTATTCTTTATAATCTTTGAAATACGGTAAAACTTCATTTCCGAATAATTCGATGTTCTTATGATATCCTCTACCCCAAAACCTTATTACAAAATGCTTTACTCCAGCTTTTATGAAACGCTCGAATATTGGGATGGCATCATCTGGTTTACCTACTGCTATAGAAGATCTAGCAATATCATCAGGAATGACTTGAGCTTCTTCCCGCATTTTCTCAATAAGGCCTTTATTTTGCATTGAATACTCTGTAAAGTATTTACGAAAATCAGAATCACCTTTTGCTTCTATATTATGAATTTTTAAAATTTCTGGTTTATACAAACTAACCTTCAATGAATTTTTCAATTTTGTAAATGCTTCTTCTGCATCATCTGAAAAATATACATCGATATCAAGTCCGAGCTCCAATTTCTCTGGATCACGCCCAACCTCTTTAGCAGCATCAGTGATTACTTTAGCATGATGCTCATAAAGTTCTGGTGTGTATGAAATGGGAAGCCATCCATCACCAAACCTTCCTACCAAAGAGAGTGTTCTAGGAGCTCCTGCGGCTAGAAACATTGGAGGGTTGGGTTTTCTTATGGATTTGGTTTGTAGACATGCATTATTAAGTTTATAAAATTTTCCATCAAAATTAGCCCTTTTATCTGGCGAAGATTGAAAAAGTAATGATATTACTTGTAACTGTTCTTCAAAACGTCCTACAGGTTTATCCCATTGTATACCAAAATCATTTATATTTTGTGCTTCACCAGCACCGATACCAAGTATTACCCTTCCATGTGATAATCTATCGAGTGTTATTGTTTGAAGAGCAACGGTTGATGGATGTCTTCTTATAGCATCTGTGACACATGTACCTAGTTCCACATTTTTTGTAACTTGAGAAACAGCAGAAAGAAAAATCCATGCATCATTAATTATTGCGGAAGACCACTGAGGAACATTGGTATGATCCATTACCCATATTGAATCATAATTTAATTTGTCTGCAAGTATACATGCTGATAGCTGTTCTTCTTCATTTAATCCCAGCCTTGCTACGTTTAATCCCTGTTGAACCCCAAATTTGATCATTGAGGATGCCTCTATTTAGAAAGTGGTCCACTTGGTGTCACTAATACTTTCATCCCTTGTCTATTTTTTACTATATCAATTGCTTGGTTAATTTCTTTGAGTGGGAATTGATGTGTAACCATTTCGTTGAATGGATAACTCTTCCATTTCTTAGCCATAAAATTCACAAATTCGTATTCATGTCTTGGTATCTTTGAGTATGATCCTATGATAGATATCTGTCTACTCGTTATGAAGTATGGATTTATTGGTGAGGGGCCGTAATCTGCATAAGCACCAAGCTCAAGAACTCTTCCACCATCTCTAACAATGTCTATAGCTTCTGGTAATGCTTTTGGATTACCAGTACAATCCATAATAACATCTGGTCCATGACCTCCAGCCAATTCCTTAATTTTCTTCACTCTTTCTTTCTGATCACTTTGCGATTTAATATCAACTACATCATCTGCACCAATTTTCTTTGCAAAGTGTAATCTTTCTGCGGAGTCAATAGCTATTACATGTCTTGCTCCCCTTTCCTTGGCCATCACTATTGCAAACGAACCTACCGGCCCAGTTCCTTGTACAGCTACTACATCATCAAAATCAATCCTGACGTTTTCTACTGCAGCTATAACTGTAGGACCTGCACATCCAACCGATGATAAAGCTGTTGTTGGTAAACTGTCTGGAAGTTTGAATGTTGTAACTTGTGGAGAGAGATAGATATATTCAGCAAAACCTCCTTGTAGATGTGGTGGCTTATCTGATGGAGTGCTTAAACCAATTGCTTTCCGATTCAAACATCTAGTTCTAGTACCCTTCATACAATAAAAACATCTACCACATATTATTCCTAAAGCCCAATATATCCTATCTCCTTCTTTAATTATGTTACCAACACTATCAGTTGTAACTTTATCACCAAGTTTTTCAATAATACCAACACTTTCATGTCCAAGTATTATTGGTGTAGGTACCCAAGGGACTTTACCAGAAATTACATGTATGTCAGTACCACAAATACCCGCACTAATTATCTTAGCAAATATAGCACCTTCCTCAGGTTCTGGTTTAGGAAATTCTTTTAATTCTAGGGGTTCATTAGGCGTATTGAAAACTGCTGCTAATACCATAATATTGATTTTTTCTTTATAGATCTATTTAAATGTACAAGTAAGAATAACGATTTATCCTATTAATTCTTATTTGTGATTATATTTAACTGATAAAAATCTTCTTGAGTGTATTGAAAGCAAAGAAAGTAATTATAATTAGAACCATATCCCTAAGGATATTATTTTACAAGTGATATTATATATCAGTTAAAACAATATTTTAATTATATATCAAGTGAATAAAATAACAATCGCTAGTTTCGATGGTGTATACGGACCTGCTGAGGATTCATGGCTTATGGTAGATTATCTTCCAGAGCTTAAAGGTACTATCTTGGAAATAGGTTGTGGTACTGGTATAATCTCAATTCATTTAGCCCATAAGGGTGCTCAGGTTACTGCAATAGATCTAAATCCCAAGGCCGTTAAGGCAACTCAATTTAATTCCAAAAATAATGGTGTTGAAATCGAGATCTTGGAGGGAAATATGTTTACACCTGTAGAAAACCGTAAATTTAGGACGATTATTTGTAATCCACCATACTTACCTCCTTCCGAACAGGAATATGAGGATTCTGAACTAGTTCTAGCAGTTGAGGGTGGTCCAACCGGTACTGAATTCATCTCCAGTCTTCTCTCCCAGGCTTCAGAATATCTTGAGGCTGATGGTTCGATATATTTGATAACATCTAGTATAATGAAAGATTTGAAAACAAATTGGAATTATGAGATGATTCATCAGATAAAATTCTTTTTTGAAAGATTAAACCTAGGACGTTTCTACTGATTTTCCATTAAATTAAATATTAATTATCTCAAATTCTTTTTCTTCAGGATTAACGATTTTGGTTTTTCTCCTTTAATTCTCTTTATAACCATATCATGTAAACTTTCCAATAATTCCCTTCGATCATGTATTAAAACAACGTCTGTATGGCCCATCACAATTAAATCATGACTAAATGGTGAGGGTACGTCACTCTCATTACAAATCACAAACTTTCTTATTCCATGTTCTATATCTTGTAATATATTGGTAGCCATCTTTACATCCATCAGATCCTCAGTTACTTCTCTATATGCTTCCTCTAGAACTGGAAAATTATCTAGTGATTCACAGAGTTTCATAAGTATTTCTGCGTTAGTCTGTTGTTTTGCAACAGTAATTGCATGACCTTTGTAATTCTTTAAAACCATTAATGATCTAGTTGAACAATGTCTAAATCTTCGTCTTACCATTTCTGTATCCCTTACTGCATCCAGTAACATTGTTCCAATATTATTTGAATTAACTCGTTTCAACAAATCCTTGATATAGATCTTGTTATTCTTTGCCAATGTAAGCATAAACGCACTATCATTAACAGTAACCAGAACGTTTCTTTTTATCATTATCTTTACAGTGTTTGCATATACACGTGATAAGGCATCATTAACACGTCTACCAAACATAGAATGAAATATTATGTTTTGATTTCCAAAACTATCCACGAAGTTTTCAATAACTATATTCTTGTTACTTGGAAATTCCTTTAACCCTAATAATTTAAGAAAATCATATTCAGCTTTCATATATGATGTTATTGCTTTCGCTGCATAATTATCTGAAAACGTTTCTGATTTTATCAATGATATAATATTCTTCATTGTATAATTCTGTTCAAACATATCGAATACATTTCCTCTCATCTTACTTATGGATTCACCAAGGTCAAAACTTAGAGGTAACATTTCGCTGAACCAACTTGGAATTGTTGGGTTCATTCCTTCTGTCTTTTTGACGTATGCTCTGAAGCCTTTTACAGAAATGAATTCATGAGTTTTACCACCAAGTACAAATATATCACCTTGTGATAACCTTCCTAGAAACTCTTCTTGGATGTTTCCAACCCACTTACCATCCAGCGTATACACTTTTACTGCAACTTCGTCAGGAATGGTACCTATGTTTGTTGAGTAAATAACCCTTACCATGTAGCCTTTTTTTCCAAATTCGTCCTGATCCTCATCATACCATATCTTTCCATATACTCTGTATCTATCAAGTCCCTGATATCCTCCTGAAAGATATTTAATTACTCGTCTGAAGGTCTCAATGTTGAGATTATGATAACAATAACTTCTTATCACTACTTTGTATGCATCTTGAACTTTCCACTTCTTTTCAAGTGCCATACCAACTATATGTTGTGCTAACACATCTAGAGCACCCTTAGGTATGTATACTCTATCCAAATTACCCTCCATTGCATGTCTACATATAACTGCGTCTTCAACAAGTGCATCACGCTCCATCGCAATTAGATAGCCCTTCGAAACTCTATCAAGTGAATGTCCAGACCTACCTATTCGTTGTATGCATCTTGAAATAGATTTTGGGGAACCTATCTGTACAACAGCATCAATATTGCCTATGTCTATCCCAAGCTCCAAACTTGTACTTGTAACTACAACACGCATCTTTCCATTTTTCAACCTATCCTCAACATCAAGCCTTGTATCTCTTGATAACGAACCATGGTGTGCAGCTAATTCATCTACATTCACAATTCTTAGTTTTGATAAGTAATGCACAACACGTTCGGTACCAGATCTTGTATTTGTAAATATAAGAGTAGTTCGATTCCTTTTAATGAGATCTCTAATCCTATCATACATNTTTTTGTTTAAATATGCTGATGATGTATGAATTATATCAGAAACTGGACATGATGTTTCTAACTTTAATTTTTTCACGAATCTTGTATCAACTATAACACAGTTTTTATTTTTACCATTGTTATATCCAACAAGAAACTTTGCAATTTCTTTCAATGGATGTATTGTTGCACTCAACCCTATCCTAGTGACTGATCGTTGACATAATTCGTCTAGTCTTTCCAAGCTCAAACTTAGGTGTATTCCTCTCTTGGAAGTGCATAACTCATGTATCTCATCGATTATAAGCCATTTTGTATTTTTTAACTTCTCTCTGAATTTTGGTGCAGATAATATTATAGCGAGACTTTCTGGTGTAGTTATAAGAATATGTGGGGGTTTTCTAAGCATCTTTGAACGCTCATTTTGAGGCGTATCACCCGTTCTCACGCCTACTCTTATTTGTGATACATATTCATTCATCTTTATGAGCTCCTCCAATGGCTCTCTCACGTTCTTAGCAATATCGTTGTTCAATGAACGTAATGGGCTAATATATACACAGTAAACTTGATCTATTAATTTATTATTTCTGGATGCCTTTACTAATTCACTTATTATACTAAGAAAGGCACTTAATGTTTTACCAGAACCAGTTGGACTTGCAACTAATGTATTCTTACGTCGGTGTATGTTAACAATCGCCTGTTTCTGCGAAGGTGTTAAACCTTTAAATTTTTTTGAGAACCACTTAACAACTATTGGATCTAATACAGAAAGGATTTTCTGCTTATTATGATCTTTGTCTATTACCATTATCAAAGTAATTCAACATTAATACATTTATTATATAATCTATTACTACAAATAAGAATATTTTTTACAATATTCATATATTGAAGATAATCTTTACCTGTAAAATATACCCTGTAATTTATTAGATATATCAAAAATAACTCCTTCCATGCCTATTAGACCCATCTTCACAGAATTAGTATCTGGTTCTGTTTTCTTTTTGGGACTTATGAAAGATAAATAATCCTATTGAAAATGAATCATTTTGGATCTCATATGATCATTGACTTAGTATTTCACGGATTGTATTTATTATAACATGCTTAGTTCTATACGATATTTCAAATTTTTCAAGTGTAGTTACAGGTTCTGTAAATAACTTATTTCTGAACTCATAATCTCTAGTAGCTAAACTGAAGATCATATTCAATATTTCAATATCTTTTTCATTCATGAAAATCAATTGATATGACAAATTATATTAATTTTTTATATAGACATTAATAATCATTATAAAAAGTAAAGATATGTCAGATAACCGTATAGTACTTCAAAGCAGAAAGAAGTATACTATCTCTGATACCACAAGAATATATCCAATAAAAGATACGTTAAAAAAAGTAGAACCAATAGCCAAGAAAATTGGAGTGACAAGATTAGCTGATATTACTCATATGGATGTACTGAAAATTCCTAATTATTCTGCTGTATTGCCTGGTACACAGGATTACATTTGGGTTTACAGTGGTAAGGGTCCTACAAAAGCACATGCGAAAACAAGTGCGCTAATGGAAAGTATTGAAAGATATACTTCACTTCCAAGAAAAATCAAATATATTACTGCTAGTTATGAGGAAATGACAAAGGAACGCGGAAAAAAATATGTCATACATCCTGATGATGTTCTTGAACCATTAAAGTTTCCTTACAGAGATGATTCTATTCTAGATTTCGTGGAAGGTACAGATCTGTTCACAAATGATAAAGTCTTTATTCCTGCTGGTATTGTACAATCAAGATACGAACCAACAGGTATTAAAATTAATCCCTTTCAGTTTTCACATACAAATGGTTTAGCCTCAGGTAATGTTATTGAAGAGGCTATCTGTCATGCGTTGTGTGAAGTTATAGAGAGAGATGCTGTTAGTTTAGCTGAACTCCGATCCAGTGTAATACCTTTTCATATTTTACGATCACTAATAGATGCTTCTAGAGACAGTGGATTATATATAAAACCATTACAATCAGAAATNTATGTTGATGATCCAAATATCTTTTCTGATATAGATATATCTGAAACAAATTCTCGTTATATAGAACTATTATTACATAAGTTCAATGAGAACAACATTCCACTATTAATTAAGGACATTACAACTAATATTGGTATTCCAACATTCATAGCTACAAGTGTACAATGGATCACCCATGATTATGGATATTTGGCCGAAGGACATGGTACACATCTAGATACTAGGATTGCATTGGTAAGAGCCATAACAGAGGTTTCACAGACACGAGCTGCAAATATTCAAGGTGCAAGAGATGATTTACGCAGAATGAACTATAAGATGGGTAATACCGCAGAAACTAAATCATGGCAATTCATGCATTCAAAAAAGAAAAGAGATTTTCAAACTATAAGAAGTATTAAAAATATTGACATTCTTGATGATATACACCTTATTCTTCGTAATCTCAAGAATGCTGGTTTTGAGAAAGTAATTATGGTGAATTTAACAGACAGTGAAATCGGAATCCCAGTTGTTAGAATAATAGTACCTGGTTTGGAGACATTCAAGGTTACTAAGGGTATCATAGGTATGCGTGGTAGACGATATTTTCCAAGTATAAAGGAAGGCGAATTAGATTGATCCCGGTAATATTCCTAGGTCCTACTTTAAGTCCCGAGAAAGCCAAAAAGATTTTCTCATTTGCAGATTTTAGACCTCCAGCTAGAAAAGGTGATTTCGAGAAACTCATAAAAGAAGATGTTCAACTTATAGGATTCATAGATGGTGTATTTCTTCAGGATTATCCTCCAACACCAATTGAGGTCTATAGACTATTACAGAAAAAAAATCTCACTCTAATTGGAGCTGCAAGTTTAGGAGCATTACGTGCCGTGGAACTGGAAAAATTTGGAATGATAGGTATAGGTAAGATATTTGAACTTTATAAGAAAGGTATTATCGATTCCGATGATGAAGTGGCGGTTACATTTTCTGAGTGGAATTACAATTTACAATCGGAAGCGTTAATTGATATACGTTATACATTATATAATGCTTGTAAGGATGGCATAATTGATAAAGAAACAAAAAAGATCTTGGTGAGAACTGCAAAGAATATCTATTTTCCATATAGAAACTATGATGAATTATTTGAAAAGATTAGTGGGAGTGTAGATGAAAATATACTTGAAGACATTAGCAATTATGTGAAAACTCATCGAAGAAGTTTGAAAGAAGAAGATGCTATTAGATTAATTGAAATTATCAAGGAACGTTATCTGGAATTGTTAAAATAAATAAGAACTTGATCAAGTATATCAATTTGATCATAATTTAACATTATGATATTTTTAATCTTCAAACTACCAAATTAATAATCAATGATTCGTGTACAAAAACAGTAGAAATTTCTACCAAAATTAACAAATATATCACTAGTGATATAATATAGAACGTGAAAAATTATTAAATTACAACTTATGAATTCAATTTGTGTAGAGGACAACTTCAACTTTTCCGTTAAACATTATAATGAATACCAAATTCAGTGAATCTATATTCTAAAATGATTTCACTATTCTCGCAAGATTTTCAAAAGAATAATGGACCCGTTCTGATCGCTTCTCTATTGTCAACTTATACCCATTTACCTTCCGCTTTCTATCCTTTATCATACGTATCTGCTCCTTTGGATTTGGAGAACCAACAGATACCCTTGATTGAACCGAATGTTTAGGACTAATATTCTTAATTATTTTACTTATCAGCGGTGTTAGTTCTTTTCCAGCAACATTTCTAATTTCATTTTCTGTCAAATTGCACAGGTTTTTACCTGTTCTAGAAGCTACCCTTACTAGCTCGCCAACCACTTTATGCGTTTTCCTAAAGACCATCCCATTTCTTACAAGTTCTTCTGCAATATCTAGTGATATAGCATAACTATTTTCTGCGGATTTTAACATGGTCTTCTTATTTACATGTAAAGTTTCAATCACAGAACCCATAATGTTCAATGAGTCACTAGTGATCGTTATCGCACGGAATAAAACATGTTTTGTATCCTGTAGGTCTCTACTATACCCTGATGGTAAAGCCTTTACCATTGCCATTATACTGAAAACTAGACCAATTACATATGCTGCTTTAGCTCTCATAAGTTCTAACGGACATGGATTCTTCTTCTGGGGCATCACACTAGAGCTTGAGGTCAACTCGTCTGCAAGTTCAACATAATCAAATTCTGAAGAAGACCAAAGAATAAAATCTTCTGCAATCCTACTCAGATCAATCATTATCATGCTAAGGCAAAAACATAATTCTATTATAGTGTCTCTTGAGGTCGTTGCATCAATAGAATTTTCAACGATACCACTGAAAGAAAGTAAAGAAGCTGTCTTTTTACGATCTATATTTATAGAAGAACCTCCGATAGCAATAGTTCCCAACGGAGATTTATTAACACGTTCATAGCATCCGTTTAGCCTCTCTAGGTCTCTTAATAATATGTCTGAATAAGATAAAAGATAATGCGAAAAGGTTCCTATCTGGGCATGCTGTAGATGTGTATACATAGGCATAATAGAATCCTTGTTTTGTGATGCTTTAAACAATAGTTTATTGATTAATTCAATTACCTGTATACTGATATTATTAATATCATCCCTCGCCTTCATTCGTATATCAAGTGCTACCTGATCGTTCCTCGATCTTGCAGTATGCATCTTACCACCAGCTTCCATACCAGCTTTTTTTACAACAAAAGCCTCCAGTGCTTCGTGTATGTCTTCGTATTCGAATGCAAGTTTCCTAAGATCTTTCTTCTTTGCACTATCTAAAGCATCTAATATTTTTTTTAATTCAGACTTTTTGATCAGTTTCTGTTCATATAACATTATTGAATGTGCTTGACTACCAAGTATATCATAATCTAGAAGAAGAAGATCATCATTAATAGATGACATATATGATAACACATTCTTGTCTAATCTGCCCTTTAACCGTGATCTATACATACTTAATTGATATTAGACGCTTTTATTTTAATCATATGAACTATGAATAATATTTTTGTATGTGTATAATATTATTGTTTAAAAAAATAATATAATCTCGAATTTATTCCAATAAGGTATTAATACAATGTTAGATACATTGCGATAATGAATGATACAGAAGAGATTGCTTTATGTGATTTTTGTGGTGATCCGGTAGAATCATGTAATTGTGTATGTCCATTTTGTGGAGAAATGGATGATTGCGAATGTTGTTTGTTTGATACTGTTACTGGCGGTGGATGAGTTAACAACCATTAATAATAAGAAATGATGTAAAATATACATTATGAAACAAATGGTTAACAAATTATCATGGGTGATTGGGGGAGCGCAAGGTAGTGGTGTAGATACTGCTGCAAATATATTTGCAAAAGCATGTGTTCTTGGAGGTCTCCATATTTATGGTAAGCGAGAATACCATTCTAATATTAAAGGAAAGCACAGTTACTTCAATATATCTGTAAGTGAAAAACCCATTAGATCATGTGTAGATGAAATTGATTTTCTAGTTGCCTTTGATGCTGAGACTATATTCACACATGCTTTGTATGTAGTTAATGGAGGTGTAATTCTATACGATTCAAGTTTAGCCAAAATTTCGATTGAAGAAATTCCAACCATGGAGGATTTTGCTATGAAAGAGCTAAAGATTAAAATGTCGTCAAAAAATAAAGGTGAAACGATAAAGGATCTATTAGATCTTGTAAAGGAAAACGGGGTTAATATTTATCCGGTTGAATTCAAGAGTCTACTTAGAGAGCTTGCAGAAAAGAATAATGAACCATCAATGAGCAAACTAATCAGGATGATAAACGTAATGGCTATGGCATCATCATTTGCTTTGTTATGTTATGATGAAAGTATTATTACTAATGCGATCAGATATACTTTCAAAACAAAACCTAAGATTATTGATATGAATGTTAAGGCTGCTAGTTATTCATACAACTATACAAAAGCTAAATTTGGTAATAATTTCAAATATAGATTGATGACCAGAGAAGTTGACAACAGCTTGATACTCATTCAAGGCTACCAAGCAGCTGGATTAGGTAAAATAGTAGCTGGTTGCAGGTTCCAGACATATTACCCCATAACTCCTGCCTCCGATGAGAGTGAATACCTTGAAGCAAACGAAGTTTTGAACTTGGTAGATAGTAGTGATAAGGTTGCATTTACAGTAATACAAAGTGAAGACGAAATAGCGGCTATCACGATGGCAACTGGAGGAGCACTTTCTGGAGCTAGAAGTGCCACATGTACTTCTGGACCTGGGTTTTCTCTAATGGTAGAAGGTATAGGATGGGCTGGAATCAACGAGATACCTATTGTTATAACTCTATATCAGAGAGCTGGACCTGCTACTGGTCTTCCAACAAGACATGAACAGGGTGATCTACTTTTTGCTATCCACGCTGGTCATGGTGAATTTCCAAAAATAGTTTTTGCTTCTGGTGATGTAGAAGAGGCATTCTACGATACAATGAAGGTATTTAATTATGCAGAGAAATATCAAATACCAGTAATTCATATGTTTGACAAGGCACTTGCAAATACAGTTCTAACGATCAAACGTTTTGACACTAAGAAGGTAAAGATAGATCGAGGTTTGTTTGCTAACAAAGTTAGTAACGGGTATGAAAGATTTGAATTTACGAAGAACGGAATATCTCCAAGAGTAAAGCTTGGTACCGAAAATGGAATATTTTGGAATACAGGAGATGAACATGAACCTAATGGTCATATCACAGAACATCCTACAATAAGAACGAAAATGATGGACAAGAGAATGGGTAAAATGGATCTTGTTCTAAAAGAGTTACCTGATGAGGATAAAATACAAATATACGATAAAAAGTCCGATATGACCGTTATTAGTTGGGGATCTACAAAAGGAGTAATCTTAGATGTGTTGGATCTACTTACAAAAGATGGTAATAAAATAAACTATGTACAAGTAAAACTACTTAATCCATTTCCTTCCAAGTTACTGGAATCTTTACTTTCAAAAACTCATCTGTTGATAGATATTGAGATGAATTATAGCGGACAACTTGCAAGACTGATTAGTGAAAATATCAAACGTGAGCCTGATTACTTGATAGTAAAGTATAATGGAAGGCCAATGTCACTAAATGAAGTTTATAATGTATTGAAGAAAATCATTGATGGTAAGGCGAATAAAATAGAGGTGTTAACATCTGGGACTTAAACTGGCAAATTACAAATCAGAGTTACATAATGATTGGTGTCCTGGTTGTGGAGATTTTGGTATATTAAACGCTATACAGATGACATTAGCAGACATGCAGATTCCTCCACATAAAGTCGCCGTATTCTCAGATATAGGATGTTCGGGAAAAACTCCTCATTTCATCAAGGTAAATGGTGTACACACGCTTCATGGAAGAGTTCTTCCATATGCTACTGGAGCTAAGCTTGCAAATCCGGATCTAGAAATAATTGCAGTGGGTGGTGATGGTGGAGGAATGGGTATAGGTGCTGGTCATTTTGTAAATATTGGACGAAGAAATGTAGATATGATGTATATTGTGTTTGATAATGCTGTATATGGTTTAACAAAAGGACAAGCATCTCCAACACTTAAACTCAATCTAAAAACAAAATCCCTTCCAAATCCCAATGTAAATCAAGCAGTGAATCCAATCATGCTCGCATTAGCATCTGGTTTTACTTTCATTGCTAGAGCATACTCTTTTGATATATACCATATGAAAGAGGTAATGAAGAAAGCTATTCAACATAAAGGGCTTGCATTTGTTGATGTTTTACAACCTTGTCCTACGTACAATGATATCCATACAAAGGCTTGGTTCTCTGGTCTTGACAGAAAGAACGAGAAAGATATGGTGATACCTAGAATATATAAACTCGAAGGAGAAGGATATGAACCACGTATAAAGAATGCTGAGGATGACTCTGAAAATTATACTAAAATGGCTCAGGTTATGGAAAAATCGCAAGAATGGGGAGATAGAATTCCAATAGGTATTTTTTATCAGAATGAACATATATCAAGTTACGAAGATAGAATAAACATAAGAATGGATACATATCGCAAAAATCCCCCCGCAAAACAGATCATCGAGAAAGATGGAAATCCTGTGACTGATATAGGTAAAATACTCGACGAATTTGGAGTGTCAACACTATAATATTGCTAATAATAACACCGTTATAGTATATAAAATCAAATTTATGAAGGAAATAGAACGTTAATAGATTATACTCGAGTAATACTCGAAAAATTCATCTGTACATACAAAAGCATTAAGTTCATGTAATAACTATTCATTGATGTGATAGAGAGTATTAGAGAACATGTACTAAGTAATCAAGATGACATAATCACTGATCTTAGAAAATTGATAAAACATCCTAGCATATCGGCACAGAATGTTGGTATAGAGGAATGTGCGTCTGCAGTAAACGAAGTAATGCGTAACGCTGGTATAAGTAGCAACATAATCAAACTGAAGGATGGAAACCCGATAGTTTATGGAGAAATTAAATCAAACAGTAAGAAAACGTTATTACTTTATAGTCATTATGACGTACAACCAGTAGAACCTTTAGATAAATGGAAATACAATCCATTTTCTGGCGTTATTGCGGATAACAAAGTACATGGCAGAGGTGCGTCAGATTCAAAAGGTAATGTTATAGCTTTGATAAAAGCTGCAAAGACATTCCTAGATACTGTAGGTGAACCACCAATGAATCTGAAGTTCATTATAGAAGGAGAAGAAGAGATTTCTTCAATAAATTTGGCGCAATTCGTAAAAGATAATCGACAGATGTTAAAAGCAAATGCAAGTTTGTGTTTTGATAGTTCTTTGAATCCAGCAGCTGCTGCATCTATATATGCTGGTTTGAAAGGCTTACTATACATTGAGTTACGATGTAAAACAGCTTCTATAGATGTCCATTCGGGTTTAGCACCAATAATACCAAATCCTGCATGGAGATTAGTTAGTGCGCTAGATTCTCTAAAGAGAGATGGAAAGATAATCATCGACGGATGGTATGACAATATAAAAGCCCAGACCGATGAAGAACTAGCATTAGTGGATACATTAGAATATGATGAAAAGAAGATAAAGGAAGAGTATGGTGTGAAGGAACTACAAGATAAAACTGTTGGAAAAGAAGCTCTGAAAAAACTTCTTTTTGAACCTACTTGTAATATATCTGGTATCCAATCAGGTTATACTTCAACGGGTTCAAAAACAGTTCTACCTAACGAAGCATTTGTAAAACTTGATTTCAGACTCGTGTATGATCAGAGTACTACTGATCTTATCAAGAAGTTAAGAATACATTTGGCAAAGCGTGGATTTACTGATATGACGATCTATAAATTAGGAACGGTAGAACCGTCAAAGACAGATATTAATGCACAAATCGTACAAGCCACATCAATGGCTGCAGACCAAGTATATAAAAAGAAATCCGCACCATTCCCTAACATGTGGGGTTCAGGTCCAGATTTTGTATTTACCAAAATATTGAAATTAGAATCTGTATGGACTGGATGCTCGCCAGCATATGCAAACATTCACGCACCTAATGAGTTTACCACAATAAAGAACGTTCTTGACGGTGTTTGTTATGCTAGCATGATTATACAGGAATATTCACACATGTGAGCTAAAATGACAAAAAAAATTAAACCCGCTAAGTTTCATAAAAATGTGTTTCGAGCATCCAGCAAGAAGCAAGCTAAGGCTGCCCGCTTTAAACTGAAGAAAAAGAAAGGAATGTAATCTATTTTCCTTCACATAATCATATTATATACATATGGCTTGAATGAACGTGATTAAACGCCGTATAAATGAATTCTAGAATCTGATTTGTATTGATAAACGGTTAAATTTAAAGCCTAAATTGACTTTAAAGGTTATAAAACAGTATCTTGAGATAGTTATGTTTGAACTTAAAAGAAATTAACGAAATATTCAGAAAGGCTTTGATAAAAATTTTCTTTGAATCTGAATTGATAAAATTAGGATATAGAAAATCAAACTTCATACATCCAATAATTAAAGATGATGGATTAACATTCAATAATTTTTTACATGTATACTTCGATATCGTCACAGGGAGTGACTATCAAGACGGTGATGAATGGTTTATGATTGAGTATCTTTTTCCATATAGTATTAAACTACCTGATAAGATCAAAGGTCCTGATTATTTTACAACAATCACATCAGAAGATGGTAAACATTTTTGGAGACATAGGGAACTCATACGCTACAAATATGGCAAGTCCAAAAGAATAAATGAAGCGCTAGAATTCATAGATAAGAAGTATAGGGAACTTTATAACTCACTTGAAGAATCATCAGTAATTAACAATTTATCATAATTGATTTGAAATTATCCATTCACCTTCATTGCATTTGAATATAGTACCGTTTCTCCATGCAGTATCTGGATTCCATTTAGAATTACTTGAACTAAATGTATAATGTACACTTTCAACGTCTATAGGTAGCTTTCTTGAATATGTTTGTGATAATATTAATTCATTGAGTATTTCCATCTTCTCTAATGCAAACGCAAACAGATTTTTATCATGCATTGCTACAGTGAATGATAATGTAGGTCTACCAGTGAAATTCATGATCAACATCACGCCCTTCTTTCCTGTACGTCTTCGCATCTCTTTTATTAGAAAAGTTATTTTATTCCATCGTTTATGTCCAAACATCTCAAAAAAATTATAATTAAATTCAAGTGGGAAATATATATCGATCATACATGCATAATTATTTTCATAATTAGGTTCAACCTCTTTCTCCTGTACTGTAAATATGCCATTCAGTATACTGAATAGTGCTTCAATCTCAAATGGTGCAACACCGTAATGCTCAAAAGAAGCTACTGTACTAATATTCATTTTAATTTATTATAGATTAAAATAATTAAGTATTTTCTATATAGAACTTCTCATATTAACAATTTGATCAATTGTGATTAATTATTCTATACATATGCTATCATCATATTTTAATCATTATCAATAACAGGTTGGAATTTAACCATTAACATATAATAAAAATACACTGCAACGCTTTTACGCCTACAAATATGACGCTTCTCGTAAAGATCTTAAACGCTGCTTCCGTAATGGCGTTAACGATTATTACAGTCATGGTTACGTTGGTTTTCAATCTATTTTTCAACCTTGAACCCTTCATTACCGTTAAAATGATTCGTGGATACAGGAACAGAATCGTTAAACTCCGTGCCTTTCACAGATTTGAGCAAGCCATTCCACAAACGCCCTCTGTCAGCGTTGAGATTAATTTCCTTCGTGTCTTTTTTCAACCATCCTATATCGGTAACGTTATTGAACTTGCTTCCAGACAATAAGCGAGTGTTCTTCAATACCTTGAGTATCAGAAAGACCTTGTCTCTCTTCTCAACTATCTTAAAATTTTCAACTTTCTTGCCGTCCAATGTTCCTATCCCTCGCCGTTTCCATACGCCGTTCATTCTATTGATCCCGTTTTGCAGGTAGAACGTATCTGATGCGGATTTCTGCAAGGAAAATTTACCAAGATCTTTAGTTTCAGGCAAATCTAATTCCTTTGTAAGAATAACGGAATCCGTAGCGAATCCCACAACATACTTTTCCAAATTATTAGAGATTACAAAATCGTATAGTTTCGCCCTAGTATCTCCTAGTATAGCTGCAAATATTGGAGGAAAGAACATAGAACCAATTCTGTTATTGGTTTTATTCGTTGCACCAAACTTGCCGTATGTGCTGTTAAGGATAATTTTTAACACGTGTTCGCTAGAATCACCCTTGCTTTTTAATTTCTGTCGTTCCGTATAGAGCGATTCCATCATATGCTTTAGCGGTTTGAAGTTAGTATATGGAATAAACTGTTCTGAAGATAGTATTCTGTACCAATTGGGATTCCTGCAGGCTTTCAGTTCTGGAAGTGTTGCTCTGGTTATAAAACGTCCAGTGGGAAAAATAAGTTTATTTTTTATCATAAAAGGAAAAGGTGCGATATAGACATCTTCTGGAATGTTACATTCTATTTCAAAGAAGCCTGCAGCTGCCAGAGGATGAATTGTTTTGTCTTGAACCCAGTAGCCGTTTGTAAAATCGGGTAAGTTGCGCATAGAATTAGGGTATGCAGAATTTACGTCATATGTCCAAGTATAACCGATAAAACCTCTCTTGCACATTTCAAAGCGTCCACCAAAGGAACAGGCATAGATAAACTCCTGCTGTGCGTATGCGAGAGAGTCAAATAATGGAAGGTTTGTTTTCTCGTGTGCAACTGTCTTTTCTGCTACATATGCAGTCGAGATCCAGCGCTTCAGTAAAAACCCACACCTTTTATTGAAAGATTTTATCCAATTTTCGGCAAGCTTCTTTGTATACACGCAGTCATTGATGCAGTACTGACGCAGCATTTTCTTATGACGGTTATAGTACCGTGGAGAAAACAGCGTTCGTTTATTTTTAAAATTTTTATCATCTTCGGATACTGGTATTCCCTTTTCTTCGCAAGCGCTAAGCAAATTCCCTCTGGCAAACTGGGCTACGTCATAAAATATAGCGGAACGCCCTTTTATGGAAACTGATAGTTGTTTTTTAGGAATGTACCATATTCTATATCCATAGTATACAAATTTCATCTTTACAAGATCTACCTTGATGTCCTTGCGGAGATATTTAGGAACAAATGTCAGGTAGTCACCGAAAATAGCCTTGATGATTGCTTCGGCGTCATATGTAATATTAAAAAACCAATTCCAGCAGTTTTGATTCTTACGCTTGTAAAGAAATTTGATAATGTTTATCGGCGTAATCTGATCTAGGCAGTTTCCGTCAGAGTCACAAATTAAAAAAATATCGCCTTCGTGAGTTTCACAATCAAACCCACGAACTGGAAGTTCTGGAGAGTCTCCGAGTCGTCTGTGTTGGTCAACATCTGTATTAAGAGCAGAGAGATCCTGCAGTACAGATTCTGGAATTCCTGTCATGTGGGCGAAGGATCAGTGAATACGATATCCGAAACGTCCACGTCTAACCCTTGCTTTTTTCTCTTGTACATAGTTCTCAATTGCTTCAACGGAGTATCTGGAAAGTAATTTTTCTGAATGCTCTTGAGATAGCGGTAGTATCGCTTCATCTTGCTGGATCTGTTGAGCTGTGATTGTTCCAGTGATTTTATCTTCTGAGACTCTTTTTTAGCCTTTTTTCTGATTATTAGTTCTGCTGCTTTCCCTTGTGCGCTTAATTCTCTACGTAAACGCCGTACAGTAGCAGTGTCAGGAAATTGTTTGAGCAGTTTGACCAAGTCTTCCATCTTAGTTTTTTCCTTTGGTATCTTTGACATCTTAGCTCACTCCAGAAAAAATAGAGTTTTGGTTTGCATCGAATATAGCAAACCGTCTGATGTCAAACTGTTTGTTGCGAGTAGATTTTCCTAGGAAGGTATAGAGTATCACCTTGCTTCCAATTTTTATCG
>PAWD01000018.1 GCA_002713325.1 Nitrososphaerota archaeon
ACATTTTTTTTTTTGGGGGGGCGGTATCCCCCCTTTTTTATACATTTTTCACATATCTTTCCAAATTTCCCCGATGGTCTGAAAATTCTTAAGCAACGTTTACAGGGCCTTTTATATATCATTTTTTAACTTACAAACCTAACCTCGCATGACCCCCATTAGGCGATCATAAACCTGTCTGGCGGGCGTGGTTGGGGGGATTCTCTCTCCGTATCCACCCCACCCGATTAGCCGCTGTCTTTTAGTGTCATTAAGATCTCTTTACATAATTCACTAGGAACTATTGCTCTTGCAACTCTATTTGCTTTGCTCCACCCACTTGTTGCCCTTATTCCCCCACTAGATTGTATACCTGTCTTGCTTCCCCTTCTTGCTTCAGTATGGCATGGCATACCATTTTTGCACATTTTTCTTGGTGTCCATTTATCGAAGTTAGTCCATATATCTGTTGGTTTCATGTAGTCTGTTCCATATTGGCAATATGTTATGGTATTTCTTGGTAGTTCTTCCATAAAAGGAAATTTTCTTAATAGTCCTCGCGGATTTTCAATAAACCAATATTTGGGCTTTAATTCTTTAATGATTTCTAGTGTCTTTAAAACCCATGCCATATTTATTGCAGCTTTAGAGTTTCTAGGTTGTAGTTTATCCCAGTATCTATAATTGCTCATGACGGAGAACGTAGTGCATGGTGGCGACGCCCAGATAATATCCCAGTCTCCTTTAAATATCTTGGGATCGAAGTCTAGTATATCTATTAATATATCTGGGTTGTGGTATTCGTCGTTATCCACTGTTGTGCACTCATGTCCTAGACTTCTAGCTATCTTACTAAAACTTGCTGTTCCGCTAAATAATTCTAGTATTTTCATGGTCGTTCCTTTACTCCCCTAATCGTTTCTTAAACTCTTGATAGGTGTTCCAGACCATTTCTTGCGCAGTATCCCAGTCCATCTTTTCTCCTTCCTTTGCCCAGACTTTCTCAGTTAGCTTTGATAACTCGCCTGCTCCAACTTCGACAGCATATCTTGTAGTTCTTGGCTTATTGACCTCTACTTGTATTTGAGGTGATGGAAGTGTATTGACTATCTTTTCTTCCTTTACTGATTCCTCTCCAATTCCACGAATATTCTTAAATCCATTTGCTTCTTTGATTACTAGATCCATAGGTTGTCCAAAAATTAATTTCTTTGAGATTTCCTCGTTCCAGATAGTGTAGGTTTCGCCGTTGGTGTCTTTGACTACGGAGAACGGAGCGCCAGATTTAGCCATTTTATGCTCTATACTTATTAGTGTTATTTTCATGTTATTACCCCCTTCTTTTTCATTATAATAAGAACACACCCCTCTTTATAAGTCTTTCTATTTATCCCTTATTTCTGTTAGGGCTGTGATGGTGGCGTCTAGTTCAGTATCGACGCTGATTTCCCCAATTTCATTTATTAGACTTTCTATTGTTGCGAGTTTTATCTTTTGCTCGTCGGTGAATACTTCTTCCATCATTTTAGTTTGAGCCGTATCTGCGGCAATTTTCCTAACATGTATAATATCTATTAAATTCATTTTAGGTCAGTTATGGGAGTTATATTTATATGGAAACCTTTAACGGGAGTTGAGGGAAATTGTAGTAATATAGTATTTATTCCCCCTATGAGATATGTTGAAGCTCCCCCCCCTGAACAATGGAATCCTAGATTAAAAGCTAGTTTGTCTCCTTCTTCTATGGTTACTATTGTAGAATTAGATAATTGAATCCTCTCCAAATATATTCCATAAACTATAACATAAGCATACTGACTAAATGCCTGAACAGATCCCTCTATTGTAACGTGCCCTGCTCCGACGTCTTTTGTTAATCTTCCGACTGCTGACCACCATAAAGCACTTGCGTAACAATCCATTGTAAACTGATAAGTTACTAAAAATTTTCTTTGTCCGCTTGCTGGAAAATTCCCGCTATAAATAAACTCCCCATCTGTTTCTGTCCATTTTGATGCTTGAAGTTCTGTCCAGTCCTCAAAAGCATCCATCCACGTTATAACTTCTTTATTAAAAGTTTGTGCCGGTAGTGGGGTATCTGTGTTCCAATGCCCATCCCAATATGCATCATCTAGGAGATTTGTTTTTTTAACAAAAGTATTTACTGCTTCTGGGTGGACTGCTATTCCAGAATGATTTGGTATAAACATTTCAGAAGCTATGGGCGTTTTAGGTTCGAAGCTTTGCTTCTTCATATTCCTTAGAACACTATTTGCGCTTGGTGGTCTAGCCATTATCTTACTCCCGTTGTCTTTCTTTCGGGGATTATGCTATTTTCTGCAACTAGATTAGTTACCCTGCCTTCTTGTTTTTCTGTTCCCGCAGTTAATCCTTCCTCTACTGGATAGTTTCTTTTGAGTTCTTTCTCTCCAATAGTTGCTGCGTCTCCGACTACGACCATATAATATTATAGAATTAAACTTATTAAACTTATGCTTCTCTTGCTACAATTACAATAGCGCTGTTATTAAGTTGGGTTATACTTATTGTTGCTGCTGCGCTTGTTGCTGTAATAGCGGCGTCTACTGCCGTTTTAATAGCCGCTGCGGTCATTGTTTCCGCAATTTGGACGTCTACGTCTCCTGCTGCCATTATGCTATAACCCCTAGTTTTTTAAGATCCTCGATTAAGGTTGTTAGTCCGTCTCCAATAACTCCTAGTGCTCCGTTTGCGTCTATTGATCTATCAGTTGAGACGTTAGAAGTAGTCCATGCCCCTGTGGCGTCGGGTGTATTATCTCTTTGATTTCTTCCCATCAGATTTCTCCTTCTTAGTAGTTTCCTCAGAAAATTCGGGGTGTTTATTAAGCATATCTTCGGCAGCTTCTTTATATCCTATCTCTACGTAATGGTCGTATAATCTCTTAGAATTTTTAATAGTCATTTTATACAGAAGTATCAGTAATTTGGTGGACGCTCTTGGGATCTGTTAGAATTGCTTCCCCCTCAGACCAGACTCTAATCTTTCTACCTATTCCAGCGTCTGTTATAACAACTGATTTCATGGGCATAAACTCTTTCCATGTTGCGCTTCTGTTAGGTATGAATTGTAGGGCGTTGTCTGTTGTAGCGTTTTGGCTAACGACTACTTTGTTTCCTAACAATTCCATTAATACTCCTGTCTTAACTTTCTCACTAGAGAAGCTAGGAATACTAGATCCTTTAACGTTAATCAAATAATTTAGTAGGTTTTCGTGTTCAATAGGATTTATGTATAGAACTATTGAACTTGTGTCATAACCCTGTGCTCTAATCTTTCTGTTACCTGTCATAATATCTTTAATAGGATTTCCTGTAACTGCGTCATCCCAGCCGTCTGCTGTTGCTGCTGTTGTTAGGGTGTTTGTTGGATTAGGTGTGGTTGGTGTAGCTGCTGCTGCTTCAATTATAACGCTGTAAATTCTTATGTCTACTTGGTTTGCTACTGCTCTTACTAGATCTCTTACGTTTGTTGCTAGGATATCTACGTCGCTGTCTTTAATATCTTCTTCTGAAATTGTTGGGGATTCAACGAAGAACTTTTTAACATAAGAAGTTTGTCTAGTCCAGCTTTGTTCTACAACTACTGGTAGGGATCTCTCCGATGTGTTTGCTATTTGTGATAATGTGATTCCTGTGGTATCTGTGCTATCTAAAAAACCCGATGTCTTTTGATACCATCTTATTTCTCTTGCTGTTGTTTTGCTAACTGCTACAAATTTTTTAAGAATACTTGCTTCATCTGCGAAGCCCTTCGCTAATTTATCTATGTCGATTCCTCGAATTTCAGCTTGACCTGATGCGTCTCCCATATTATTCTTCTGTCTCCTCGTTAGTTTCTTCTTCGTTAGTTGTTTCTTCTTCTGCCATTATGCTAATACTGGGTTAATTGGATTTAGTAAGAATAAAAAAGTCTGTCCGTCTGTTGCTGTCTCTAGTGCTGTTCCGATAATTCCTTCAGAGTTTGCGTCCGCCACTACTAATTCGTTTGCTGCTCCTGTTGCTGTATCAGAAATAATTGCTCTACCAACGGTTACGCCCGCTGCTCCTGCGTAACCTCTAAAAATTCCCCTAATATAAACGCCTAGTTTAGTTTTACCATCTCCGTTAATTTTTTCTTCGGCGGCGATTCCGATGATTTTATCATTATCTCCGTTGGTTACTGCTACGGTGTTTGGATCAGAAATTTCCATAATAGATCCTTTTTCAATACCTGCGCCATCTGCTACGGTGAATGGAATAGGTAATTCTAATTCTTGATAGAGTGTTGCTTCTAAAGCCATGCCTTAGCTTAATCTAATAACTATTTAAGCTTTTGCTTTTCTTTCTTTATCTTAGATTTTGCTAATTTCCTCATTTCTTCTTGGATCTCTAAATTATCTTTGGATTGTTGTATTAACATTTCACTTTCTTTTAGAACATTAGTCCATAAAACTTGACTTTTAGTTCCTATTTTTATTCCTAGATCTTTGGGCTCTTTAGTCATCTTCCATCTCCCCATTAAGACATACGTCGCTAATATGATATTCGCTATTCCATAACTTCCCACATTCTCCGCATTTGTTTTCTTCAACCATTTCCGACGTCTCCGCTCATAACTTTTTTTGCGTATTCTTCTGCTGTTTCTTCTTTAGGAATTGCTGGTGTTATGCCTGCTTCTCCCTTCCCACTTAGTGCAGCCATGCTCATCATCTCCTCTTGACGATTTAATAATTCTTCTTGACGATCGTTTTGTTCTTTAAGTTTTGCAGCTGCTTCTTCTGCCTGTGAGATTAAGGTAGGTTTCTTTTCTTCTTCTTGGACTTCTTCTTTTGTTTCTTCCATTCAGAATATACACACACACGCTTTATAAATCTATGGTTGTGCCCTTCCGATTACTGGATCGGTTTGTGTTTGAACATTGGGATCCCATGTTGGTCTGTAATCTGGATCTATTCCTGTTGCTTCTTGTTCTGCCGCTTCTGCTCTTTTGTTACCCATGATGTTATCTATTTCATCCCATGATGCTTCTATTCCCTGTTCTGCTGCCCCCAGTATAGTTCCAAAAAATTTATAATTAGGAAACATTGTAACTGGATTCATAACAGAAGCAAACGCCATTACAACCCTTCCCGATTTAACTAAATTATTAATTTCTAGTTTTTGCGCTTCATACGTTTCTTGATCTAGGTCTCCAAAAATTGCTTGGTTTTTTAAATCTCTTGCTCTCATTGAAGCCATTGTTCCAAGATTATCTGCTGCTCCCCAGAATACAAGAGTTTGGTAGGTTGCTGTTTGCCAGAAGTTTGCCTTTATAGCTCCGACAGCCCTATATCCTAGATTAACTGCCATTGTCATTAGTTGATTTGGATTTACTTTTGACGCTTCCGTCCACGCTTTTTCTGCTACCTTTTCTGTTGCTTTTCCTGCTGTTTGGAGTCTACTTACTCCCTGTTGCCTAATATATTTAGCATATTGCGATCTGGCGACTTCATTCTTTCCCCAGCTTGCGAAGTCGTCCAGCGACATAACCCCATCAAATCTTCTCATCACATTTGGAGCGGCTGTCTTGCCCGCCCCGACTAGTGCTTGTCCTGTCCTAACTGGAATTGAAGCTGCTGTTCCTGCTTCTAGAATATCTCCTGCAAATTCTCCCGCAGTTGTTGGGAGTTGCTCCTTATATAGTTCCCACTCCGACTTCCCTGTCGCCCTTCTTTCATCAGATAACCTTTGCCTTTCTTCGGGGGGTAATCTTCCTAACCAGTCTCTTTCAATTTCCCTTTCTTTAGTCATTGGGGGCGCGTCTCCCCTTCTCTCCTTCTGTCCGTATTTTTCTATAAATGCTTCTCCTGCGGACTTCCGCCCCTGTGATTTTCCTTTCCTAAATTTTTCTGTATAAATTGGAGTTTCCTTTCCTGTTTCATAATCTACTTTGCTCTTTTTTATATCTATATCAGCATCAAATTTAGGTGGTGTGAACTTTTTTTTATCTTTGTCTTTATAATGGGGGAGATCTTTCAATTTCCCTTTATATCTTATTTTCTTCTTTCTATCTTTGTGTGCCATTTTAAATTATTTTATTTAGGTTTTATTGGATTTGGCATTGTTACCCCTATCGACGCTCCAATAACGGCTACGACTATTGTAAATAGTGTTCCGTTTATCCCGTTATATAGTGCTACCATTTCTAAGGCAGCTAGCGCTACGATCCCTGTGCAAACAATTCTTCCATCGCATTTGTTATTTTTTTCCATTATTGCCCCGCTCCTGCGGTTGTTTCATTTGGTTGGATATTTTCTGCTCCATCTTTTTTCTTATCGCTTAACAATTCATTTTCTAAACTTGCTGGAAATTCTAATTCAATTATCATTCCTAGTTGTTGTCCGACTTGTTCTTCTATAAATAATTGTTCTTCTTCTATATTCTGCTGCCATGCTAAATAAGCTATCTTTGCGCTTGCTTCTGTGAACTCTCCAGATCCCCCCAGTATTATTTGGGGAGTTCCGACGGCTTCATAAAAATAATCCCCCTGACTATCTATCCATGCCTTTGGATCTAGCGTAGCGTTTGGCGCAGTTGCCATTAATTCTGGAACTACTGCGTCCTTTGGAATATAAAGATTTTCTCCGTTTTCATTTGCTGCGTCCATCTTTGTTTTAAATGTAGCTATCTTTGCGGTGTCATCTGTATCTAAATGGAATATCCATCTGGGCTTAACAAATCTGTGCATGACTTGTTTATAGTCTCTTATACTTTCATTTCTTGCTAGGATTATACTTTCAATAGCTGGGATTACGCTTGTTCCATGTATTTCATCTGCTACCCTATTTCTTGCTAGGTGGAATATTTCATCTATTTCAAATCTCTTGTCTGGCGTTTTTACTTTTGAAATTTGTTCATAACGGAGAATTAATCCCTGCCTATTTGCTACGATTCTTATAGTTGAGGGATCTAGTGGTTTGAGATTTATTAAATTCCCCTTCTCATCTCTTATGATTTCTGTAAACGCGTCGCCCCCTATGTAATATGTTCTTATCATATTTTCGATAATTGTATTAAATGTGTCTTTTCCCCAGCCCTTTATTTGGTCTAGGATTAGTGTTGTTTCGGGATCTGCTATGATTCCCTTTCCAATAGTCCATGTTGCCTTTGCATTTATCGATGAGTTTAGTTCTGGGATCTCTTTAAAATATCCTAGATATTGCGCCCAGTTTTCATTAGTCCATGTGGTCTCCTTCTGATCTCCTGCTCCATCTGTTGCTGCGCTATCTACGGAGTAGTCTTTCACTACGCCTGTTAGATTACTTGCTTCTGCATTGTTTAAATTCATCTCTCCCATTATAATTGTATCCTCACTGGTATGAATGCTGTTAATCTTGAGGGGTTTACTCCAGTAGTATCCCAGCCCGTTGTTCTGTTTTGGGGATCATGTCCATAAGCTACATAAGAAGGGCTTGCTCCCCCTGCTCCCCATAATTCTATGGTTAGTCTTAGTGTCTCCCCTATTTTAAAGTGTGTTCTCGGTATTGTTATATCGGTAGCAAAAGTGCTATATGTATAACCCGAAGCGCTATTATTGTTATGGGTTGAACTTTGATTTTCTGCTATATCTGTTTCCGAACTTCCATCCCATTTTCTAAACTTAAATATAAAATAGCCGCTATTACTACTTCCAGATCTACTTACGCCAATTCCCGCCGTTATAATCATTTTTCCCTCGATTGTTAATGGCTTTGTTATTAATATATCGTAGTCATGGTCTAGTCTTATGGCGTTTGCAGAAACTCCCATTGAAGCAGCGCTCATAATCTCATTAGAAGCAAATTGATTGCTTAACAGGGTTTTAGTATCTACTGTCCACCCCGCATAAAGTGTCATTATCCCTGCTCCCGTCGCTATCTCAATAAAGTTATAAGAAGCAATAGTTCTTTCGCCTTCTTTTCTAAATGTTGTTGGGAGTGTCATAATTTTATACTATCTAATTCTGCAAAAAAATTAGGTATGCTCCCCCCTGCATTTCTATTATCCCATGAGACCGCATGCCCCATTCTTATGCTCTCATCCCCTATATTCATTCCCTTAGAATAAATGGTTGCCAGTATTCTTCCCCATTTCTCCACTCTTTTTTTTGATAATTTGACGTCTACTTCTTTTCCCATAATTTGTTCGGATAGCCATGTTTTACTTTCTAGTCCGCCTTTCTCTTTACTTTCGGGGGCTGCAAGCTTTGCCATTCTTATTGTTACTGGGAGTTCCCTTTCTTCCCAGTCCACTCTTATTGTATCTCCATCTGTTACCTTAATAACCCTTCCCCTAAAATCCTCAGTTACTTGTTTATGTGGGCTTTGGAAATAATATAATTGCATTTGCCTGTTTGTTAGTTCTGGAAAATTTTTAAAATCATGCGCCATTCATAAAGTCCTGCTGTTTAATATCTCTTAAAATGCTTAACGCTCTTAAAAATCCAGAATTTAATACGTCTAGCATTGTCTCAGCTTCATACCTCGACGTGAAGCCACTCATATCAAATTGAATTACATACATTGCTGCTAGATTGCTTGCAGCTTCTTTTAAGATCCCTTTAACGTCTACATTTAATCCAGAATAGGCGTCGCTCCAATTATATCTAGTAGCTACATTTATTGCGCTTTCCGCTTGTGTCATAAAGTCATTAATATATGCTTCTACATTTGCCGTTGAACTTGCATTAGCCCCCACTTTCCTTTGGACTTCTGCCGTTGTTGCGAAGATTCCTGTATCTGCCATTATAATTTACACCTTAGTTTTAAAACTTCTTCTGATAAATTTCTTATTGCTTCTATAAGTAAAAAGTCCTTATCTGCTAGTGTGAACTCTTTTTCTTCATCTTCTTCAAAAGTTGTTGTTGGTTTTATGTTTATATATCCCATCTTAGTGTGTATTCTTGCTTTCCCTCACTTTACTTAACATACTAAAACTAATAAACGTAGATATTTAACCCTTTCGTTTTTGTTCCCCAAGCCGCCCTTATTAGACCTTCTGTGATATGGCTGTATTTTCCAAATATTTTGACGTTTTGAGTTACTGGATCTATCTCTACTTGTATAGATAATAAACTCATTATTAGGTTTTCATCGTTGGGGAGTTGGATTTTTCCCTGCTCCATCAATAGTTTTAAGTTTCCATATAGATCTTCTTTTAAAATTCTTCTTGCCTTTGTTTTGTCTGCCAGTATGCTTCGGCTTGCATTATTAATTCCTTCCGCTTTTCTTTTTACCTCATCATGTCTTATTAAAAAATCTAGGATTGGTGTTCCGATTCCCCCATCATCTAAATATATCTTTTTAAAATTCCATACGTTATTTAAACTTAAAATCTTCTCTACGCTATTTACTGCGCTTACCCTTTGGGTGGTTTCTACGTGCTTTACTTTGCAATAATTATCCCCTCTTATCTCCATTATTACGTATGCGTTTTCGTCTCCCCCATATCCCGCCAGATCTATCCCTAGATAATAATCTCCCGCCCCATGAAAAAGAAAAGAAGTGGTTAAACTTGTCTTAGGCGGGAGTATGCAGGAGTCTATTAACTCCTTTGAGAAAAATTGTTGTAATGAGTCTAGAAATTCTGCTTCGTATTCCTGCATAAATTGCAGATTTGTCATACGTTTCTTTTCTAATTTTAAAAAATCTTCATCTATTCTTGGACATTTTGCGGTAGTTGTATGAAATGTTGTGAAGTCTGATCCTTTTTGGAACGCTTCGTAGAAAAACCCTATATTTCCTCGCGGCGTGGAGAGTATATCCATAGTTCCGCCAGTAGTTGCAAGCATAGGTCGNACAGCCGTCCATACTTCNTCGGGGATATAATGTGCTTCATCAGCAACCAATTTGTGGATCGTATAATTTCGCAGACCATAGCCAGTTCTTCCAGCGGGGAGCGCGATGATTTTGGATCCATTTCTTAATTCAACCTTATGTAGTGTTGGTTTCTTTTTTATCATTTGTTTTGCTAGGACGAATATGTGTGATTTTACCTTTTCGAATAATTCTACGCTTTGACGATCTACCGCGCCTATTATTAGTGTTTGAGTTTTTTCGTTTAGTAGTGCGAATAGTGCAACCCTTAACGATTGCGCAAAAGATTTCCCACTTTGTCTCCCCGCTCTTACTGCGACATTTCCTTTTGTGTTTATATAATCCTTTTGCCATTTATCTAATTTAATCTCCAGTTTTTGTTCTGCATAATCTACCGCAGAACTCGCATTCCATAAGGTTTCCTTCTCTCCATGCTTCGATGGTGTCGTTTTGATCCCCATAGATTCTAGAGATTTGCTCGATCTTGTCTCGATAGTCATCTACTCGTCCTTCCATATTAATAATCCCGCGACTTCTTCTATCTTACCAGCGTCTTTTAGTAATTTGATATACTCTAATAACGTTCTTCTAGAAGTTCCCCAGTTTAATGAACATTCTGCAATTAATGATTCTTTACCTGTCTTATCTTTTAATTTTTTAATGACTTGCATTATTTCATTAATTCTTTTTCTTCTCTTTTCGTCATGTCCTGTCATCAAATAACTACGTGTGTTCTCTATTTAAACCTTTCTATCGGACAAAAAAACACCATCTCTCGTCGCTATTTAACGCACTAGCGCGCATTTCTGACTACGTCTTACGTCCTTTAGCGCGTCCAACGGAGTTCTTTTCGCTCTCCAGACCGATTAAAATCGGTTTATGCTGGGGATAGCTAGAATACACGCGTAAGAATACGGCGTATTTCTATTTATGAGTGTGATCCGTTTATTATAAATGTTGTTTTGCATTATGGAGTGGTATATTTATATTATTATTACTNGGAAGTAGTAGCATTTTCATAGAATGTTTCTGGGGCACTACACACAAAAAAAAGGAAAAAAACACAATAATCGCATAACATATCATATCATATATATGTTAGAGCGGGCGCGAAGCGCCCGCAGATGTGAGCGAGTTGGAAACGAGCGAGATGCAGAGCGAGCTGGGAGCGAGCGATACGGGAGTGAGCTGGAAGCGAGTGAGATAAAGAGCGAGTTGGAAACGAGCGAGCATTATCTGGCTGGGCAAAGGTAGCCAATAGCCCAGCCCAAGACCAGCTGTGCTGGCAGGGGGAGCTGGGGGAAAGCCAGCCAACGATTTATAATGAGAAATCACNTGATCCCGTGATTTATCTTTATAAAGCTTTGAGGGGGATNNGGNTAGCTTGCTAGCCCTATTTGCTCAGCCCACCAAAAGCTTTAGATTGTGCGAACTTAAGAAATATGTTTTGAAAGCCTTCAAAACAAGGCGAAGCAGGTATTTAAGTTTGCTGGTGGGCTGTTGAGGGTTGTTAACAGCTTAACTCGGGGCTTCTACTATACTTTAACCATTCCGNGACTTTTTAAGGGGCTCTCTCCGTCTGCCTTAAAACCCATAACTATATAAAGAGCACACACGTAAAGATATTAGAGGTTTTCAGTCCACTTGCGGACTTGGTTTCCCTCTTTGCCTACGCGTGAATATTGATAAAAAGATTGGCTCATACAAATAAACCTAACCTTCTACTTGAAAAAGATAAGAAGTGTAAGGGGGTTTAAACAACATGGAAAAAAACAATAAGATTAATGCTTTGCTTGATAGGATTGATGAGCTTGAGTTACAGGTTTTGGATTTGCGGATGAGCTTCGTTACTGCTTTAGAATTGATTGAATCCTATAAAAATTTACCGAAATGATGTCCAGAAAACATTATATAGCTATTGCAGGGATCCTAAACGATTGCTGGGAGAATGAATTTATAACCTATGAAAAAGATTTCTTTGAGGTTGTTAAGCAGTTTAGTGAAATGTTTGCCGATGATAATGATAACTTTGATAGTGTTAGATTTACAGAAGCTTGTTGTATGAGTATCAAATGAGTTGCGAAAGATGTGATGAGGATAAATACGAAGAATTGCTTAATGAGTGTTATGGAACGGCGTCTTTTGGGCAGTTT
>PAWD01000019.1 GCA_002713325.1 Nitrososphaerota archaeon
GTGTTATATCGTTAAGATTTATCTTTTGATAAACAGTTGCAGAAGCGACTACATTTTCTATACTAACGATCGGTTTAGTTTGTGGCATAACTACCTTTCTTTTATGAGATATATATGGCTATATAGAAGCCGCTGTTAGACTGAATAGTATTCATTAGTCACTAATCATATCTTTCTATGTGTTATAAATAATTAATACTTGAAGTTATGTACATAGAATCTAGTCAGATCTTTACTGATACTATTGATATGTGTATTTCCTTCGTTTACCTTGATCTACTGGTATATACTATGATCTTTCTACTAACAGTTTGTAAAAGATTTTTTAATAACCATAACTCATTTTATAATGACACTTATTGCTTAAGGCAATACTGAAATATGATAAAGGAACTATAGTAATAAATGGTATCAACCATCTTCCATTTGCCTCATTTGATCCTCGCACAAATTCGTTAAGAGCGAATGCACTTTATTACAAGGATATCATCCAGTATTTTAGCTCAAGTGATATTGAGTATGAAGATTATGTACTTGATCTTATACCATCTCCTGATCTCCAGGCTAAGGGTGTTAAATTAAGGGATTATCAGCATAAAGCATTGAATATGTGGCTCAAGGCCGGAATGAGGGGATGTATCGTACTCCCTCCTGGCGCTGGTAAAACAATAGTAGGTGTAAAAGCAATCAATGAGGTAAATGCCCCTGCTCTAATAGTGGTTCCAACACTGGAATTAATGGATCAATGGGCAACTGTTCTCTCAAAACATTTCAATATTCAGATCGGGAAGCTGGGAGGAGGTAATGAAGTGATAGAACCAATAACAATTTCAACATACGATTCTTCATATATCAAAGCAGCATGGCTTGGTAACAAATTTTCCTTAGTAATATTTGATGAAGTTCATCACTTACCGGCCCTTGGTTACAGGTCAATCGCTGAACAATTCGCATCTCCATTCCGACTAGGATTGACAGCCACCATTGAACGACAGGATGGTCTTCATAAAGATCTGCTAAAACTGGTTGGGGGGGTTGTATTTCAAGCGATGCCTAGAGATCTAGTAGAACAAAATTATCTTGCCGACTATTCCATCACAAGAAGAAATGTTGAAATGTTGCCTGAAGAAGCGCTTGAATACAAGAAAAACCAAAATAAGTATAAGTTCATCATAAACAAGTTAGGACTTAGATTAAACCATCCCAATGCATTTCAAAGATTAATTATGATGTCTTCGAGGAATAAATTTGCTAGAGATGCGATCCTGGCCAGAAATAAGGCTATGAATATAGCGTTGAACAGTAAAGCCAAATTTGATGAATTAAGAGAAATTCTTACAGAAAACAAGAGAGTAAAAATGTTAATCTTTACTCAACATAATAGTTTAGTTTATGAGATATCGAACAAGTTCTTAATTCCATTCATTACTCATAAGAGCAAGAAGGAGGAGAGACAGGCAGTGCTCANTGGTTTCAAAGATAATAAATATTCAGCTATAGTAACATCAAAAGTGTTGGATGAAGGTATTGATGTACCTGATGCCGAGTTAGGAATTATCGTAAGTGGTACAGGAAGTAGTAGGGAATTCATTCAAAGATTAGGAAGACTTCTAAGACCAAAACATGATGGAAAAACTGCAAGATTAATAGAGATAGTATCAGTGGCGACCAATGAGGTTGGGTCGAGCAACAGAAGGAAGAAATCACTAGAGGAGCTGAAAAACAAGGAAGTGAAAGATTAGATATGCTCCCCACATCCTTGCTAAGGATCAGGACAAAAAAGGGAATGATATCTCCTTTGTTCTGTTCCGAGAATGAATTCCAATTAGCAACAAAAATTATCAGGGTATTTGAAGAAGCTCTAGAAAGAACAGAAAAGAAAGGTGTTCTTCTTGAAAGAATACGTGAATATGAATACAAAAACGATTACAAACTAGTCAGAGGACTTTATACACTACTTGAAAGGAGATGTATCTTCAAGAGCACTACGAATCTAAACTCAATATTTGTAAGAAAAATTGTATTTGAAGAAGCGTCAAAGAGGGGATTTGCTCTAACAGATTTTGAGAGGGATGATATACTCTCAAGTACAGCAAGGAGAATCGGTGTTACAGCTAGAGATATTGATGAAGCTTTATGGAGTGACCTTGATGAAAACATGTTACTCGCAAAATTTGATTCTATAAATGTAAATGATCTTGTGGCTTGTTACAACCTATCATTGTTTCAGACACTACTTTTCAACTGTACAAAACTGGAATTTTATATTTCTGGAGGAATAAACTGGAAGCGTGTACTTAGGAACGTAAAATGGTTAGGTTTGATATATTACTTGGAACAATCTACAACAGGAAGTGATCAACTTACATGCTCACTTGATGGACCATTAAGTCTTTTCAGGTTAACTGATAAGTATGGTACGTCAATAGCAAAATTACTTCCCTCAATAACCACTTCAGAAAAGTGGCATGTAAGGGCGTCGATCGTAAGAAAGACAATGGCAGGAAAAAAATTATTTGAGCTTGAGTTATCAGATAAGGAAGCTCCTTTACTAATTGCTAGTGCCCCATGTATTAAATATAAAGAAAATACTGTTAGTATTTATGATAGTAATATAGAAGAGAAATTTGCAAGAAAATTTGAACAATTTGCAAATGGTTGGAAATTGGTAAGAGAACCAGATCCATTAATAGTAGAAGGTAAAGCATTGATACCAGACTTTATGTTTCAGAAATACAATACCAGAGTATATCTAGAGATAGTTGGATTTTGGACAAAAGAATACCTCGAAAGGAAATTGCATAAACTAATTGTAAGTGTTGATAATAAAATAAATATACTCATAGCTGTAAATAAGGAGCTTGCTTGTTCTAAGCTCCATTCACTACCAAAAGAACAATTAATAATCTACAAAGATGAGGTACCAATAAAAGCAATTGTGGATTACTTGAAGAGAATAGAACGAGAATTAATTGAAAGAAGTATGACTAATGTGAAAATCACTCTTGACCGTACAAGAGGAGAAATTATACCAATTAAGGATATTATACAGGAATACAACATACCCGAACAAACAGCATTAAAGATTCTTTCTAACAATGATGAATATATTGTTGTAGGAAAGTTTCTTATATCGAAGATCATTACTTGTAAAATAGATAAATTACTTGATGGTATTACCAAATTTGTTGACGCATGTTCGGCCCTTGCAGAAAATAGTATACCTGAGTCTTGTCATGCTGAGATGATCTCCATCATGGGTTATGATGTAATATGGAAAGGACTTGATGTAGAAAAGGCAATACTTGTCAAGCATAAATAATTAAACCGTAAATATAGATTGTATAAAAAAAACTTGTTTTGAGAATATTTTCAGCTGTTGATCACATTCTTGATAAGACTTTACCCAAAAAAAAACTGAAATAAATCATAAAATATTATATGATATTCGTAGACATAATGAACTACAAAGAATACACTAAACGTATCGAGTAATTGAATAAATGATGTTAAAACTCTCAATTGTATTTGAAAAATTGAAAGAGTATCTATATTTATTAAAATAAATCACAAAAAATAATGGGTTAGTTATTCTTGATAAAAATCATTTCTGATTAAAAAGATAATAACTTGTTAAGAAAGTTGTATAATTGATTAATATGATGTCTTCTCAAGAACCTATTTTCTTTAATATAGAAACTAAGGGTTTCTATCCAATTGTAAATAAAATACTTACAATTAATATTCGCTCTAGAGGAAAAAACACAATCTGGTGGGAATATGAAAAAGGAGAAAAAGAGATTATCGAACAATTTTATGAATTTACAAATAAAATAAATAGAAAATATACAAAATTTGTGGGTTTTAATATTTTAGAATTTGACGTTTTATTTCTATTAGAAAGATTGAACCATCAAAATTATAATGAACGAGAAATCAACAGAAGATGGGAACGTTTTGGGAGTAGTTTAGCGTATATCGATTTACGTCAAGTCTTAGGGGATTCATTTAATAAGTTTGTAGAACAGAAAGATAATTACATAGATGATAAATCAGATTTAATTGGTAATATTATTCCTAACCTTTACGGAAAAGGAGAATATACAAAAATCGAAGAGTGTATCAATGATGAATTACAACACATTGAAAAAATGTATGATATGATAAAAAAAGAACCATTCTATCAAGAATTACAAAAACTTCAAGATTATTACTTGAGCGATAATTAGTCCTATTCTATACATGTGTTAATATTAATCAATGAAATCTATAAACCAAGTTACTGAAATCATACTTTATTTGGTTTTTCTTAAATAATACATCTAGAATAATATATGTTAACATGATGCGTGCTGTTAGGATGGGTATAATCTTTGCTGCGTTCATAGCTATAAGCATAGCAGCTAATATGTTAGGAGATAATGATGAAGAGGGAGAGGATAATATTTCTGAACAAGAGGCTATTCTACCATCTGTAGAGGAGACTTCGATTGGAGAACCAATTATAATATCTGGTTTATATTATAATGTCACAAATGTTTCTATAAGTGATAGTTTACCTGTTGCAGGTTTAGAAGAACAACCTCAGAGAGAATATATGCTAATAACAATGTTTGTAGAGAATTTTAACCTAGAACCAACATTAGAATTATCGAAGTCAGATTTTATACTTGTAGATTCTGATAATCATAAATTTACAGCTATAAAATCCCTTTCACTCTATTTTGATGAAGCGTGGGGTACTCTTCAGCCTGGTCTGAGTGGATATCGAGGTGTGGTCTTTCAGATACCATTCAATAGAGATCTAGGATATGAATTACTAGTTGGAGATTATAAAATAATACAACTAGGAATGGGTAACGATCTTAATATAATGGATTAAGATTATCAAATTGTAGTTATGAGTATACAAGTCTCTAATCTAATTTTATTGTACATGAATTGTAAATGAATGTCTTTTAGTTTATTATATGCGTTCAAAAATCTATTAGAAAAAAGATAATGATGAATAAGGCCTTAATCTCTAGATAGAAAGTGCCTTTTCATCTATTATTCTGGTTGTAGAGCCAAGCCGGTGATGTCGATGAATGGCATCGTTCCTCCTCCAACTGCGTATGGTAATTTTCCATTCCACTTGTTTATTGCTTGCCACTTCAGATAGTCTGGACTTTCTCTAAGTGTTGATTGTATTAGCAATATTGCTTCAGATTCACCTTTTGCCTTTGCTATATTTGCATTTGCAATACCAATAGCTTCTGCTTCCGCTGATTGGGCTTGTACTTCAATCCTTGCAAGAATATTCTTCTCTCGCAGTGCTTCCTGTTCTGCTACCACCTTCAACTCTACCGATCTAGCAAAATCTTCCGAGAATTGAAAGTCAGTTATGAAGACTTGTTCTGTAATGATTCCTCTCTCGATTAATGTTGAACTGATCAGATCTCCAATAGCCGCTTTTGCCTCCTCTCTTTTAGTGATTAATTCTTCCGCCACAAATTTTGCGGTACTGCCCTTTACAGTTTCTTGTATGGTTGGCGCAATTATTCTAGCGGCATAATCTTCTCCAAGTGTTTGATATATTCTATTAACTACTGTAGGGTCAAGATGATAGTTCAAAGCCACCGTTGTACTTACTATCTGAAGGTCTTGTGAAGAGGAGCTTACGTCAGCTTCAAACTTCAAGGTTCTAACTTCCATTTGTACTACTCGTTCCACGAATGGAGTTATGAAGGAAAAACCTTCTGGAAGTACTCTGTCTTCGACCGCACCAAGATACAAAACTACTCCACGATTACCTGCATCCACTATGGCTACAGACTGTGAAACTACTACTAGAATAATTATAGCCGTTAATAGACCAAGGCCTAACTTTGCCGTATTTTTTGGTGCTAATCTCCTATCAGACACATTTATCATTAGTTTAATCTCCTTCTTTTCTACCTTTCGCTAAGGTTAATTGTTATTTAAAATAAAATAAAAATAATTTTGGTGTTTGGCAATTCAGCTAAATTTACTGTGAGGATCTAAGGCACTTGAAACTTTAAGCTTAGGTATTTTTACATCATTACCTTTTGCTTTTTCATTACTTATTACAGCATTGAATATATCCATAAATTGCTGTAAGGAGTTCCTTAGTGGTTTTTGAAATACATTAGGAACGGCTCTAAATATCACATCAAAAGAGTCATAGAATTGTTGCGATGCAAATGCAAGTGCTCTTGTACTAGGTACTTCAGTTTGCAATCCTTCGTGTGCTTTTGACATTAAGTAATGGAATTCTTGACTTGAAAGAATCTCATCGACATATTTTGACGGTCTAAGATTTCGTTTTTGTATATATGTAAAGTTGTCTTTCTTGGGTTGATCTTCTGCTTTTTGTAGTACTAATCTTTATAGTTCCATAGACAGTGTTATAACAGTCAAGGATGAAAGCGATATCCCTTAGTACGCGTAATGTATTATTTCTGAGTTTTTGTTTTACATATGACTGTTGGATAGTAGGAAATTTCTCTGGACGGGTTATTGTAGCTATCTCTGAAGACGTACATAAAGTTATGCCTGTATTTGCTGTTACAGTTTCATCTATACACTTTTCTTGTTCAGTAGTTTGTCTTTTTTATATCATAGTATACCAATAATTGATATCTATATGAAGCTTAGTCTATTACTACCGTTAATGAAGAAATCTGATCAAAGGTTAGTTATGGGACAACGAAAAGTCTTAGCCATGAACTACAACAAATGTAATTTCTATTCTAAAGGCTTGGTATATAGATCTAGATTTTTATGGACTTCTTTATTATATAATTTCTATTTATTGATAATAAAAATAACTTGGATCTTGGTTACGATGTACTATTCAAGGGAATCGTTATTTAGGTGTAGAGTTTGATGGATCCAATGAACGAATTATTGATATACATAGAGTATATAAAGAAAGATAGTTCTTAGTTAGTAAAAGTCTTGAGGATTATATTAATTGGGTTTGGAGTTGTTGGTCAGAACTTCGCTAAGCTGTTACTGTCAAGAAATGATGATTTATACGCTTTGTATGGTATGAAGCCAAGAATAGTTGCCGTTGTAGACAGTAAAGGATCTGTTATTTCTACATCAGCTATAAATCTGCAAAAATTACTCAATATCAAAAAAACTAAAGGTACTGTTGCAAAATATGAAAATGGCGGAAAGAAAAATGCAGAGGATATTATAGAATCTGTTGATGCTGAAGTTGTAGTTGAGCTCGGTCCAACTAATTTAAAGACAGGAGAGCCAGGAATGTCTAACATAATTGCCGCTATAAAGGACGGCAAGAACGTAATCACAACTAATAAAGGACCTTTGGCACTTGCATTACCATCTTTGATCGAACTCGCTGATTATAATAACGTCACTCTACGTTTCAGCGGAACTGTGGGAGGAGGTACACCTATACTTGAATTTGCCAAAAGATGTCTCAAAGGTGACAGGATAAAGTCATTTCGTGGAATATTGAATGGAACTACAAATTACATACTTACAAAGATGGATGATGGTCTTACGTTTAACGAGGCTTTAGTAGATGCAAAGAAAAATGGATATGTTGAAGCAGATCCGACATTGGATATAGATGGATACGATGCGGCTGCTAAATTGGTAATAATGGCCAATTGGATTATGAATATGAAAGTCACAATGAATGATGTGAACTTTACAGGAATAAGAAACGTTAGTGTTGAAGATATTAAGAGTGCGATTAAGAAGGATAATATAATAAAACTAATTGCTTCCAGTGATAAAGAATTGACCGTAAAACCAACAGAAGTACCCAAAAACAATCCCTTATGTGTAAATGGAACGCTAAATGCAGTGACTTTTTCATCGGAATATTCTGGACATCAAACAATAATAGGAAGAGGTGCTGGAGGTATGGAAACTGCTAGTGCTGTATTACGCGACCTGATAGAGATAAGAGAGGTTATGAGTAGACGTTGAGAAAGTACACACTCTCAAAGAGTGATTCTAACGAAATAATGGAATTTGTGAATAAGAAATGGTCAAAAAATGTTTTACCTGAGAAACTCAAAAACATACAGGTGATTGAGGTGGAAGAAAATAATTGTGTATTAACTACTTCAGATTTTTTTGCTGTTAAAGTAGAAAAAAATATTCTGCCATTACTAACAAATGAAAACGTCTTAAATTCATTTCCAAGTGTTACCATTGATATGGGAGCTATAAGATTTATCTGTAACGGAGCCAATGTAATGCGTCCAGGAATTGTTAGTACTGATGAATTCAACAAAGATGACATTGTTGTTGTAAAAGATAACAAACATGGGAAGTATCTTGCCGTAGGCATTGCGTTGGTAGCAAGTAAGGAAGTTCAAACAATGCTCAAGGGTCAGGTGATTAATAACATGCATTATGTAAGCGATAAATTTTGGAAATCATATAAGGAAAATCAATAATTAAAATTTAATGGATTCTTCCTTAGAACCATTATTGGTTATGATCAGTATGTCTACTCCATCACCGCTAGCTGCATCCCTGGAAATAGCAGATCTAATAGCCTTAACCGCAAGTTCTTTGGCTTCATTCTCATCCATTTCAGGTTTAAATGATGTTTCTATAACACCTATTGCCATTTCAGAACCACTTCCGGCAACCGCAAAAACATCTGGTAACAATGAACCCATTGGATCTAGTGTATATATCACTGGTTTATCACCAACACCACCGATTATTACCTGAGTTAATAACGGAAAGTATCTTCTTTCAAACAACATAACAGATACTAATTTCGCAATGGAATTTGGAGGCATAGGTCTTCTATTCTCCAAAGTCTTGATCTTTGCTAATGCTTCAATCTGTCTAATCAGAATCTGCATATCCGCTACCATACCAGCACATGCAGCACCAACATGATCAGTAATACGAAATGTCTTTTTACAAGTTTTACTAACGATATATGTTCCAAGTGCTATTCTCTTCTCTGCTGCAAGCACAATACCATTGTTAAAAGTTATTCCAACGGCCGTAGCACCAGGCATGAATTGTTGAAACGCCATGAATATCACTCTAAATCATGGTAAATTTAGTTCTTTCTATTGTCTTTTAACCTTATCAAACTTTTTCATAACTTCTGGTATCTCATCAATAATATCGGTAGGCATTATATGCAGACCTAACCTCTTATATGCTCTATTTCCAGCAGCACCGTTAATATATGCACCAGCTAAAGCTGCATCTAATGGATTTATAGCCCTAGCAAGTAAACCAACAGTAAGTCCAGCCAATACATCACCAGTGCCACCAACTGTCATTGCACTATTATGAATTTTGTTTAAAAATACCTTATTACCATCTGATATTACATCTATCCAGCCTTTAAGTAGTACAGTAACCTTATATTCTGAAGTGAATTTTTTCACATTATTAATTCTTTTTTCCTCACTATTTCCGGCTTCATGATTGAAAATTCGTTCAAACTCTCCAGCATGGGGTGTTAATATAACTTGTTTTTGATTGATTAATGGCAAGACATCAGGAACCAATGCGCTTGCATCCAGTAATAACTTTGAATTCATTCCTTCAAGTTCTTTTATCAAATTTGTCAATGCATTAACCTTGGCAACACTCAAACCCATACCTATGGCAGCTGCATGTATATTCTTTGGTAACATTGATTTTAGTTTGTTGACACTCCCAACAGTAAGTCGATCATCTGGTAATGGTAACACGATTAAGTTCGGTGAATAAGAACGTAGAGCAGTGGAAATAGATTTAGGTACAGCCACGTATACAAGATCAGAACCACTACGCATAGCAGCTAATGAGGCAAGTAGAGGAGCACCATGGTAGATCCTACTACCCCCAACGATTAGAATAACACCATTATCGCCCTTTTTAGATTGGTTTGATCTTGAATGTATCAACTTTGCAATTTTATTACTATCAGTTACTAATGTTGTCATTACTATCACTGGTAAACCTTTCTAGCAAAGACTAGATAAGCTGTATGCGCTATCATCCTAAATGATGGTCTAGTCATCCCTTCTCTACCCTCAATATGACGCATGATTATTTCTGTACATTCAATATCTGCGAAGTTATTTTCTTTAAGCGACGTTGCTAATTTCTCAACTTGGTTCATTGTAGGGCATATTGCTGTAAAAGAACCACTCCCTTTCAGACATTGATGAACGTATGGCAAAACTGTCCATGGGTCTCCTAAATCAACAACAGCTAAATCAGCATCTTTCAAATATATTCCATCCTTGATATCTAATTGATTCATCGTAACAAACTTGTCCAGACCAGCTTTCTCGATATTCTTTTTTGCAATCTCCATAAACTCCGGTCTTACATCAAAAGTATGAACATGACCATTTGGTTTTACAATACTAGCCATGAAAGTTGTTAATGCTCCACTACCAGTTCCTACTTCTAGCACTGTGAAACCATTACTCAAACCCGTTCTTGCTGCTATATAACCCAAATCTTTAGGATATACTATCTGTGTCTTTCTTTCACTCTTCATTATGAAATCATATATTGTAGGCTTCAAAAGGTAGATATTCTTATCCTTAGCAGTCTTTATACGATTACCATATTCCAAGCCTATAACATTATCAAGGTCAATTATACCAAGATGTGTATGCATCTTCTTTCCTTTAGCAACCCTTGTCAACCACTTCTTCCTATCAGTATGGAACAGAAGCACAAAAGAACCTTCATCTATACTTTCCATCATGTTAGAAAAAATAATTTAAGGATAATAATGTAACTATACTAGGTCGTCCATATCAATTGAACCAGCAGCCCTACCCTTTAGTTTAACGTTAATTTTAAAGTCAGTAGGTTGAACGATATCTTTAGTGATCCTCTTTACAGCTAATCCACATCTGTTTTCTGGTAGCAATTGGTTTCTCACACAACTAGCATAAGCACATGATGGTCCTACACATGATTGTTCTAACCAATCACACCAAAGATCGTTTTCCTTCTCCCGTAATACATTCTTTACACATTTAAACCAGGTACAATTTGGCCAACAAAGCCCTTTTTTGTCTGGACCTTCTATCTTCTCTATCCTCATTACCAGTAGCCCCTCCTTATTCTANCCAGCATTTATATATAATTGTATAAAAAGAATAAAATCTTATGTTTATATATTACATCTTCTCCAAAGCATCGATTCCTATTAAGTTGAGAGAAGTTTTCATAACAATGATAAATGTATTTACTAATATTAGGCGTGCCTTACTCACCTCTATGTTCTCCTCATGTAATACAGGAACTTTCTCGTAAAATGCATTGAATTGAGTGGCAAGTGAATAGGCATACCTTGCGATAGATTTTGGCGATAGGTTGAATGTGGCATCTTCTAAATGCATTTCAAACTTAGATATTTCCTTGATTAAAGCGATCTCGTGTTTGGTCTTTAATGTTGATGCTAAATCATGATCAATTGTCATTAAGGGATACATGGATTTTTCTATTATTCTACATGCCCTAGCATGAGAGTACTGTAAATAAGGACCGGTGTCTCCTTCCAAATTCAAAGACTCTTTTATATCGAATGTTATGGTTTTATCAAGATCCTGTTTTATCATACTGTAACGTATGGCTGCTATGGCAATACTTTCTGCCACTCTTTCTAACCAAATGTTATCGGCATCTGGATTTCGCAGCTTTGCAGCTTCATATGCTATTTTATGTAACATATCTAGCAAGTTGTCTGCATTTACATAGATACCTTTCCTCCCTGACATATGAGCAGATTGTTTATTGTCTATCGATATGTCAAGCATTTTGGCTGTGTCACTACTCAACGTGACAACTTCATAACTAAGATGCACATAACGCAACAAACTTGCTCCAAGCATATAGAGCACCTTAGAGATTATATTCTGTAATCTACTTTGTCTAGCATCTATTACTGTAATAGCCAGATCGGCTGCATGAAATCCAGGATTTGATTCATTTCTTGAATCTAGTTTTGTTGCAAGTAGTGTTGTTTTATCAAATTGCGTAGTGTATTTGTAGTAGCCGAAGGGATCTTCAACTAGTCCGATTTTCCATGCCGCGTATGGAATATCCTTCGCAATATATGTAGCAGTGCCATCACTTCTGAGCAGAACCTTCTCCTCACCATCTAGTCCACCTTGTATAACCAAACAGCCAAGATGTTTAGATTCTGAATTATTTTCTACTTTTACAATTTCCTTTTTCTTCATTGCTTGAAGTACATTCTCCCATAACCTTGACTGGATAATTTGTGATTCAAAATTTAAACAATCATATCTTACCTTCAATCTCCAACATGTCTTGAGTTGCTCATTAAGAACCTTAGTTGTAAGTTCCTTTGCAAATTTTGCTATCTCAGAATCAGATTTTTCAATTTCTCTTAAAACATAACGACTATTTTCGACTAGACTTGTGTTTTGTTTATACATTTCGTTGACTTTAACATAGACATCATCGCCACAGTAATGATCAAATTTTTTATCTGTCTGCATAGGAAGGTTTACAAATTTAAATCCAACAATTATATCGGCTACTTGTAGACCAGAATCATCTACATAGTTAAGTACATATGCGTTGTGATTGGTATACTGCAATATCCTATACACACAATCTCCAAGTACTACATTACGTATGTGACCTACATGTAGTGCCTTGTTTGGGTTAACACTTGTATGTTCTATAAGTACATGTTTATTCTTTCCAATATCTGGCATACCTTGTTCAAATTTATTCATTAACAATGTTTCATATGTTAATTTGGTATAATTTGCTCTGAAATTGAGATATCCTGCAGGATGAGCTTCTACAGAAGATATCATCGAATCTTTTTTCGTTTGAAGATAGGATTTGATAATTTTTTCATAGATCTCTCTTGCAATGTCAAAAGGTTTTTTCTTTAGCTTTCTACTTAGTTGAAATGCTATATTACTATACACATCACATAGATCGGATCTTGGCGGTTCATCAACAGAAAAATCTACATTTGGATAGTTTAGCTCATTTATCATATCATTTAGTAGAGAAGTAATCTCATTTATCAAAAATTTGAATGTCATTTTTTACACCTAGAAAATTTTGTGCTATATGATCCAATGCTTCAACCAACCCATTACCAAAGTTTTTGTTTACACTATGTTTAGCACTTGCTTTCACATCAGTTTCTGCGTTGCCTAACGCTATACTATAACCACATATATTGAACAGTGAAACGTCAGTCTCACTATCGCCTATAGCTATAGATTCTTCCGGTTTTATACCTAACATTGTCAATACTACTTTGAAACCTACAGATTTGTTTATACTTTCATGGTTTAAATGATATGCAAATTTACTATCTGCAATTATAACTGGTAAGTTATTTTCTTTCAACATCTGTGCCGCAACAATCATATCAAAAGTTCGTTCTAACACTACTTCAGTCATTCTTGGAAATATTATTTTTATTTTTACATTATCTATTCTACTTCTAAGAAATTCATAGGCTTTTTCAGAATGTGATCTATCTACTAGAAACCTATGTTCATGTGGACTAGTGGTTATAACACCACCATTTTCACCAACTGCGATTCTAGTTGTACCACCAAATACTGATAGAATATATGCTTCTATAGATGAGCGACCTGTTACATAAATTACTTTACATCCCATACTCTCTATAGTTCGTAGCATAGAAAGAGATCCTAGATGAACTACACCGTTATCGTTTTCCGTCAATGTGCCATCAATATCAACTGCAAGTACCTTAACTTTCATATCTTATGTGAACATAATATATAATGAAATAAAGTGTTTGTGGTTAGGTAATCATATGGTCTGGTGGCTTTGTTGACTTTGCATTGACCTGATTTTTAGATAAAGTAAACTTTCTATCTTGGGGAATTACGAAAACCTTTACAGATGTGTTGACGGCATAGTGAGAAGTTCCATCGGGATTCTTGTAATTCGTAGCCAAACCTACTCTATCCAAATCTACCTTAACCCTGACAATAGTACCGTCTTCAAGTTTAAATGTTACAGTGTCTACTCCAACTCTTTCATGATCCAACATCTTAAACTCTATTTTGTCGAGAATTTTAGATTCTGCCATGTATAACAAAATACTTTGTTCTAAATATATTTTTTATTATTTTTTTATAAAGCCTATCTTCAAAAATAATATTATTAATTCTGTACCACAATCTATTTATGCTGTGTAAGGATCGAAATATTTATGGGTAGAATTCTACGTAAATCAGATTCAAAAGAGGAAACAAATCGTAGTTCTAACGAAGATGTTAGAGGTACAGAATTTGCCAAAAGAGACCTTTACAAGAAAGGTATCAATACTATGGCTTCTGAAAAACTAGAAGAGGCTATCCATCATTTTGATCTTGCTTTAAGAATTGATCCATCTTATGTTGATTCTTGGATAAAGAAGGGATACTGTCACTTTCACATGGATGACTATACTCTGGCTGTTGCATCATATGATAAAGCACTTGAGGTTGACGTAAATAATGCAGAAGCATGGAATATGAAGGGTTTAGCACACTATAAAATGAAGAATTATGAAAAGGCTATTGGATGTTGTGAAAAGGCTATTGATATAAATCCCAACGAAGGTATGGCATGGTACAACAAAGCATGTTACTTATCCATTATACATAAGATCGAGGAATCACTAGATGCATTAAAACGTGCCATAGAGATAGACATTATCTATGCGAAGAAGGCTGTCAAAGATAGAGATTTTGAGAGTGCCAGAGGAGAGATGGTATTTAGAAGGATAATAGAAGTTGTTGTGTTAGAAGCAATAAGAGTAACTTACGATGTGATAGGAAAGATGGTATGGATAACTGGCATGGATAGGGCTGATATTGAAGAAGCGATAAACAATCTAATTCTAAAAGGATTGATAATAAGGAAAGAGAAACGTGGTTTTGGATTTGGAAAGGAAGAATCTTATGCATTGACAAAACAACTCGCAGAAAAGATTGGAATAGAGAACGAAAGACCATTTGGCGGTAAGTCAAAAGAAGTTCTAGGTCCAATACTGCAGTTAAAAGATCTGAGTGAACTTATAGCGAGAACAAAAAATACTGTGGAGAAAGGTAATTTAGAAAATACATTTTCTAGTATTTCAAAACTTCTTGAGGTAGAGGGGTTCAGAAATATTCTAATTGAGAACTTCTTTGAGGAACGTAGAGATTTGAGGGTTTATCATGTACGAATGAAGGATAAAGGGCAAGATTATCTTAATGCAAACAAGGATAATATCATAGAATTATTATCTAATATAGAAGCCAAAATTAATGAAAAAATAAGACATAGTACAATTCTTTAACNAATCTAATTTTACATTATGCTGATTCTATCATTAATTTATTCAATATATTCAAAATAACTTTTTTTTAATATCACAACTGCATTTTAGAAGAATCTGTGAAGTTCATATATGAGATAAAATAAAGAAATACACAAGTGGAGTTGAGTTAATTAGAACATGTCAGAGATTAGGGTTGCAATCATTGGGGTAGGTAACGTAGCAAGTACGTTGGTGCAGGGAATCCATTTTTATAACGATAAAAAAGATAATGGTTTATGGCATAACACTATTGGTGGTTACAAAGCTCCAGACATAAAGATAGTATCAGCATTTGATATAAATCCCGATAAGATAGGTATTGATATCTCTGAAGCTATATTCAAGGATGGGGAAAGAAGATATGTCGATGTTAATTATATGGATATAGAAGTTAGCAATGGTATTCTTTCTGACAACATTCCTTCACATCTGAAAGACGTTATTACAGTTAAAAATGACAGTAATGATGAAGTCTTAAAAATCATGAAGGAAAGCAAACCAGATATTGTCATTAATTTAATATCATCTGGGATGGATAATTCTTCAAAGAAGTATGCAGAGTGTTCGTTGGAGTCAAATGCTAGTTTCGTAAATACAACATCCACACAATTGATGAAAACTGAATTCACACAAAAATTTACTGACGCGGGATTATTATTCGTTGGAGACGATCTAATGAGTCAGTTTGGAAGTACAGCGTTCCATAAAGGAATAATTGACTTGATGGTGCAGAGAGGTATGAAGGTGAAGAAGAGCTATCAATTAGATGTTGGAGGTAGTTTAGAAACATTGAATTCAACTGATGAAAATATAAAGGCTAAGAAGAGAGCGATAAAAACATCAACGATTAATACAGAAGCACCATATGAATTTGATTCTGTTGTTGGAACAACCGAATACACGGATTTTCTCAATGATTCTAGAATAAGTTATTACTGGATATATGGTGAGGGTTTTCTGAACAGTCCTACTATTATTGATGTTACGCTGCGAAGCAATGATGGTGCACATGCATGTAATGTACTCTTCGATGTTGTTCGAGCAATAAAATACTGCAAAGATAACAACAAACTATCATTGAATAATACTATATGTGCATATGGCTTTAAGAATCCTCCAAACACTTCTAAAATAAGGGATTCCTATACTAATTTTGTAAATACTTTTGTTATCTGAACTACTTTATCTGTATATTGAACGTTCAAGTTTTTTCAAAAAAATGAAAGCGAATGTATCCCTTACTTAAAGAGACATCTTAAAGATGTACTTGAAGCTGGAGCTGAAATTATAATTGGCTGGACATTGAAAGATATTCTTGAAGAGATGAGAGTGATAGAAGATGTACCTAAGTAGGATATAGAATTAGAAAATATATAATGTGTTTATGTTTATTATATTTATTATATTTATCTATATCACATTTGTAGATAGACAATCTGATAGTTTCTATTCGAAGGATGTAAATACATATGTAAAAGGTATTAATATCCATCCAACGAAAGTGTAGATATGCCAATATTTGCAAAGGTGGGAGAAAAGGAGATCACTAGAGCGATTGCGGACATGTTCTTTGAAACACTGATAGATTATGCTGAAGCCGATGTAATAATATTGGGTGCTGGACCTTCTGGACTGATGGCTGGGAAGGAACTTGCAAGTATGAAGTTCAAAACACTGATCGTAGAACAGAATAACTATCTTGGTGGCGGTTTCTGGGTTGGAGGGTATATGATGAATCCCGTAACAGTTAGGGCACCTGCCCAGAAGATATTCGATGAATTGAAAGTATCGTATAAACAAGTTTCTGATGGTCTATATGTAACACCTGGACCTAACGCATGTTCCAAATTGATAGCTGCTGCATGTGATGCTGGTGTAAAATTCCTTAACCTAACTAAATTCGATGATCTAGTCTTAAAAGATAATAGAGTTTCCGGAGTTGTTGTGAATTGGATGCCTGTATCAGCACTTCCAAGGAATGTGACATGTGTTGATCCAATAGCACTAGAATCCAAAATTGTAATAGATGCTTCAGGACATGACTCTGTAGCTGTAAAGAGGATTGTGGATCGTGGTCTGATAAAATTTGCTGGTGTAAACCCGATGTGGGTGGAACAGGCGGAAGATCTTTTAGTGGAGTATACTGATGAGGTATTTCCGGGACTTATAGCTGCTGGAATGGCGGTTTCAGAAACCTTTGGATTACCCAGAATGGGTCCTACATTTGGCGGTATGTTACTTTCCGGCAAAAAAGCGGCAGAAGTTACTGCAATGAAGCTCAAAGAAATAGTTCATGTAAAGGTTAGGCAGTAAATCGTTGTCAACCTAATATTTTTATTTTTTAAATTATTTATTATGTTTCAGACGGTGTTGATAGTTAGGATAAACGTTGGTTAATCCATATTAATAAATTTCATATATTATTATAAAGATGAATATATGAAAATTTAAAGAATCTATCTTTAACCTATTCATTTAGATCACAAAACATTTTAATCCTGTATTATTGCACTGGATATGGCGATATATTTTGGGTATGACAATAACTGAAAAGATACTCGCACGGGCATCTGGTAACGATAAAGTATCATCCGGTGACGTTATATTTGCTAATGTAGATAAGGTCATGCTTCATGACGTTTCTGGTCCAGGTGTTATGACAATATTCAACGATTTGGAGAAGAAAGGAAGGAAAATAGAAAAGATATGGGATCCAAGTAGAGTGTGGGTATCAGAGGATCATTTTGTTCCTTCGGTTGATAAGCTTGCGGCTCAAAATATAGTATTAGTACAAAACTTCGTAAAGAAGTTCGGTATAGAGAAACACTTCAAGTATGGTCTAGGTCAGTATGGAATTTGTCACACATTATCTCATGAAGAAGCACTAGTTCTTCCTGGTGAAGTATATGTAGGAGGAGATTCTCACACAAATACGACAGGTGCTATAGGGGCATTTGCAACTGGTATGGGTCATACAGATGTAGCATATGTCTTATTGAATGGTAAGATCTGGTTCAGGGTTCCTGAAACTATACTTTTCAAGATGGAAGGTAACATACCAGATTACCTTATGGCAAAGGATGTTATACTTAACATCATTGCTGACCATGGAACAGATATTGGAAATTATAAAACGATACAGTTCAATGGTTCTGCAATAAGCAATATGCCAATGGATGAGCGTTTTACCCTTACAAATATGACTACTGAGGCTGGTGCAAAAAATGGAATTATAGAACCTGATCAGACTACTATAGATTATGTAAATGAGCGTAGTAATGCGACGTTTACACCTGTATTTGGAGATAGTGATGCTGAATTTACCGATGTTCATACATACGATGTAGAGAAGATGGAACCCATTGTTGCAAAACCATTTTCTCCTGCTAATAGAGCAATTGTGAGGGAACTTGGTAGTATACCAATAGACAAGGCATACATAGGTTCATGTACAGGAGCAAAGTATACGGATCTAGTAGAAGCAGCAAAAATCATCAAAGGAAATAAAGTTAAGGCAAGAACGGAAGTATTACCTGCTGCACAAAGTATCTACAGGCGAGCACTTAAGGACGGTCTCATCAGTATATTCATGGATGCTGGTGCGGTTGTAGGCCCTCCAACATGTGGAGCATGTTGTGGTGCGCATATGGGTGTTTTGGCTAAAGATGAAGTTTGTGTAAGTACCACAAACAGAAATTTCCCTGGAAGGATGGGACATATTGGATCAAAAACGTATTTAGCATCACCAAAAGTTGTAGCAGCATCTGCAATAACTGGGGTTATAACTGATCCACGAGACGTAAGGTGATTGGTTTATGAAAGCTATTGTACACAAGTATGAAATGGATAATATCGATACGGATGTTATAATTCCAGGACCTTATCTCAAAATAATGGATCCTGATGAACTTGCAAAACATGCAATGGAAGGTTTGGATAAAGATTTCGTCGGTAAGGTGAATAGAGGTGACTTTGTTGTTGCAGGAGAGAACTTTGGTTGTGGTTCAAGCAGGGAACATGCTCCCATAGCATTAAAGCATGCAGGTATAACAGCAGTATTGGCATTATCATTCGCAAGAATATTTTATAGAAATTCAGTCGATGGTGCTCACTTACTACCTATAGAAATAGACAGAGATGCATATGAAAACATAAGTGATAAGGATCAATTGGAAGTTGATATTAATAAGGGCGAGGTAAATAATCTTACCAAGAATAAAATATATAAAATGAAACCATTTCCAGAATTGATAAGAAAAATAATTGATGTTGGCGGTCTGCTTAATTACACACCATGAATTTTCAACTGTAGAATATATCTTTCAATTCATATTTTTCTTTCATTTCTTCAGTAATATATCGCTCACAAATTCATATATTACAAAATAAGTTTTAGGTTTCTGGGAATAGAACGAAATATACCTATATTCATAGGTGTAATACTTTATCTTGTTACACAGTACATAGCAATAATAATTCTAGGCAATATGTTTGCTATGGCAGGTTTGGTATTATCGTTAGTAATAGTTCTTACAGTACAATCTCTATATTTACTCGCAGCAAATATACTGTATAAACCAAAAATAATAAAACAGATCAACGATACGATTTTTGCTTTCTTCTTCTTGCGCTTGTACCACCAAATTTCTTAGGTTCAGTACGCCTAGCATCACCTATTAACAGATGTCTATCATATTCTAGTAGTTTTTCCATGATCTCTTCTCTAACAGATTTTTGTAATGGATGATCTTTGATATCCTTTTTTCCCTTTGTATAACATGTCAAAGCCCTAGATATGGCAACCGCACTTGCAAACGCCCTACTGACAAAACCTCCACCTTCAACTCTAACATTGATATCTACTTTATTTCTAGCATCTCCAGCAAGTTCTACAGGAGTAAGAATTATCTCCTTTGCTATTTCAGGTGTAATCATTTCAGCTGGAATGTTATTAATTCTTATTCTACCGATACCTTTCACTATACTAGCGGCAGCCTTTGCAGTTTTTCTAGACGCGGGATAAAGTTCTGTTTTCGCCATTATTCATTCCATCCAATAGATTTGGCAAGTTCACTCACACTTAAATAGTATGCTGTAGGTTTTCGTATCTTGGCACCATCAAATACTTTAGTTTTGATATCTCCATAATTTTTTGGTGTACCAATATAAACTCTTAAACGTTTCATTGCACCAACACCTTTTGCTTTCTTCTTTGGAACCATACCTCTGATCATTCTTGTTATTATCCTATCAGGTCTCCTTGCATGATAGGGTCCATGTTCTGGGTGTGTTATACTACTGACTTCTAGATATTTATGCCATTCTTTTATAATAGAATATTTATCACCAGATAACATTGCCTTTTCCGCATTCAGTATCACAACCCTATCACCTTTAAGCAATATCTTTGCAACACATGAACATAGTCTTCCAGCTATATGATTTGTAGCATCAACTATTACTTGTTCAGCCAACTATCTTCACTTTACTCCCTTTTGGAAATTTTTCGATGAATGTTTTAACACTAAATATTTCACTACCAGATTCAATTATTTTTTTAGTAGCACTCTGTGATAGTGAAAATGCACATATTGTAATCTTGTGATCCATAGTTCCAGCACCCAATATCTTACCAGGTACAATCACCATATCGCCTTCTTCTGTAAATCTGGAGATCTTACTTAAATTAACTCCTGCTTTGGAACCAGTCCTCTCCATCATTTTTTGTAATTTTAACCATATTGGTGCCTTGGTCTTTTTATACGCACTCTTGAAGTTCCAAATAGCTTCATTTAACACTGGGTTGTTTAACATGTGTTTTTAACTCCTTAATTTTATCTCCAAACATCATTATTTTCTCATCAAGTATTTTTATTGATTGGTCTATTATTTCTTTAGGTGTTAACATTCCAATACTTTCCAGTTCCAGAATGAATTCTTCCTTATCAACATCAGGTTGTTTTAATATAGCCGCAGAGACTGGTTGCCATTTAGCATGCATCTTTCCTATTCCTAATCTAGCATAGGCTTCAATCTTTAACTTCTGTCCAGGAGAAAGAACTACTATAGGAATATCTGCACTAGCTGGTTTGACGTAATCATCCTCCGAATTTAATTCACCTGACAAAACAGTTCTATTTTGGTCTTGCGCAGCTGAATCTAGATAAAGTAATACTCGACATTTAGAACAACCCAACGCACTTTTACAATCACATTCATGAGCCATCACGAATTTTTCCAGTTCTGTACGTAGAGGGATCAGACCTAGGCGATGTGCTATTGCCTCATCATGTACAACAGACGAATTATCTAATACAACAACATCATCAATAGCCATTATAGGGAGCTCACTTAAGGCTATACGTCTAAGAGCATTAGCATATTGTCTAGGAACATCTTTTAATTCTACTACTATTTTATTATATGTCTGCTCGACAATATCTAACGATGTCAAATACTTTCTATAGGTATTTTTATTAAGTTATTTAAAAATCTACCGAAATTTTGACAATTACATATATTATATATACACGGAAGATGATTTGCTATTATGGCAGCAAGATTAACAGTAGTTAGGCTAAGCATAGAAGGTGAAAAATTTGAACTTTTGGTCAAGCCTGATCCTGCACTCGATTTCAGATTGGGTAAGAATTCTAATATTTCAAAGATTCTAGCATCTGATGAAATTTATGCTGATGCTAATAAAGGTACAAGAATTTCTGATGAGAAGCTTATGAAACATTTCAAGACTACTGATCCTATGACTATAGCGAAAATAATATTGGAAAAGGGTGACTTAAATATGACTTCAGAGCAAAGAAAACGACTCGTGGAAGACAAGAGAAAACAGATTATACAGATTATATCTAGGAGTTATGTTGACCCTAAAACACATTATCCGCATCCTCCAATAAGGATTGAAAACGCTATAAACGAGGTAAGAGTTGTCATAGATCCATTTATGAAGGCTGAAGACCAGACCAAAACTGTTATAGATGAATTGAGGACGATCTTACCATTAAAGGCGGAACAATTAAAGCTCTCAATCATAATACCACCACAATTTGCTGCACAATCTTACAGTGTGTTGAAGAACGTAGGTGATATACAGAACGAGGAATGGCAGGCTAATGGTTCTCTTAAAGCAATAATTGAAATACCAGCTGCTACACAGTCTACACTAATGGATAGATTAGGTTCTATTACGAAGGGTTCTGCACAAGTGACGGTGATCAAATAATGCAAGAAATAAGAAAGAAATACGTCATTCCTGGAGACCATATAGCAGATGGTAACTTTAAAAATCTACTTAATGCAGTAGAGATTAGTAATAAAATATACGCTACTAGGGTAGGTATAGCTGAAGTTGGAATGGATGGCGCTAAAGTTATTCCGTTATCTGGTATATATATTCCCAGAGTTGGGGATCTGGTAATTTGTAAAGTAATAGATCATTCTGCAATGGCATGGGAACTTGACATGAATTCATGTTTCTCCGGACACTTACCAGCTCAAGATGTGTTTGGAAAGGAATTTTCGCCTTCACATGATGATTTAACAAAGGTGTTTGGTATAGGCGATCTAGTTGCATGTAAGGTAGCTAATTTTGATAGATCTAGAAATCCATTACTTACTACAGCTGACAGGGACCTGGGCAAAATAGATAGTGGTGAAGTCGTGAGGGTCTCTCCTACAAGAATACCAAGATTGATAGGGAAAAGAGGTTCTATGATTAATACAATCGAGCAAAATACTCATTGTAAGATAATTATTGGGCAGAATGGTATTGTAGTGGTTTCAGGTCCATCAGCCCGTGATATACTGATATCAGTTAAGGCTATAAGGATGGTAGATGAAGGAGCTCATACCACAAGCCTTACTCAACGTGTTAAGGATATGTTAGAAGGTTCAACAAGTGGTAATATTGGGTGATTTAATGAAGAAACAAGGAATTCGATCTGATGGAAGAAAGATAGATGAGCTTAGGCCAGTAAGAATTGAAGCTGGCGTATTGAAAAATGCGGATTGTTCTTCGTTTATAGAGTTTGGAGGGAATAAGATCATGGTAGCTGTTTATGGTCCTAAGGAAGTACATCCTAAACATATGGCATTAGCTGATAGGGCTGTACTTAGATGTAGATATCATATGGCTCCTTATTCCGTTGACGAGAGAAAGAATCCTGCACCATCTAGACGTGAGATCGAAATCTCAAAGATCTCGAAAGAAGCTTTAGAACCAGCTCTTATACTAGAAGATTATCCTAGGACAGCTATAGATGTTTATATTGAAGTATTACAATCAGATGGTGGTTCTAGATGTGCAGGTATAACAGCTGCAGCGGTTGCACTTGCAGATGCGGGTATTAACATGCGAGATCTGGTAACTGCTTGTGCTGCAGGTAAAGTAGATAATACAATTGTTTTGGACATAAATGATGAGGAGGATAAGAAAGGACAAGCAGATATGCCAATAGCTTATATGCCAAATCTCGAGAAGGTTACACTTATGCAGGTAGACGGCACACTTTCCAAGGAGGAATATAAGAAGTGTTTGGATATGGCTATTTCAGGATGTATGCAGGTAAATCAATTACAGAAAGAGGCACTTAGGAAGAAATATTTTGGTAACGAAGAAGAAGAAGAGGGTGATATGAATTGAGTCATCAGAAAAAATCTAATGTTATAGTAGAGCATTTACGAAGGATCCAGATGCAAGAACTTCTAGTGAAAGGGGAGAGACTTGATGGTAGAGGATTGACTGAAACTAGACCATTAAAAATTGAAACGAATATCATCCAGAAAGCTAATGGATCTGCACGCGTTACGTTAGGTAATACCCAAGTTATTGCTGGTGTGAAAATAGATACGGGTGAGCCATATGGTGATAGGCCAAATGAAGGTATAATGATATGTGGTGCTGAGGTTCTACCATTGGCTTCGGCATATTCTGAACCAGGTCCTCCAGATGAAGATGCTATCGAACTTGCTAGAGTAGTGGATCGTGGTATAAGAGAATCAGAGATGATCGATGTAAATAAACTAGTGTTGACAAAAGGAAAGGTAGTTTATAAAATATCTGTCGATGTGAGTATTTTGAATATTGATGGTAATTTATTTGACGCTGCATCATATGCCGCTGCTAGCGCATTATTAACTGCGAAATTGCCTAAGTTCAAGATAGAGGATGGTAAAGTGGTTGATACTAATGAATCAACTCCTACTCCGACAAGAACAATACCAGTATCAGTTACAATGGCAAAGATAGGTGATGTTATAATTGCTGATCCAACCCATGAAGAGGAATCAATTATGGATGGAAGAGTTACAATGACTACTGATGCTGAAGGTAATGTTTGTGCTGTACAGAAAGGAGGCGCTGGAACATTTACAGTAGAACAGATAAATCACATAGTGGAAACTACTATTACCAAAGGAAATGAGATAAGATCTATATTGAAGAAGGCTACAGAAAATGGCTCGATCTAAAATTAAAAAATCATTAATTGGTTTGCACCAGAAATACGGTGCTACGCTTAGGGGTAGATACACTAAATCATATCTCACCCTGAAACAGAAGCGTAAATGTCCTAAATGTGGTTCGAGAAGATTTAGAAGGACGGCATTGGGCATATGGTCATGTCCAAAATGTCAACATATTGTTGCGAGTGGAGCATATAACTTTGTCACGAAGAAGGTTTAGTACTAAGGTAGAGATCAAAACAAAAAATTCTCAGATTATCTATGTCGCACTGAAACCTGATATCAATAATTCAATAGAAGGGCATATAAGTACTAATTTGAAACTTATTGGTGATACAATATTTCTTAATATTGACACAGATGATCTTTCACACCTACGGGCGAGTTTAAACTCATATCTAAGACTTGCAAAATCTGCTACTAATTGCCTGGATATAACGCTATAAATATAACGAAGTCAAATATATACTCTGAGTATGAGTGAACAAGAATTACCACCTTGGTTAAAGGAACAGGTAGTAAGGGTTAATCAACTACAACAGAACCTTCAGGCTATACTTATGCAAAAACAACAAGTAGAGATCGAGAATGTAGAAGTAAGCAAAGCACTAGAAGAATTGAAGAAAGTAGGTGTAGACGAAACGGTTTACAAAACAGCTGGTCCAGTATTGATCAAAGCAAATAAGGATGTTATTGTTAAAGAATTGGAGGAGAAGAAAGAACTTGCAAATACACGTGCTATGGTTCTATCGAAACAAGAAACAAGATTGAAGGAAAATCTAAAAGAAGTCCAAGGTAAGATAGATGAGATGGTACGCGGTGCTAGCAGTACTGGTACAGGTGCAAGTATTAATCATAGAAATCCAAAAGTAGATTAAGTGTAATGAAATTTATATTTGCACATATAAATTAACATACAATTGTTTTCCTTTTTGTATACGCAGAGGTTTAAACTGATTTACGTTGTTACGCATAGACTTGCTGATGTTGATGCATATTGTGCGACATATGCTATAGTGAAATTACTTTGTAGAATTACCAAAGATTCAACTGTTAAGGCTGTATTTCCTGATGGACTTAACACCATAACAATGAAGGTGAGTAAAAAATTTCCTATGTATATAGAAAATAATGCCGATTTTGCAAAAGTAGATTTGATAGTTATTATTGATACAAACAACCCTATATTATTAGCAAAATCAATGCGCGGAGTAGTAGATAGTAAAGCGAAGAAGATAATAATAGATCATCATCCATTAGTTAAAACTACTAGAAAAATTACTAATATTACATTCATTGATATGAAAACATCTTCTGCAAGTGAAATGGTTTACGATCTTTATAGAACAAATAAAGTTAGTCTAGGCAAACGTGTATCACAAATACTTTTACTAGGAATAATAGCGGACTCTCAACATTTATTCCTCGCTAATGGTAAAACCTTAACGGCTGTAAGTCAACTGTATAAAATTGGGGCTTCTATAGAGATAGCAAAGAAAATTCTTACACGTGAAAGAGATCCTTCTGAACGTATAGCTAGACTAAAGGGAGCTAGTAGAATCTCACTCTATAAGGTTAACAATTTCATAATAGTTTTTTCTAGGATAGGTTCTTTTCATGCGTCTGTTGCAAAGGCTATAGTAGATCTAGGTGCTGATCTTGGAATTACAATTGGAGGAAATGGAAAAGAATCAAAGGCAAGTTTGAGAGCTACGCAGAAGTTTTATACATCATCGAATCTACATCTGGGTACCGATGTAGCTAATAAGATCTCCGATTCTGGTGGAGGACATCCCACAGCAGCATCATTAAGTAAGACTGTTGATGAAAATATGTTGGAAAAGCTTTTGTTGAATGTAATAGAAGCTAAGTTGGGTAAACTAAAGACAGTAAAGTGATATATGTGCCTAAAGAAAAAGTAAGAATAGTTGTTGACGAAAGAGAAAGACGGAGTGGTATACCAGATGAACTTATTAGATTAAATGTACTAGTAGATTTCAAACAATTAGATATAGGTGATTATCTAGTTACACCATATAGTGCAGTTGAGCGCAAATCCATAAGAGATTTGATACTTTCAATCTATGATGGTAGGTTATTTACACAATGTTCTGAGCTTGGTTCTCATTACAATAAACCTATTCTTATAATTGAAGGTAGCACTGATCGTATTGAAAAATTAATTGATAATCCATGGTTTTTTATGGCGCATTGGCATCACTAGCGCTAGACTTTCAGTTAACCATATTACATACAGTATCCAAAGAAGATACAGCAAAGGTTCTATTCGCACTTGGATCTAGAGCGTTCAAGGATAATACAATGGGATTATTACTAAAAAAGACAAAGAAATCTAATCCAGTAAACATTCAACAATTGTCAATACTGGTATCATTACCTGGTATTGGTGATAAATTAGCTGTTAGATTATTAGAAAAATTTAAAACACCAATTAAAGCAATTAATACATCTACCGCAGAACTTTCACGGATTGATGGAATGGGTTATGCTAGAGCATTAAAATTACGTAAGATACTAGATACTATAATTATTGACGAAAAAATCGACTTACAGATAGCCCTGGATGGCTATGATGTAGACAAAAATATAGTTTGGTAATTAAAATTTATACAGCTATCTTCTGAGAACTTTTTAATTTAGATCTAAGTCTATTCCCACAAATCATACATTGTTGCTCATTTTTTTTGTATAATATACCACATACCCTACAGAACCTGATCCATTTTCCAACTTTTGTTATACCCTTACTCATCACATATGACACTTTTATACCTGAAAATTTTGCCACATTTGCCACGGCATAATCATCAGTTACTATTAATGGGTTAGAATCATTCAATTCAAACGCTAATGCTAATATGGAAAGATCAGCTTTTGACATCTTTACTAGATCCCCGGTTCTTTCTGCTATTTTTTTAGCGGTATCTATGAATTCACTTTCAGGATCACTAATCCTCAAATTACCAACATCTATTAACGCTTCAAGTATAGAAAATGATCTTTTAATATGTTTTATTTCTTCAAATACATTGGTTGTAGTATAGTATTTCATCGATCCTAAAAAGGGAATGCCTGCATAAAACGCACTTGCATCTAATATTACACTAGAATCCGAGTTTTTCAAGTTGTCTCAAACCCCTGGTCTTAAATCGCACAAAAACCGCATCATATTCGTATCGTGATATATTTATATTTTCTTCTGCTTTTACTTCAAAAATGTTTTGTCCATCAACCACTATTTTTGATTCAAAATTATTTCGTATTTCAATTGGTTCATCAGGAAATATCAATGATGGCATTCTATTAACAGAACTCATTGGAGTTAACAGAAGAACATCAAGCTCTTCATATAATACAGAACCACCTACAGAATATGAGTGACCTGTTGATCCAGTAGGTGTAGAAATTATAATACCATCCATTCTCTGTTGTAACTCATCTTCTTTGAACTTTATAGTAAATGTAGGAGTACGAACAACATTGATTCCATTTATAAAAATCTCATTTAACGCAGGTGTAGATTTCATACCATTTATTGATGCGTGTATACGCATTCTTTTTTCCAAAAGAAAAGAGTTTGAAAATATTTTTTCTATACCCACATCAAGTTCATCAGCATCAATAGTTGCTAAAATTCCACGTGTACCACCACCCTTAATACTAAATATA
>PAWD01000020.1 GCA_002713325.1 Nitrososphaerota archaeon
ATATTAAAGATGCAAATAATACAGTTACTATAGCATACTTTACATAGCGCATATTGGCCATTTCAAATAATATCTGTATCCAGGTATAAATTCTTTATCAAATACCCTAATTGGAGAAAAATATTTGTCTATTTAAAAAAAGATTTCTTGATCAATCTAATGGTCTTTCTTAGATCATGGACACTCTTGGTGTAGAACAATGACGAAACAACTATTGCTATAGACATAGATGGTACTACTACATCGACATATCTCATAACAAGTAATTGTTGCATAGGCTCACGCGTTGGTTCCGATATAGGAATAGTTATTGGTCTTTGTGTAATTGTCACACTACCTATCTTTGCTCCTCGCTGCTCAGCAAACCATATCTTTCCCGTATCATCAGTGGCAAGCCACTGTACGAATGATGATTGAGTTGGTAAAGGAACATCCAATATGTTACCGCTGTGCGGATTCAATATCCCTATATTATTATATACATGCTGGGCAAACCAGACATTACCAAACTTATCAAGACTCATACCGTACGGTAATGCTGTTTCATTCAGAGCTAAATAACTAGTGAATGTCTGTAGTAACGGATCAAATCGTGTTACTTTAGGACCAACATGTTCACCTACCCAAATATTTGTATCTTTATCAATCATCAACGCAAATGGTTCCGCCATTGGTCCATTAGGAGGAATGAATTCTTCTATGCTTCCAGTCTCAGGATCTATTTTACCTATCTTACCTGCAGCTGCCTGAGTAAACCAGACTATGCCAAAATCATCGACAATAATAGCCGCTGGCTGTGACTCTTCTGTAGGAGATTTGAATATTTCAAATTCCTCTGTTGATGGCCTAAACTTAACAATGGTATTCTTGTCCAGTAACGTGAACCATACATTATCGTTGAAATCTATATCAAGTGAGATGGGCAGACCTGAAGAAGGTGTTGGATATGTTTTGAACTTACCATTCTGGGGCTCAAGATAACCAAATGTTCTACTTACTGGATCCAAGAACCATACATTGCCCTTCGAATCCAAATGAAGTATGGTAGTAAGATTTCCGCTCACATCATACTGTTTGAATTGCTTGGTTTCAATATTGAACTTCCAAATTATGGGTTTAGCAGTTTCACTTATCCACAAATCACCATTATTGTAAAGTGGATATAGCGGAAGTGAGTCAGTTACTGGCATGGCATATTCTTCTACTTCAAATCCTAATTCATTGAGTCCTGGTTTAATTATAATGTCAAACACAGTAACAATGTTCAAACCTGTCTGTCTCTGTGCAAGAACTTCTACACTCCAGCGACCATTTGTAGTGAATGCAGTATTGTCATCAAAACGCGTATCACTGATCTTCGTTGAATTTGAGATTAATGGTCCTATTCCTTCTCTAGCCTGTGTTAATTTGACCTGAACTTCTTGTATATCATCTATAGCACTACCTGATCTATCAGTTATATTTACTACAAAATTATTCAAACCTACTCTTGCAGGTTCTATGGAAATATTTACTATTGAATTATCAGTGAATTGTGTTTTCGTAAAATTTCCAGATATCATTCCATCAACTATACCATTATCTACCATTCCTTCTGCAGTAGATGTCTGTACTGATAGCTCACCTTCTGGAAGTGATGTATTTGTTAATAATGCAACGCTTAGCAAAAGTGCTATTCCTATTATAGATTCTATTTTCAGACTCTTATTGAATCTGCTATGTACATCTACCTGTGCAATGCCACGGGCTTTAATATTGGCTATCGCGCTACCATGAATCTTGAACTGATTGAATGCCCCGATACCAATCATAAATCCAGCAAAGATGAACTTGCTGATGAGAATTTTACCATAAAATGTTATAACTAGACTATTGATGTTACTTTCAAGTATCCATAGCAATAGTGGTCCGGTTATTGCTACAATCCCAAGAATAACTACAGTCATCATTGAGAATCGTGGTATCAACAGAGCAATAACAGCAGATTTCAAACTCAATCCTAGATGCCTAAGAGATGGGATTGCTACAAATCCAAGGTAGATGAGACCTCCGATCCATGCAGATGCTGCTATATTATGTATAAAATCCAACACTAAAGCAGCTGATTGCATTGTAGCAGCACCATGACCCATCATGGTAGTTGTTGCAAGTAAAGCAAGTCCAACAGCCAGAATAACTACATGGTGATTTTTTCTTATTGGGTTTTTTCTTCTTACAACAAAATATAACCCTAGAATTATAAAAGCAATGAACATCCTTACCAACCAAGTATTACCAAAACCAGTTGTGATAGCTGTAATAATATTAACTCCCAAAGATTCTGCGTGTACAATGATCATTGCAAAACCAGATGAAATGACCAGAATAACTCCTATTACAAGTAATATTGCAAACCTTCTATCTATAAAAGATCTTACTTGTGAAATAGTTGAATGAAAGTTTTCTAACCTCTCTATTGGCCTCCATAGAAACAGAGACGCGAAGCTTATACCAACAATGATCACCTGACCTACTAGTCCAGGAAATCTAGAAAATGATTCAGATAAGTAAACTGCAGGTTGAGTTGATTGTGTTTCAACATCAGTAGGAAATGGTACCTCAGCACTACCCACAATAAATGCATATATGTATTCAACCACATGTCCGTCAACCTGTGATAATACTTTTGATTTTACAGTATACACGTCATCAGACAGTGGTTTCAATGTAACAATGAGTTTTGTTTGATCTTCCTGAAAAAATTTTGTGTTATCTTTATCTACTCTATTACCAGATGAATTAGTTACTTTTATTGTACTAAACGCTTCTTCTACAGGTTCACTGTATGATATTATTACTAGATCAGGTGATTGTTGTAATTGTGCAAACCCTACAGGTTCGGTATCAACCGTAAAAGGGTGTGCAAATGCTGGTAATACAACAGCATACATCATTAGTACTATAAAACTAAGAGAAATTAGATTACATGTTCGTGAAAAATTAATTATGATATATTATAAATCGTTATAGATTAATATTTATTTGTTGTGTAATAACTGATTATGTAGAAATATATAATATTCTTACATATTTCCCATTATCTATATTATTTAGTATCTATATGAATATCGCAGATGGATTAAGACTATTCTTTCTGTATATGTCGTTAACACTTATTCCAGTTCATTCTGACTAATAGACGAGTTTAAATTTGATCTGTGTTTCTATAGATATAGGTAACACCTCCTATACAGAAATTGTCAAAATATACCTTGATCATCTGGAATACAAACATGGACTAATAGAACTTGAGAATCCTCACATAATATTCTAATTTTTTACTAAGTATTATCTTTCTATTTTATAAAATCTAATTCTAAAATATTAAAGGCTTAATTCCTTCTATATGATAATATATACATGACATTTACTTCTAGCGATGTAAATGATCAAGACTACATACTGACAAAGATAAGCTATGTTGGATTTGTAGATCCTTATGGAATGGAAGGTGTAATAATACTGAAAACTAATGAAGGTAAGGAGTTTCCTATGAGTGCATTTTCAGGAGAAGTTGCGAGTCACATAGCAAGGTTCCAACAGGGTGATAGAGGAAGTATACCAACAATATACAATCTAATTGAAGAGATAGCAGAGATGAAGGAAATGCTGTTAGGAGAAGTTAGAATATACCAGAATGGTTCAGTATTGCGTGCAAATCTTCACTTCAAGAACAGAAATGATAAATTAGTTTTAAGAAATTATAGAGCGTCTGATTGTATAGCTCTAGCAGTATACTATAACATTCCTATCTTGGTAAGGAAAAACCTTTTCGAGAAAGCTGCTCAGGAAAAGTAATTACGTTACTATATCTGAAAGTCTTTCTTCCATATACGCATTATTTATCTCCATGGCTATTCTTCTTCCCACACCAAACGTCTCTCCATAATAATATTTTGTATAAGGACTTGTTGTAGCCATAATAGGATTACCAGGAACTCTAAGCGATACATCATATACTACAATATCCATATCTACAGTTACCATACTCTGAAGTGAGAATGGTCCTATTATACCTGGTGAATACTCTCTTTTTGTTGCTTTGAAAAACCTATCTCCTATTTCAAAGACTTTTTTCAACATAGATTCACGTATACTAGCGGGTGTATGACCAACTTCTAAATTCTGTAATTGTACATCTATCTCAAGTTGTTGCTTTGCAGGGATTGTTACAAAATCATTCAAATTAGTTTGTAGTCTTCTCTCAATACCTAAAAACTCTACTTCTTTCTTGAGTGGAGAGAAAAAGAAATTGAAGTTGAAATAAGTCCCAATGACAAACTCCTCAATAACAGCATTTGAAAGATCCTGCTTTCTTATTATTCCCTTGTTTATTCTTTGTTGAACTTTTTGTATGTAATCCTCATATGATGAAGCTAAGAAGAAAGCACGTTCCATCTTTCTTTTCGCTTCCTGAACTTTAACTATAACGAGTCTATCGATCTGTTCAGGTTTTTTAAAGATCTTGGGATGCTTTACCTTAGATTTTTCCAGTAAATAATATTGATTTCTTTTGACCGTCCTCTCTTCTGCACGCAACAGAGATCTGTTTCCAAATATAGGTATCATTAAATCATTTTCAATGCCATTATATCCTAGATACGCAGTGAATGCCCTATGAGGAATTAGAATCGTTCTTAGTTTGCGTAATTTGTTTTGTATATCTNCACGCAACATATCAGAAAATTTATTTAAAACCATCATGTTATCCGCAAGTCTGTAAAACCTTTTGTATGGAACCTCTCTTCCCTTCTGACATATAACAACTGTTTGCATATCTTCATCCTTAGCACCATCCATAACCTCCAATGCGGAATGACTGCCCAATACGCCTATAGTAACACCGTCATAGTCTTTTACAAGATCTGTGATTTGTTTCTTTGATACCATGATACAATCACTTCATTAACTACTAGTAAAAAGTATTTAGACCCATATTCACTTTCCTATCTGTAATCACTTTTGTCTTGTGCTGTACTCTACAAGCTTGAAAAATAAGAAAATAATACATAATCAATAATACCTTGTTTGGTGTTGTTTTAGTTATACTTTAAGCATTGCATTGTCTAGACAATTAACGTGGCCATGTTTCATACACAATTTTATCACGAATATTATATGTTATTTTTCCTTCTTTATAGCCTTCTCTACTGCTAATCGCAATTCTTCATCATTCTTGTTTGTACTATCAACACCTAGTGCCCTTGCGATTTCATTTAGTTTTTCTCTCTCCATCCTCTCTCCTTTAAATTGTGTAATTTCCTTTTCTGCGTCAATCCTTGCTTTTTCATACTCTGATGTTGCCTTGCCCATCGATCTAGCAAGTTCTGGAATCTTTTTGGCTCCAAAGAATATCACAGCTATGGCGACTATGACGAATATCCATTCCTGACCTGCTATGAATAAGGTAAGGTTTTCGATACCTAACATAACTTATTATAAAAAAAATTCGTAAGATTTAAACTTAACTTATTTGGGAGGTCCTACCGGTGGAGATTGAGAAGGTCCTACCGGTGGAGATTTCTTTAGCTTAGATTCAACAATCAGCATTCCTGCCACATAGAGAATCAACATAGGTATAGAGATAAACCACATTGTAACACCGCTACCGTCGGGGGTTATTAATGCACCAAAAATGATTAGTATGAGAACTGCATATCTCAGGTTCCTTCTCCAGAATTTAGGGGTGACCAATTCTGCTTTACTAACAGCCCACATAATTACAGGAAGTTGAAATGAAACTCCAAATGCCACCAAGAATTGCATTGTGAATGATATAAATTCGGTTATGTTAAGGAATGTTTGAACTCCTATAGATTCACCATACACGTAAAGGAAATCCAGTACGTATGGTACAACTACAATATATGCGAATAAACAACCCGTAGCAAAAAGACCGATTATTGGAAGCGTTATGTTTGCAACACTTTTTCTCTCGTTTGGATACAACGCCGGAGCTATGAATGCGCTAAGTTCCCTTGCAATTATGGGCATGCCAAAAATTATTCCTATTAAAACAGCAATATAGATCTGGGCAAAGAAAGCTTGTCCCGGAGCAATCTGAATAAGCGCTACTTCTTCAGGAATAAGCGCTTCCTTCATTGCAAATGTGATCTGAATAGCTATATTATGAAACGGATCTGGATATAACATAAGTATATTTTGACCGTTTATATCAAATTCCTTTATACCAAAAGTTAAAGTGATTCCTAATATTAGCCCTACAGCTATAGCTATTCTAACTATTCTCTTCCTAAGTTCTAGGAGATGCGCCTTGAGCTTAAGCTCTTTGTCAATATGCTCTGGATCACCTTGATCACCCATTATAAGATAATTTTATACAACTTCTTATATATCTAGTTGGCTACAGGAAGAGATTTTGATGGAAAGAGAGTTTGGACCTCCTCGTCTGAAAGACCATCAAACTCGAGCCATATCTCTCCACCCGCATTGAATTTCGTCACAATTTTTTTAGCAAGATCAGAAAGTGATATATTATCACGTTCTATATTCGCACCTGCAAAGAATGTTCGATAGCCTTTCTTCACTATATTTCCACCAATTATATCTAACAAGAACTTCTCCAACGAATTAGCGATTTCTTCGCTACATTCTACCGTATACAGTGCAACACCATTGATGGGCTCCTTATCATACGGTATGCCTACTTTGAACCAATAAATACTAAAGTATGACTCTTCTGAAAAACCACATCTAATTTCCCAATGTATCAATTTTTCTATTGGGTAATGTGTCTCTCTAACTTCCTGAGGTGTTAGGTGCCAACAAAGTATCTTCTTCATATTCTACACATTAATAATAATAGCTTTTAATACATTACTCCTTATTGTTAATTAACAACAATATACATACTCTCAATAGGCATAAGAGTGATGCGAACGATTAAGTTCTTCCACAATAACACTATAATTTTAAATTTATTTGTTATATAGGAATCAATAATCTAACACTTTAGTATGTGGACACTTTATGTCTAGAACTTTGTTAAATGCGTGCCCTCATTGGTCATTTCAAACTCGTACATACTATCAACATTGGCGTTATCAAATATCGCAGGATCATGGGTAATCAATATCATTTGTGATAATGGTCCCAAACCTGATTGGAAGGCTTCAGTAATTATTTTTACAAGGGATCTCCTTCTCTCTTCATCCAAATGTGTAGTAGGTTCGTCAAGAATTATGAAATCAAGTTTATCGCGTCCCATAACATATGCCATACCAAGTCTTAATGCCAGTGCTATTGCAACCTTTTCTCCTCCGCTTAAAGATTCCATATCTGTTGTGCCGTTATGCCTGTAACAGGTTATCAATACATCCCTAGCCTTTTCGGTAAGTTCTACTCTTAATATATCAAGTCCAAACATTTCAATATAGTTCGATGCTTTATCGGATATAGTTTTCAGAGTCTGTAATCTAAGGCGCATTGCGACGGAACCATCCCTATTGTAAATTTCTTTCCTTATCTTGTCCAACAAATCCGCAAAAAAATTTGCTTTTTTTATTTCGTCTAGAATTTTCGTTAAACTTTCGATCTCACTTTTAGCTTCTCTATTAGTCTTTGCAGATTCTCCTTTCCGCTCCGAAAGAGACATTCGTTTACGAACTAGCTCATCACATTGAGATTTCAAATCTTTAAATTCTTCTCGTTTAAAACCTTTCAACTCGTTTTTTAAATCAAGGATCTTTTGGTTTAGTTCTTTTGAATATTCATCATTTACGAAATCATCTAAATTACTGTTCTTGTCAATATGAGCTGGTATATTTGCCAATTGATTTTGAATATATTCTATACGTGTTGGTAATTTTGAAGATTCAGCATTCTTTTCTTCTATTTCTCGTGTAAGATTAGCAAGATGATCATTGCCCTCTATACCATGTGAATTAAGGTATTCCTTTGCTTGCTTAGCGATTGCATCTTTAGTAATTAAATTTTCTTTCTGACGATCTAATTCTTCTTTTTGTGATTTTGTGTTATTTTTCATCTCTTGTATTTTTTTCAGTTCTACTTCGATATGTTCTGAATCGAATTTGACAATTATTTTTCCTATGACCGAACCACAAACTGGACATTTTGCTTCAGGTTCACTGGTCTTGGTATAATCATGTAATTGTTCTAATCTTTCAATTTTACCTTCATAGTCTTGTTGTTCTTGTTCTAGACTAGACAATTGTTTATCTAATATCTCACGTTCTGATCGTATATTAGGAATAAAAGAAACTTGTTCTAGATTATTTTTTACATCTATGTATCGCTGTTGCATCATTTTGATATCTCTAGTCAAGTCACTTTGTTGTTTCTCACTACTAGCTAATTCTTGTTTAAACCTTGTTCGTGAGTCTGCTATTTTGTTCTCTATATACCTAGCCAACAAAACATTCGTTTCATCAAGTTCTTTTTCTTTTCTACTCAAAGGTTCGAGTTTTTCAAGTTTTTCTTTCTTATTCTTCTCTTCATCTTCAAATTTTTGCATTTCGGAATTTAGTTGTTCAAGTTCTCTAGTTGATTGCTCTTCATTTTTTCTTTCCTGATCTATCTTCTGTTCTAGAATTGTTATGTCATTGTAATCATAGCCAATACTCTTCCTAAGTAAAGACTTGAACGAGTCAACAACATCCTTCATATTATAATATGCTCTATCAAGCCTGTCTATTCCTACCAGTGTATTAATGAATTCTTTGAATTCACTTGGTTTCTGTTTTAGTATGGCATCTATCTCACCTTGCTGAACTACAACAGCTAACTGGAACCTGTTATAATCAAGACCAATAATATTACTAATTTCAGTGCTCACCGATTCACCCATCTGTTTTCTTTCACCATGGGCCAGAGGTATCAAACCCGTATCTGTTATTTGTTCAAGCTTTGCACTGTCTAGAGAGCCTTTTACATCTAACCGTCGCGTAGCTTGGTATCGATTTGAATTGATTTTGAAAGTCAACTCAACCAAACATCCTTCAGAATCGCGTCTAACTAAATTTTTATTTTTACGTCTTGTATGTTCACCGTAAAGAGCAAATGTTATAGCGTCTATAATACTTGACTTTCCTGAACCGTTACTTCCGATAAATATAGTTACACCTCTATCGAACTCTAGCATTGTGCTACTATGGGAAACAAAGTTATCTAGTTGAATTTTCTCCAGCATAACGATCTCCTTTGAATTTTTCATAGGTTTGCCATACAACACTAACAGCTTCTTGTGTATTCCCTGATTGTAGTAGTGGTAACAATTCATTGATTGCGAATCTTGCTAACTCTTCATTACCAAGTTCTTTCTTGGCAAGTTCAAAAAGTTCACTGTCTATATCTTGTGTTTTTTCTTCCGAAGATGTTTGTGATATTGATTCCTCGATTGGATCCCATTTATAATATAATACTAGATTTGTAATTTTTGAGAGTATGCTTTCAACATTCTTAGAATCTATATCTTTACCGAATATTTTAAAATGAACAACTGGTTTCCTTGAAAGATCTTTAATCGTCTTGGCAAATTCATCAAGTTTTACATCCAATTCGTCATATTTTACTTGCATCTCTATTTGAGATCTGATGTCAAGCTTATGCCATTGAGGTACTGGTTCCTTTGCAGATAAATCAACTATATAAAATCCTTTTTCAGTTTCCTTGATCCCCTCAGACGAGGTAACCTCAATTGAACCTGGATATACAAGTGGCCCTCCTAGATGATCGAATCTCTTCTTATACCTATCATGAAGATGACCCATTGCATAGTAAGTGAAGTTTGTAGGTAGATCATTGGCATTAATCTCTCCAGCATATTTGTTAAAGTCAATTAGGCCCTGATGCAGAACCAATATTCTATGACCATTGAATTTCTTAACTTGTTCATCAACATTTTTCAATTTACCAATAAGTTCATCAATTTCACTTGCCCTGTGCTTATCAAATCCTACCAAGAGTATATTATTAAATTCATGTAACTTCCCGTTACCTAGATAGGTTGCAAAATCAAGATTGTGAAATGCGAAAGGAACAGGTACTCCTCGTACCCTGCTTAGATCATGATCACCAAGAACGAAGTACACTCTTATACCATATTCCTTCAATCTTTTCAACTGGTCTCCAAGTTTTACTATAGCCCCACCTTCAGGTTTAGGTGTATTAAAAATGTCTCCAGTCAATATTATCAACTTTACACCTTCTTTGATCGAGATGTCAATTGCTTGTGCAAATGCATTATAGATGTCTTCTTCCCTCTCTTCAAGATTAAATTGTGAATATCCTAGATGTATATCAGATATATGAGCAATTAACATACACTATCAATCTTTCAGATATCCTTTTTTAATCATTGCCTGAGTCGATTCCTTTGTAATTTCATTCATCGTTTTGATACGTTTCCATTCTTTCACGGCTTGTTGATCCGATCCGATCTTCTTCTCCATAACCTGTTCTATATGAACAAAAGCAGGTAGATTCACCCATTGGCCAACAAGAACAGCATCTCCTGGGTTAAGCGAGGGAAGTAATTCCACAATCTCCCTATTCAAGGATTCACTGGCAGCGGCTATCTGTTGCTGATCGTCATGCTGTATTATCTTCATAACCGCAAGCGACCCCATCTGACTAAGTATATTTGGATCTATAGCTCTAGGTCTCTGGGATACTATCGCAAGGCCCAACCCAAATTTTCTTCCCTCTCTTGCTATCTTTGCAGCAATGTACTTGGTATCAGTCTGCTTATCCTTACTGATGAACGCGTGTGCCTCTTCTATAACTGCCAGAACTGGCGTAGGAAACCTTATCGGAGCCTTGCCCTCCTTCTCTCCTCTTTTTGTCCTTGTTACCCTCTTCCTATCAATTAGTAATTCTTCAAGATAGAACCCAACTGCAATGTCCGCTTGACGATCGGTTAACTCGATGAGATTTATGATGTTCACCTTACCATTTTTTATCAATGCGGTAGGATCGCTCACACTTTGATCCAATATCCTGTTTAAGCGACTCTTTGCATAATCGATCTTATCCAGTACCGCTTCAGCAGCTTCTCGGTAGCGTTTCTCCTTACCCTGTGTAGTTACATAATTATTCTTCACATATTCATAAAGGGTTTCCCAGAAAACCTCTCCTTGGCTAGATTTCGCCTCTTCAAAGGCCGCGCGGAGCACATGTTGTTGATTAGATGATTTTTCTCGTATCTCCATAACCTCAGCAAATTTTTCTGATTCTAATAGTCTAGGATTTATCTTTGCATCCATCACATTCATACCATTTATCTGTAGCCAGGAATAATCGTCGTGATAATCAAATATCACCATCGTACCTCCAATTTTTGCTATCTCCTTTGCTAATAATGCTATAAGGTTACTCTTACCCATTCCAGTCATAGCTAATACTGCCAAATGCCTTGATACAATTCTACTTATGTTTACCCTTGCTTCTACATTACTATTCCTCAACAGCAAACCGATCCTTATCCACTCATCACTATTAGGAGCGAATATCGTACCAAGATCATCTGGAGATGCCTCAAGAATATCTATACCAGGTAATGGAGGCACATCAGGTATAATTGCTCTGCCATTCTTTAGCTCATCAAGGTAACCCAGTATTCTAACCCAGGCTCTGTAACTTTTATCACGTGTGTTAACATCTGCAATTTGTTTACTCTCAAGAGCCTCAGTATAATTTCTGATATTTTTACCTAGAGCATCGCTTACTATGGTTGATCTTTCTACCAAACCAAGAATCTTACCATTAGAACCATTAATTACTACATATTCACCTGCACTTATCGGTCTTTTGGATTCAAACATTATCTCATATGGCTTTGATTCTCCCACAACAATACCTATTTCTTTCATGTAAATGATCAAAAATGAATACATGTATAAAAAGAATAATTTACCTCTTTACACTAGAAATATTCATTATATTCTTTAATCTGTCATGTATATTTACAATCAAAAATTCTAAATTAACTTGAATAAACATATGTTTACAAATCCTAACATACATTCATTAAAAATAAACTAAATCTAGATCAATCAAAGTAAAAGAATTTTATTATATTTTGTATTGTAATAAACAACTTTATAGAAAATATAACGATCCAGTTTTAAATTATAAAACATAAATATATAGAGCTTAAAGATTTACTGTTTATAGTTTCTAGTAGAAGTATTTACAACAAAGAAATTAAGAATGCCAGAATAATATATTACTAACGTCATTATCACTATATATCAAATTATCAAATTCATATCGAAAAATAGGAATCTGTGATAATGAAAAAATTCCTAAAATGGTTTAATCGGTAATTGTCGTCATTTTCTCAATACTTCCCTTGCACCAACTTCATTCTTCAATCCATAAATACCAGCCAATCTTTCAATGTCGTTATCGCTTACTACTACTGTATTGTGAGCAAGTTTTAGAACATATGGATATCCAGAAACGCTGTCATGTGCAAGTTGATCAAGTATTCCTTTAACTTTCTGTTGGGTAATCTCTCTAGGAAATTCAAGCTTTATCAATGGTGAAAAGTCGCTCAATCTTGCATAGACAACTGTAATAGATTCCTTGTAGCGTGTTATAATATGTGGTTTGCTATAACCTGCCTTACTACTTATGTGATTGAAGAAGTAGATATCACCAACCTTACTGTTCATATGCTTAAAGATTTCTCTACTATCAGATGTCTTAGAGATGAATACTATATTCCTATATTCTTTTATAAGATCCATAACACTCTTTACTACTGAAGGATATACACTCACAAACCTAGATATCAAAGAACCGTCTACCAGGATCAGGTTTACGTTATTGTTAGCCTTATATGCTATATTGGTTTCTATCTCCAATGATTTTGCTTCTAACTGATTCCGATCTAATACCCCTATCTTATGAATAAATTCTTTGGCTAGTATATTACCCTCTTTGGTAACACATGCAGCATCTATTACATAGAGATGAAATCCCTGAAAATGCTGCATGTTATAACTACTATCAACTCCTGCAATGACACATGATTTTGAGACAGGTTGATAGTCAATCCATATCCCTTTTGCAGTTAAGAGTATATTCCTATTTTTAGAGTTATTTTCTGATATACTTGAGAACTCCTTATCTTTGTTCCTTATAGCATACAAATAAACATCGGGAAGCATGATTTAGAATATAAAAACAAACATAAATTTTTTTAGTAACTGTATAACACCATAAATTTTTACATAAGTTACCTTTTCCAAATAAATAATAGTTATACAGCGCCCTATGCTATGCGTACCTGCTTACACTCAAATGGCGATATATTCATTGTAAGATACTCATCAATTCTAAACTTTATGTCATCTGCAGTAAGGTCGTCCATACTAGGAGAACCTATATTAAAAGTAATCCTATCAGGTTTGATCTCTACGTTGGTAACTACTAAATCTGCATACTGATTAGTAAGTTCATTAATCCAATATCTAGTTTCAGCAACTTTTACATCTGAGACTTGTAGTTGCACAGCTATTGATTTGAATTTAGCTTGACCAGAATAGTCCTTTCCGCTCTCAATGTTATAATCCTGTACGTCTACTCCATGGGATTGTTTTGCATGTGATAATAATTCTTCTTCCTTCCCAAACTTGCTATCACATTGATCACATTTGAACTTGCTTCCGAATAATCCCATTATTATTCTATTATAAGAAAGAAGTATAATAACTATCTGGTTACATCGAACCTGAACACAGTCTTTCCTTATAATATACCGCTGCTCCAGATATTATGATTATTATTCCTATAATAGCAATATACGATGGTATTGCTACAGCAATCATGGGATCTACTGAACCTGAATAAACCTGTCCTCCGAGTGCAACAGCAACCCTGATCACATCCCTTGATGAGAAATTCTCAACGGTCATAATATACAACCCATCATTTTTAACATCAAAACTATCTATGACGAACGGAATATTAGATTCCCTACTGATTATCTGTGTTCCATCTGGATCCCTTATTTCTACATGAACTGAGATATCAGGAGGTTCAAGTATCTCAACAACATAAATACCACTAAAGAACTGACTATTTTC